>CAYXIO010000003.1:31691-165920 GCA_964465125.1 uncultured Planctomycetales bacterium | reverse complement strand
CGGAATCGTTGATCGCCTCGGGGGAAAACACCTACAGCCTGAGCGCGCGCTCGGGCCGTTGCGGACCGCTCCGGGCCGCTTCGGCCGCGCGAATTCAGCCTGCCTGATTCGTCCGCGTTGCGGAGCCAAGCGTCCGGAATTGCGACACGTTCTGGCGTGGGTGGGCGTCGTCCGCAGCGTCAATTCCCGTCTCGTCGCAAACTGAGGCATTGATTTCGCGTTGGCACCCCTCCTAGCACTAGGGTGATCGCGGCTGCTTATACAGGGAAGCAGGCCGCAGAACACACACCAATGCATGGGGGGAGGATCATGCGAACGAAGATTCTGTGCGCGCTCAGTCTGTCCTTAGTCGTTTCCACGATGGGAGGCTGCCCGACCGGGGGATCGCCGACGAACTCGGCGCCCGTGGCGTCGGCGGGCTCGGACCAGTCCGTCGCGCCCGGGGCGAGCGTCGTGCTCAGCGGCTCCGCGACCGATGCCGACGGCGATCCGTTGGCGTACCACTGGACGCAGCTCAGCGGTCCGGCGGCTTCTCTGAGCGGCTCGAACGCGGCCAGCGCGTCGTTTGTCGCGCCGGCTTCCGCCGCCGGCCAGACGCTGGTGTTCGAGCTCGAAGTGATCGATCCGCAAGGGGCCAGCGACGACGACACGGTCAACGTCGCGATCTCGGCGGGCGGCGGCGCGGGCGGGGGTTCCGGCGGATCGGGATCGAATACCGATCCGACCGTCAGCGCCGGCGCGGACCAGGCCGTCGAAGCGGGCGACGCGGTCGCGATGACGGCCACCGCCAGCGACGCGGACGGTGACGCGCTGACGTACGCGTGGGCTCAGATCGCGGGCACGGCCGTAACGCTCAGCGGGGCCGCCACGGCCGGCGCGAGCTTCACCGCGCCGGACGTCAGCGGCACTCTGACGTTCCAGGTGACCGTCTCCGACGGACAGGGCGGCAGCGCCAGCGACAGCATCTCGATCGACGTGCACGCCT
The DNA here is from genome assembly GCA_964465125.1 of uncultured Planctomycetales bacterium. Lineage (GTDB taxonomy): Bacteria > Planctomycetota > Phycisphaerae > UBA1845 > Fen-1342 > CAYOHG01. The sequence continues at coordinate 164,935 of CAYXIO010000003.1, read as the reverse complement.
CGCCGATCCTGTTCATCGCCAACTACGTCGGTCAGAACGTGACGGCGTACGTCGATCCTGCGACCGTGAACGGGAACATCGCACCGGACCTGAACTTGCAGGGCGGCAGTACGCAACTCTCCGGGCCCGCGGACATCGTTGTGAATAGTGCGGAGGAGCTCGTTGTGGCCAACTACGTCTCGGACGCCATCACCACTTACGCCGACGCCGACGCACTGAACGGCAACATCATGCCGGCGCGGAACGTGGCGGGTGCGGCGACGACGGTGACCGACCCGAGCTCGCTGGCGATCGACACGGCCAGCGACCTGGTCTTTGTTGCCGACATGATCCACGATGACATCAAGGTGTTCGCCAACGTCTCGCAGTCCAGCTTCGTCGGAAACCTGCCGCCGACGCGGGTGATTCGAACGACGACCAGCGGCGACATCGTCAGTCCGCTGGGCGTGAACCTGGATTCGAGCGGCAGCCTGTACGTGGCCAATAGCGGCCTCGCCAACATCCTGGTCTTTGAGAACGCCGGCGCGCTGAACGGCGACCTCACGCCGACGCGCATCATCAGCAGCCCGGATTTCGTGGGCGCGCTGCTCTACGACGTGTTCATCGACCTGGATGACCGCATGTACGTCGTGGACGGTCTGGGGCGCGTGCTGATCTTCCAGGATGCGTCGACGCTGAACGGAAGCACGCCGGCCGATGTGATTCTGACCGGCACGGTGCCGGCGCCGCTGTTCACCGCGATCGCGGTCGACAGCAGCCAGACCGGCTACCTGGTCGACTACGCCCACAACGCCGTCTACGTGTACGACATGATCCACACGCGGAACGGCGCGATTCCGCCGGACCGCACGATTCAGGGCGCCGCGACTCAGCTCGTGGGCCCGATCCGCGTGTACCTGATGGAGCGGTAGGCGTGCTCAGCCGGCCGCGCGCGGATCGCGACGCGCGCGAGGCCGGCTAACGAATCGCGAGCTCACGCAACGCGCGCCCACGGTGGTGCGAGAAGAGAAAGGCCGCGTGGGTCAGGACTCGTTCCTGGCCCGCGCGGTTTTTTGTTACGACACGCTGTACCGAGGATTCGACCGGCGAGCGATGGGGCGGCCGTGGTCGGACGCCGGATCGAGCCGCTCGATTGGGTAAAACTACCCACTTCTCGCGACCGAGTGGGTATTTGTTCCTAGGTTGGCTGCGTCGTCGGGGAGAACTCGCACTTTTTTGTTAATTGCAACTCATTTCATGAAAGTCACTTACGAATGTTAGCGCATTTTTCACCACCTTCCGCTCGTTCTGGCATGCCGGCTGCTTTAGCCCCTACCGTACGCGTCGCAAAGGGGGGCGGACGCGTGCCGGAGGGATGCCGGTTGCATCCGAACTGAAAGGAACCTTGTCATGTTGACAACAACAACAACAGCCTGACCGTCGAGCGAGTCCGCGGCGCAACGAGCGTCGCGCAACCACCAGGCCCGCCTGACGCCGAGTCGAGCGGGGCACACCGAAGAACCAGCACCAACGCCGTAGAGAAACAAGGGTCCGACAACGAGCGGGCGCCAGGGCAGGGGGGAGTCCCTGAGCGCCTGCTCGGTCGGGCGGATCGCAGGGACCAGGGGAGTCACTCATGAAGCGGATGCTTGTCGCGAGTTGTGTCGCAGGTTGTGTGTTCGCGTTCAACATTGCGGGTTGCCCGCAGGCGGCGCTCGATTCATCCGAAGCGCTCGTCACGGGCGGGACGACCGCCGGCGGCGACACGGCACAGGTGGAGGACGTGGATGTCGATTCGGGCGGCGACGCCGGCGATACGTCGCCTCCGCCGCCTGCGAATTCGATTCCGACCGTAAGCGCGGGCAGCGACCAGGCGGTTGACGCCAGTGCGGCGGTGATTCTGACCGCGACCGCCAGCGATGGCGATGGCGATCCGCTGACGTACATCTGGGCGCAGACCGCCGGCGCGCCCGTGGCCCTGAGCGGCACGACGACGAGCGTGGCGGGGTTCGTGGCGCCGGAAACCAGCGGCACGCTCACGTTCGAGGTCTCCGTGTCGGACGGGCACGGCGGGTCCGCGACCGACGCGGTCTCGATCGACGTGACCGCGACGCCGATCCTGTTCATTACCAATTACCTGGCCCCGGGTGTGATCGCGTATGAGGATCCGGCCGGCGTAAACGGCAACATCGCGCCCGACCTGAATCTGTCCGGCGCCAGCACGCAGCTGAGCGGACCGGCCGACCTGGTCGTCACGAGCAGTGGCGACATGCTCGTCGCGAACTACAGCTCCGCCGCGATCACCGTTTATGTCGACGCGCCGACCGCGCACGGCAACCTCGCGCCGGACGCGAACGTGTTCGGCGCTGCGACCCAGCTCGTCAAGCCGACCTCGATCGCGCTGGATTCGGCCGCGGACCGCATCTTTGTGTGTGACCGTGTGGCCCACGACGTCAAGGTCTACGACGGCGCTTCGGATGGCGGCTTCATCGGCAACCTGCCGCCGACGCGACGCATCCACACCACCACCAGCGCTGACCTGAACCAGCCGTTCGGCGTCAACCTGGACGCAGCCGGCAACCTGTACGTGGCCAACTCGGCCGCGGCGAACGTGCTGATGTTCGACGGCGCCGGCAGCTTGAACGGCGACGTGACTCCGAGCCGCATTCTGAACAGCCCGGACTTTGCCGGGGCGCTGGTGTACGACGTGTTCGTCGACCTGGATGACCGGCTGTACGTGCTCGACGGGGCCGGGCGGGTGCTGATGTTCAACGATGCGTCGAGCCTGAACGGCATGGTGTCGGCGGACGTGATTCTGACCGTGAGCGTCCCCGGAGCGCTGCTGGCCTCGATCATCGTGGACCGCGAGCAGAACGGCTACATCGTGGACGCCGGCAACGACGCGATCTACTCGTATGACGCGATTCAGACTCGCAACGGCCTGCTGGCTCCGGACCGCACCATCGCCGGCCCGAACACCCAGATGAACCAGCCGATGCGAATGTTCCTGATGGAGCGCTAGAACGACCGAGCCAGGCCTCGGTGACAGACGGGAACAGGGGGGAGCGCGCGGGTCCGGCGAGTCAATCGTCCGGACCCGTGGCGTCTTTGTCGGTCGCTATTGCCGCGTGGGCAGCGCAGGGGCCAGGGCGTCGCCCGTCGCTGTCCGAGTCGGCATCGAGATCGGTGCATTGGCACTCGGCCGGCAGGGAACTCCAATCGGGCCCGCTGAAGCAGGTCACCAAGCAGTTCCCAGTCGTCGAAGCCGATGTCGCCATCAGCGTCGAAATCGCCGGCAAGCCCGGCGACGTCCCTTGGCACGCGGTCTCCGCGGGGACAGCGCCCGCCTCTCAAGCCGCCGCGACTAGCGGCGCCGTAGCAGCCCCAGCGCGCCGCCAACCAGCAGCAGGACCAGCGTCCCAGGCTCGGGCGTGATGACGAACGCGAGGTCGAGCGATTGCTGAGTGATCGGGTCGCGCAGCTCCATCCACATCGGATCCGGGTAATCGCCCCATACCGCGTCGTCGTTCCAGTGGTTAAGCGACGTCTTCCAGCCGAACCACGGTGGCAATCCACCCGGCAGCTTGACCGAAATATCCAGCCAGTAGATGGTGCCCGCGACCTGGTGGAACGGATTGGGGATGTCCTCCATGTTGTACTGCCAGGTCATATGGTGGTTATTGGGGTAGTATTCGCCCGTGTTCGGGTTGTACCAGCCCTGGTCACCAGTGCCCCAGAGACGCTCCGTGAACTCGCCGAGAAAGAAGTCGCGCTCCCACAACAGTTCTCCCGGCATGCTGTATGGGTTTGTCGGGCTGGCTGGGATATCTTCGTGAATGCTGACGTGAATAGACTCGATGGGAAACCGCTGATCATTGTACCAGGAGCCCCAGAAGTGGATGTCCGTCACCGGGCCCGTCTCGGTGCACATCCAGTCGTCCGCCAACACCTTCGGCCAGGTGGCGGCCACGTCCCAGCCGAAGGGGTCCGGCAGTTGCGGAAAGTGCATCTTGTACGGGTCGCCCGGGTCCCAGTCGGCCGCCGCCGGAGCGACCACGAAGATCACGAGGCCGATTGCCGTTCGTATGGTCCTTGCGGTGGTCATTGTTTTTCTCCCAAGCGCGGGCGCTTGGCCCGTCTTTGCCTATGGGTCACCTTCTTGATCCAGGCAGCTCGAACCTACTGCCTGGCGTCCGCAACGCGTGCTCGCGCGCTGCCCGAACACCATCGGATCTATCATGCACCTCCTTCCTTCACGCCACGCGCTGCACCTTCATCGCACGGCGCGCCGGCGAACCCGCAGCAGCCCGCCGAGGGCCACGAGGGCCGCCGCGGTCGGTTGCGGCGCGATTGACTGTCAGCTCGGTGAACGATATGCCATCGATCAATAGAGTGCTGACCTGCGTCGGCGCAAAGTCATCAAAGTAGTCTGCGATCGTGAGAATCAAGTTGCCGCCCGTCTCACCTCCAATGAGCGGGATATCAGGTCCGGCGTCGATGCTCCCATCACCAGCGACGGTCGAGAAGCCGAAGGCGCCGTGCGAATTGCCCGCCGCCGTCCCCAGGGTAGGTAGCGTGAACGCTCCTTGGAGCGGCGGCAGCGGGTTGTCATGGATGTCCGTAGTCCAAGTCCAAGGATCGCCGCTGGTGTCCTTCAAGATGGTGAGCTTTGGGTTCCCAGCGTTGTTCCACTTGACCCTCGTGTTGTCAGTCGGATCAACGAAGGCGTCTGCTCCAGCGTCTATGCGGTTGATTTCAGCGGCCAGCTTTGCCGTTTTGTCGGCGGCAGTATCTCCCGCCACAGTTGTGACAGTTCCTTGGAGGGTGCCGATCTTAAACGTCATGGTCCCTGCGACGATGGTCCCGGTCACCTTGAAGCTGTTCTTAGTGATGGTCTGTCCCATGGCGGGCGGTTCGGCGGTGCTTAGCGCCACCACTCCCAGGACAACACCGTACCGCAATTGGGGTACGAGCATGAGCATTTCTGTCTCATGCAGGGGACGGGACTGTTGGGATGTGAACGGTCCGCGCGAGCCGACGGCCCGACTCGGGCCGCGCGAACGCCGCGTTCGGTGAAGGCTGCTCGTGGCGCCGCGGGTTCTCGCCGACTTCGCTGGCGGGCTTGCCACCATCGCCCCTCCCCGCATTCTCTGAGCCGGAGATCACTTCCGCGCCGTTGCCGGCGGCGGTGCATAGATTCGTGCTTCGCGCCTGTATTGACGAACGTACATCAGTCCTGACAAATAGCGCACTGAAATCGTGCGAGATCTGAGAGCTGCACACCTGATCTGAGATACGCAGCGCCATTGAGGCAGCGGCTGGCAGGCCGTCGCCGGTCACGACGGGCGCCCGGCGGACCTGCGTCCGCGGCACGCCTGGTCGATCGTTCGCCTCTCCTGCTCGTTCGAACTGGCCGGGCGCTATTGGCGGGTGTGGCTTCGCCAGCTACCGGGCGTGAGACCAGTCCACTCGCGGAAGACGTGACAGAACCAGTTGGGGTTGGCGTGACCGGTCTCGGTGGCAATGCGCTTGATTTGCCACTCTGTCGTGGTGAGAAGGGTCTGTGCGAGTTCGACACGCCGGGCTCTGATGAACCGGTGCAGTTGCTCTCCGACCTGGTCGGAGAAGAGCTGACTGAGGTAGTTGGGATGAAGTTCCAGCTCTCGAGCGACGCGTGCCACATTCAACTTCGGGTCTGCGAGGTGCTTCTCGATGTGCTCCAAAACCCGCAGAACTGTATGGTGAGTGGTGGACACCTCAACATGCGACGATGGTGCCAGCGGCGCAGGTGGGGTGGATGACGCCGCAGCGGCCGCGTCGCGCGCCAGGGACGCCAGGAAGGTGGCGTTGGAGAGCACGAGATTCGTGGTCAGGACACTGAGGAGCTCCAGGCGCTTTTTGAAGTCAGTCCGGGTCGTTGCGGTCACCGGACACGCCAGTTTAATGGCTGCGAGGCATCGGCCTGCGCATACGACGGGAATTATGGCACAGAGGCGGCCGTGATCGCATCTGTGCCAGTGGGTCTCAGGCCGCTGCGCCAGCTCCGCGAGGTGCAGTTGCCAGGACTCCCGGCAGTAGTCTGTCGCAGCGTACTCAGCGCACGCAGGATGGCAGGGGTTGGGTGGCGGATCATCGAAGTCCGAGAGGTGCTCGGGCAGGAGCAGTGGCATCGCCACGACGCGCCCATCGGTCATGCGTGAAAACGGCGCAAGAACGTGCCGCCGAAGCAGCGCGATGAGGGCTCGACTGCTGACCCGATCCAACGAGGTGGGTGTCGGGCGTTGGTCGCGAACGCGCTTGAAGTCGTGGCTGCTGGACACGGCGCATCATCCGATCCGGCGGAGCCTCTCGGACGCAGGCCTGCTCGACTGGATTCTACCACCTGTTGCACGCTCCCGGCCACCATTGGCGTTCGAAGGCGCTGCGGGCCGTGCCCGGCCATTGGGGCAGAACCTCGGCGGGCCGGGAGGTCAATCAGCATCGCCGGGCGGAAGGAGCGATCCAGCGAGAGAAACCCGGGCACGTCTGTCCCGCCATATTGCCCCTGCACGCTCGCCATGGAGTGTTTACCGATCTCCAGCATCTTGTTCGCGTTGAGCGCCTCGCCTACCAGCCGCTCGCGCGCCGACGCTGGCACATCGTAGCGTCGCCCCTTCTATGGGCGACGAGCCATAGCGACGAGCGAATAGCGAGTGAAGAACGGCGCGCACTATCCGATGATGCGCTTCAATCCGAGCGCCTTGCGCACGACCGCGAGCTGGCCGACGTGCATCCGATCGTGACCGGCGATGCTGAACATGAGCTGGCCGACGTCGCTGGCGAAACCTTCCAGGTCCTTGGGGACGGGGTTGGTCATCTCAGACTCCCCGGCGCCGTCGAACCACTGCACCAGCCGATCGCGCACGTCGGCCGCCACCCGCATCACCTCCGCGACCGGCGGGTAATTCCCGGGGTCGGGAACGGGCGTCGAACCCCAGGCGAATTTCGACGCCCAGTCTTCAGGCAGCTCGCTCGGCTCGCCCGTGAGGGCGATGAGGAAGGCCTCATCGGCCCAGGCCAGATGTCCCATCGTCCAGAGCGCGTGGTTGCCACCCGGGACGGGCGGCGTGCAGAGCTTGTCCGCGGGAATGTCGACGATGAACCTTAATAGCATCGAACGCGCGCTCTTGAGCGCTTCGAGTCCGCGACGCCGCACCGAATCGTGCATGGTTTGCGACCTTTCCCGGATCGTTCGCGCGGACGATCCGTATCCGGCCGGTGGTTCACCGCTGCTCCAGCTCCGCTCGCAGCGCCTCGGGTGTCGTCACCGGCTGCCGGCAGGCATAGCCGCGGCAAACATACACCGCGGGCGCGCCGTTGACCAACTCGCGCCCGCGCAGCAGGGGGGAATTCAGCCGGGCCTGCGCGCCGGACGGATCGGCGTGCAGCAGCACGCGGTTCGGCAGGTACGTTTCACGGATTACACGAAGCAGGGCGGTCGTGCGCTCGTCGGACAGGCCCCCGATTACCGCCAGCTCGATCGGCCCGGACTGCGCGAACTCGACGCCGGTCAGGAAGCGCTCGTAAGCGTGGGGCGCTTCGGCGACCTTGGACGCGAGGTGGGCGATGGTCTGCTGAGCGATGTTCCCAAGCTGCTCGTCGGCCAGCAGCGTCTTCAGCCGCAGCAAGTTCATGATCTGAACCGAATTGCCCGACGGCGTGGCCCCGTCGCGCAGGTCCTTGCTGCGCGCCAGGAGCTCCTCGTGCCCAGCCGCTGTGAAGTAGAAGCCGCCGCTCTCGGCGTCGTGAAAGAGCTCGATTGCGAGGCGGTTCAGCGCGATCGCCTCGTCGAGCCAGCGCCGCTCCAGTGTGGCTTCGTGGAGATCGAGCAGTCCTTCGATCAGGCAGGCGTAGTCAGTCAGAAAGGCGTGCCGGCCGCGCTGGTCGCCGCGGGCGGTGCGCAGCAGGCGCCCGTCGCGGCGCTGCTCGCGCAGCAGGTAGTCGGCAGCGCGGGCGGCGGCGGCGATGTAGCGCGGTTCGCCGAACGACGCTCCGCCGCGCGCCAAGCTCGAGATCATCAGTCCGTTCCACTCGCAGAGAATCTTGTCGTCGAGCGCCGGCGCGGCGCGCTGCGCGCGGGCGTCAAGGAGCACGCGGCGCGCTCGGTTGATCGAACGCTCCAGCTCGGCGGGCTCGACGCCTTCGTCGCGCGCGACCGCTTCGAGCGCGCGGGGCGTGTGCAGAATGTTCTTCGGCGCGCCGGGCGCGTGCGGATCCTGCCAGTTACCGCCTTGGCGAATGTCGAAATAGGCGCACGCGCGCGGACCGTCGACCGGGCCGAGCAGGCGCAGCACCTCGTCGCGCGTCCAGACGTAGTAGCGGCCTTCCTCGCCTTCGCTGTCGGCGTCGCGGGTGCTGTAGAAACCGCCCTGCGGCGATTGCAGATCGGCGATGACGTAATCGAACGTCTCGCAGGCGATGCGGCGGTAGAGCGGCTTGCGGAGGACCTGCCAGGCATCGACATAGGCGCGGCTGACGAGCGCCTCATCGTAGAGCATCTTCTCGAAGTGCGGGACGAGCCAGTCGGGGTCGGTGCTGTAGCGATGGAAGCCGCCGGCGAGCTGGTCGTAGATGCCGCCCTGGGCCATGTGGTCGAGGGTGGTCTCCACCAGCGGGAGAAGCTCGCGGGCCTGCGGCGATTCGCGGCCGAGGCGCTCGGCGGCGCGCAGGAAAAGGTCGAGCGTCATGCTGGGGGGAAATTTGTTGGTTCCGCCGCCTGACATGCCGCCTTTGCGGGCGTCGAAGGCGCGGGCCAGCGACGCGACGGTCTGGTCGATCGTCCCCAGCGACAGCTCGGCCGGCCGGCTGGCGGCGGTGCTGAGCGACTGCCGCACAAGGTCGGCGAGCTGGTCAGCGCCCTCGCGGATGGCGTCGCGGCGGTTCTTCCAGAGCGCGCCGATCTGCTCGCAGAGCTCGCCGAAGCCGGGGCGGCCCCAGCGCGGCTCAGGCGGGAAGTACGTGCCGGCGTAGAAGGGCTTGAGGTCGGGCGTCAACCAAACGCTCATCGGCCAGCCCCCGCCGCCCTGGTTCATGATCATCGTGGCCTGCATGTACTGGTCGTCGATGTCGGGCCGCTCCTCGCGGTCCACCTTGATGTTGACGAACAGCCGGTTCATGATCGCCGCGATCTGCGGATCCTCGAAACTCTCGTGCGCCATCACGTGACACCAGTGGCAGGCGGCGTATCCGATGCTGAGGAAGATCGGCTTGTCCTCGCGGCGGGCGCGTTCGAGCGCCTCAGGCCCCCATTCGTACCAATCCACCGGGTTGTGCGCGTGCTGAAGCAGGTACGGGGAGGTGGCGTGAATGAGTCGGTTGGTACGGTCATGAGATGGGGACGCCTGGGTCGGCTGCGACATGGCGGGATTCTCCTGCCGTCCCGCGGCTGCCGCGCCGGCGACGATTGCCAGGCATCCCAGCATTCGGAGCCAGCACGACGCGGAGTGGACGATTCGGCTCATACGCTCGGCTCCCGGAACGCGAATGCCGGATTGTAGGACTGAACCGCGCGCAGGCCACCCGGCGAATCGATCGCGAGGCTGGGCGCGGGGGCCATTCGCGCGGCGCGCGTTATACTGTCGCGAACGACTGGCAGGCGGCTACGTGACCTCGAACGGGATACGCCTCCGAATGCGAATGCTGGTGATTGGTGACATCGTCGGCCGGCCGGGCAAACGCGCCTGCGCCGAGTTGATTCCGCGGCTGGTGCGTGATCGGGAGATCGATTTCGTCATTGCCAACGCTGAGAACGTCGCGGCCGGCAGCGGCATGACGCCGCAGATGTTCCAGAAGCTGCTGCACCAGGGCGTCGACGTCTGCACGATGGGCGACCATATCTACAAGCGCCGCGAGATCGTGCCGGTGCTGGAGACCAGCGAGCGGATCGTCAAACCGGCGAATCTGCCCGCGGTGGCGGCCGGCCGCGACCACACGTTAGTGAGCGCGCGCAACGGCGCGATGGTGGCCGTCGTCTCGCTGCTCGGCCGCACGTACATGAACATGAAGGCGGATTGCCCGTTCGCCGCGATCGATCGCGTGCTGGCCGCGCTGCCGGCCGACGTGAAGCTCATCGTGGTCGACGTGCACGCCGAAGCGACCGGCGAGAAGATCGCGATGGGCTGGCACCTGGACGGCCGGGTGACCGCGGTCGTGGGCACGCACACGCACATTCCGACCGCCGACGAGCGCATCCTGCCGCGCGGGACGGCGTATATCACCGATCTGGGCATGACCGGCCCGTACGACTCCGTGCTGGGGCGCGACAAGCACCGCGTCTTGCAGGTGCTCACGACCGGCATGCCGTTCAGCTACGACGTGGCGAGCGGAGACGTGCGGCTGTCGGGCGTAATCGTCGAGGCGGATTCCACCAGCGGCCGGGCCATTCGCATCGAGCGCGTCTGGGAATCGGCTGCGGCCGACAATTCGGACGCCGGGGGCGAAGAGTGAAAGGCGTCCTCGCCGTCGCGGCGCGATCTCCGCGCGGCGGGCGTGCCGTTCCCATCCTGCGTGCGGGAATTCTCGCGGGCATTGTCGCTGCGAGCTTGTCGCCCGCGGCGTTTTCCCAGGACGCGCACGAGGAACGCTCCACCGAAGGGCGAAAGGAGCGCGTCGAGCGATTCGGCGGTACGCCGCTCACGGAAAACGCGGTGGAGGCCGGGCTGAACTGGCTGGCGGCGCATCAGGAGCGCGACGGAAGCTGGGATCGGGTGAGCTTTCAGCGCCGCTGCCCGCGCGACGACGAATGTCCCGGCGCAGCGGTGGAGCGGCTCGACGCTTCGCTGCGCCCGGGGCTGACCGGCCTGGTTGTGCTGGCGTTTCTGGGGGCGGGCTACACCGACCGCGAGGGGCCGCACCAGCAGACCGTCAAGCTCGGCATCGACGCGCTGCTGCGGCTCCAATACTCCGACGGCGGGTTCTCGCGGGACGCAATGGCCGGCTACGACAACGTGCTGGCGACGTTCGCGCTGGCCGAATACGCCGCGCTCACGCACGACGAGCGAGTGCGCGAGCCGTTGCGGCGCGCCGTGGCCCTGCTGGTGCAGTCGCAGCAGCATCTCGGCGGCTGGGACTACGTGCCGCGCCCGGACAGCGCGCGCAATGACACGTCGATTACGGCGTGGATGGTTCAGGCTTTGCACGCGGCGCGGGCTGCTGGGCAGGAAGTGCCGAGCCGAACGCTCGTGAGAGCGTCGCTGCATTTTGCGCGCTGCGGCGAGAGCGACGGGCGGGTGTGGTACGCGGACGCCGGCACCGGCTTCAAGCTGGATCCGCAATCGACCCGGCCGGTGTATCGCTACGGTGCAGCCATGACGGCCGCGGCACTGCTCAGCGAGCAACTGCTCGGCTGGCGCAGCGATGCTCCGCTTGTGCGGCGTCAGCGGGCCGTTCTGCTGGCGGAGCCGCCGTCCCTGGCGCGATTGCAGGGCGGCGACGACACCGGGCTGCACAGCGAGTACTACTGGTACTATGGCACGGTGGCGATGTTCCAGAGCGGCGGCGCGGAGTGGGAGGAGTGGAACGCGCGGCTTCGCGATGCGATTCTGCCGCTGCAATCGCGCGACATGCTCACCGGGGAAAAGCGGCGACATCGCTACGGAAGCTGGGAGCCGTTCGGAACCGGCTGGGGCCGCTGGAGCCGCATGGGCGGGCGCGTCTACGCCACCGCGCTGCACGTGCTTACGCTCGAGACCTACTATCGGCACACGCCCGCTTACTTGCGCCGCGACGCATCGCTGACGGCGGCGGATTGGCGAACGTATCTGGCGGATGCGCGTGAGCGCGAGCGGCTTTGGTCTGTGCGGGCGCTGCGCGGCATGCGGCTGGAGATCGGCGAGCCGGTCCTGGTGGAACTACTGAAGGACGAGGTGGATTCGATCGCGCTGGCGTCTGCGGAGGGCCTGCTCGACGTCGACTCCCCGGCCGGACGGTCGATTCTCGCCGCGGCCGCCGAGCGCGCCACGGGCGGAGAGCGCGTCCGTCTCGACGAGCGGGTCAAGCGCTGCCGATCCCTGGACGAGCGGCCGGCGGCGCAGGGCCGCTTTCGCGTGCTCGATGAACCGTCGAAGTTGGCGACCTTGGAGCTGCCGCGCGCCTACGCCGGCATGAACTGCGCCGTGCAGCGCGGCGGGGAGACGCTGGTTCGAGCGCGGGTGATCCAGCGGTTCAGCGGGCGCGACGTGGTCGTGGCCGAGCTGCTGGCGGCGCCGGCGCAGCCCTTGCGCGAAGGCGACGCGGTCGTTTCGATTCCCTGAGCCGGCCGCGCGGCGATCTCGGATTCCGCGCGCTACTGAACGGAGCGCGGAATCCAGCCGACGAATCGTCCGCAGCAGCATTCCTGGCCGAACATCGTAGTCTGCGCGCGCCGCAAGCCTTGCCGGCGCGGCGCATGCCTTGCGCGCCGCGGCCGCCTGACGCGGCCCTTCCGACGCGCAGCGCCGTTTCTCTTCGATTCGCTAAACGCGGTCTGCCGCACGAGTTGACCACCCGCTCGCGCCGGTTGGCGCGTGTGTCCACTTTCGTGGCACGCGATCTGCTTTGGCGTCGCCCGGCACGTGGAATCGTGCCGTGTCCAAGGTCGCAGCATGCCCGGAGGGCAGACCGATGCGTGATGGCATTTCGGGTTTGGCCGCGCAGCGACGCGCCGGGCGCAAGCACAGCGCCCCGCGCGCTGGTTCGATCGCCGCACGCGGTGCGACGGACGGTGAGACGGATCTCCTCGCCGGGCTGAGCGACTGGACCGAGCTCGGTCGGCGCGTGGCGCGGATCGCGGCCCGCTGCTGCGAGCGCGAGCTGGCGATGCGCGAGGTCTGTCCGGCAGCGTTGGCGTCTCCAACCGAGACGGAGGAGCCGGCATGATTTACGGCCTGTATCACTCCGTTGCCGGCATGATGGTCAACGAGCATCGTCAGGAGGTCATCGCCAACAATCTCGCCAACGCGGACACGGTGGGGTTCAAGCGCGATCTGGCGACGTTTGCGGAGCGGCTGCCCGCGACCCAGGCCGGTGTGCGCAACGGAGCGGGCCACGCGCTGCTTGACGCGCTGAGCGGCGGGCTCTGGCTGGGGCAGACCGAGGTCGACTACAGCGAAGGTGCGTTCGTCAAGACCGACCAGCCCGAGGATGTCGCACTGGCCGGACCGGGCTTTCTCATGATGCGCATGAACGGCCGCGACCTGTTGACCCGCGACGGGCGCACGCGGCTCGACGAGAACGGCCGGCTGGTCGCGGTCAGCGACGGCGCGGCGGTGCTGAGTGCCGGCGGGGGCGAGATTCGCGCGAATCCCCGCGGCGGCCCGGTCTCGATCGACGCCGACGGCTGGGCCTCTCAGGACGGAAAGCACGTGGCGCGGCTCGCGGTGGTCGAGCCCGAGGACTACCTGGCGCTCAAGAAGGTCGGCGCGTCGCGCTTCGACGCCGCCGGAACACGGACGCGTCCGGCGGATGCCGACGTGCTCTCCGGTCACGTCGAGTCGTCCGGGGTGCAGCCGGTGGACGAGCTGGTCGCGATGATCGAGGCCGGACGAGCGTACCAGTTCAACGCGCAGATGGTCACGTTACAGGATCAGACTGCCGGTCGGCTGATTGCAACGCTCACCTAACCGGGAGAGGCAGGACACCATGGCCATCACGGCACTTCATACCGCCGCGACCGGAATGCAGGCGCTGTCGACCAAGATCGACGTGATCGCGAACAACATCGCGAACGCGGAGACGGTCGGCTACAAGTCCTCCCGGGTGAATTTTCAGGACTTGCTCTACCAGATTCGCGCCCAGCCCGGGGTTCAGACCGCCGACAGCCTCAGCGCTCCGCTCGGCCAGCAGATCGGCCTGGGCGTGGCGGTCAGCAACACCCAGCTACTGCTTCGCCAGGGATCGCCCATGCAGACCGGCATCAACCTCGATGCCATGATCAACGGCGACGGCTTCTTCCAGGTCGATCTCGGCGACGGGCAGATCGGCTACACGCGCGCGGGCAACTTCGTGCGCAACTCCGAGGGCGATCTGGTTCTGGGCAACAGCATCGGCTATCGCATGGAGCCGGCCATCAACGTGCCGGTCGACGTGCCGGACACGGCCATCTCGATCGGCCCCAACGGCGACATCAGCTACATCCAGAACGGGCAGCCGCAGATCGCGGGGCGCGTCGAGCTGGCGCGCTTCGCGAACTCGTCGGGGCTGGTGCAGTTCGGGTCCAACATCTACCTGCAAAGCGGGTCGACCGGCGAGCCGGAGACCGGCAATCCGGGCGAGAACGGCTTTGGCACTCTGCTGCCGGCGACGCTTGAGCTCAGCACCACCGAGGCGGTGACGGAGCTGGTCGAGCTGATCAAGGCCCAGCGGGTGTTCCAGATGAACTCGCAGTCGATCGAGACGGCCGACCAGGCCTTGCAGGTCGTCGCGAATCTGAGGCGCTAGGCAGCGTTGAATCGGTGACGCCGCGGAGGCGCGCGTCGAAGCACGGGAGGATCCGAAAATGCGCAGCGTAACGCTCCTGAACCGCGCGATCGCACTGGCCGTTGTCGCCGCGGCGGCGCGGGCCCAGGCGTACGACGGTAGCGACGGCGACGCGCGCGTCAGCCGGCTGGTCATGCGAGCAACCGCCGAAGCGAACGGTGCGACGATTCGACTGTCGGACGTGCTCAGCTTCGCGGGCGCCGGCGACGGGGTGGAGCAGGCCCTCGCGGAGGAGCCGTTGCTCTCGAACGTCGAAGGGCCGCTAGTGGAGGTGACACACGACCAGGTCGTGAAGCGATTGGAAGCGCTCGAGGTGAACCTGGCGCGCGTGCTGGTAAGCGGGGCCGTGCGCTGCCAGGTGCGCGTGCACTCGACGGAGGAGCCGAAGCCCGCCGGCCAGTCGCCGCGCGCCGGCGACCCGCATCCGCGGACGCGCGTCGGCATGGACGCTGATGACGGCGTGCAGAATCTGGGCGAGGCGATTGAGCAGCTTGTCCGGACCTCGCTCGACCGTCTCGACGGCGAGGTGCAGGTCGAATTCGAGCGCGCCGGGACCGAGTTCCTGCGGCTCACCAGCCCGCCCTTCGAGTTTCAGATCAAGCCGCGCGGCGGGCAGCAGCTCGGCCTGCGCGAATTCAGCGTCGCGATCAATCGTGACGGCCGACGGCAGCGCAGCGCCGTGATCGTCGCCCACGTTCGGCTGATGCGGACGGTGATCGTGGCGGGCAAGCCGCTCAACGCAGGCAGTTGCGTGAAGCGCGAGGCGCTGGATTTCGCGCAGCACCTGTTCAGCGCGGACGCCGACCTGGGTTACAGCAATCCGGAAGAGCTGATCGGGCAGGTCGTGCAGAGCTTTGTGCCCGCCGGTCAGGTGCTTCGAAAGGGCGACCTCAAGCCGACCGACCTGGTGATTCGATCCCGGCCCGTGACCGTGGTGGGCGGAGGCGACGTGTATGTGCGGCTGACGGGAACTGCCCTCGACAGCGGTGGGTTCGGCGAAACGGTCCGCGTGCGTCTCGGCGACGTGCGCAACAGTAAGCGCGTCATCCGCGGTGTCGTGAGCGGGCTGGCCGCCGTCCGGCTTACAGAGGAATGATCGTGATGCGATTCGCTCTCCGTGTGCGCCTGCTCGTGATCTCGACCGCAGCGGTGGCCCTGGCGCTGGAGGCCGGGGCGCAGACGAACTCGCTGGCGAAGCGCGGCCGGCAGATGCTGGGGCATCCCCCGGCGCCGAGCTCCCAGCCAGCGGCGCGCAGCGACGTCATCCTCGGCGGTCCGCCGGCGGACCTCGGCCCGGCCTCGTCCAACGCGGTCAATCCGGTGCTGCTGGCCATCTCGCCGATCGCCGTGGAGGTGCCTGAGCCGCGCAAGATCCAGGTGCACGACCTCGTCACAGTGATCGTGCGGGAGGACAAGAAGTCGACCAGCGACGCGAAGCTCGAGTCCGACAAGCAGTGGCAGATCGACGCGGAGCTGAAGAAGTGGTTCCGTCTCGACCTGCATGACCGGCTCGTGCCGCAGACGTTTCCGAACGGCACGCCCGGCATGGACTTCGAGTTCAACAACAAATACGACGGGGAAGGCAAGATCGAGCGCGGCGACACGCTGACGCTGCGCATCACCGCAACGGTGCTCGACGTGCGCCCCAACGGCACGCTCGTGCTCGAAGCCCGCAAGCGCATCAAGAACGACGAGGACGTGCAGATCATGACGCTCACGGGCACCTGCCGGACCGAGGACGTTACCGCGCAGAACACCGTGCTGAGCACGCAGCTTGCGGATGCCGAGGTCGTGACCGAGCACACCGGTCCGGCGCGCGACGCCGCGCGGCGCGGGTGGCTGATGAAGGCGTTTGACTGGCTGCGGCCGTTCTGATGCGGCGGCCGGCGGAATCGTCTGATGCACGACACAGACGCAGGGAGGCGGACATGTGCAGGCCGATGAAGTGCGGCGCAGCGGGTTGGGCAGCCTGCCTGCTGCTGATGGGATGCCTGAACGGCCCTGCGCGCGCGACCGAGCGCGTGCAGGACGTCGCCAAGCTCCAGGGGCAGCGCACGAATCACCTGTTCGGCTTCGGGCTGGTGGTCGGATTGAACGGCACCGGCGACGGTGCCAGCTCGGCCGCCACCATTCGCGCCCTGATGGCGCTGCACAAGCGCTATCACCAGCCGATCCTCGACGGCGTCGAGCTGAAGAACAACAAGAACGTCGCCATCGTGACCGTCGAGGCGACGATTCCCGAGTTCGGCGGGCGGGAAGGGCAGCAGATGGACGTGACTGTCTCGGCGATCGGTCCGGCGGCGAGCCTCAAGGGCGGCCAGTTGCTGACCACGCCGCTTCAGGAGTCGACGCTCGCGATCGACGACGTGCTCGCGCTGGCCGGCGGACGCATCGACCTGCCCGACGCGGAGAGCCTGCGGCGCGGCATCATCCGCCAGGGCGCGACGATCGAAGAGGACCTGTTCTACAACTTTCTCGAGGACGGCTGCGTCTGGCTGGTGCTCGACGAGGGCCGCAGCGGTTACCAGTGGGCGGAGGTGATTGCGCGCTCGATCAACCTCGAGCTTGCGAACCCGGCCGAGCGAGCCGCTGCGGGCCGAGCCATGGCCCGGCAGATTGTGGCGGCGCAGGGGCCGGCCGTCGCGGTCGATCCGCGCAACGTGCGCATCCGCATCCCCGACTACGAGCTCAACGACCCGGCCGAGTTCATCAGCCGCGTGCTCCAGACGCCGTTGTTCGTTACGCCGCACGAGCCCGCGCTGGTCTGCATCAACCGCACGACGCGCAAGGTTTCATTCCGCGGCGCGGTGACGATTGCGCCGACGATTCTGCATCTGCCGGGCGTCGGCGCGCTGTCCGTCGGCCACACGGGCGCCGCCGCGGCACCGACCTCGGCGCCCTCCACGGAGAGCGCGGTCTCGGGAGACGCGATCGAGTTCCAGCAGCTCATGGACATGCTGGCGCGGCTACAGCTTGCCCCGGAAGAGGTCATCAGCGCCGTTGAGCACCTGCACCAGAGCGGAGCGCTGCGCGCCCGGCTCGTCTACGTGGAGTGAGCACGCCTGTGGCGATATCCGCGATCCAACTCGGCTCCGCGGCAGCGGCCAGGAGCGTGACCGGCGCGCAGCCCACGTCGCTGCGAGCACGCGCGGCGCTGGGCGAGTTGGCGCGGTCCGGCGGCGACGAACAGAACTCGCAGGCGCCCGCCAGCCAGTTGCTATCTCAGCTCTTCTTCGCGCCGCTGCTGGCCGAGATGCGAAAGCTGCCCTTCGGAAAGACGTTCGCCAGCGGCGGACGCGCGGAGGAGATCTTCGGCGAGCAGCTCGACCAGCGCGTCGCGGACATCGCGGCGGCGCGCAGCCTGAAGGGGCTGAGCGGCCGGATCGCCGCGAAGTTAAGCCGCCAGGCAGACAAGACCGGGGGCGTGGCGCTGCCGAGCGGCCATTGGGATACGCGATTGGCGGCTGAACGCACCCTTCCGGCATCCAGGAGCGACTCCCGTGACTGAGACGATCATGCTCCCCGCGGCCACAGTCGAGCAGGATGCAGCGGCGCTGCTGGCGGCGCTGAACGGGCTGCACGACGAGCTGCGCGGCCTGTTCGAGGCTGCGGAGCGGAAGGTCGAAGCGTTGCGCCGGGCCGACACGCAAGCGCTCCAGCGCTGCTCCGAGGACGAGTCGCGCGGACTCCAGACCACGCTGCTGCTGATGCGGCGCAAGGACGCAGCCGTTGCCGGGCTCGCGCAACGCCTGCGTGTGCCGGTCGAGGGGGCCTGTACGGTGAGCGCGCTGCTGGCGGAAATCGAAGAGCCGGCGCGCTCGCATATCCACGCCCGCGTCACGGGTTTACGTGAGCTTGCGGCAAAACTCCAGGACCGAAACAAGCTCGCCGAGCGTGTGGCACGCGACCTGCATTCTTGTGTGCGGGCCGTGTTTGCCGACATCGCGCTGGCGAATCGCGAGACGGTTTCCTACGGCCCCGCCGGACAGAAGAAGACGCGCGTCACCGAGGCATGGGTCGACGCGGTCGGTTGAGCAGGAGCGGTTCGTGATTGGTGCTTCCTTCCAGATCGGGCGCAGCGCTCTGACGGCGTACCAGGCCGCGATCGCCGTCGTGGGCCAGAACATCGCCAACGTCGGGAACCCGAATTACGCCCGGCAGAGCGGACGGCTCAGCGCCATGGTCGGCGGGCCGATGCTGGGGAACATCACGCCCGGCGGCGGCGTCTTGCTCTCGCACCTGCAGCGCCACCTGGACGAATCCATCGAGAATCAGCTCCGCCTGGCGACTTCCGGCCGTGGCGGGGCCGAATCCATCTACACGACCCTTAGCCGCACCGAGTCGATCTACAACGAGCTTTCCGACCAGGACCTGTCCAGCCTGCTGACCGATTTCTTCGGCAGCTTCAGCGCGCTGGAGACCTCGCCCTCGGACGTTGCGGCGCGCGACAACGTCGTCGCGTCGGCCGACATGCTGGTGCGCACGATTCATCGCGTGCGCAGCGACATCATGCAGCAGGTCAACGACCTGAACGACCAGGTCACGGCCAACGTGCAGCGCGTCAACGAAATCTCCGGCGAGCTGGCTTCGCTCAACACGCAGATTGTGGCGCAGGAAGCGACTGGCAACACGATCGCCAGTGCGCTGCGCGACCGGCGCGAAGCGCTGCTGCGCGAGCTGAGCGGGCAGATCGACATTCGCGTCCGCGAGTATGAGAGCGGCTCGGTCACGGTCTACGCCGGCAGCGAGCCGCTGGTCGAATTCGACCGCGCCCGCGAGCTCACGCTTCGTCCCGAGGTGCGCAACGGCGTGGAGGTCGCGGCGGTTCGCTACGCGGACAGCGGCGGCTCGGTGCTGTTCTCGCAGGGCACGCTGGCGGGGCTGCTCGAGGCCCGCGACGTGCACCTGGCCGGGCAGTTCGGCCGGCTCGACCAGCTCGCGCAGGGGCTGATCTACGAGGTCAATCGAATTCATTCCTCCGGCGTCGGGCTGGTCGGGCGCGGGACCGTCACCAGCGAGTATGGCGTGCTCGACCCCGAGGCCGCCCTGAACAGCGAGGCGGCCGGCCTGCCGTTTCCGGTGGTCAACGGCGTCATGCTGGTGCACGTGCGCGACACGAGCACCGGGCTTGAGATTACGCGCCAGATCGAGGTCGACCTGGATGGGCTCAACGGCGACGACACGACGCTGAGCGGCCTGGCGGCGCAGCTCGATGCGGTGCCAGGCCTGAACGCCTCCGTGAATTCGCAGAACCGGCTGGAGCTCGCCGCCGGCGACGGCAAGGAGTTCTGGTTCACCGAGGACGGGTCCGGCGCGCTGGCCGCGCTGGGCGTGAACTCCTTCTTCAGCGGGCGCAGCGCCGCGGACATCGACGTGGCCAGCGCCGTTCGCAGCGATTCGCGGCTGATCGCGGCGGGCGAGACGTTTTCCGACTACGACGGGCTGAACGCGGGCCGCGTGGCGCTGCTGGCGGCATCCACGAGCGTCAGCGCGCTGCTCGGCAACCGCAGCATCTCGCAGTTTCACGAGGAGACGATCAACGAGCTGGCGGTGGAGACCTCCGCCGCCGCCAACGCCTACGAGTCCGCCGACGCGGTCTACAACGGACTGAACGCGCAGCGCGAGGCGGTCAGCGGCGTGAGTCTGGACGAGGAGGCGATCAACCTGACGCGGTATCAGCAGGCCTACGAAGGCGCGGCGCGCTACATTGGCGTGTTGGACGAAATGACGGATCAACTGTTGGCGCTGCTCTAGGGCAGGCCGCAGTGCGACGGAGCGCAGCATGAGCATCAGCCCGATCAGCCTGGGTCGAGTCAGCCAGAACATGCGATCGTTTCTGCTGACGACCTCGCTGCGCGGCACGCAGAGCGCGTTGCTGACGGTGCAGAACCAGCTCGCCAGCGGGCTGCGCTTCCAGCGTCCCAGCGAGGACCCGCTGCGGGCCGCCGCCGCGCTGCGGATCGACCGCCAGCTCGACCTGCTCTCGCGCGTGGAAGACAACGTGCGAAAGGCGAACACCGTCCTGAGCGAGGGCGAGGCCGCCATGCAGGAGGCCGTCAGCCTGATGACCGAGGCGAACACGCTGGCCCTCAATGGCGTGAACGACGGCGTGTCGAGCGACGAGCGTTACGCGCTGGCCACGGTCGTCGATTCGCTGCTCGAACAGATGATCGCCCTGGGCAACCGCAGCTACAACGACGAGTTCCTTTTCAGCGGGCATTTCGGGCGCGATCTGCCGTTCGTGCGGACCCAGGACGGCGTGCTGTTCCAGGGCGACGCGGGCCGGCGCCAGACCATCGTCGACACCGACCTTTCGCAGGACACGTTCACCATCTCGGGCATGGAGTTCTTCAGCGCCGTCTCCACCGAGGTGCAGGGCTGGCACGACCTCAATCCGGCTTTGACGCTCGACACGCGCATCAGCGACCTCAACGGTGCGAACGGCGGGGGCGTCTCGCTGGGGCGCGTGCGCGTCGAGAACGGCCCGGACGCCGCCGAGATTGATCTTTCGGGCGCGGCGACCGTCGGCGACGTGATTGACCGCCTGAACGCCGAGATGCCGCCGCCGCTGGAGGCCGCGCTGACGACGGACGGCATCCAGATCGTGCCGCAGGGGCTGGGTCCCGCACAGATCATCGTCACCGACGTCGAGGGCGGATCCAGCGCCAACGACCTGGGCATCTTCACGAACGAACCGCTGCCCGTGGTGCTCGGCGGCGACCTCGATCCGCGCCTGACGGCGCGCACGTCGCTCGACGCGCTCAACGCCGGCGCGGGGCTGACTCTGGAGAGCGGCATCGTCATCACCAACGGCGGGCGCACCGCGACCATCGACTTCAGCGGCGCGACGACGCTGGAAGACGTCATCAACCGCATCGACCAGGCCGATCTCGGCGTGATGGTCGACATCAACGCCGACGGAACCTCGCTGAACGTCCGCAGCCGCGTCTCGGGCGCGACACTGACGATCGGCGAGAACGGCGGCACGGACGCCACCGAGCTGGGCATTCGATCGATGTTCGGCGGGACGAGGCTGACGGACCTGAACCAGGGCCGGGGCGTCAGCACGGTGGACGGGGACGACTTCCGCATCACCACCGCGGACGGGACGACGGTCGACGTCGACCTCGACGTGCTCGACCTGACCACGGCCACGCTCGACGACCTGATCACGCTGCTCAACACCCGCAGCGGCGGGGCGTTCACCGCGTCGCTGACCGCCAACGGCAACGGGTTGGCGATCACGGACAACACGGCGGGGCCCGGCTCGCTGAGCATCTCGAAGCTGAATCTGTCGCCGGCGTTGGAGGATCTGGGGCTGAACGCCTCAGCCGGCGGCGGCGTGCTGATCGGCGACGATGTCAACGGCGCGATCGTGGACGGGCCCTTCGCGGCGCTGATCGCGCTGCGCGACGCGCTCGAGGCGGACGACACGCGGGCGATCAACGACGCGGCCCAGCGGGTCGAGTCGGCACTGACCGGGATGCAGCGGATTCAGGGCCAGTTGGCCGCCAAGGCCCAGAGCATGGTCGCGCGCGAGACGCGGCTCGAGATGGAGCGGACGGCGGCGGAACTGCTGCTCAGCGACGTGCAGGACACGGACATTACCGAAGCGCTGGTTCAGTTCCAGCAGCTTCAGACGGCCTTGCAGGCGAACATGCAGACGGCGGGCCAGATTCTGAGCCTGTCCCTGCTCGACTACCTGTAGGGGATGCGTTCTCCCCCGCGCCAATGGCTGGGGGAGTTGAGGGAAGAAGGACAGAGGGTCGGAGGCTCGTTGTGGTGTAGTTCGTGGCCGAACGCACCGCGATGACGGGTCCGGGCGCATGGAGCGCCGCGGGCGTCTGGAGGGCGCGACGCGATCGACGGGGATGGGCGTTCCGGCCGGAGGAGGCCGGCCCCGGCATCACGTCACCCGGCCGGAGTTTCGGCCACGGGAGCCAGGCGATGCTAATCAGTACGTCGCGGTTTGGCATGATTGAGATCGATTCGGACCGGATCATCGAGATGCGCGAAGGGATGCTCGGATTCCCGTCGCACCGGCGTTTCGCCCTGATCCAGACGGCGATCGACCCCGTCTTCTTCTGGTTGCAGTCGGTGGACGACCCGCACCTCGCGTTCGTGGTCTGCGATCCGCTGGCGTTCGTGCCGGATTACCAGGCCGGCGTCCGCCGGGACGACCTGGAGGCGCTGGGCGTCACGGACGTGTCCGAGCTTCAGACGGTCGTGGTGGTCAACAAGGTGGACGGGTACCTGACCGCGAACCTGCTGGGGCCGCTGGTGATCGGGGCGAACACCCGCCTGGGGCGCCAGTTGGTGCTTTCGGACAAGCGCTATACGACGCGACACCGGCTGATGCCGGCGGTGAGTCCGCAGGCGGTTTCTCGAACGGCCTAACCCGACAGGATCGGTAGTCTTATGTTCACAACCGACGCTATACTAGAACCACTGGGGCAGACCGCGTACGCAGGGGTAAGGCGACCCCCGTGTGAGCGCCCGGGCCGGCCGGCCGGGCAGGGGTGTCCGCACGATTCGGACGATGCTCACGCGACGCGACCCGCTCAACACCTCGACGGAACCAAGGAAGGAGCCGCGGATGTTGGTCCTATCCAGGCAGCGCGACGAATCCATCATGATCGGCGACAACGTGGAGATCACGGTCGTCGACATTCGCGGAGACAAGGTTCGCCTGGGCATTTCCGCGCCATCGAACGTCTCGGTGCACCGCAAGGAAGTCTACGAGGCGATCCAGCGCGAGAATCTCAAGGCGGCCGACGTTTCGGCGGCCGATCTGGCCTCGGTGGCTCCGCCGCAGCCGCCGGCGCAGCCCAAAATCAACCACACCCCCCGCAAGCAGCGCTAGTCCGCTGCCGTAGCGCACGTCGCAGCGGATGCGCGTGCAGCGCACTCTTCGTCGAAGCCACGAACCGTTCAGGGAGGATGGCCCATGGCTCGCATTAACACGAACGTCGGCGCCGTCGTCGCACAGCGCCACCTGTCCGCGAACTACCGGGCGATGAACGCAACGATCCAGCGCCTCAGCAGCGGCTTGCGGATCAACCGCGGTGCGGACGACCCGGCCGGACTGATCGCGTCCGAGCGGCTGCGTGCGGAGATCAGCGCCGTCGGTCAGGCGATTTCCAACACGCAGCGCGCCAGCAACATCATCGCGACCTCCGAGGGCGCACTGGATGAGATCGCGCGGCTGATCACGGACATTCAGGACCTGGTGGTCGGCGCCGCCAACGAAGGCGCCATGTCGTCGGAAGAGATCGAAGCGAACCAGCTCCAGATCGATTCCGCGATCGAGAGCATCACGCGCATCGCGAACAGCACCACGTTCGCGGGCCGGCAACTGCTGAACGGGTCGCTGGACTACGTGACCAGCGGCGTATCCGGCACGGCGATTGACGCCCTGGCGGTGCACAGCGTCAATTTCGGGACCGCCAGCTATCTGCCGGTCAACGTGGACGTGGTCACGTCCGCGACCCCGGCGCGGCTGTATTTCCCGTACGGCTCGATCACCAGCGCCACGACGATCGAGATTCAGGGCACGCTCGGGGCCGCCACCATTCCGATCGGCTCCGGCTCGACCGCCGCCCAGATCGCGCAGGCCATCAACCTGGTCAGCGACGCGACCGGGGTCGTGGCGACGCTGTCGGCGACGGCGGCCTCCGGCTTCGTGCTCCAGAGCTCCTCGCCCGGAAGCAAGCATTTCGTGTCCGTGCTGACGCTTCCCGGCGGCGGCGCCTTCAACACCACCGACGCCGCGGGCAACCCGGATTCGCGCGAGATCGGCCGCGACGCCGTCGCGCTGATCAACGGTGCCGCGACGCTCGGCGACGGCAACCACCTCACCGTACGAACCTCCACGCTCGACATGGAGATGACGCTCGACCCGACCTTCGGCGCGGGTTCGACGTCCTTCGCCATCACCGGCGGCGGCGCGTTGTTCCAGGTCGGGCCCGAGGTGAACAGCGCGTTGCAGGTGAACATTGGCATCCCGTCCGTCGCCGCCAGCCG
Source organism: uncultured Planctomycetales bacterium (assembly GCA_964465125.1). Classification (GTDB taxonomy): domain Bacteria; phylum Planctomycetota; class Phycisphaerae; order UBA1845; family Fen-1342; genus CAYOHG01. The sequence goes on along the minus strand of CAYXIO010000003.1, from coordinate 140,440 downwards.
GCTGGGCAACAGCGCGGTGGGATTCCTCTCGCAGATCGTCTCCGGCGGCAATTATGCGATTGTCACCGGGCACGCTCAGGACGCCCAGAGGATCGTCGAGCAGGCGATCAACCAGGTCGCGATCCTGCGCGGGCGGCTGGGCGCGTTCGAGCGCAACACGCTGGACACCAACGTGAATCAGCTCGGCATCACGATGGAGAATCTGATGGCGTCCGAGTCGGCAATCCGCGACGCGGATTTTGCGCACGAGACGTCCGAATTGTCTCGAAACCAGATTCTGGTCAGTTCCGGAACATCCGTTCTGGCGCTGGCGCAGCAGACGCCGCAGAGCATTCTGGGCCTGTTGCAGTAGGTTCCATCAGACGCAGGGCCTGGGGCCGCCGGCGGGCAACGTCCCGAGCCGGCGGCCCGTGGCTTTCCGGCCGCGCACGGCCCCTACTATTCAAGCGCCCCATTTGTCAAGTCGATGCTCGCGTTGACTCAGGCGGACACCCGGCCGGTTCATGAAGCCGCTGGTGGTCAGCCAGAGCGGCGCGGTGTTCGCAGGCCGCTCCGTGACGTGGCGACCAAATGGCTGCCGATGGAGGCAATTGAGACATGAGCCGCATCAACACCAACATTTCGTCCTTGATCGCAACGCGCATTCTGGGCAACAACAACAAGGCGCTAAACGTGTCCTTGCAGCGCCTCAGCACCGGCTTGCGGATCAACTCCGGCAAGGACGACCCGGCCGGTCTGATTGCGTCCGAAGCGCTGCGATCGGAGAAGGTCGCGATCGGCGCCGCGCTGAACAACATCGGCCGGGCCAATAACGTCATCGCCACCGCCGAGGGCGCGCTGGACGAAGTGAACAAGCTGCTGCTCGAGATGGAGGACCTGCTGGATCGCAGCGCCAACGAGGGCGGCATCAGCGAAGAAGAGGCGGATGCGAATCAGCTTCAGATCGACGCGATCCTCGATTCGATCAACCGCATCGCCAGTAACACGGAGTTCCAGGGCAAGAAGCTGCTGAACGGGACACTCGACTACACCACATCGAGCGTCAACACCAGCGACTTCGACGGCGTGCGGGTCAACTCGGCCCGCATCGCCAACGGCAGCAGCCGCGCGGTCGTCGTCGAGGTGACGGCGTCGGCCCAGCTCGCCAGCCTGACCTACTCCGCCTCCGCCACTGGAAACGGAACCACCACCCTGGAGGTCACCGGCAACCTGGGCTCCGAGGTCTTCAGCTTCGCCTCCGGCACCGCCATCGCCGACGTCGCGACCGCCATCAACTCGGTGACGGAGCTGACCGGCGTCTCGGCCGTCAACCTCGGCTCGACGTTGCAGTTGGTCAGCACCAACTACGGCGCCGACCAGTTTGTCAGCGTCACGGCGCTGGACGGCACCTTCACCGTGACCGGCGGCTCGTCCCCGACCCGTGACACCGGCGTGGACGCCAGCGTGCTGATCAACGGCGTTTCGGCCTCGGTCGACGGACTGGTCGCGTCGCTGAACAGCTCGTCGCTCAGTCTCGAAATCGAGTTGAATTCGTCCTTCGGAACGGCGCTCGGTACGAGCACGTTCTACGTGACCGGCGGCGGCGCCGACTTCGCCATCTCGCCGTCGTTGTCGCTGCAAGGCATCGCCAGCCTGGGTGTTCAGGCGGTCAGCACCGGCGAGCTGGGCAACTCCTCCGACGGGTCGCTTGCGTCGCTCTCCAGCGGGCAGGCCAATTCGGTCGCCAGCGGCAACTTCGCCGTCGCCCAGCGCATTCTGCGGGCCGCGCAGGATCAGATTTCGACGCTCCGCGGACGGCTCGGCGCCTTCCAGAAGGACACGCTCGACACGACCGCCAACGCCTTGGCGATCACGCTGGAGAACACCACCGCGGCCGAGAGCCTGATCCGCGACACCGACTTCGCGGTCGAGACCAGCAACCTGACCCGGGCCCAGATCCTGGTGCAGGCCTCGACGCAGACCCTGGCCCTGGCCAACCAGCAGCCGCAGAACGCTCTGGCGCTGCTCGGATAGAAGCGAAGTACCCAATCACCACGCAGGCGGGCGGCGTGAGTTCCTCGCGTCGCCCGCCCCCTTTTTGGGGGCCGGGGAACTCTGCCACGCGCGTATCGCCGACTTGGTCGAGAGAGTCGTTAAAGCAGCGGCGCCAGCAGCCGGGCCGCGCCGATCAGCAGCGACTCGCCGAACGGCCGGCTCCACGCGTCGCGGGCCGTGATCCTTCGGGCGCGGCTGATATAGGCGGCGATGTGCCGCGATTGCGCGCCGGCCTCGAGCTCGTCGTAGATCAGCGCGGTGATCTCGAAATTCAGCCGGAAGCTGCGCACATCCATGTTCGCCGAGCCGAGCATGCACCAGCGATCGTCTACGGTCATCAGCTTGGAGTGCAGCACGCCGCCGTCGAACTCGTAGATTTCCACCCCTGCGTCCAGGAGCTCCGGGTAGAAGCTGCGTCCGGCCCACAGCACGGCCGGTGCGTCCGTTCGGCTGGAGAGCACCAGCTCCACGTGCACGCCGCGATGGCAGGCGTGCCGCAGCGCCATTTCCAGGGCCGGATCAGGAACAAAATAGGGTGTGGCGATGCGGATGGACCGCCGCGCCGTCGAGACCGCCGCGAATACGACCTCGGCCAGCGCGCTGGCGTCCTGCTCGGGGCCGGAAGGCAGGATTTGCAGGACGCAGTCCCCGGGCGAGGCCGGCTGCGGAAAGTAGCGATCCTCGCTGAGCAGTTTTCGGGTCGCAAAGAGCCAGTCTTCGGCGAACACCTGTTGCAGAAAGAGCGCCGCGGCGCCGCGGACGCGCATGTGGCTGTCGAACCACGGGCTGAGCCTTCGCTTGCGCCCGCGATACTCGTCGCCGATGTTCTGGCTGCCGGAGAACGCGGTCTGCCCGTCGACGACCACGAGTTTGCGGTGATTGCGCAGGTTCAGGCTCCAGCGCCGCCGGCGCAGCGGCGTGAGCGGCAGGAAGAACGCGACTTCCACGCCGGCCTCGGTCAGGGGTCTCAAGAAGCGGCTGGTGGTACCGAGGCAACCGACCGCGTCGAGCAGCACGCGGCACTCCACGCCCTCGCGCGCCTTCTCGATCAGCAGGTCGCGAAACAGGCGACCGGTCTCGTCCGGCTTCCAGATGTAGTACTGCATGTGGATGTGCCGCTGCGCCGCGCGGATGTCGTAGCTGAGCGCCGCAAACGTGTCGTCGGCGGCGTGGTAGATGCGCACCTCATTGCCGCCCGTTGCGGGCATGTGCCCGATCCGTTGACCCAGTTGCTCCACGCCGCGAAGGTCCGCCGGCGGGGCGAAGTCGCGGACCGCGCACAGTTCCGTGGTGTGCTGGTCGGCCCAGCGCGAGAAGCGCGCGAGCAGGTGCTGTACGCGGCGGCGCTTGCGGCTGACCTTGCTGCGCACCCGCGTCGATCCCAGCAGCAGATACAGCAGCACTCCGATCACCGGCAGTGACCAGATCGCGAAGATCCAGGCGAGCATCGAGATGGGCGCCTGCCGACGCCGCAGAATCACGACGGTCATCACCAGGATCACGGCTGTGTGCGCTGCGACGAGCAGCCCGGCGATCATGGCGGGAGTGTTGGCGCGAGTGCGGCGCGTGTCAAACGGGCCGCCGGGCGGTGCGCCGCCCGCAAGCCGCGGGCGCGGTTATGATCCCGGGCGATGTCTGCGGAGAGCGAGCACGAGCGTGTCGCGGCCGAGCCGATGCCGGCGGCCGCGCTGCGAAAGCGCCGCTGGCGCTGGCTGAGGGGCTGGCCGTTGCGGCTGGCGGTTCTCTACCTGATCTGGATCGGAAGCCTGGCGGTGTTTCAGGAACGACTGATTTTCCCGGCGTGGGGACAGCGGCAGCTCGCCGACCTCGTCCCGCGCCACCCGGCCGCGGAATCGCTCTGGCTGGACATCGGCGACGGCCAGCGCGTCGAAGCCTGGTTCATGCCCGGCCGCGGCTGCGACGCGTCGCACCCTGGTCCGCTCGTGGTCATGAGCCACGGCAACGGCGAGGTGATCGACTTCTATCCGGAAGCCTACGGTCGCTACGTGCGGCTGGGGATCTCGCTGCTGCTGCCCGAGTTTCGCGGCTACGGCCGCTCGGACGGTACGCCGGGCGAGGCGGCGCTGGTCGGCGATGCCGTTGCGTTTCTGGACCAGGCCGCCCGGCGTTCCGAGGTGGATCTGACCCGCATCTTCTATCACGGGCGCTCGATCGGCGGCGGGGTCATGGCCCAGCTTGCGAGACAGCGGCCTCCGCGGGCGCTCATTCTGGAGTCCACGTTCACGAGCCTGCCGGCCCTGGCGGCGCGCTACCTTGTTCCGGCGATGTTCGTGCGGCACCGCTTCGACACCGACCGTGTGCTGCGGGCACTCGAGCTGCCGGTGCTGATCATGCACGGCGAGCACGATGAAATCGTGCCCTATTCGCACGGCCGGGCGCTGCTCAAGCTGGCGCGCGACGGGCGCTTCTACGACCTCGGCGGCGGGCACAACGACGGTCCGCGCGACGAGCGCGAGTATTGGAGCACGATCGAGCGCTTCCTGCGTGATGCCGGGGTGCTGCGGAACTGATCCAACCCGATTACGGATGCCCGCGGCCCAACGCGGCCGCATCAAACGAAAACGCGGCTCGCCGCCGCCGGCAAACCGCGCTTCCGACGATCGCATCAGGCGGCGCGGCCGGCCTCAGGGCCCCACGTCGGCCCGGTCATCGAAGCTGTGAATCACGGAGCCGCTGTCGTCGCGCACCTGCCAGAGCAACTGCGGGAACGGCGGATTCGCGTCCTGGCGGATGAACACGTACGAAATCGAGCCGCCGCGGAGGAATTCATTGCACGCCGCGGTCGTGGCCACTGTGCCCGGAAGGCCGAGTTGGTGCCAGGGCTCCTGGAACGCGAGGCACTCGCAGCCGGTGCCTTGAATCTCGCTGGGCACGCGGCGGTTGGCGTTGGCGCCGAGTGTGTTCGAACCGATCGGCTGGTCGGTCTGATCGACGTAGTAGAACCCGTCCTGCTCGCAGTCGGAGTCGCCGCTGAGGGTCACCACGGCGCCACAGGGGTTGAGCGAGTTCTGGCTGACCTTCAGCGCCGCGCCGTCGCCGGTGCCGGGGTTGTGGAAATAAATCCGGTCCGGTATGGGCACGTTCGCACCGCTGCTGGAAAAGAACGCATCGAAGGAACTGCTGCTGCCGGCGGCGGGTTCGATTCCGGAGGCGAGATCGCCGCCGGCCTGCTGGAACCGGCCCTGCTCGTGGAAATAGACATAGGCCGGCCCGAACACGCAGATGTTCCCGACTTCCTGGAACGCGCCGTCAGGAATGCGGGTGTATCCGAAATCGGTGTAGAACGACGCGTCGTCCGGGCAGACCGCTCCGTCGGGATAGGCGTCGCCGTTCTCGAAGGCCACCAGGATCAGGAAGTAGTGGATGAAGTCGTCGGTGTCGTCATTGCGCATCGAGATATTGATGCGCTTGCGCGCCAGCGTCTCGTCGCACGGGTCGAGCGCGACGGCCGAGCCGCCGCCGAACGAGCCGCCGCTCGAGCTGACCACGGTTCCGCCGGTGGTGCCGGCCGTGCCGGTGCTGGTGAGCGGGAACAGCGTCGACGAGAAGAGCGCGGAAACCGATCCGCAGCCGATGGCGGTCATCGCGCATAGGGCGGTGAGCAAGAGGGTTGCGCGGACGAGGGTCTTGCTGCCGACAGATCGCATGCGGAGTACTCCGATCGCTTGCCGCGGATTCCACGCCGCGCCTGCCACGACGACCTTGCACGCCGGGCCGGGAGCATCATTTGCGGCGTTGGAAGTGTACCATTACCCAGGAGTTCCGACAAGAATCGGCCGCGTGCACGGGAGGATCGAAGCCGGGTTCCGCCGGGTCGCCGCCGACGATTGCATCCTCGCCTGCAATCCGCGAAACTGCCCGGGTTGGGCCCCTCAGGGAGCTGACGATGGCCGGTACCGCACCGCGACGGCGGGTCCTGATCGCCGACGACAACCCGCAGATCATTGAGCTGCTCGAAGCCTACCTGGAACCGCTGCACGTGGAGGTGCAGCGCGTTCTCGATGGCGAGCAGACGCTCGAGGCGGTGCGGCGGGATCGGCCGGACCTGATCCTGCTCGACATCATGATGCCCAAGCGGAGCGGCTTCGAGATTTGCCGCCAGCTCAAGCAGGACGAGCGTTACGCGAACATCCCGATCATCATGGTCACGGCGCTGAACGAACTGGGCGACATGGAGCGCGCCCGCGAGCTGGGCGCGGACGCGTTTCTCAGCAAGCCCGTCAACAAGATCACGTTGCTCGAACGCGCCAGCGCGCTGCTGAATCTCAAGGTCGACTGAGCGGCTCGCCGGACGGCTGACTGGCCGGGCGTTCGAGTTTCAGCGCGTCCGTCCCGATTTCCGCGCGCCGCAGGGCGTCGAGCAGCGCCATCGCGTCGGTCTTGAGCGGCGATTCGATCCAAATGGACACGGGCTCCGCCGGCGCGAGCCGCCGGCACTGAACGACCAGGTCGATCACGTCGGCAACGTCGGTGATTCGCCCGTTCACGCGCAGATCGCCGCGCTGGTCCAGCGCAAGCGCATGCGTCCGTGCGGCCGCTCGCGACAGCACGATCCGAACGGGCGTACCGGCCGCGGGGATCGCGCCGGGGCGGGCCGCGGCCCACAGTTCGCCGTCCCGGCTGGCCCGGCGACGGCTCAGCGAGAAGAGCGCGCCCGGCATGTCCACCAGAGCGAATCCCTCGCCGGTGATGTCAGCCGCCAGCGAACCATCCGAACGCCTCAGCGACCCACTGAATACCCAGGCGCGCGGCGCCACGTTCTGCTCGCTGAGCAGATCGACCAGCCACTCGAAGCCATCGACGCGGCGGAGGCCGCCGTCGACCAGGCATTCAAGCTGAACGTCCACGAGATCGCCGGAAGCGGGAGCGCTGGGGCGCCCTTCGGTGTCCCACTGCGGCGGCCGGCCCGGCTCGAACCCGGCCAGCCCGAGTGCCTCGTAGAGATTCCGCGCGCTGCACTGAATCAGCAGCAGGCTTTCGTGCGATTTGCCGGGGAAGCACGCCAGGAATTCGATCGGCGGTCCCGCGCCGAGGCTGACCGCGTCGACGAGTACGCGGGTGTGCTCCCAATCGATGTAGACGCCCGGCCCGTACGGCCGCGCGCCGTCAGGAGCGGGCAGGCGGGCGGCGGCGCTGGCGGGTGTCGGCGCGTCGGGCGGCGGAAACTGTGCGAAGGCCCGGGCGTTGGTCAGCGCAAGAAACAGGCCCGTCGCGAAGCGGCAGGCCTGCCTGAGAAAACGTCGATTCATGCGCAGCGACCGATCAGCCTCCGGTGGCCGAACTCAGCGTCGGGAACGCCTCTTCCTCGGCCTCGCGCTGGATCAGAATCTTGGCCTTCAGCAGGATCAGCAGCGTCTGCGTGTCCTTGACGCTGCTCGTGTTGGTGAACGCGCGCTTGAGGATGGGAATCTTGCTCAGGATCGGCACGCCGGCCTCGACCTCGATCTCGCCGGACTGCTTCAGGCCGCCCAGCAGGACGGTGCCGCCGTCCGGAACCGAGACGGTCGTCCGCAGGCTGCGGATGACCTGGTCGGTGGTGGTCACAAAAATGCCAGGCGAATTTCCGCTGGCCTGCTGCACCTGGAATCGATCGAGCTGCGGCTCTTCGGACAGGCCGGTTCGAACGGTGAGCGTGACGTACTTGCGGTCGGCGCTGATCGTGCCCTCCACGTCCAGCACCGTGCCGCTGTCGATGGTGGCCAACTGCGGCTGCACGCCGACCGCGCCTTCGGCGACGGTCGGAGTGACCGTGCTGACATACTGGCGGCTGCGGCGGATCGCGACCCAGGCGCGCTGTCCATTGAAGAGCATCAAGCGCGGGGCCTGGGCGATGCTCGAACGCCGGTTGGCCTGCGTGGCGCGGATCAGGAAATCGACCTGGAGGTTGTCGAGATACGAGCCGGCGATCTGGATCGCGGGGCCGAAATTGGACGCCTGCGAAATCGAGCCGGGGATGCCGGTATTCAGCGCGACCGGATCCGCGAGTCCGAGCGAGCCATTCTGAACGGGGATCGGGGTCATATCGTTGAAGCTCGGCGGAATGCCGCCGCGCGCGGGCACCAGGCCCGAGTTGAAGTAGGGCTGGGCCGGCGTGCCCTGGGTGAGCGGCGCGCCGAAGGCGGGCGTGGCGGGCACCGCGCCAATCTGCGAGAACGTTCGCGGCATGAGGACCTGCGAACCGGTGAACGGATCGACGATCGGGGCCTGCTGCGCGTTGAACGCCGGATCGAAACCGGCCGTGCCGGCGTTGAAGACGAAATCGAGGTCGACGCCGATCTCCTCGAGGAAGTTCGAGCCGACGGTCAGGAAGCGGGCTTCGACGGAGATCATCAGGGCGCGCTGGGCGCGGAGCTGTCCGAGCAGGTCGCGAATCTGCTGGTGCGCGTCCGAGGTGTTGTAGACGATCAGTTCGCCGTTCAACTCGCGGATCGCGCCCTCGCCGCCGCCGGTCTCGCGCCACGATTCGGGCTCGACCATCGAGCGGATCATGTCGATGAGCTGCGAGACGGCGGTCTGATCTTCGGCCAGCGCAGCGCCGAGCTCGCGCGGATCGGGCGCCGGGGCGATCGAGTTGGCGAACATCATGGACGAATCGACGTTGACGACGGCGGACGATACCTGCGGATCGAGGACCGGCGCCTCGCGGAAGCGCGGGATCTTGATGATCAGGTCGCGCACGTCGTGCACCATGACGAACTTGTCGCGGGCGAGTTTCTCGCGCGTCGCGATGCGAAGCAGCCCGTCGGAAACCGCATAGCCGAGCGGCGTCCGCCCGCCGGCCTGGGAGAGCGCTTCGCGCAGCACGGTGCGAAGCTTGACGTCCTTGAGATTCAGGCTGACCGGGGTGTCGGGTTCGACGCCGGCGTCGCGCAGGTCCTCCCAGTCGATGGCCAGGTTCATGTCGTTCAGTTCGACCAGGTCGCCCAGGAGGTGCTCGAAGGGCTCGTTCTCGACGCTGATCTCGGGCTGCACTTCCTCCAGTCGGCGGTTGAGCTCGAAATCCTCGCCCGGCCGGGGAACGCCGGTCTTGTCGCGCCGCGCGCTGATGTCCAGCCAGTTGCGCGGATAGAGCACGTCGTAGTTCCAGGGAATGCGCGTCTCGTCGGCCTGGAGCATGACCGACTGAGACTCGCGCTCGTATTCCGAGCGGATCATCTGCTGCTCGTTGAGCCCGGCGAGCTCCTCGTAGTTTTCGAGCAGGAAACGCGCCTGGGTGTTCGCCGGATCGATGTGCAGCACCTGCCGCATCGCCTCCGCGGCTTCGCGGAAACGCCGCTCCTTGTCGAGCTGGTCCGCGGTGCGGAAGAGCTGATCGACTTTTTCGCGGCGCTGCTGCTCCTGCTGAATGCGGCGTTCCTCGATCAGCCTTGCGATCTCCGCCTGCTCGCGCGTGGCGGAATCGATGCTGTATTGCTCGTAGGCCGAGTCGACGCGGGCTTTCAGCTCCATGGCACGCTGCCGGGCATTCTCGTACCGGCTGGGCGGCTGAGCGTATCCGCGGTTCGCCTCGATCATCTGCAAGGCGGTCTCGGCCAGCCGACGGGCCTCGTCGAAGCGCTCCGCGGCGATGGCCTCCTCGATCCGGACGGCGGCCTCTTCCATCTTCGCGACGGCGCGCTGCCAGAGCAGCTCGTCGCGGCTTTGAAGCTCCTCAATGATGCCCTGCGGCGCGGGGGGAGCGCTGGTTCCAACCGAGACGCCGGAGTTCGCCGGCGGCGGCTGCTGGGCGGGCGGCGGCTGCTGGGCCGGTACGGGCGCCATCGGCTGAAGGGTTCCGCTCGTGCCGCCCGTTTGCGACGACTTGGAGTCGCCGGCCGGCTGCACGTCGCTGACCGGCTTCACCTGGGTCGCGGAGCCGCCGCTGTCCGAACGCTGGCCCGCGATGCGCTTACGCTGCTGGGCCGCCTCAGTGCGGATCTTGGTGGTTGCGAAGCGATTCATCAGGATCGACGCGTAGAGCTGGTCGGCCTGGTTGAGCCGGCCCGCGTCGTAGGCGCGGTCCGCGTCCGCCTTTTCGCGCAGCGCGCGTTCCTGGCCCGCGACGGCGTCCGGAAGCACCTGCTTGAGCCGGTCGAATTCCTTCTGTTCCGAGCTGCTCAGGCCGTCGCGCTGAACGGCCTGAAGTGCCTCGTTCGCCGCGGCGTATTCCTGCTTGTCATACAACTGACGCGCCGCGTCCAGCGGTGGATCCAGCCGGGCCCACGCCGAGGCGAAGGCCGGCAGGCTCGCCGAAAATAGCAGGACGCTCATGAGGGCAAGACGGCGTCGCATGGAATCGCTCTCCCGAAGGCAGGACGGCAGTCGACGTTGCCACCGCACACGACGCCGACTGGTGCTGCAAGCCGTGTGTCTTGTCCAGGCGGACTAGCGGCGGAATATAGCCGGGCGGTAGGGGGCACGCAATCAGTAATCAAAGTTGCGCGGACGGCGCTTCGTCGGTCTGACTCGGAGGCGGAGGATCTGACGGGTTGCCGTCGCAGCGAGCCAGCCGCCCGCTCGCCGTTCTGTCTCCACTACGGCACCGGTTGCGCTTCATTTCAATCGCGAACGACGAGGCGGAACTCCCCCGGCTCGACCCGCACCGAAACGGCGCGGCCCTCGGCGGTGATGCGCGGCGATGGCATGCGGCTCACCCCGGGGCGCAGGGCCACGAGCAGGAATTCGTGATGGCCCCGGCCTGCGGGTAGCCGCTTCGCCTCGTACTCGAGCTCGCTGATGTCGCCTGGAACCCGGCCGCCGACGGTTCGTAAATCGGCCAGATCGTGCGTGCGCGTCACCGTGCTTGACGCGGGCGACTGGCGCCAGCGCAGGTGCGCCAGCTCCGTCGCATGATTCCACTCGTCCTCGATCAGCAGCAGCGATCCCGGCGGGACGGGCTCGCCGCTGGACAGCTCCCGCCGACTCCAATTCAGCACCGAGTCGACCGGGCTGTGCGGGTCTTCGAGCTCGACGTCCGCGGGATCCTGCTCGACGCGATCGAGTAAGTACACGCGACGCTGGATCGAAAGGTCGGGCGTTCCGTCGGCCGCTGCGTATTCCTCGGCGATGCTCACGTTGGCCGATGCCGTCGCCGACGACGAGCGCGAAGGCTCTTGCGCGACCACGCTGAGCCGCGCTTCGCCCGGGCCGGTGGGCTCCAACGGGATGCTCAGCAGGCGGCGTTTTCCGGGTTGCAGCGTCAGGCGCGCTTCAGCAGCCGCTTCGCCCGCCTGCGGTGCCCCCCCGGCGTCCGCAGCTCGGATCGAACCCGCATGCAGCGGGCCGGTGACTCGAACCGTCAGCACGATCTCGGTGGGGGACTCATTCAGCGGCTCGACCTCGAGGTAGGCGAAACCGCGATCCCCGGGCAGTGCCCGGTGCACGGTGCTGAGTTGCAGACGCGCAGGTCCGGATCTCGTGAACCCTTGTTCGGCCGCCCGCAGTTCGCCGTGAACGCCGCGTTCAATGGCATGCAGCCGATAGCGCCCGGGGTCCGGCGGCAGCGGCAGAAGCGCTTCGTGCGTTGGCTCCTCCGCGGGGAGTCTCGCCACGGCGACCGTCGAGCCGCAAGTCAGGGCTGCCCATGCGCCGGCGTCGAACGACTCGGTCGGAGGGTCCAGCGCGGCCGAGTCCGCCGGAGACCCTCTCGTCCGCACGCCGCGTGAGTTCGCGGCGATCGGCAGCGGCAGTCGGAGCCCTTCGGTGCGCTCGGTGCCTGGAATCCAGCTCAGTGAGCCGCTCGAATCGAGCCGGACCAATCGCAGCAGCACGTCGGTGCCGTCGGGAGATTCCGAATCGCGTTTCAGGCTCACGCGGAGTTGTGGAGCTCCGGGCGTTTCTTCCTCGATTTTCACAACAAAGCGATCGCTCGCGGAGACACGTGCGCGGCGTGCAATCGGGAGCTCTGCTGCAAGGCACGACCCGTCGCCGGAAGCTTCGAGCACTCGCAGCCGCAGTGCGTCGGGCACCCCTGCGGAAAGCGGGATGCGCAGCGGCGATTCCTGCGAACCGGCGGGCACCAGCCGCGCGGCGACCGGCGACGCCGCCTCGACCGCCAGAAGCACCGGGCGGGTCGGGGGGCGCACCAGCGTGACGACGACCTCGGGTCTGCCGCTTTCGCACTTCAGTTCGGCGGAAGCGACGCGAGTCGTCGGCGCTTCCGGGGTGATCTGGGTCGCATCGGTCTGATCCGAGACGCACAATTCCTCGACGGCGGTCACACCGTGCCCATTCAGCAGCGGCAGCGCCGCGCGCACCTGGAAATTCCCGGCGTGGGGGGCGATCCACGGCTCGGACTCATAGCCTTCGGGACCGGGCGTGAGCACCAGCGTCGTGGCTTCACCTTGCGCCGGCACAATGGCAAGCAAGGGCGTCTCGCAGTCCGCCAGGTGCTGCGGATCAAACCAGCCGACGCGAAAGCGGAGCACGTCCCCGGGTGCGGCCGACTTCGACCGCGACTGCACCCAGAGGTGCGCCAATTCGTCGCCGAGCAGTCGTTCTGAGAATGCGATCTGGGCGCGGCCGTCGGGCGGGCTGGCCATCGCCCAGACGCCGACGGCTGCGGGCGGCTGGTCGGCACCGATGAGCGCGAGCGGCGTCACGATCTGCGTCTCACCTGCGGCGTCGAGCGCGCCGTGGCCGTCCAGCGCGTTGCTGGCCCAATGCGTTTCGCGCAGGCCGGTGATCGGGAGCCGCACGCCGCGCGCCCAATAGCGCAGCCGGCTGCCGGCGGCGAGGGGCGTGCCGTCGCTGAAGTACGCCGAGACGGCGGTGCGGATGGCGTCGGCGCCGGCGCGGGCCATGGGCAGCGCTTCGAGCTTCAGGTTCAGCGCGCCGGGTTCGCCGTCGGCGACTGAGATCATCGGCACCGACCCGAATACCGGAACAACCTGTCGATCGGAGCGTAACACGACGCGCAGCTTGTCGCCACCGGCGGCTTGCTCCAGCGGGAGGCTGGTCGCGAAGAACCCCGAGGCGTCGGGTGTCAGTTCGGCGCCGCCGCGCGCGCGTCCGAGCGCATCAAGCACCTGCAACGACAGGGCGGAGCGGGTCGCCTGCGTCTGCGCTTCCGTTCGAACCAGCATGCCCGCCACGTGCAGCACGCCGTCCGCGTCGATTTCGGTGGGCGTGACGGAGAGCATGGCTGCGGGCGGTACGTCCTTTTCCGGTCCGGGCAGTTCGCCCCGACACAGCGCCAGCGCGTCGTCGCTCTCGATCAATGCGACCCAACGCCGGTCGCGCAGCACTCGGCTTTCGCCGCCCAGTGTGAGCCAGGCTAGCCCGTCGCGGAACTCCGCCGAACGCGGGACGAAGGCCCCGCTCTGCCAGAATCGCAGCCGGGCCGAGCGTGGGCTCGCCTGCGCGCCTTCGCGCGCGTCGCGAATCCAGGCCAGGGCGCGCTCGCGTCCGACGATCACGCTGGCTTCCAGCGCGCCGATCACGACGAGCTGCTGGGCCGTCAGCGTCTGCCCGCCGCTCGAATCCGCCGTCGCAATCACCACATACGCGCCGGCCGGCAGCTCAAAGGTCGCCTGATCGGCGGGCGGCTGCCATGCGGCGTGCACGGTCGCGTCGCCGCGATAATCGCGCGTTGCGACGAGCGCGCCGGTCGCCGGAAGCTGTGCATCATTCAAGCGTCCCTGGTTGCGCTCAAGCCAGCTCGGCAGATCGATCCGCCGCACTTCGACGCGCACCGCGCGTACGTTGCGGGCGGTGAAGCTCACGCGAGCGGGTTGATCGGCGGGCCCGGCGACTTCTGCGAGTTCGAGCGCCGGCCGGAGCACCGCGTCGCGCCGGCGGCGGGCGGCTTCGCTGAGCTCCCCGACCTCAGCGCTCGCGACGCGCGCGTACAGGTCCAACGCCTCGTCGAATTGCCCTTGGGATTCCAGCGTTTCCGCCAGGATCAGGCAGGCCTCCCCGGTCGCGCGATTCCGCCGCGGCCGCTGAGCGATGTCGCGCAGCAGCGCGGTGGCGGCGTCCTGCGAGTCCACCCGCGCGAGAAGATAACGCGCGAGGATCACATCCATCCGGTCAAGCGCATCCGCGGGTGCGCCTCGCGACTCCGCCTCGGCGCGCAGGGCGCGCATGCGCTCAAGTCGCGTCGCTTCCATCGCCGCGGCATTGGCGGGGCGAGACTCGATCACGCCGGGGACCGGGACCTCCCACTCTCCGTGTACGGCCCACGCGTTGATCAGCGCGACGCGCGCCGCGGCGGCCCGCTCCCTCAGGTCGGCGGAGTCGAGTCGCTCGGCCGCCGTGTGCAGTTGCAGCAGGGCGGCGGCGGTTTCGTGCAGCGCGGTCAGCCCGACGCCGAGTGCCAGCAGGCATTCCGGGCGCTCGATGATCTCGGGGCGCGCCGCGGCGAGCCCGAGCAACTCGTTTCGGCCGGCTTCCCGATCGGAGCGGCTCTCCCCGCGCAGCAGGCACATGGCGCGAATGGCGTCGAAATCAGCCCGCACCTCGGGGCCGATCGCCGTCGCCGCCGCGCGTACGGCCCATTGCTGCGCCTCGGCGTATCGTTCGGCGAGGTAGAGGTCCAGAGCCGGGCGCGACTCGGGACTCCAGGCATCGAGGTCGCCCGCGCCGGCGGTGGACGGCGGCGCCCGGTGGAGGGCGGCCAGCGCAGCGAGCACCGTGACGACAATGCCTCGGCCCGTTCTGCGGCTCGTGCCCACTCGCGCTTGAACTCCTCGTCGCCCGGCCGGGCGATCGCAGGCATTGTAGGACCGCCGGCAACGCGGTGTCCTGCTCAGGGCTGGAGGCCGGAGGACGGACGCGGAGCGGCGGCGCGCGGCCGCTCGGGGGCGGTGGCGCGGCCGGGCAGAAACGGGGCTGTCGGGAGCTGAGGCGCGCGGCCGAGTACCAACTGCGTGATCAACTCGGCCGTGACCGGGGCAAGCGTCAGGCCGCTGCGCATGTGGCCGGCGGCGACGAGCAGATTCGCCGCATGCGGATGCGGGCCGATATAGGGCCGGCCGTCCGGCGTTCCCGGTCGAAGGCCGGCCCAGGCGGTGACGAGCACGGCGCGTCGCAGCTCCGGCACGGTCCGCAGCGCGAAATCGAGCAGCTTGCTCACGCCTTCCGCGGTCGGGCGTTTATCGAAGCCGGCGTCGGGCTCTTCGGTCGCTCCGATCAGCACCCGCCCGTCGTCCCGGCCGACCAGATACGACTTGCCAGCCTGAACGACGTGTCTCAGAGCAGGCGGCGTCTGCTCCAGCAGCACGATCTGGCCGCGTACCGGGTGAACGCGCACGGATTCGTCGGACTCCACGAAAAGCTGCGTCGACCAAGCGCCCGCCGCGAGCACGATCCAATCCGCGTGCACGTCCTGCGCGTCGAGTCGCGCCGCGACGGCGCGCCCCGCGTCCAGGCGGAGCGTCCGCACGGCCGCGTGCTCTCGAATCTGCACGCCGCGGGCGGCGCACGCCGACCGCAGCGCAGCCAGCAGCCGGGGATTGCGCACCTGGGCCGCGTCCGGGTCGAGCAGCGCGCCGCGCTGCGAGCGCGTCAGATGGGGCTCGACCGCGACGGCGTGCTCCGCGGAAAGCAGCTTCAATCGCGGGTCAGCGGCGCAATCGCGTCGGGCGGAGGCGGCCTGGTTGTCGTCGGTGATGACGTCAAGGCTTCCGCACACCCGGAATTCCGGGTCGATGCCGCTTTCCTCGTGCAGTTGGCGCGCGAAGGCGGGGTATTGGGCCGCGCTGGCGCGGCGGAGCTGAGCGAGCGCATCGGTGCGCGACGGCGAGCCCGCATGGACGATCCCGGCGCCGGCCCAGGACGCCTCGCGGCCGCACTCCCCGCGCTCGAGCAGCGCGACGCGCGCGCCTTCGCCGGCGAGGCGCCACGCACAGGCCAGGCCGATGATTCCGCCGCCCACGATGACCACGTCGTTACCGACCCGCGGCGAAGCCATGCTGCACGGATTGTAGTCAGAAAAGACCGCGACCCGCCGATCAGGCGATCGCGCGGGTCGTCGGCTGCCTGGCGGCGGTGCGCCGAGCAGGGGCTCGGCGATGCGGGGCGCTATTCGCTGCGCACGGCGATCCTGCGCGGCAGAATCTCCTGCGACTTCGGCAGTACGAGCGTCAGCTCACCGTCGCGGAGCTGCGCTTCGATGCGGCTCGCGTCGATGGCGTCGCTCAGCTCGAAGCTGCGCAGGAAGTCGCCGACGCCGTACTCGCTCAGCAGCCAGCGCCGCTCGGCGGGGGCGGTTCGCGGCGCGACCCGGCCGCAAAGGGTGAGCCGCCCGCGCTCGAAATTCACATCCAGGTCCTCGGCCCGCACTCCAGGCAGATCCGCCCGCAGCACCAGACGCTCCGGCTCCTCAACGATGTCCACTGCGGGCAGATACGCCTCTTCGCGGTGGTCGATCGCGCGCGGTTCGTCGGTTCGACAATCATTCTGGGTCGGCGTCGCGTTCATGGTCGTTTCTCCCCGGTTGGTGTTGCCTAGTTCGTGCTCACGGTCACCTTGCGCGGACGGGCAGCCTCAGCCTTCGGCAGCCGCACCGTCAAGACGCCGTCCTTCAGCGTGGCTTCGACGCGCTCCGCGTCGACGTCCGCCGGCAGGGTGATGATCCGGCTGAATCCGCCCGACTCGCGCTCGCGACGGTGATAGACCGCGCCGTCGGCGTCCGCTGTCCGGCGGGTGCCCTTGAGCGTGAGCGTGTTTCCCTGGGCGAGGATTTCGAGGTCGTCGCTCTTGAGGCCAGGCAGTTCGGCCTCGGCCACCAGCGCGTCGCCTTCATCCCAGACATTCAACGCCGGGAAGACACGCGCGAGCGTCGTCCGCGGCGAGTTCACGCCGACGGTGTCGAGCACGCGATCCACCTCGCGCTGCAACTCCTGAAAGGCGAACCACGGATTGATTCGAGCAGCCAGCATCGCCGGTCTCCTTGCGTTCACGTCCAGTTTTTTTCACCCGCGCGCGGGCCGCGGGTCCACGCTTGGAGAACTGCAAAGTCCGTGCCGGGCGCTGGCTCGGCGGCGATCGTGACATAAGATACTTACGGTAAATAGGTTATGAATCAGAAGCCACCCGCCGATTGCGCGCGGCGGCGCGCCGTTCTGGCAGGATCATCCAACCGGAACGGCGTAGCTCTGCCACCCAGGCATGTGCGCGGCGTGACGGGCGTTTTCAGCCAGCGCGGCCCTTGTGCGGGCACGACGCGGTGTTCACGCAGCCGTCCGCGAGCATCAGCCGCTTGACCGGCTCGTCGCCGATCAGGTGCTTCTGCACGATCTCGTCGACGTCCTCCGGCTTGACGAAGCCATACCAGACCTGCTCGGGATACACGACGACGGTTACGCCGTGCTCGCACTGATCGAGGCAACCCGACTTGTTGGACCGAATGCGCTTGCTGAGGCCGTGGCGCTTGAGGGCTTCCTTGAACGCCTCGCGGACGGCGGTGGCGCCCTTGCTGAAGCAGCAGCCGCGCGGATGTCCCGGCTCGCGCTGATTCTCGCAGATGAAGACGTGCCGCTCGAAGTTCGCCATCAGAGCACCTCGACCTTGGGTTGGGACGCGGATGCCAGTATAGCGGCGCGCAGGGATGGCTTGGCTAGCGGCGGGCGCGCTTCTATCGTGCCCCAGCGCGAACGCGTCGTGCGGTACAGCGAGGTCCCATGCTGGTTGCGGAATTGGGCTTCGAATCTCCGCTGGCCGCCTTGCCGGTCTGCGCCGCGCTCGTTCTGATGATTCTCTGGATCACGCGGGAGCGCGGCCGGAGGCGCCGGCCGGCTGTCACGGCGATCTCGGCCGGACTGGTCGCCGGCGGCGCGGCGGGCCTGCTCGCGGCGCGGCCCGATCATCCGCTGCTGTCGCTGCTGCTGCCGGCGGCGCTGCTCGTGCTGTGCGGCTCTGCCTCCTCGGCAGCGTACCCATCGGCCGAATCGGCCCTTTCCAAGCCGGCGCGGCGCGCCTGCCGAACGCTGCGCTTCGCAGCGCTGCTGCTGCTGACGGCCCTGCTGCTGCGGCCCGAGTGGGCGCATACGGCCGTCGATTGGCACAAGCCGTCGCTGGCCTTCGTGCTGGATTCGTCGAAGTCGATGTCGATCGAGGAGCTCGGTCATTCGCGCGCGGACCGCGTGAACGCCGAGCTTGCCGGGAACGTGGGCACGCTGCGCGCGCTGGCCGACCGGTTCGAGCTGCACCGCCTGGCGCCCGGAGAATCGCCCGTCCCGCTTTCCGACTGGGCGATCCATCCGGACGCGGAGTTGAGCGCGCTGTCGGCGGCGCTGACGCACGCGAGCCGGCTGCGCGACGCCGACGGCGGCGCGCCGCACGCGATCGTGCTGATCAGCGACGGCGCTGAGAACGTCGCGTCGCCGGAGGAACTGCTGAATCTCGCTGCCGCCCTCGACCGGCAAGGGACCGCGCTTCTGGCGGTCGCCGCGGCGAGTCGGGCCGACGATCCGCCGATCGCCTGGGAGCCGTTGCGCGTGCCGGGCCGCGTACGGGCGCGCGAGCAGCTAGCCATACCTGTCGCGGTGCGGGTGCGCGCGGATACGGACTCGGCGGCGAGCCTGGAAGCGCGCTGGGACGACGCGCCCGAGCCGGCAGCCGACTACGCGCTTCGCGTGCGGCCCGATGATCCGCTCCTGCGTCAATCGGTCGAGCTCGCCGCGCCGTCGGCGGGAGTACACCGGCTGACGCTGCGTCTGACGCTCGACGCGCCCGAGGGCCCCCTGTGCAGCGAAAAGACCGCGTTGATCGAGGTCATGGATGACCGCATTCAAGTACTGCTGATTGAGCAGCGCGCCCGGACCGAACTGGGGTTCATCAGCCGGGCGCTGTCCGATCCGAAACGCTTCGAGCGGACGCTCGTGCTGCTCCAGGATGCGGCGGCGATGGACGTGCTGCGCGATCGGCTGCAAGCGGGCTGCGACGTGATCCTGATCGGTGAATCGGCCGAGGATGCGCTCGATCCGGAGCTGGCCCGCCGGCTGACGGAGCTGGTGCAGCGCGAGGGCGCGGGCGTGATGCTGCAAGGCGGACCCTCTCTCGCGACGCTTTCGCGCAGCCGTTCGCCGCTGCTTGCCCTGCTCCCCGCAGGTGTCGTGCTGCGACCGGCGGCGGTTCAGACCACGCTGAGCGTGACCGAAGCCGGCCGCAATCATCCGCTATTCGCCGTGGAGGGCGCCGGTGCGACCGATCCGGCCGCCGCTTTGGCGGTGGTTGATGTGCCGCTTCCCAGCAGCGTGCAGCTTGCGGATCTGAGCGTCCTGTCGCAGGTGCTCGGGGTCGGTGCGAATGACGACCCGCTGCTGGTTGCGGCGGAGGTCGGCGCCGGGCGCGTGCTGATGTCGGCGGTCGACGCCACCTGGCCGTGGGCGCTGGCGTCGGACGCGGGGGCGGAGCTTCAGGCGCGCTTCTGGCGCGGCGCGATCGCGTGGCTGGCCAATCGCAGGCCGTCGGCGTGGATCGCCACGGATGCATCTCAGTATCTGGTCGCGGGGGTGCGGCGCGGGCGTCAGCCGATCCGGATTCGGGCCGGCGTGACCGGCTTTGAGCGCGAGCCGCGCTTCGCCTCGGCGCAACTCCGGCTTCGCTCGCTGGGCGATGAAGCGCGCTCGGAGCAGCCGCCCGAGGTCGACTCCCGGCCTGCGGCCGATTCGGCGCCCGCCTCGGCCGCCAGCGCGCCGGCCGGATGGTTGATCCCGCTTCGCAGGGACTCCGGCGAGTGGCGCGCGGAGTTGCCGCGCGATTTTCCGGCGGGTGAGCTGACGGTCGGCAGCTACGAACTTGAGCTGGCGGTCGAAGTGGCTGAACCCGGCCGTTCGCCGGGGTCGGCGGCGACGCAGCGGCTGGCGGCCCGCGCCCGGCTGGTGCTGGTCGACCGCTCGCTGGAGCTGGAGCCGCCGACGCAGAACCTCGAGCTGCTCGAGCAGGCGGCGGCGCGCACCGCCGACGCCGGGGGCGCTTTTCTTCAGCTCGATCAGCTCGGGCCGGCCTTGCAGCGGCTGGCGGCGCGCGATCTGCGCCGACGTGTCGAGCGCGAGATTCGAACCTCCTGGGTGCGCACGAGTCCGGCATGGGTGCTGACGATGCTGGTGCTCGCCCTGGGCGCCGAGTGGGCCATCCGCCGGCGCTGGGGTTGGACCTGAGTGTGCGAAGCGGCACAGGTTTGCCGTCGGGCCGGTTTGAACCGGTGACGCCCGGGGCCGCGCGGCATATATTCGCGGGCGGAGTTCCGCGGGGCTCGCCGCTGGGGCCGCGGACCGTGATTCTCCTGGCTCCAATCGCGCGGTGTCCGCGCAAGGAACGCCTCCATGTCGTCGCGTCGCATGTCGCTGTTGTCTGCACTCCTGCTGGCGGTGAGCGCCGGCCTGCTGAACGGATGTGATCGCCCGGCGGCGTCCGGACCGAAGAGCCCCGCGTCGACGGGGACCTCCGCGGCGCCCGACACGGGCGCGGCCGCGAAGTTGAAGTTCGCGGTGATCCCGAAGGGCACGACGCACGTGTTCTGGAAGTCGGTCGAGGCCGGCGCCAAGCGCGCCGCCGCCGAACTCGGCGTCGAGGTCCTCTGGAAGGGGCCGCTGACGGAGGACGATCGCGCGCAGCAGATTCAGGTGGTGCAGCAGTTCACCTCGCAAGGCGTGGACGGCATCGCGCTGGCGCCGCTGGACTTTAAGGCGCTGTTGCCGCCGGTGTCGGCGGCGATGGAGCAGCAGATCCCGGTCGTGATCTTCGATTCGGCGCTGGACGGCGAGGCCGGCAAGGACTTCGTGTCCTACATCGCGACGAACAACGAGCAGGGCGGCCGGTTGGGCGGCGAGCATCTCGCGAAGCTGCTGAACGGCAAGGGCAAGCTCGTCCTGTTGCGCTACGCGGTCGGCTCGGCCAGCACCGACGCGCGCGAGAAGGGGTTCCTCGCGGCGATCGCGGCGAATCCCGAACTGTCGCTGCTGGTGGACAATCGCTACGCGGGCGTCACCGCCGGCGAGGCCAAGACGCAGGCGCTGAACATGCTCGACGCGATCCGCCAGGCCGACGGCATCTTCTGCCCGAACGAGTCCTCGACCCTGGGGATGCTGCTGGCGCTTCAGCAGGAGGGTCTGGCGGGAAAGGTCCGCTTTGTGGGCTTCGACGCCTCGCCGCCTCTCGTCCAAGCGCTCCGGGACGGGCAGATCGACGCGCTGGTGGTGCAGAATCCCGACAAGATGGGCTACGAATCGGTGCAGGCTCTCGTCAAGCACGTTCGAGGCGAGCCGGTCGAGCCGTTGCTTGACACCGGCGTGGTGGTCGTGACGCGCGAGAACATGAGCGAACCGGCCATTCAGCCGCTGCTTCCATGACGACCTTCGACTCCTCGCCGCCGCGACTCGAAATGCGCGGCGTCAGCAAGTCGTTCGGCGCGACGGTGGCGCTGGCGGGAGTCGATCTGCGCGTCGAGGCCGGCGAAGTGCATGCGCTGATCGGCGAGAACGGCGCGGGCAAGAGCACGTTGATGAAGATTCTGTCCGGCGCCATCCGCCCGGACCGCGGCGAAATGCGTCTGAGCGGGGCGCCGTTCCGGCCGCGCAACCCCGCCGACGGACGCCGTGCGGGCGTCGCGATGATCTACCAGGAGCTCTCGCTGGCGCCGCATCTGAACGTGATGGAGAACATTGTGCTCGGCGCCGAGCCCGCCCGCGCCGGGCTGCTGCGGCGCGACGAGATGCGGCGGCGGGCCGCGGAGGCGCTGCGGCGGATCGGCCACGCGAGGTTGCCGCTCGACGCGCCGGTGAGGCGCCTTTCGGCCGCGGAGCAGCAACTGGTCGAGATCGCGCGCAGCGTGGCGCAGGGCTCGCAGGTGCTGGTGCTCGACGAGCCGACCAGCAGCCTGACCTGGTCGGACGTGCGGCTGCTTCTGGAGCTGATCGTGCGGTTGCGCGACTCGGGTCACGCGATTGTGTACATCTCGCACATCCTGGAGGAAGTCCGCGAGATCGCCGACCGCTGCACCGTGCTGCGCGACGGGCGCGTCGCCGGCGGCGGGGCGCTCGCGGAGCTGAGCGACCGGCAGATTGTGGACTGCATGGTGGGCCGGCGTGTCGACGAGCTCTACCCGCGCAGCCCGCGGACCGCCGGCGAGCCGCTGCTGGAGTTGGATCGGATGTGCGGTGCGCGAATGCCGCAGGATGCTTCATTGGCGCTGCGGCGGGGCGAGGTCGTAGGGCTGGCGGGGCTGATCGGGGCGGGGCGGACCGAGCTGCTGCGCTGCGTCTTCGGGCTCGATCGAGTGCGGGCGGGCGAGCTGCGCGTCGCGGCGGTCGCTGGACCGAGGTCGCCGGCGCAACGCTGGATGAGCGGCGTCGGGTTCCTCAGCGAGAGCCGGGCGATCGAGGGGCTGGCGCTGAACCGCTCGATCGCCGAGAACGTGACGATTGCACGGGCGCCGACGTTCGGCCCGCTCGGGCTCATCAGCACGGCGCGCGAATCGCGCGCGGCGCGGCCGTGGATCGAGCGGCTGGCGATTCGCTGCGCTGATCCGCACCAGCCGGTGCGCGCGCTGTCAGGCGGGAATCAGCAGAAGGTCGCGCTGGCTCGGCTGCTGCACGCCGACGTCGACCTGCTGCTGCTGGACGAGCCGACGCGCGGGATCGACGTGGGCTCGAAAGCGGAAATCTACCGGCTGATCGACGCGCTAGCGGCAGGCGAAGCGGCTGGAGGTCGACGGCCGCGCGGCGTGCTGCTGGTGAGCAGTTTTCTGCCCGAGCTGCTGGGGGTCTGCGACCGAATCGCGGTGATGCGACGAGGCAGGCTCGCTGCGGCGCGGCCGGGGGGCGAGTGGACGGCCGCGACGCTGATGGAGGCCGCGGTCGGCGTGGCGGAGGGCGTGGCATGAGCGGTCTGGAGAACGCCGGCGCGGCTTCCGTGCCGCGCGAGAGCCGGCTGCGCCGCGGGATCAACCAGCTTGGCCCGCTGGTCGGCCTGGTTTTCGTCTGGGTGCTGTTCGCGTTGCTTGCGGGCGGCGATTTCAGCAAGTGGGATAACCAGCGGCTGATGCTGCTTCAGACCGCCGTCGTTGGCACCGCCGCCGTCGGCGCCACGATGATCATCATCTCCGGGGGCATCGACCTGTCGGTGGGCGCGACGATCGCGCTGACGGTCATGGTGGCGGCGCTGCTGCTGGATCGCGGCGCGTCGCCGGCCTTGGCCACCCTCGGGTGCGTGCTGACCGCCGGCGTCTGCGGGCTCGGAATCGGCGCCCTGGTGATCGGCGAGATCGGCCGCGTGGTGGCGGTGATCGCGGCGGTGGCGGCGGGTGCGTATGTCTGGAAGGTCTCCTCGCCGCAGACCGCGCCGCTTGCGGCCGGTGCGCTGGCGCTCGGCGCGACGCTGCTGGCGGGGTTGGTGCTCCTGCTGGGAGCGCGTCGCCTCGGTCGTCGGCTGCCGCTCAGCCCGTTCATCGTGACGCTGGGGATGTGGGGGGCGCTGCGCGGCGCAGCCAAGGGGATTGGCGACAATCAGCCGATCTATCCGGAGGGTCTCGGCTGGATTCGCGGTCTGATGAGCGGCGGGGGGGCCGGCGGGTCGGCGTGGCTGCCGGCGGGCGTCTGGATGCTGCTGCTGCTGGCAACCGCGGTCGCAGCGCTGCTGCACTACACCCGCTTCGGCCGGCACGTCTACGCCGTCGGCTCCAGCGAGCTCACCGCGCGGCTCTGCGGCATCTCGGTCGAGCGCACCAGGCTGTTGATCTACGTCATCGGCGTGGGCTGCGCGGGGGTGTCGGGACTCTTGCAGCTTTCGTACCTGTCCATGGGCGACCCGACCACCGCGCAAGGCTACGAACTGAAGGTGATCGCCGCGGTCGTGATCGGCGGGGCGAGCCTCTCAGGCGGCGAAGGATCGGTCTTCGGAGCGCTGGTCGGCGCGTTGATCATGACCGTCGTGGATAACGGCTGCACCAAGCTCGGACTGGACAACTGGGTCCAGGAAATCGTCACCGGCGCCATCATTGTCGTCGCCGTGCTGCTCGACCGGCTGCGGCAGCGCGCCGCGGATTCCTAGGCGCGGCTACTTGCGGCGGATGCTCGTGATCGTGATGTCCTCGACCGGGACGTCCTGGAAGCCGCCCTCTTCGGCGGTCTCGACCGAGGCGATGTCATCGACCACGTCCATCCCGGACACGACCTCGCCGAAGACGGCGTACCCGGCCCGGCCGTCGCCGGCGTCCAGCTCGGTGTTGTCGCTCAGGTTGATGTAGAACTGCGAACGTGCCGAGTCGGGGTTGGACTGGCGCGCCATGGCGATGGTCCCGCGGCGGTTGGAGAGCCCGTTGTCGGCTTCGTTGAGGATCGGATCGCGCGTTTCTTTCTCCTCAAGATCGGCCGTGTACCCACCGGCCTGGACGACGAAATCGGGGACGACGCGGTGGAAAATTGTGCCGTCGTAGAACTTGTCGTCGGTGTAGCGCAGGAAGTTGTTCACCGTCAGCGGGGCGGCCTCGCGGTTGAGCTCGACCTCGATCGTGCCCTTGCTGGTCTTGATGATGACGTGCGGGAACGAGTCGCCGGAGTCGTCCGGCGTGCTGTTCGGATCGAGGCCCGTGCCCAGCCCGTAGAGCGGGTCGACCGCGACGCGAACCTGCGTTTCGGCGCTGCGCGTCTCGCCGTTGGCGAAGCGGACGTCGAGGCGGAACGTGAGCACCTGCTCGCTCGGCAGCGACGGGGTGGTGAAGGAAAGCTCGGGCGTGTCCGCACCGCTCAGCTCCACGATTCGTCCGTAGGTCTGGAACCAACGGTAGGTTACGCCGTCGAGCGCCGCATCATCGAGGGCGCGCGCTGTGAGCGTGACACCGGTGCCGGCGGCCAAGGATTCCTCGCTGGCGGTCGAATCGACTGCCAGGTCGACGGGGCTGCTGCCTTCCGGGGTGGGGGACGGGCAGCCGTTCAGCAGCGCGGGAATCAACAGCAGCAGCGCAAGCCGGCGGAGCGTGACTGGGGCGGCAGGCAACACGCGAATCCTCCGTAGGGTCCGTATAACCAAACGAAGACGGGCACGCCCGTCAGGTGCTTCATTCTAACGCTCATCGGCAAGCGCGAGTATCGCGGTTCGGCGGAAGGGCAGGGCTCGACGGACGAGCAGACTCAGGCTTCGCGCGCGTCGCGGTACTCCTCGAGCCAGGCCATCTGGATCGCCTCCAGCTTGGCCTCATTGCTCGTGTGCGGGTCGTCCTTGAAATCGGGTATCTCGCAGACCCAGCGGTGCAGATCGGTAAAGCGCACTGTCAGGGGGTCGAGTTGCGGAAAGCGCTCATGCAGCAGGATCGCCAGGTCCTCGCTATCCGTCCATTTCAGTTGAACTGGCATGGTCGGCTCCTTGCAGGGGTGCGATCCCAGGCTCGAGCGCGAAGGGCAACTTCGCGGTACGGTCCGCGCCTTGCACTCGCGGCCGTCCGGGTACAATCCGCCGGCGACGCGCCGTCTGGAGTATACGGCGGCGCGTCGACGAAGGCGGGGGGCAGCGACGTGTCGGCGGTGAATCCGCCGGACGGATTGCGCACGAAGTGCCGCTTGAGGCGGCGCCTCCGCGGTGTCCAACATGCCATACGTGATTACGGAACCATGCATCGCGACGAAGGATACGGGCTGCACCGAGGTCTGTCCGGTGGATTGCATTCACCCGCGCCCGGACGAGCCCGGCTTCGCCTCCGCGGACATGCTGCATATTGACCCGGGCGCGTGCATCGACTGCGGGCTGTGTGTGGACGAATGCCCGGTTCGCGCGATCTACCCCGATCATGCCGTTCCGGCCGAGTGGCAGCGGTTCGTGCAGCTTAACGTCGGTTATTTTCAGGAACGGTAAGGCTCGTTGCGGCGCGCGGTGCGGTTTCATTTCCCGCGGCACCCTGTACGGCTTTTCGACGTTCCGCTACCTTCCACGCTCACTCGCTTCGGCGGGCACACACGAAGGCCGAGGGTTGGCGCGGAGCCGGCACCGTTCGGACTAACGCGACCGTCGGCGCGGTCGGAGACAGCCTGTGTCGTGGAAGGCCGTTGATCGGAACACGCTGCCGGAGGACCAGCTCGGTCCGGCGTTGAGCGCGGCGGCGTTGGACAAGATTCGCACGTTTTTTCCCCGCTATCCGTCGAAGCGCGCCGTCATGCTTCCGGCGCTGCACATCGCGCAGGACGAGCTTGGCCACGTTTCGCTGCGGGCGATGAAGCAGATCGCCGAGCTGCTCGAGGTTCCGCCGGCCGCGGTGATGGACGTGGTCACGTTCTACACGCACTTCTGGACGCACCCGAAGGGCAAGAAGGTGATCGTGCTCTGCCGCGGACTGAGCTGCGAGCTGATGGGCGGGCGCGCGCTTCAGCAGACGCTTCAGACGAAGCTGGGCGTAGGCGATCACGGGACCAGCGCCGACGGCGCGTACTCGTTCATGAGCGAGGAATGCCTGGCGGCGTGCGACCACGCGCCCTGCCTGATGGTCAACGAGAAGATGCACAAGTGCGTGAAGCCGACAGACGTCGACCGTTTGCTGGCGGATCCGCACAACGATCGCCTCGATCATCCGCGCAGCCCGTTGTTCGACGCGCCGCGCGCTTGACGGCCGACGGCGACTTCGACTGCACGAGAGAGCCCGAATGCCATACGAACGAATCCTGATGAAAAACGTCGGCCTGCCGAACAGCACGTCGATCGACGTGTACAAGGCCCACGGCGGTTATCGCGGCCTGGAAGCCGCGTTGCAGAAGACGTCCGACGAAATCGTCGAGCTGATCAAGAAGGCGAATCTGCGCGGCCGCGGTGGAGCGGGCTTTCCGGCGGGCATGAAGTGGTCCTTCCTGCCGAAGGAACGCGACATCACCTACCTGTGCGTCAACTGCGACGAATCCGAGCCGCCGACCTTCTGCAACCGCGTCACCATCGAGAACGACCCGCACCAGGTGCTCGAAGGCATCGTCATCGCCGGCTTCGCGACGCGCGCTCGCGTCGCCTACATCTACATGCGCGGCGAGTTCACCGAGCAGTTCCACATCTTGCAGCGGGCGGTCGACGAGGCCTATGCCGCCGGCTACTTCGGCCGGAACATCCTCGGCAAGGGCTACGACCTCGATTGCTACATTCATCGCGGGGCCGGCGCGTACGTCTGCGGCGAGGAAACCGGGCTGATCGAGAGCCTGGAAGGCAAGCGCGGCTGGCCGCGCATCAAGCCGCCGTTCCCCGCCGTCGAAGGCGTGTTCCACAAGCCGACGGTGGTCAACAACATCGAGACGCTGCAATGCCTGCCGCACATCTTCACGCGCGGGCTGGACTGGTGGCTGAGCGTGGGGACGGCCCATTCGAAGGGCCCGAAGATGTACTGCGTCAGCGGGCCGGTGAATCGGCCCGGCTGCTACGAGGGTCCGCTGGGCGTCAGCGTGCGCGAGTTGATCTACAGCCCCGACTTCGGCGGGGGCATGCGCGGCGGCAAGAAGGTTAAGGCGGTCTTTCCGGGCGGCCTTTCGATGGGCGTGCTGCGGGGCGATCTGTTCCCCAAGCCGGCGGACGGCAGCATCGACCTCAAGCAGGACCAGGACGAGCTCGACTGCGTGCTCGACTTCGATGATCCGCGGCGCTACGGGCTGCTCGGGCTTGGGACGGCGGCGGCCGTCGTCGTTCCGGAAGACGTCGATATGCGCGACGTCCTGCTGAACGTCACGCGGTTCTTCGCCTGGGAGTCCTGCGGGCAGTGCACGCAGTGCCGCGAGGGCACCGGATGGATGTACAAGATCGCGCAGCGGATGCACGCCGGCGCTGCCCGCTCGTACGACCTCGATCTGCTCGCCGAGGTGACGAACAACATGGGCATGATGCCCGGGCTGAGCATCTGCGGCCTGCCCGACGGGGCGGCCTTCCCGATCCGCACGGTGGTGCAGAAATTCCGCAAGGAGTTCGAGCAGCACATCGCCCGCCAGAAGCCCGGCGCAGCGGGCGAGTACATCCGGCGGATCAACCCGGCGGCCTACGAGCTGCCGGTGCTTGCGGGCCGGGCCACGTTCGGTGAGCGCGGCACGATGTCACATGAACATTACGGCGTCTGGGCCGGGGGCAAGTAGGCCATGCCGAAGATCATCGTAGATGGCAAAGAGATCGAGTGTCGCGCGGGTATTCCGGTGCTTCAGGCGGCGCTGGAGGCGGGCTGCGACATTCCGCACTACTGCTATCACCCGGGCCTGTCGATCGTGGCGAGCTGCCGGCTCTGCCTGATGGAAATGAAGATGCCCGACCCGCGCACCAGCCAGCTTGCCTGGTCGCCGAAGCTGGTGCCGTCGTGCCAGACGCCGGTGAAGGACGGCATGGAAGTGCGCTTCAATTCTCCGGGCGTGACGGCCAACCAGAGGCACGTCATGGAGTACTACCTGCTGAATCACCCGCTGGACTGCCCGGTGTGCGACAAGGCCGGCGAGTGCTACTTGCAGGACTACAGCGAGCGCTTCGGCAACTCGTCCTCGCGCATGGTCGAGGAGAAGCACAAGAACTCCAAGAAGGACATCGGGCCGCACACGCTGCTCTACCAGGATCGCTGTGTGCTCTGCACCCGCTGCGTGCGCTTTGCCGGCGAGGTCGCCGGGACCGGCGAGTTGGCCGTGGTCGAGCGCGGCAGCCGCAACGAAATCGACGTCTTTCCGGGCGAGCCGCTGGCCAATCCGTTGCAGGGCAACGTGGTCGACCTGTGTCCGGTCGGGGCCCTGATCAACAAGGAGTTCCTCTTCAAGCAGCGTGTCTGGACGCTCGACAAGACTCGTTCGGTCAGCCCGGTCGACAGCAGCGGACAGACGATCTGGATCGAGCACAACGAGCACGGCATTCACCGCGTCGGGCCGCGCTTCAACGGAAAGGTCAACCAATGGTGGATCAGCGACGAGGCGCGCTTCGACTGGAAATTCGTCTATCGCGAGGACCGCTTGCGTGAGCCGCGTCTGCGGCAATCCGGTGGCTGGACGCCGCTCCGCTGGGAGGCGCTTGCCGGCGAGCTGCGCAGCCGCCTGGGTCCGGTCGGGCAGAAGGACCACGGCGCCGGGCTCGCCGCGGTGCTCAGCCCGGA
The DNA here is from genome assembly GCA_964465125.1 of uncultured Planctomycetales bacterium. Lineage (GTDB taxonomy): Bacteria > Planctomycetota > Phycisphaerae > UBA1845 > Fen-1342 > CAYOHG01. Next base: position 111,390 of record CAYXIO010000003.1, on the reverse strand, counting down.
GATGAGCGTCGAGGAGGCCTGGCTGCTGGGCCGGTTCATCCGCGGCATGGCGCCGCAGGCTACGCTGGCGCTGGGATGGGTCAAGACAGTCGGTCAGGATCAGCGCTTCCCGAAGGGCTTCGTGATTCGGGCCGAGAAATGCCCGAACCGCCGCGGCGTGCAGCGCATTCTCGATCTGCTGGGCGGACCTAGGTGCGACTACAGGGCGTTCCTCGAGTCCGCTCGCACGGGCCGCTTCGCCGCCGCCTACGTCATGGGCGGCTATTCCGACGCCTGGGTGAGCGACGAGGCCGCCGAAGCGATGAGTGCGATCGGCACGCTGATCGTTCACGACCTGTTTCCGTCGCGGCTCGATGAGCTCGTGACCCTTCAGATTCCCGGGACGAGCTGGGCCGAGCGCGAGGGTTCCTTCATGAATTGCGACGGGCTGCTCCAGCCCTTCGAACGGGCCATTGCACCGCTGGCGGGAATCAAGGCCGACGGGCAGGTTCTGGCCGAACTGGCGGGCGAGTCCGGCCTCTACCGCGCCCGCAAGATCCGCGAGCAGATCGCGGCCCAGGCGCCCGAGTTCGCCCAGGTGTTCACGCCGCGCGAGGAACCCGAACATGCTCACTGAAAAACGCTGGACGTCCGCGCGGCGGGTCTATGCCTCCGGCGACCGGCTTCCGACCGACGTGGACCGCGTGCTGTCCAGCCCGACGCTCTTCGCGCTGCTGGGCGTGATGCTGCTGGTCGCGCCGGTGGCGCTGGGCGCGCTCGCGTGGCGCCTCTTCGGCGAGCCGATCAAGGCGTTCCTTTCATCGCAGTTCTGGTTCAGCATCCTGATCATGGCGCTGATCCTGTTCATCATTCTGCATCTCTGCGCGGCGCTGATTCTGGCCGAGCGGAAACTCTCGGCGTTCATCCAGGATCGCTACGGGCCGAACCGCGTCGGCTTCTGGGGCATCCTTCAGCCGATCGTCGACGGGCTCAAGTTCATCCTGAAGGAAGACATCATTCCGGCGAAGGTCGACCGGCCGATCTACCTGCTCGCACCGGCGGCGGCGTTCGTGGTCGCGTTGAGCACCTTCATCGTCATCCCCTGGGCCGGCGAGATCGTCTGGCCCTGGCAGGACGCCGCCGGCAACGCCGTCCGCGTGACCACGCAGGGCGCCGTGCTTGATATCGGCCTGCTCTACATCCTCGCGGTCGGCTCGCTGAGCGTCTACGGCGTGGTGCTGGCCGGCTGGGCGAGCAACAACAAATACGCGTTCTACGGGGCGATGCGGGCGGCGGCCCAGATGCTCAGCTACGAGATTCCGCTCGGGCTGGGCGTGCTGGTGGTGATGCTCGTCGCGGCCAGCGTGCGGCCGGAGGTGATCGTCAACGAGCAGGCGGCGACCGGCGTGTGGAACGTCTTCCTGCACCCGATTGCGTTCATGCTGGTGTTCATCACCGCGCTGGCCGAGACCAACCGGGCCCCGTTCGACCTGGCCGAATGCGAGCAGGAGCTCGTCGCCGGCTACCACACCGAATACAGCGGGATGAAATTCGCCCTGTTCTTCCTGGCTGAGTACGCCCACATGACCGTCGCCAGCGCGATCATTACGCTGCTGTTTCTCGGCGGCTGGGCGCCGCTGCCCTTCAGCTCGTGGTACTCGTACGGCGCCGACGGTTACGCCGCGATCACATGGTGGAACACAGGCTGGATCGCCGCGCTGATCAAGTTCGGCGTTTTCTGGGGCAAGATTTCGCTGCTGATCGGGCTGTTCATGCTGGTGCGCTGGACGATTCCGCGCTTCCGCTTCGACCAGCTCATGCGGCTGGCGTGGAAGGGGATGATCCCGGCCGGCATGGTGCTGGTGATCGGCGCGGGGCTGATGGCGGCGCTGGGGCTGACGCCGCGCTCCGACCAGAGCGTCGCGCACAACACGATGTCGGTCGTGGCGCACCTGGTGCTCAACGCGGTGATCCTGGCGGGCATGCTCTACGCGATGAAGCGCAGCACGCAGGTGGTGACCGGCCGGCAGGAGACGCTGCCGGAAATCCGCGTTCGGCCGACGGCGATGTAGCGTGGCGCCGCCGCTGGGGAGGCGCGGAGAATGACGAATAGCGAATGGCGAATAGCGAGTAGCGAATGAAGAAGGGCGCGCGACGAGCGATGATAAAGTTCCAGCTGCAAATGGTAGCCAACGATGCGTGAAAGCGATTACTACGTCGTCGATGAGCCGGTGCTGACGCCGTCCGAGCGGCTTTACCTGCCGCAGATCGTGGACGGGTTTCGCACGACGCTGCGGCACATGTTCAGCAGGAGAATGCGCGAGCAGCGCGTCACGCAGTATCCCGAGCAGAAGCGCGAGCTGCGCGTCGCGAACTACCGCGGGGTGCATCGGCTGAACAAGGACCCGGACGGCCGGGTAGCGTGCGTGGCGTGCTTCATGTGCAGCACGGCCTGTCCGGCGCACTGCATTCACATCGTCGCCGGCGAGAGCCCCTGGCCCGACCGCGAGAAATACCCCGTGCAGTTCGACATCGACGAGCTGCGCTGCATCTACTGCGGCATGTGCGAGGAAGCCTGCCCGTGCGACGCGATCGAGCTTTCGCCGCACTACGAGCTGGTGGCCCGTACGCGCCAGGAGATGGTGCTCGATAAGGAGAAGCTGCTGCACGTCTTCGACCGGACCAAGGACGTCAAGCCGCGCAAGAACCCGGCGGTGACCGACTACGGGCTGACCGGCGGCCAGGACAAGAACGTGTCCAAGCCGACGGCGAAGCCGAAGGTGTGAAAAGAGAAGATGTTCAGCGGAGTCAGGCGACTCGTGATCGCGACCGTTCGGAGGCAGGGTGTCGCGAAACAGTGGGCGGGAGGGCTCGCCGCGCGGTTGGGCTGTGCCACTGGTACTGGCTAGAAGCTACCGCTAGGATGCCGGCCCTGCTACGAAAAGGACTGCTAAGTCAATGGGCGCGGTTCTGCTGGTGACAATGTTGACCCTCGGCGGGCTGGGGCTGTATCTGGCGCTGCCCGGCGGGCGGCTGCAAGCGGGCCGGTCGGTGCTGATCGTTTTCGCGGGGGCGGCCGCGGCGATGCTCGCCTTGCTGCTGCCGCGGATGGCCGGCGAGCGCGCGGAAATCTGGTTCGCGGCCCTGGCGCTGCTGGCGGCGTGGGGCGCGATCCGCGTGATCACGCACAGCCGACCGGTCTACAGCGCGCTTTATTTCATCCTGGTCGCGATTGCGGTCGCCGGCATGCTCGTGCTGATGCAGGCTGAGTTCCTGGCCGCCGCTTTGCTGATTATTTACGCCGGCGCGATCCTCGTGACGTACGTGTTCGTCATCATGCTGGCCCAGCAGGCCGGCGGGCCGGCGGAGTACGACCGCAGCGCGCGCGAGCCGTTCCTCGGTGTGCTCAGCGGCCTTGTTCTGCTGACGATCGTCTCCGCAAGGCTGCTTCCAAGCGACGGCGGGGGGGTCGCGCTGCCCGTGGCGATGACCGCCGACAGCTACGGCAGCGTGCTCAACGTCGGGACCCAGTTGCTGACGGACTACGTGATCGCGGTTCAGCTTGCCGCGCTGCTGCTGCTGGCGGCGATGGTCGGCGCGATCGCCATCGCCCGTCGCAAGGCTGAGCCGGGTCATTTCGAGGAGGCGGACTGATGCTGGTGCCGTTCCTGTTCATCGGCGCCGCGCTGTTCGCGCTGGGTTTGATCGGCTTCGTCACGCGCCGCAACCTGATCATCATCTTCCTGTGCACCGAGCTGATGTTTCAGGGCATCGTCGTGAACCTGGTCGCGTTCGGGCGCTATCCGCTGGCCGGCGGCCCGCGGCTGGACGGCCAGATCTTCTCGTTGTTCCTGCTGGTGGTGGCGGCGGCCGAGGCGGCGCTGGGCCTGGCGCTGGTCGTGCTGCTCTATCGCTACCGCGGGACGCTGGATGCGAACGCCTGGACTCTGCTGAAGGAAGAATAGGGTGCTGCTCGCGGCTGCCTCCACGACGATTCTGCCGGCCTGGGTCTACGCCACGATGCCGCTGTGGCCATTGCTGGGGGCGGCGCTGGTCGGCTTGATGATCGCGCTGCGCGCGCCGCGGGCCGTCGCGCACTGGCCGGTCGTCGCGGGCGTCGGGGCGGCGGCGGTCCTGGGCGTGCTGCTTTTCTCCGATCTCAGTTCGGCGCGTGATACGGCTTCGGCGGAGCCGACGGCGGCGATGGAGTCGCCGGCCGCCGCGCAGGCGGAGCCGGCCGCGGCGCACGCACCCGCCCGCGCGGCGGAGCACGCTCCCGCGCGCGAGTTCCACGACCCCGGCTTCACCTTCCTGGTCTACAACTGGCTGAGCTTCGGCCAGGCCCAGAGCCTGACGAATCATCAGTGGATCGCGGCCAATTTCTACTTCGACGGCCTGACCGGCATCATGCTGCTGTTCGTCACGTTCGTCTCGCTGATGGTGGTGATCTACGCCGTCGGCTACATGCGCGACCACCACGGCCACCCGGAGCGCGGCTACGAGCGCTTCTTCGCGTTCCTGGGGCTGTTCGTCTTCTCGATGGTGATGCTGGTGCTGGCGGGCAACTTCGTCCTGCTGTACCTGGGCTGGGAGCTGGTCGGCCTGTGCAGCTACCTGCTGATCGGCTTCTATTACGGCAGGCCCGAGGCCGCCGCCGCCGCCAAGAAGGCCTTCATCGTCAACCGCATCGGCGATTTCGGCTTCGCGCTGGGCATCTTCGCGCTGTACATGTTCGTCTCGCCGCTGGCATCGGCGGGTGAGAACCCGCTCGACTACGCCGTCGCGTTCCAGTACGCGGCGCATCTCGAAACCTGGCAGCTCACGCTGGTCGCGCTGCTGCTGATGTGCGGCGCGCTGGGCAAGAGCGCCCAGTTCCCGCTGTACACGTGGTTGCCGGACGCGATGGAAGGACCGACGCCGGTGTCGGCGCTGATTCACGCCGCCACGATGGTGACCGCGGGCATCTACATGGTTGCCCGCTGCGGGCCGATTTTTGCGCATTCGCCGACGGCGCTGCTGACGATCGTCATCCTCGGGACGATCGGCGCCTTTCTGGCGGCCAGCATGGCGATGGCCCAGTACGACATGAAGCGCATCCTGGCCTATTCGACCATCAGCCAGCTTGCCTACATGTTCGTTGGCCTGGGCGTCGGTGCGCCCGACTCCGCCGTTTTCCACGTCTTCACGCATGCGTGGTTCAAGGCGCTGCTGTTCTTGTGCGCCGGCAGCGTCATGCACGCGATGGGCAACGTGATCGACCTGCGGCGGTTCAGCGGGTTGGGTCGGATTCTGCCCAGCACGCGTCTGCTGATGCTCATTGGCTGCCTGGCGCTGGCCGGCTTCCCCCTGATGAGCGGCTTCTGGAGCAAGGACGAGCTGATTCACGCCGCGATGAGCTGGCATCCGGCGCTGGGCGTCATCCTGCTGGTGATCGCGGCGATGACGGCGTACTACACCTTCCGGATGTATTTCCTGTGCTTCCACGGTCCGACGCGTCTGCCTGAGGAGGCCGGCGAGCACCCGCACGATGCGCCGGCGGTCATGCTCGCGCCGCTGTACGTGCTGGCCGGGGGCGCGATCTTGGCGGGGTTGTATTTCGGCGTGACGTTCGCCGCGTCGGGCGATGCCTTCCTCGGTTTCCTCAAACCGCACGGCGCGATTCACCGCTACCTCGGCGAGAGCACGATCGTCAGCGCCGGGCATCATGCCGGCGGGGTCTGGATGATGTACCTGTCGGCGGCGATCGCGCTGGGCGGCATCGGCCTGGCCTGGGTGCGCTACGGCCGGGCGCCGCAGGTTGATCCGGATCAGCAGGCTCTGGGCGGACTGTGGAATCTGTGGCACGCGAAGTACTACCTGGACGAGATCTACGACCGGGTCTTCGTTCGTCCGCTGCGGGCCCTGGGTGAGTTCTGCTTCGCGACGGACCGCAACGGCATCGACGGACTGGTCTGGTTCGTCTCGTCGATTCCGCGCGGCATCGGCCTTGCGCTGCGCGGCTTGCAGCAGGGCGCATTGCAGGGCTACGCGGCGAGCATGGTCGCGGGCCTTGCGATTCTCGTGCTGCTGTGGCGCTGGCTCGAATCGAGTGGACACTGACAAACGCTGGTTGGAGACCCCGCACTGCGGGCGTCGCTGAGCGAACCCGATGGATCAAGCCTGCCTGAACCTGCTGATCTTCCTGCCGCTGATCGCGGGCATCGCGATCTGGGCCATGCCCGAGCGCCTCGCGCCGCGCGCGGCCCTGCTCGTCAGCCTGCTGGCCGGCGTGCTCTCGATCTGGCTCTGGTGGATCACCGGGGCCGGGGGCCTGACCGCGGAGACCCGGCTGAACTGGATCGCCGTCGGCGACGTGACCTCCGACGAGGCCGGACTGCCATCGGTCGTCAACGGAGTACGCGTGTCCTATCACGTCGGGCTGGATGCGATCAGCGCGCCGCTGGTTGCGCTGACCGGCGTGCTCGTGCCGCTCTCGGTGGCCTGCGGCTTCACGGCCATTCGCACCCGCGTGCGCGAGTACTACGCCTGGCTGCTGCTGCTGACGGCGGGCATGTTCGGCGTGTTCGCGGCCCGCGACGTGCTGCTGTTCTACGTCTTCTTCGAGTTCACGCTGGTTCCGCTCTACTTCCTGATCGGCATCTGGGGCGGCTCCGAGCGCCGCCGGGCGGCGAACACATTCTTTCTGTACACGTTCGTGGGCAGTGTGGTCACCTTCGCGGGAATTCTGTACCTCGCGATCCGGGCCGCGCAGCTCAGCGGCAGCCCGGTCATTCACTTCGACCTGGCCGCGCTCTCGCAGCTCGAAGGGCTGAGCCTGCGCGAGCAGTCGCTGTTGTTCTTCGCGTTCTTCTGCGGTTTCGCGATCAAGGTCCCGTTCTTCCCGCTGCACACCTGGCTGCCCCTGGCGCACACCGAAGCACCTACCGCCGGCTCGGTTCTGCTGGCCGGCGTGCTGCTGAAGCTGGGAACCTACGGCTTCCTGCGTTTCAGCCTGCCGATGGTGCCTGACGGGGCGCTGGCCTGGGCGAACGTGATGGGCGCCCTCGCGGTGGCGGGGATCATCTACGGCGCGCTGTGCTGCTGGGTGCAAAGGGACGTCAAGAAGCTGGTCGCCTACTCCTCGGTGTCGCACCTGGGCTTCTGCATGCTCGGCATGTTCAGCTTCCTGCCGGTCGGGCTGAGCGGCTCGGTGCTCTACATGATCAATCACGGCCTGAGCACCGGGGCGCTGTTCCTGGTCGTCGGAATGCTCTACGAGCGCTATCACACGCGCGACATGAACCAGCTCGGCGGATTGGGGCGGCAGATGCCCGTGCTTTCGTTCTTCCTGGTGCTGTTCGTGCTGTCGAGCATCGGGTTGCCCGGCCTGAACGGATTCGTCAGCGAGTTCACGGTGCTCTTCGCCGCCTTCAACTCGACCTGGCTGGGGCCGCGCTTCGGAGCCCTGGGAGCGACCGGCATCCTGCTCGGCGCCATCTACATGCTCTACATGACCGGCAAGGTCCTGTTCGGTCCGCTCAGGGAGCCGGCGCACACGCCGGACCTGTCCAACGGGCTGACGCGTGACCTGAACGCGCGCGAGGTCGCGATCCTGGTTCCGCTGGCGGCGCTGTGCATCCTGCTGGGCGTGGCGCCGCGGATCGTGACGGATTCGCTCGATCCGGCGTTGCAGACCCAGGTCGTCGATCGGCTGGCCCGTGCAGGTTCCGGGCAGGCGCCCGCGGTGGCGCTGGCCGACCACGCCGCTCGCGACGGGGCCGGCATGATCTTCGGCGAATCGCTGCCCGCGGCTCCGCCGGCGCCGCCGCTGTTCAACGAGCTGGGAGCCCAGCATCCATGAACGGTCCCGTATCGCTGCTGGCCATCCTGCCCGAGGTGACGCTGCTGGTCGCGTCCTGCGTGGTGCTGCTGGTTGCGCAGCTTCGCGACGTGGGGGCGCGGCGCGCCATTCCCGGCGTCAGCCTGATGGCGTTTGTCGTCGCCCTGCTGCTGCTGCGGCTGCCGACCGTGTTCGGCATGACCGACTCCGCCGATGCGCTGATCCGCTCGGGCGTTTCCTTTGGCGACCTGGCCGAGTACGTGCGCATCGGGGCGGTGCTGGTCGGCGGGCTGGTCGTGCTGGTCGCCTGGTCGCAGGGTCTGGGCGAGGAGCGCGGCGAGTTCTTCGCGATGATCCTGATGTCGGTCTCCGGCCTGATGCTGGTGGGTTCGGCGGCCGACCTGATCGTGCTGTTCATGGCCCTTGAGCTGGTCAGCATTCCGACCTACGCGCTCGTGTCGCTCAGCCGGTTGAACCCGCGCGGCCTTGAGGCCGGAACGAAGTACTTCTACCTGGGGGCCCTCGCCGCCGCGGTCACCGCGTTCGGCTTCAGCTATCTCTACGGCGTGGGCGGCGGGGCGGTGCTTTCGGAGGATGCCGCACGCTCCATCGCGGAGGCGCTCCAGCGTCCCGGCACGCTTGCGTACGGGCTGGCGACGGTCGGCGTGGTGCTTTCGATCGGCGGGCTGCTGTTCAAGCTGGCCGCGGTACCGCTGCACTTCTACATTGCAGACGTATATCAGGGCGCGTCGAGTCCGGTGGCCGGCATGCTGGGCTTCGTGCCGAAGCTCGCCGGCGTGGTGGCGATCTTCAAGGTGCTCGAGCTGACCGGCTGGCAGACGGGTGACGGCCCGCTCTTCTGGATGCTCTGGCTCGTTGCGGCGCTGAGCATGACCGTCGGCAACGTGCTCGCGCTGCGGCAGACCAGCGTCAAGCGCATGCTGGCCTTTTCGGGCGTGGCGCATTCCGGCTACATGCTGGTCGGCATGCTGGCCGGGCCGTTCGCCGGCGAAGGCGTGCTGGGCGACGGGGCGGCAGCGGTACTCTACTACGTGATCGTCTACGGCATCGCCAACCTGGGCGCGTTCGCGTTGATCGACCTGCTGCGGGTGAACGGTCGCCCGGCGGAGAACCTGCGCGACCTGGCCGGGCTGTTGCGCCGCTCGCCGGGGCCCGCGCTGCTGATGACGCTGTCGATGTTCACGCTGATGGGGCTCCCGCCCACCGCCGGCTTCTGGGGCAAGGTCGCCCTCTTCGGCAGCGCGCTGTACGCCGGCCAGGAGTCCGGCCCGCAGCAGACCTGGTTCACCGTGCTGGTGGTGATTGCGGTACTGAATACGGCGGTCGGCGCCGCGTACTACCTGCGTGTGATCGCTTCAGTGCTGCTTTACGAGAATGATGAGCCTGCCGAGCCGGCCCCGCGGGAGATGCAGTTCGTCGGCGCGGTGCTTTGCGGGTTGCTGACGCTCTTCTACGCGATTCTGCCCGGGTTTCTGCTCGAACCGAGCCGCATCGCCTCGCAGACATTCCGGATGTCGCAGCGGCCGGCCGCGGTTCAGCCGCTGGCGCGCGCGCCGCCCGCGCCGCCCACGGCGGATCGTTCTACAGAAACAGAATGATCGCAATCCACTCGAGGCGCTCGGGCTTCCCGCGCAGGATTTCGCCGACCTCGCGCTGAACTTCCGGCTGACGCTCATTCCATCGCCGCACGCTGTTGTCCCACATCTTGCGGCCTGCGCGCAAATCGCGCTTCGTCTTGTCGACGGAATCGGTCAGCTCGTCGCCCGCGGTCCGCAGCGTGGGCAGCGCGTACTTGCCCTGCTCGGATTCGTCCTTGACGAACCCGGCCGCGGTGCGTCGCAACCCATCGACGCGCATCTGGTTGCGTTGTGCCGCGAGGTCGGCGTGCCGGCAACCTGCGGAGATGCCCGCGAGGAAAGCGGCGGCGAGCCCCCACCCGATCCATCCCACGATGCGTGTTTGCATTGTGTTTGTCCAACTGCGTGGGTCGCCCGGACCAGGTTGGGGCGCTGCCAAGCCGGGGGGCGGGGTTCTAATGCTCCCCATCATCGTACCCGCGTGTGCGAATCGCGTGGCAGCGCGCGCATGAAAACGTTTGCGAAGGCCGGTCTGGTTTGCCCCGTTTGAAAAGCGCGGCTATACTAAACTTGTCTACCCTGCTTCAGGGCGAGTACGGATTGCTGAAAGTAAGAACCGGCTCCCGTCCGGCACCTTTGCAGACCTGCGAAGGCGAGGGTGCGTTCGCCCATTGTGGCATATACATGGGCTCGGCCTCCGGGGGAGGCAGGAAGAGCACGGGTCGGATTGCCCAGCAGCGTCCGGCCCGTTTGGTTTTTTCTAGCTGATGCCGCCTGCTTGAAGCACGCGCTCCACCGTCCGCGCGGTCGCGCCTCGCTGCGCTAGAACCGCGGCGCGGGCCGCGCGGCCTAGCGCCTCGCGCCGTCCGGCGTCGCGAAACAGGCTCGCCAGGGCGTCCGCAAGCGCCTCCTTAGTCGGACATTGCACGCATCCCTGCGCGTTCAGCAGCACGCGCGTTGGATCGGCGAAATTCTCCATGTGCGGACCCACCACCACGGCCTTGCCGAGGGCCGCCGCCTCGATCAGGTCCGAGCCGCCCATCGGCACGAAGGACCGGCCGATCACGATCACGTCGGCGAGCGAGTAGAGCTTCCGCAGCTCGCCCATCGTGTCGCCCAGCCCGATGCGCGGCCTGGCGTCGCTCGACGGGAGCTCGGGCCGGCTGCGCCGAACGCAGCGCCAGCCGCGCTTCTGGATCAGCCGCGCCACTTCGTCGAACCGCTCCGGCTTGCGGGGCACCAGCACGAGTTGCAGGTTGTCCAGCGAGGATCGCAGGGTACCGAACGCGTCGAGCAGAATCTCCTCCTCGCCGGGACCCGTGCTGCCGGCGACGAGCAGGGGTTCGGCGCGGGAGAGGCCCATTCCCGCCGCGAGCGCTTCGCTTCCGGCGACCTGGTCGGAAACGTCCGCCGCGTCGAACTTGAGCGAGCCGGCGATTTCGATTCGATCGGCGGGGACGCCCAACTCGGCAAAGCAGCGGGCGTATTCGGCGTCCTGGGCTCCGACCCAGCGGATTCGCGAGAACATCCGCCCGGCGATGCTCCGGAGCAGGGGCTTGCGGAAGAACTTCATGGTGCGGCCGCTGGTCACGCGCCCGTTGGCGACCAGCACGGGCACGTTTTCGCGGGCCGCGATCTCCATCAGGTTGGGCCAGAGCTCCAACTCCATCAGCAGCAGCACCGTCGGCCGGATGCGCTCGAAGACTCGCGAGAGCGCGAACGAGAAATCCAGCGGGAAGCGAAAGACCGTGTGGCGTGGATAGAGCTCGCGCGCCCGTGCCAGGCCCGTGGCGGTGGTACTGCTGACCACCAACGTCACTTCCGCAGCACGGCGCTGAAACTCGTCTACCAGCGAGCGCGTGGCGTTGATTTCTCCCAGCGACACGCCATGAATCCAGATGCAGTGCGCTGAAACGGGCCGGGCCGGGACGTTTCCAAGCCGTTCGCGGATGGCCAGGCTGCCCGGACCGCGTCGCAGGCGGCGAAGCAGCAGCCAGGGCCAACCCAGGCAAACTGCCAGCCCGTAGAGGAGGTCATACAGGACGGTCATGGCTGGTGTTCGCACGGCCTGCGGCCGGTGCGCGGCTGGGCCGGGGGCCTTCGGCTTTCCCCGCGGGAGGGGATCACCGCTCCGGATGCGTTCGCCGCGCTTCGTCGTCGATCAGGCGCGTCGGGCTTCTGAATCGCTGCGGCGGATCGTAGAATCGCGGTCTGGATGATGAAGTTCAAGGAGTTGCGCATGCCGAGTGGTACCGCTGTCCTGGTTCGATCCAGGGACATCATACTCGCGTTGGTGCTGGGCGTCGCGATGGGCAGTGCCGCGCCCGCCGCGCCCGCGGCGCCGGCCCCGCCGACGAGCGCTCCCGCCGCGCCCCTCTCGCCCGAGGTCGACCGGATTCTCACGCGGCTGGAGGAGCGGCAGGTGGACGATCTTCGGGCGGACGTCACCTGGGAAACGGAGTACGTGCTCTCCGGCGACCGCGAGCGCAAGCGAGGGACCATCTGGTACAAGCGACTGAAGCCGGTCGCGTCGTTCAAGGTGCGGTTCGAGTCGCGGATCGTGGGCGACCGCAAGGAGCCGCTGGGTGAGGAGCACATGTTCGACGGGCGCTGGTACATCGAGCTCCAGCCGGCTCCGGCGAAGACCGTGACGCGCCGTGAGATTCGCGCCGCGGACGACCGCCGCGATCCCTACAAGCTGGGGGAAGGCGCGTTTCCGGTGCCGTTCGGACAGAGGAAGGCGGACATTCTGCGGGAGTTCGACGTGGCGCTGCTGACGAGCGCGGAGAAGCCGAACCCGCGGAACGCGCTTCCGCCTTGCGATCGCGTGCGGCTGACGCCCAAGCCGGGCACGCAGACCGGGGAGCGCTACGAGTCGATCGACTTCTGGGTATCCCGCGACGGTCCGCAGGCGGGGCTGCCGCTGAAGGTCATGGCCGCGCAACGCGACGGCACGGGCGAAGTGAATTCCTATTTCACGGTGACGTTTGCCGACGCTCAGCTCAACACGGGCTTTAACGACAGCATTTTCAGAATCGAGACGCCCTCGGGCTACGCCGAGATCGTGGAGCCGCTGGAGCCGCAGGCGCCGTAGGCGCGGCGGTTGGTGGGGATGTACCGGACATCGAAGCCGCACTGCCCGTATACTCACAGGGAGGCAGGCGCGGCCCGTTCGCAAGTGAGTCGGACGAGCCTTGGGGGTAGTCGGGAACCAGCCCGTGTTGCGCTTCCTGGATCGAAAGCGGTCCGTCTTTCGGGTCGACTCCAACGACAACATCGTCGCGGACGTGCTCTGCATTCGCTGCGGGCAGAATCTCCGCGGCCGCACGGTGCACGACGCCTGTCCGAGCTGCCTGCATCCGGCGTCGGACTCGGTCTATGGCGACTACCTGATCCACGTCGACCGCGCCAACGTGCTGCGCCTGATCGAGAGCTCGACCGCGGTGGTGCTCGGCGCCGCGCTGCTGGGCGGGATGGTGCTGGTGGCCACGCTGGTGCACACCGTAGGCGCGCTCAGCTTTGACGACGGGGTCGAGCGCGCGTTCGACATGCTCTTTACTGGTGCGGTGATCGCGCCGCTGGTCGCGTTCGTGGGCATCACGCTGCTGACCCGCCGGCACGGCTTTGACTATTTTCGGGCGCGCTATGGCAACGCCGCTTTCCTGCGGCGGACCGCCGTCGTGGCGCTGATCCTGGTTTCGGCGGCGGTGGCGGCGCTCTACTTTGCCGGGCCGCCGACGCGCGTGCTGGTTCTCGCGTCCTGGGCGACGATTCCGCCGGCGTGGCTGCTGCGCGGGCTTCAGCTCCTGGCGCTGCGCCTTCCTAATCGGCGCCTGGCGCACTCCGCGCTGCTGGCGTGCGTGGGGGTGTGCGTGATGGGTGCGTTCGCGGCGGGTGTGCATCTGCTGCGGCTGCTGCCGGCGGATGATGAGCGGTTGTCAGCGACGCTGCTCGTGCTGACCTTCTTCTGCTGCCTGGGCGGCATCGGAATGGGTGTTGCGATCCTGCGGCTGCTCATGCAGGCGCGGCGCAGCCTGGCGGCCGTCGTCGGCATGGCGTAGCGGCGTGCTTGCTGCCGATCCCCGAACCGGGCGCCCCGGGGCACTCTCAGGAATGATCTGTTGCTACAGATTGGGGAGCGCGGGCAACTTGCCTGCAAGAAGCGGGCTGAATGCCCGCGCTCCCCAAAAGCCCGAAATTGCGATGGCTCTAGCGGCAGCTCGTGTCGCCGCCCTTGGACCAGCCATCCTCGTGGACCGCGTCGACGTGGTGCAGGCCGCTGGCGGCGCCGCTGAAGCGCGCCGTCGCGGTGCCGTTGTTGCGGACGGTGCGCGTCTGCGTCAGGCCGCCGTCGAGCTGGAAGGTGACCTGCGTTCCCGGCTCGGCGCCGCTGAGAACCGCGCGGACCACGCCGCGGAAGCTGCATGACACCGAAAGCGTCGCGTCGCACTCGTCGGGCAGGCCGTTGTTGTTGAAATCGCGCGCGAAGCCCTGCCCGATCTCGTAGGCGTCGCCGATGGCGTTGTCGTTGCAGTCGCCGGCCTGGTAGATCGTGAAGGAAAAGGACACGCCGCCGGGATTCGTCGCGGTCGTCGAGCGGCCGATGATCGTGGCGAAGGGCTCGCGGCCGGTTGGGTCGAGCGAAAGGTCGCCCGGGCCGAACGACTCGGGCACCTCGAACGTCATTCGGCTCGCGATAAAGTTGTCGCCGAGGGAGTTCGCCGCGGTGTCGAACCAGGCGAGCGGAATCTCGACGCCGGCGCCGCTCAGTCCGCGGATCTTGACGCCATTGGAGACGATGCCGCCCGGGGCTGCGAGCGTTGTTTGTGTGAAAAACGCTGATCCGGGGCCGGTGACAAACGTGTCGAACGCCTTGGTGTCGCTGCTGGAGGCGTCGAGGAAGGGAACGTTCAGATTCTCCAGCGGGGGCCCGAAGTTGGTCTCGTCGCTGGCGTGCCAGATGCTTCCCGTTCCCACTACGTCGACCGACATCTCGGTGGCGATCCAGTCCACCGGCTCGCTGGTCGTGTCGACCCACAGGTCGAACGTGAAGTGCGAGATTCCCCGGTCAAACGTCGCCAGGTCTGCTCCGCTGGTCGGCACTGTCGCGTTCTCCAGCAGGGTGGTCGTCTGGCCCAGCGCCGCCGCCGCCGCGGCGAACAACGAGAGCCCAAGCGCGCAGAATTTCCGCATCGTTGTTTTCTCCCATCGCCTTCTGTTGGATGTACCCCCGAAACGCCAGCCATGCTAACGCGGCACGAGCCTGCACGACAAGTGAATGTTGAGGTGCGCGACTCGCAAAGAAAACGCGTGGCGGTCGGGTCGAGGGGTTTGTGCGTCAGTGTCGTCGGTCTGCCGCCACGCCTTTACACGAATTGAATATAATCACGCCCCATGACTACTCGAACCGCAGCCGTCATTTGCGCGCTTCGCACCCCGATCGGCCGCTATGGCGGCGTGCTGGCGAAGGTGCGCCCGGACGACCTGGCCGCGCTCGTGATTCGATCCGTGGTCGACCGAAGCGGGATCGACCCCGCCTTGATCGACGACGTCTACTTCGGGGCCGCCAACCAGGCCGGAGAGGACAACCGCAACGTCGCGCGCATGGCGGCGCTGCTCGCCGGACTGCCCGACTCGGTCCCCGGCGCCACGATCAACCGCCTGTGCGCGAGCGGGCTCGAGGCCGTCAACGTCGCCGCGCGGATGATCGAAAGCGGCTGCGGCGACGTTTTCATCGCGGGCGGCGTCGAGAGCATGACCCGCGCTCCGTTCGTGCTCGCCAAGAGCGAGGACGGCTTTCAACGCGCGTTCGAAATGTTCGACACGACCATCGGCTGGCGATTCACGAATCCCAGGCTTGCCAGGCTGCATCACCCGTTCAGCATGGGCGAGACCGCCGAGAACGTGGCCGAGAAGTGGCAGCTCGCGCGCGACGATCAGGATCGCTTCGCGGCGGAGAGTCAGCGGCGCGCGCGCCGGGCGATCGAGAGCGGCCGGCTTTCCGAGGAGATCGTGCCGGTCAGCATTCCCCAGAAGAAGGGCGACCCGCTCGTCGTCTCGCGCGACGAGCATCCGCGGCCGGAGTCGACCGCCGAAACGCTGGCGAAGCTGCGGCCGGCCTTTCGCGAAGGCGGGACGGTGACGGCGGGGAATTCCAGCGGCGTGAACGACGGCGCGTGCGCGTTGCTGATCGTCGAGGCGGCCCGCGCCCGGCAACTCGGGCTCAAGCCGCTGGCGATCGTCGGCCCGAGCGCCACGGCGGGAGTCGATCCGGCCTGCATGGGCGTCGGTCCGGTTCCCGCGACGCAAAAGCTGTTGGCGCGGACGGGCAAGACGCTGAGCGACGTCGACCTGATCGAACTCAACGAGGCTTTCGCCGCGCAATCGCTGGCCTGCCTGCGCGAGCTTGGCCTGCCACGCGAGATCTACACGCCCGAGTGGACCGGGCGTCCGCGACTGAATCCTAACGGCGGCGCGATCGCGCTGGGGCATCCGCTGGGCATGTCCGGCGCGCGGCTGGTGACGACGATCGTGCACGAAATGCAGCGCGATCCGGGCATTCAGCTCGCGCTGGCGACGCTCTGCGTCGGCGTGGGCCAGGGTGTGACCACGCTGATTCAGCGCGCGCCGGATGCGTAAAAGCTGCTCCAAAACCCCTCTTCTCTTTGTGGAGACGTTGGGAGAGGGGTGGTTTTCGTGCGGAGTTCCGACACTCCCCCGACCCTGCCTGCGAGGGAAGCGGGGTTCCGGGGTAGCCTCCAGCGGCGCGAAATGAAACCTCGCGGTGCGGGAACTTCGCGGTACGGGCGCGCTGTCATGACGAGCGGTGCGCCGGCAGATAGTAGTCCTGCACGTACTCCGCCAGCATTCGGTGCGTGTTGAAGAACCCGCAGACCGTCCGCATCGACTCGACCATCATTCGCACCCAGCCGGCCGGCAGGCCGCGCTTGTCGCGCTGATAGAACAGCGGCACGAGCTGCTTTTCGAGCACCGCGTACAGGGCAGCCGCGTCATAGCGGTCCCGCGCCGCGGACGTGGACTGGCTGTGCTCGTCGCCAATCACGAAGCCGTTGCGGCCGTTGTACGCCTCGGGCCACCAGCCATCGAGAATGGAGCAGTTGATCCCGCCGTGCAGCGGAGGCTTCATGCCGCTGGTTCCGGACGCTTCCATCGGCCGGACGGGGTTGTTCAGCCAGACGTCGCATCCGCTGGTGAGCATGCGGCCGACCTCCATGTCGTAGTCTTCGAGCAGCACGACCTTACCGCGGAACTCGGGCAGGCGCGCGAACTGGAAGACCTGGCGGGCGAAATCCAGGCCCCCGCGATCGGCCGGGTGAGCCTTGCCGGCGAAGACGAGTTGGACCGGGCGACGGGGGTCGTTGAGCAGCCTGGCCAGCCGGCGACGGTCGTGGAAGATCAGCGGGGCGCGCTTGTACGTGGCGAAGCGGCGCGCGAAGCCGAGGGTCAGGGTGTCATCGTTGAGCGCGGTCTGGGCGGCGAGCAGCTCGTCGGCTGAGGCGCTGTTGCGAAGCGCCTGCGCTAGCAGTCGGCCGCGGATGAAGGTGATCATTCGGCGGCGGAGGAGGTTGCGGGTCTTCCAGAGCTCGGCGGAGGGAATGCGCCCGGCCTGGGCCCACCAGTTGTTCTCGGGGCCGGCGCCGATCCAGCGCGGCTTGAGATAGCGGTCGTACAGCGCGCTCATCTCCGGCGCGAGCCAGGTCTGGGTGTGAATGCCGTTGGTGACGTGCCCGATCGGCACGTTGTGCGCGGCGGTGCCGTGGTACAGTCCGGCCCACATCCTGCGCGACGTCTCGCCGTGCAGCTCCGCGACGCCGTTGCAGTGCGCCGAGAGCTGAAGCGCCAGCACGGTCATGCAGAAGGGCTCGCGCGAGTCGGTGGGGTGCTCGCGGCCGAGCGCCAGGAACTGGCTGCGCGACAGGCCGAGCGATTCGGCCAGCGGCGCGAACTGGCGCATGATCAGCCCGGGGTCGTAGCGGTCGTGGCCGGCCGCGACGGGCGTGTGCGTCGTGAACACGCTGCTGCGGTAGACCAGCCCGAACGCTTCGTCGTAGGAGTAGCCCGACTGCTGAAGCACGCGTACGCGTTCGAGCCCGACAAAGGCGGCGTGCCCCTCGTTGAGATGGAACGCGCTGGGGCGCAGGCCGAGCGCCTGGAGCGCGCGGTAGCCGCCGATGCCGAGCAGAATCTGCTGAAGCAGGCGATGCTCCGGGTCGCCTTGATAGAGCTTGTCGGTCAGGGCACGGTCGGCGGGGCGGTTCGCGGGGATGTCGGCGTCGAGCAGCACGAGCTGGGTTCGGCCGATGCGCATGCGGCGGACCTTGGCGTGAATCAGCCTTCGGCCGACCGGGCAGGCGATCACGGGGCCGCTGACGTCGATCGGCCATTCGCGGAAGTCGTAGGTCGGGTACGCGACGCGGGTCGAGCCGTCGGGCGCGAAGCTCTGGCGGTAGTAGCCGTGGCGATAGAGCAGGCCGACCGCGACGAGCGGAATGCCCAGATCGGAGGCCGACTTGAGATGGTCGCCGGCGAGCACACCCAGCCCGCCGGAGTATTGCTGCATGCTCTCGTGAATGGCGTATTCGGAGCAGAAGTAGGCGACGAGCAGGTTTCGGTCGGCGCCGCGAGCGGTGCGGTCGAACCAGGTTCGGGCGGCGAGGTAGCGTCCCGATTCGGTCTCGCATTGTTCGAGCAGGGCGATGAACTCGGGGTCTTCCGCGAGCGCTTCCCAGCGGTGGGGCGCGATCTGGGTCAGCGTGCGAATCGGGTTGTGCTCGCAGGCCTGCCAGACCCGCGGGTCGGGCGCCGCGAACAGGCGCGCAGCAAGCGGGTTCCACGTCCAGGCCAGGTTGGAAGCAAGATTGTGGAGCCGCGCCGGTAGCTCAGTGGCGGCCGACCGCGCCGGACGGACCGCGGCGCCTCTGCGGGATGCCATACTTGCTCCTTGCCCTGAGATTCGCGTCGGGCATCGTAATGCCGGCGCGTCGAAGCGGCCACTCGCCGGTCCGCTTCGTTGCGTCGGGCGCGCCAGCGGCTACCATGCTCGCATGATCTGATGCTTGGCCGGCAGCGCGGACACCCGACATGGCAGAAGTGGTTCTCGAAAACGTCTCGAAGCTCTATCCCGGAAACGTCACTGCGGTCGATCGATGCAGTCTCACCATCTCCGATGGAGAGTTCATTGTGCTGGTCGGCCCGTCGGGCTGCGGCAAGAGCACGACCCTGCGGATGATCGCCGGGCTGGAGGACATCAGCGGCGGGACCATCCGGATCGGTGCGCGGGTTGTCAATGACGTCGCGCCGAAGGACCGCGACATTGCGATGGTCTTTCAGAACTACGCGCTCTACCCGCACATGACCGTCTACCAGAACATGGCGTTTGCGCTGATGCTGCGGCGTCACTACGGCGCCTGGGACCACCTGCTGGCCGCCGTCTTCGCCCCGCCGTACTACCGCCGGGCCCGCGCGGAGCGGGCCGAGATCGACCGCCGCGTGCGGCAGGCGGCCGAGATGCTGGGCATCACGCCGCTGCTGGCGCGGCGTCCGAAGGCGCTTTCGGGCGGGCAGCGGCAGCGCGTCGCGGTCGGCCGGGCGATCGTCCGCGAGCCGAAGGCGTTCCTGTTCGACGAGCCGCTTTCCAATCTGGACGCCAAGCTGCGCATCGAGACCCGCGCCGAGCTGAAGCGGCTGCACCGGCGCGTGAAGACGACGACCATCTACGTGACGCACGACCAGGAAGAGGCCATGACGCTGGGCGACCGCGTCGTGGTGATGAAGGACGGGAAGGTTCACCAGGTCGGAACCCCGTTCGAGGTGTATGAGCACCCGGTGAACCGTTTCGTGGCCGGCTTCGTCGGCACGCCGCCGATGAATTTCCTGGAAGGCCGGCTGCGGCGTTCGGGAAGCGGACTGGTGTTTGAGGAGGGACAGAACCGTCTGGCGGTCAGCCTGCGGCACGCCGGCCTGCTTGAAGCGTTCGTCGACCAGCCGATCACGGTCGGGTTGCGGCCCGAGCTGTTTTCCGCGGCGAACGGGACGGACGGCGTACCGTTCGAGGGGCGCGTCAGCGTGATCGAGCCGCTGGGCGACCGCATGGACGTGTTCATCGACACGGAGCGTCACACGCACCTGGTGGCGCGCCTCGACGCCCGCGCGCCGATCCGCGAAAGCTCATCCGCATCGTTCCGAGTGGACATGGAGCGGGCGCACTTCTTCGATCCGGACGGCGAGCGTCGGAATCTCACGCTCCAGGCCGCGCGCTAGCCCGCTCTCGTCGGCTGGCTCGCGATTTCGTGGCATCGGCCGGTTCGGCTGACGCTCCTTCGGGATTCTCGTCGCCCGTCTCAGTGCTTCTCCGAGATGCAGTACAGATGCTTGTGGCCGCGCAGCAGCAGGCGGTTGCCGACGATGGCCGGCGACGCATCAAACCCATCATCCAGCGTGTTGACCGCCAGCGACTCATACGTCGTGCCGGCCTTGAGGACGGCGACTCCGCCGTCGCGATCGGCGATGTAGATTCGCCCGGCCGCCGCGACCGGCGACGCGTAGATGTTCTTGAGACCGTCGAGCCGCTGCGGACCGTAGTGCTTCGTGCCGGTGCCGGCGTCCAGGCACGTCAGAATCGCACGCGTGTTGTCGAGGAAGTACAGGCAGCCTTCAACCAGCAGCGGCGAGGGAACGTACGGCGTGTTCGTGTCGTAGGTCCACACGACCGCGGGCGTGTTCGAGATGTCGCCGTGCGCCTCGGCCAGCTTCACCGCCCGAATCGCCGCGCCGCGAAATCCGCTCAGAAAGTACGCCATGCCGTCGGAACAGACGGGCGAGGGGATCACGTTCTGGGTCATGCCGCTGGTTTCCCAGATCGTCTCGCCGCTGCGCAGGTCGTACGCGCGGATGCGCTGGGTGGCATTGACGAGCACCTGGGCCGAGGCGCCGGCGTCGACGATCACGGGCGTGGCCCAGGCGGTCATTTCGTCGCGCGGCTTGCGCCAGCGCTCGTTCCCGTCGGTCTTGTCCAGCGCCGCGATGAAGTCGTCGCCCTCGTGATCCCAGACCACGACCAGCGTGTCGCCGTGCAGCGCCGGCGACGAACCCTCGCCGAACTGCATGCGAATCTGAAGGTCGCCCAGGTCCTTCTCCCAGATCATCTTGCCGCTCCAGTCGAGGCAATAGAGGCCTTGCGACCCGAACGAGGCGTAGATTCGCTCCCCGTCGGTGCAGGGCGAGGCGGAGGCGTAGGTGGACGTGGGATGCATCCCTTCGTGCGGCGTCGCTTCGCGCACCGTCGTTTCCCAGATCGTCTTGCCGGTAGCCAGATCCAGCGCCGACACGACGAACTTCAACGGCTTGCTCGGCGCGGCCGGCCGGCGCCGCCCGCCTTGCCCGCCCTCGGCGTCCGGCGCCGCGTCGCCGACGGCGGACAACAGGAAGACGCGGTCCTTCCAGACGATCGGCGTGGCATGCCCCTGGCCGCTCAGCGGCGCCTTCCACTCGATGTTGCGGTCCTCGGCCCACTGGGTTGGCGGATCGCCGTGCGGCGCCACCCCGGCCGCGAGCGGGCCGCGCCACTGCGGCCAGCCGCGCTCCCAGTCCTCGGAGCCTGCCCGGGTCAGTGCGGTGCATGCCAGCAGAACGATTGCGGGGGCCAGAAGGCTGCGCACGAGCATGTCAGACTCCGTTTGCGGCCGGGTTGTCGAACAGGCCACGAGACATTCGCGCAAGCCAACCCTCCGTCGGCCGGCGCAATGGCCTGACGCCGCTCGTCGTGCCCGTCCATCCGGACGAGAACGAGCCGGCGCGCGGTTCGGCGGTATTTGAACCGTGGGCGGGCCGCCCTGTCCACCGATTTCACGCCGGGTGCCGCGCAGCCGTTGCCGACGGCCCGGTCGCTCCCTATCGTCTCCAGAGATGGCCACGGCTCCCACGACGATCGAGACGGTTCGCCGGCAGCGGCGCAATGCGTTGCGGTTCGCGCTCGCGGCGGCGACCCTGATTCCGCTCGCGGTCGTCGTGGTCGGGATTTTCCGCCAGGGGCTGCCGTTCGAGGCCCAGCCGCCTCCGGCGGATGCCGAGCCCGGCCGCTGGATGGTCCTCGACGGCGCGCAGAACACGCGTGACCTGGGCGGCTACGCAACCGCCGATGGCCGGCACGTGCGCCGCGGTCTGGTGTTCCGGTCGGCGACGCTGTCGCATCTCACGGACCTGGGATGCGCCGCGTTCGAGCAGCTCGGCGTGAACACCGTGGTCGACTTGCGCAATCGCCTGATGGCGCTGCCTCTTTACAACGGCGACGTGCTGTGCGTACACCTGGCGGCGTCGGTATTCGGCCGGCCGGTGAGCTTTCGCAGCGAAGGGCCGCGCGAGCAGCGCTACTTGCAGGGCCTGCACGAGAACGCCGACGCGTTTCGCGACATCTTCGAGCTGCTGGCCGAACCGCAGCGCCTGCCGCTGATGTACCACTGCACCGCAGGAACGGATCGCACCGGCGTAGAGTCCGCGCTGCTGCTCACGCTGCTGGGAGTCGATCGCGAGACGGTGCTGCGCGACTTCCGGCTTTCCGAGCAGGTCGGCACGCCCGGAAATCTGCCTGCGATGGAGTACCTGCTGAACGCGGTCGACGCGGCCGGCGGCATTGAGCCGTTTCTCGAGCAGCTCGGCGTCGCGCGGGAGACGCAGGCGCAGGTGAAGGAAGCGCTGCTGGAGTGACGCCGGAGACTCAGGCCGGCTCGTAGTGCAGCGTCTGCGCGATCGTGTTGTCCGGTCCCAGGATCAGGACGGTCGGGCGGAAGTTCCGGTACTCGCGATCATCCGCGAGTGCGAAATGCAGCACGATCAGCTTGTCGCCGGGCTCGGCCAGGTGGGCTGCGGCCCCGTTCACCTCGATGCGACGGCAGCCCGGCGGCAGCGGGATGACGTAGGTCTCGAATCGGTCGCCGGTGCGGCAGTTTCCGATGGTTACGGCGTCGTGTGAGCGCATGCCGCAGGCATCGAGCAGGGCCTGGTCGACGCCGAGGGAGCCCGAATAGTCGGGGTGCACCGCCGTCACGATCGCCTGGTGCAGCTTGCTGTGCAGGATTTTCCGCAACATCGCCGTAGGGTAGCGAGACGCCGGGAGGCGGCCAAGGGCGGGTCGAACGGCGCGGCGAGCTTGCGGCCGCTGTCGCGGATTCCGCCGCGGACGTAGAATTCGGAGCAAGTCTACGGCGTACCGCCGCGAGGCTGCGGCCGGCGGCGGCGAAATCAAGAACCGGCGGGTAATCCGCTGACCGCACTCTCTGGAGATTCGCATCATGATGTCCGATCGCGTCAAGCAGATTCTGGGGTGGTATGAGTCCGACAGTCCCGGCGTGCTGGCGAACCTCCGCCGACTGCTGGGAACCGGCACGCTGCGTGACACCGGCAAGCTGGTGATTCTGCCCGTGGACCAGGGTTTCGAGCACGGACCGGCGCGGAGCTTCGCGCCCAATCCGCCGGGGTACAACCCGCATTATCACTTCGAGCTGGCGCTCGAGGCCGGGTGCAACGCCTACGCGGCGCCGCTCGGGTTCCTTGAGGCCGGCGCGCGGACCTATGCCGGCGAGCTGCCGCTGATTCTCAAGCTCAACAACAACGAGTCGCTCCTTGGCACGAAGAACCCCAGCCAGGCGGTCACGGCTTCGGTGGATCACGCCCTGCGGCTGGGCTGTGCCGCGATCGGCTTCACGATCTACCCGGGCTCGGCTTACGCGCAGACGCAGTACGAGCAGTTGAACGGTCTGGCTGAGGAGGCGAAGAGCGCCGGGCTGGCGGTCGTCGTCTGGAGTTATCCGCGCGGCGAGCAGTTGAGCAAGGATGGCGAGACCGGCATCGACGTGTGCTGCTACGCCGCCCAGATCGCCGCCCAGCTCGGGGCGCACATCATCAAGGTCAAGCCGCCGACGCAGCACGTCGAGCAGGCCGAGGCGAAGAAGGTCTACGAAAAGCAGGCCATTCCGATTGCGACGCTGGCGGACCGCATCAAGCACGTCGTGCAGAGCGCGTTCGACGGCCGGCGCATCGTGATCTTCTCCGGCGGCGCCGCGAAGGACGAAGCGGCGATCCTCGAGGAAATCCGCGGCATTCGCGACGGCGGCGGCTTCGGCAGCATCATGGGTCGCAACGCCTTTCAGCGCCCGCGGGCCGAGGCCCTCAAGCTGCTCAAGAAGGTCATGGACCTCTACGCCGGCAAGGCGTGAGATCGATCGGGCTCGATCCATGCACGCGGCCCATCCCCGCCTGCACGGTGTATCCATCGGTATCGGCCGGGCGACTACACGAGCGTTGTGCGCGCCTGTGGAGCCCGCGGCAGCGAACGGACTAGAATCGCGGGACGGCGCCTGACGTGGGCTCAAGCTTGAGGATGCCATGCTGCTGAAGCAGACTGCGAACGACGCCATCGAGCTGCGCGTCTCGCTCAGCCAGCTCAAGAAGATCTACCGGGCCCTCTTCCGGCAGCTTCACCAGGCCGGCGCGGACGGGTTCGACGCGCTCGACGAAGACGACATGCTGCTGACGCTTCAGACCTATCTTCAGGGCAAAGCGCGCGAGGCCGGCATCGACGCCACCCACCACGCCGAGTGGGATGCGTTCCTTGAGGTGCGCGACGCGCCAGGCTGCTCGGATCGCGCGGCCCGGCGACGGGGTGCTGAGCGGGACGACGCGTCCTGACGGTGAGTTCATCGCATGCCTGCCAATCATCGCCACATCGTCGCGGTCTACCCGGGCTCGTTTGATCCGGTGACGTACGGTCACCTGGACGTGATCCGCAGGGCGGCCGAACTCTTCAACGAGCTGATCGTCGGGCTGGGGCGCAATCCCGACAAGAGAGAGCTCTTCTCGTCGCAGGAGCGGCTCGCGCTGCTGTCCCCGCACCTCGGCGGATTGACGAACGTGCGGGCGGAGACGTATGAAGGCCTGACGATCGACTTCGTCCGCAAGTGCGGAGCGCGCGTGCTGGTGCGCGGCATTCGCGACGTCAACGACCTGAGCAACGAGGTTCAGCAGGCCGCGGTTAACGCGATGATCGGCGACGTCGAGACGGTTTTCCTGCTTACCAGCGACCAGCACGTGCTGACTTCGAGCACCTACGTGAAGCAGATTTACGAGCTGGGCGGCGGCAGCGAGCGGATTCGCCGCCTCGTTCCGGACAACGTGGCCGAGGCGCTGACTGCCAAGCTGGGGCCGCGCGCCGGACCTTGAGCGCCGCCGCAGTTCCTCCCGCCCGCGGAGCCGTCCCATGTGGATTTGCCTGCTGACCGTGCTGCTGCTGACGATGCCGCAGCAATCGGCGTCTCAGCCCGCCGCACGGCCGACTTCGATCGATTCCGCGGAGCTGCGCTGCCTGATTGAGCGCATCGCGCGCGGCGACGCCGTCGAGGCGTCCGACGCGACCGATGAACTGGTCCATCGGCTGGTCGACCCGCTCGTGGCCGCGCTCGACGCCGCCGACCAGCGCCCGATCGAGGAGCAATTCCGGATTCACATGGCGCTGGCGAAGCTGTCGGCGACCGTCCGCGTGCGGCTGTATCGCGCTTCGCTCGCCGAGCGCGAGCGGGCCACGCTGGATGCCTTCGCGCGGCGCTACCCGGATCTGCTCATGCGGCTCTTTGACGACGACCAGGATGTGCGGCTGGCCGCGCTCGATCAGCTTCCGAGCGACCCCGCCAGCGGCGCGGGCCTGCTGATCGCCGCCAAGCTGATGGACCCCAGCGCCGACGTGTGCGCCGAGGCGCTCAAGCGGGCGCGGGAATTCAAAGACCCGGCGCTGACGGCGGGACTGATCCGCTTCGTGGAGAAGGCGAATCAACTGTTGCGGGCTCGCAGCATCGTCGGCGGGCAGGCCGATCTCCAGATTGTGATCAGCGAGTTCATCAAGCAGGCCATTGCCGCCGTCGATTCGCCCGCGCCGGAGGACGGTGCGCCGATCATCGTCGAAGCGCTGCGGTTGCACGGCCGCGGCAAGTACCGCGCGATCTTCGAGCCCGGGGTAGTGCTGAACACGCTGGGCCGGCTGGCGGATGAGCGCACCGCGCCGGCCGTGCTGGAATTCCTCGACGATAACGAGATTTTTCGCGCCCGTCCGCTGGGCGCGGGGCGCGTCGCGCTCCAGACCGTCGGCGACGCGGCGCTGCTGTGCCTGTTGCGAATCTACGGGCACGATCCGCAGCAGGCGGGCTTTTCGCACGTCGAGGCAGATGCGGATTTCGGCGGGTTTTTCGAGGATGCGGTCCGCCAGCAGGCGCATCTGCGCTTCAAGTCGTGGCACGCGGCCAATGCGGGCAAGCCGCGCGAGCAGCGCGGTCCGCTGACGTCGCGGCCCGCGACGCCCTGACGCGCGCCGCCCGGAAGCCGCAGCGGCACTCGATTGCGGCTACTGCGGCTGCGTCTCGGCCGCCTCCGCGGGCATGCCCGGCGGGGTTGCGCTGTCGCCCAGGGGCATCGCCTTGAGCGCCCTGCATGCCGCGGTGACCTCCGGCGACTCCGCGACGAACATCGCGACTTTCATGGGCGTGAGCGTCTCAGGATGTTTCTCAGCGGCTTCGATCAGGAAGCGGATCAAGCCGTCGGCCGTGGGCGCGTCGAGCGTCGGCGAAGCGATGAAGAGGCGGTCAGGCAGCGCTGCGGTGCGACCGATGACGCGCAGGCGATTGCGCGCCGGACCGCTGGCACTCGTATCGGGCAGCTCCTCCCAGGCCGCTTCGTCGATGAAGCCGCCGTCGCCACCCCCGGCGAGCACGGTGTCGATGACGTCCTTGGACTTGGGCCGTGTCTTGAGCGTGCCGGGTAGCGGAAGCGGCTCGAGCGAGAGATCGCCGCGCTGAATGCCGTTCTGCTGGAGCATCAGCAGCGCCGCCTGGTGCGTGCGTGCATCGCTGGGTGGGCCGAAGACCAGGCTCTTGCCGCGCAAGTCGGCGACGGCCTGCACCGGTGACTCGCGCTTGACGATCAGCAGGCCGCCGCGCGCGCTGCGCTTCTGCGCGTCGGCCGAGACTGCGATGACGCGGAACTTGTCGGGATTCGGCAGCCGGGCGTAGTCGGCGGGCGAGAGGTACGCCAACTGCGCCAGGCCGAGCGTCAGATTCGGCTCGAGTTGGAAGGGGAAGCACAGATCGTTCACCACCGGGCGTCCGACCGCCTGCGTGAGCGCCGGATTGAGCTTGCCGAACGGCTCGAAGGGGTTGAGCAGCTCGCCGGGTGTGCCGGCCTCGGTCGGCGGCGCTGCGACCAGCAGGATGACGACCGGGTCCTTCGAAAGCCCGACCAGCGTCAGCAGCTTGAAGCCCGCCGTGCTGACGCAGCCGAGCATCGTCACTAGCGCGGAAGCCAGAAGTACCGTCCGTGTCGCATGACGACGCATGTCGTGCCTCCAGTAGCTCAGGGGCGATTATCGCGGCTATCGCGGCGGGAATCCATACGTGCGGACGGTGTGTCGGGGCGGCGGTCAGGCATCAGGCGAATCGAAGTCCAGCAGCGCGTCGCGGTCGAAAACCGGTCCTTCCGTGCACGTCAGCGCCCAGCGCCAGCCCGCCGACCGCGACAAATCGTGCACGCGAACGACGCACGACAGACACGTGCCGAGCCCGCAGCCCATCGGCCGCTCGATGCAGAGCTGCGCGTCGAAGCCGAGCTGCCGGGCTTGCCGCGCAATCGCGGCCAGCATCGGCTCCGGTCCGCAGGCGAGGACCATCGGCGTTCCGTGCTCCCTGCGGCGGTGCGCGTCCCACCAGGCGGCGATGCCGTCCGTCACGCGCCCGCGCACGCCAAGGGTTCCATCGTCCGTGGTCAGGATTGCGGGAAACGAAGCGCCTCCGGGCAGGGCCAGGCAGCAAGTGGGGTTGGCGGCGTCGCCGCTCGGCTCGGCGATGCGCGCTACCGGCAACAGGTCGGCCGAGGTCGCGCCGAAGACCAGCGAAACACCCGCTCGGCTTCTTTCGTGCAGCCGGCGCGCCAGAAACAGCAGCGGCGGAATTCCCACGCCCCCGCCGACGAGCAGCAGCGGACGAGGCTCCTCCGGAATCAGAAACGGTTTCCCGAGCGGGCCGGTGACATCAACGGAATCGCCGACTTGCAGGTGTTCGAGCCAGCTTGTGCCCACGCCGATCGTACGTGAGATCACCAGCAGGTGAACGCTCCCGTGCGCGTCGGTCCACTGGTCGGCGAGGCTGAACGGCCGCCGGAGAAACGCCGAGCGCGTGCGCAGCTCCGGGTCGCAGAGTGCGGGCGGCGCGGTCTCATCCGGCCAGTCGTGGGTCTGAAGCCGTTCGTCGGCCCGTTCGCGACAGAGCAGTTCGACGAACTGCCCCGGCTCGGCGGCGGGGAACTCGGGCACTTCGAATTCGAGCGCGACGTGAGCGCGGCAAACGCGCTCCGTGCGAGCGACGCGCGCCCATTGTGCACAACACCGCCGGGGTGTGGCGGGCGGCACGTCGTGTGTCAGCACGGAAGGGCGATCCGCGGACTTGGGATTCATGGCGTGGATGCACTCCGCAATACTGCGAGCGCCGTAAAAAAACCTCCGGGGCCTGACCTTGCGGCCGGCCCCGGAAGTGCGCCACGGCTTCATCAGCCGCAAAATCGTGGATCCATCTGGATCGTTGCGAGAACTATATCTCCGCTGAGCCGGGGTGTCCATCCAGGGAGTGTTTTTCGGAATGCCGTTGCAACGTATCTGTAACACGTTATTTTGAACATAGTTATGCGTCTTTCCGGCCGGCATCGCGCCGGCCCGGTTTCGCGGATGACGAATAGGCGTCATGGCTGCGGTGGAAGGGGATCGGCGGGCCCACCAGGCCCGCCTTATCAGACGATTCGTCCATAATGGTGCCGCGTGTCAGGAGTTGCATTTGGACCACGAAACGATCGACGTGTCACTGGCCATCGTGCACCGCGACCAGCGCTGGCTGATCGCGCAGCGTCACCCCGACGCGCACCTCGGCGGGCTCTGGGAGTTTCCCGGCGGAAAGCGCGAGCCTGGCGAGACCCCCGAGGCCGCCGCGCTGCGCGAGCTGCACGAGGAGTGTGGGGTCATCGCACAAGTTGAGCGCGTGCTGCCGCCGTTCTTCGTGGATTACGGCGATCGTCGCGTAAACCTGACGCCGGTGGTCTGTCGCTGGGTGCGCGGCGACGCGCAGCCCCTGGGCAGCGTCTCTTGTCGGTGGGTGACGATGGCAGAGCTGCGCCGCGCGGAGATGCCGGCGATCAATGCGGAGATCATTCGCGAGCTCGAGCAGCACGCGCAGTCTTGAGAATGACCGTCGCCAGGCGAGGCGCTACGGCTTCTCGCGGTTCCAGTTGTCCAACTGCGACTGAAGCTCGGCCTTGAGCGGCGACTCGAGCACGTGCGCCAGGTCAATCGCTTCCTGCAAGCTGGTTCGCGCTTCGGCGCGCGCTGCGAGTTTCCATTGCAGCTCCGCCAGGTGCCGCGCGCAATTCAATTGCGCGGCGAGGTCCGCGCTCTCCTTCAAGCGACGGTAGGCGGATTCGAGGTACTTAAGCGCCTCGCGCGGCTGGTCGATCGCGGGGTCGGCGTAGACGTCGGCCAGAGCGAGATCGACGGCGGCGCTGCCCGGGCCGGGGATCAGGGCGC
The DNA here is from genome assembly GCA_964465125.1 of uncultured Planctomycetales bacterium. Lineage (GTDB taxonomy): Bacteria > Planctomycetota > Phycisphaerae > UBA1845 > Fen-1342 > CAYOHG01. The sequence continues at coordinate 82,373 of CAYXIO010000003.1, read as the reverse complement.
GGCACTTCTGCAAGGCGTCCAGCGCTTCGGTCATCTGCTTTTGGCGGCGATGCCACTGGCCGAGAAACAGCCAGGCTGTTGCCTGGGCGTCGACCGAGCCGGCTTGCTCCGCAGCCGCCAGCGTCTGACGGTGCGCCTCGTAGGCGCGGGTCATGTCGCCCTGCTCTTCGTAGATCAAGCCGAGCTTGTTGCACGCGGGCGCGCCGGCGACGCGGTCGCCGACGTGGTTCAGCAGCCCGACCAGCTCCTCCTGCCAGCGGGCCGCCTGCTTCAGTTGCTCCGGGTCGACGGTCGGTGCGGATGCCGTCGCGGAAGCGCCGGTTTTTCGCGCCCGCGCCCGGGCGAGATGAAAGTCGACCCGCACGCTGAGGACGGACATGCAGGCGTAAGGGTCGCCTGATCCACGCGCAAGTTCATAGGCGCGCTCCAGGCGCTGTTCGGCGATCTCCGGCTGCCCCGTCGCGGCGTGGATCAGGCTCAGCCCGAGGTCGATTTCGGAAAGGTCGATGCGATCGTTGGCGTCGCGCGCGAAGATCTGAAGCTGACGCAGCCGCGCGGCGCCCACGGCGGCGGCGCCCTGCGGCAGCCGCAGCTCCAGTTGTCCGAGCAGAAGCTGGGCCGGCCGGTAGGTCGAGTCGTAGCCGACCGAGTCACGCAGGTAGCGCAGCGCGTTCTCGACCTCGTCGCGGCGCGCGGCGCGCGAGGCCCGCGCAAAATACTCCACCGCCGAAAGCGAGCTGGAAGGCGGCGCGAACGCCAGCGTTTCGGCCGCGCGGTCGATCGACGCGATCTTCATGCGCTCCAGCGCGGCGCGGGTCAGGTTGTCCAGCGCTTCAAACAGCGGCGCCGGGCCGACCTTCAACACACTGTGCTCCTCCGGCTTCCGCAGCGACACAAAGTCGGCTTCGAGGCGAATCGCGTCCGGCGTTCCGGTGAAGCGGCCGCGAATCAGCACCTTGGCGCCGAGGTGGGGCAGCGCCTCGGTCCAGTCCGGCAGGGTGCCGTCGGCCTGCTTGAGGTCGCGCTGCGCCTGGGCGCTGCGGATGGGGGGAATCGCGACGACTTCGGGAATCCGACGCAGTCGCCAGGTGAGCAGCTCCTCGACGGCCTCGCTGATCCAGGTGTCGCGTTCGTCGACGCCGTCGCCGGGGCTCCAGCCGATGACGGCGACGATGGGGCGCGGCTCGCGGGCCGGAGATTCGTTGGGGCTGTCGTTCTGCTGAGCGGCGGCGAGCGCGCCGCTCGCCAGCAGCAACCCGGCGAGCATGGGGATGACCTTGGGGTGAGGCATGTTGGATCTCGAAGGCGCCAAGGGAGCCGCGGGGCGCGCCGGGCGCCCCGCGCGGGGACTACTTGCCGCTTCGCAGCGAGCGGAAGAAGCCATTCAGCACCGGGCGGGGGATCTTGGCCAGCTCCGGCGGCGGGATTTCGTCGACGGTGACCGCCTCGATCGCTTTTTCCGCCGAGCGCATGTCGCTGCGGATTTCCTGGGCCAGTTTTTCCGCCCGATCGATGCTGCTGGACGCCATGGCCAGGGCATAGTCAATGACCAAACGGCGCATGTCGGGCCGGTGCTCGGGTCGCGGCATGAAGGTTCCGCCGCCGGCGCCGCGCGCTTTCGCGTCGGCATCCGCGGCCCGCTCCGGTCCGGCGTCGCGCTCGTGCAGGAGGCGCTGCGCAAGCTGCTGGGCCTCGCGCGCGGCGCGCTGGGCCTCGCGCTCGGCGGCCTGGTCGATCGGGGCGACGTCGAGCACCTCGATCTGATCGCTCGGCGTGGGGACGTACACGGATTGGTGGCAGCCCGGGCACTGGCCGTGCTTGCCGCCGGCGTTGTCGGGGGCGCGAACCAACTTGCCGCAGTGGTTGCAGTGGAACTCGATCGGCATGCTGCACCTCATGCGAATAAGTGGTGTGATTGTAGCCGAAACCTCCGCGTCGGGCACAGCACCGCTCAGGTGCGGGCGCTCTCGCCGTGGTGCGACCGAAAGAGCAGCCGCATTGGAATCTCGCGGAAGGGGGTCTGCTCGCGCAGCCGGTTTTCCAGGAACCGCCGGTAGTTGTCCGTGACCCCGTCGGGGTTGTTGCAGGAGAAGACGAAGGTGGGCGGGGCGACGTCGATCTGGGTCGCGAAGTAGATGCGCACGGGCTTGGAGCCGCGCTTGGCCGCGGGCACGCGCTGCGAGAGCACCTCCTCGAGCACGGCGTTCAGCCGAGCGGTCGGCAGGCGCGTGCGGGCCTGCTCGTGCAGGCTGAGCGCCACGTCGATGGCCGATTGCACGTTGCGCCCGGTCCGCGCCGTCATAAACGTAACCGGCACGTAGGGCAGCGCGGGAATGGCCTGTTCGAGATACTCGTCGAACTGGGCCGGGGTGGCGCGACCCTCGGCCAGGTCCCACTTGTTGATGGCCAGCAGCAGCGGCTTGTGCTCCTCCTGCACGGCGCCGATCAGCTTGAGGTCGACGTCGCTGATCGGGACCTCGGCGTCGATCAGGTGCAGCGCGACGTCCGACATGCGGATGGCGCGCAGCGCGCGCGTGTAGGAATAGAAATCGATGTCGTTCATGCTGCGGCGCTTGCGGACGCCGGCGGTGTCGATGGCGATGAACACCTTGCCGTCGCGCTCGAAGCGCACGTCGACCGCGTCGCGCGTCGTGCCGGGAATTTCGCTGACGATCATGCGCGGCTCGCCGGCCAGGGCGTTGACGAGGGTGCTCTTGCCGGCGTTGCGCTTGCCGACGATCGCCAGCCGCATGATCGGCTGCTCGGGGCGCTCGCCGAACGCGTCGCCGAGGGCGTCGAAGAGCCAGTCCAGGAGCGGATCGCGGCCGCGCGAGTGCAGGGCCGAGACGGCCAGGGCCGGGCCGAAGCCGAGGCGCGCGAAGACGCCTGCGTGCGGCTCGTGGGCCTCGGTGTCGGCCTTGTTGGCGATCACGAGCACGCGCTTCTCGCTCTTGCGCAGCAGCTCGGCGACGCGCTGATCGAGCGGGGTGACGCCGCTCTGGCAATCGACCACGAAGAGCACGAGCGCCGCACGCTGAATCGCGAAGCGAATCTGCTCCTCGACGTGCTGCTCGAGGTGATCCGCGTCGACCACGCCGACGCCGCCGGTGTCGACCAGCTCGGCGTAGCGCTCGCGATGCTCGAGGATGGCGGTGACGCGGTCGCGCGTGATGCCCGGGCGCGGGTCGACGATGCTGATGCGCTCCAGGGCGAGGAGGTTCAGCAGCGAGCTCTTGCCCACGTTCGGGCGTCCCACGATCGCGACCAGCGGCAGCGACATAATCTCGCGATGATACGCGCGGGCGCAGGATGCGGCCACTTGCCTGCGGCCGGCCGCGCCCGGAGAGAATCGGGCGCCTAGGCCGTCAGCAGCCGCAGCGCCTCGCGGTAGCGCTCGGCGGTCTGGGCCAGGATTTCCGCGGGAATCGGCGGCGGCGGCGGCGTCTTCGGCCACGGCAGCGTGTTGAGGTAGTCGCGAAGAAACTGCTTGTCGTAGCTGGGCGGGTTGACGCCCGGGCGCCACTGGGCGCGCGGCCAGAATCGCGACGAATCCGGCGTAAGCACCTCGTCGATCAGCAGGATCTCCTCACCAAGCAATCCGAATTCGAACTTCGTGTCGGCCAGGAGAATCCCGCGCGCCTCCGCGTGCCGAGCGGCCTGGGCGTAGATCGCCAGGGCGCGCCGCCGAACTTCGGGCATGACGCGCTGCGCGAGTGCCCGGTCCAGCCCCAGGCCGGTTGCGAATTCCGTCGCGACGGCACACGCCCGCTCGTACGAAATCGGCTCGTCGTGTCCGCTCGTGGCCTTGGTGCTCGGCGTGAAGATCGGCTCGGGGAGCCGCTCGGCCAGTTGCATTCCGGCCCGAAGCGCAATGCCGCTGACCGAGCCGCGCTGGGTGTATTCGCTCCAGCCGCCGCCGGCGAGATACCCGCGAACGACGCACTCGATCGGCAGGACGCTCGTCTTGCGGCAGACCATCGCCCGGTCGCGCAGCAACGCTCGATGCGCTTCGTACCCGCGCGGGCAGCGTTGCCCGTCCACGACGTAGTCGAGGTGGTGCGGCGTGCAGGCCCCAAGCCGTGCAAGCCAGAAGCGCGTCAGGGCGGTGAGCAGGACGCCCTTGCCCGGCACCGGCTCGTTCATCACGACGTCGAATGCGGAAATGCGATCGCTGGCGACAATCATCAGCCGGTCGCCCAGGTCGAAGAGGTCTCGGACCTTTCCGGACGCGGTGCGGCCGGGCAGCACGACGTTTCGGACGGCGGTGGGCTCACTCACGGGGCGTTCCTGTGCCGGTGCAGGTTCAGGGTTGCTTGCCGTCATCCGGCTGCATGCCGGACGCGCCGGGCTGCGAGGCCGGGGCCGAATCCGGGCTCTTTTCGGCGGCTTGCGCGGCGCGCTCGGCCTCAAGCCGGAGGGCCTCCTGAAAGGTCGGGTCGCTGGGATCGAGCGGGTTTGCGGTCAGGCTCGTGAACCCGGCCATGTTCCGCACCGCGCCCACGAACCTGCCGAGATTGTCCCGCATCTGGTTCAGCTCACGCCGCTGAACGCGGTCCTGGCGGAGGTCCGGATCGAATCGCTGCCGCGCGCGGATCAGTGCCGCGGCGAATTCCGCATCGCGGACCATGTCGGCGGCGTCGGCGAACAAGCGCGTGTACTGGTCGCGCTCGGCGGCCCACTGGCGGATGGTTTTCCCGCGGTATTCGCGGGCGAGCACTGTATCGAGCAGGGCCCGCAGACGACGGGCGACCGCGGGCGCCTCGTAGTCGCTGACGAATCGCAGATCGAGCAGTTGATCGCCGCGCGGATGAAGCGCCGCGGTCATGCGAAGGTCGGCCATCCACTCCATCAGCGGCCGGCCGCGGAGCAGAAGGGTGAACTGCTCCAGTTTCGTCAGCGTTTCCGGCGGGGCATCTTCGACGGTTCGCTGGAGGGCTCGCAGCGCCGCGCTGGCGTCGCCGTCGTCGAGCAGCTCGAAGGCCTCTCGCAGCATCTGCACGCGTTGCGGGGTGGGGGGCTGCGAGGCCGGCGGGCCCGCGCCGTCGGGGCGCGCCGCCACCGGGGACTGTGCGGCGGGGGATGGCTCCCCGTCGGCATGGCCAAGCGGGCCGGTCAGGGCCACAATACACATCCACACCGTCGCCGCGCTCGTCGCACCCGTAAGCAGGCGCCGGTTCAGCATCGTGTGGGCGTTACGCATGGAGCATCCGTAGGACCATCGTACCACAATGCCATTCGTTGATCCCGCGAGTCCTGAAGGCGCGCCGATCCGAGTCGGGCTGATCACCAGCTCGGACTCGCCCGATCCGTACCTGCGCGCCTTGGCCGAGGTTCGAACGCTGCGGCTGGTAGCCGGTTCGGGAGGCTCGCAGCGCGACTACCCGGATTCGGTCCGGTGGTTTGACGACCGGCGCGTCCTGCTGGCCCAGGCCGGGGTTCAGGCCGTACTGCTGGTCGTGTCGCCGCGCACCGGGCAGGAGTTGGCGGATGAGGCGGTCGCGGCGGGTGTGCACGTATGGCGTCCGGCCCCGATCGCGACGTCATTCGCGGCGGCCGCCGATCACTTGCGGCGCGTGCTGGCGGGGCATTCGACCTATCGGCTTGCGTCCAGCGTCGATCGCGGCGGTGCGGCGATCCAGCGAGCCCTGACGCACCCGCAGGGCGTGGTGCCGGCCTTTTCGACGCTGCGCGTGCGGGCTGCGGGCCCGTCGGCCGACTCGTGGCGATGCAGTCAGAAGGACGCCGGCGGTGGCGTGCTGTTCTCAGACGGTTATTCGCTGCTGGAGATCCTGATCGCGGCGCGCGGGCTGCCACAGAGCGTCTACTGCCAGCTTGCGCACTGTCACCGCCGCGATGGCGAACCGCCGCGCGAAACGGAGGGCGTGGCGCTGGCGGTCCTGCGCTACAGCGACGGCGAGGTGGCGCTGATCGACGCGGCCTGGGACGCCCAGCCGGCGGTCATGGAGCTGCTTCTGGAGGGTCCGAGCGGGCGCATCGAGCTGATGCCCGGCGAAGCGCGCGTGGTTTCGGCCGACGGTCAGTGCCTGGCGAAGTTCGCATCGGACACGCCGGCCTGGCTGACGGAGGAGCTGGAGCGGTTCGCGGCGAGCATCCGCGCGGGACAGTCGGGCGCGGCGCTGGCGGCGGGGCTGGAGCGTCATCTGGGGGTTTCCGCGCTGCTCGAAGCCGCGTACCTTTCCTCGCGAACCGGGCAGCCTGAAGACCCCCGTCGCCTGTACGAGGTGCAGAAATGGCCGCAGCCGGGCCGAGCCGATCTATCCCTGCATTGACGCCGGCGCGCCGCGCGCCGCTCGGTGGGCTCGCGCTGCTGGTCCTTCTGGGCGTCAGCGGCTGTGTGACCGCCCGGCCCGGCTCGCTGAGCGCCTGGGTTGTCGACGGCCAGCAGGAGCTCAATCGCCAGGCGACTCCCGAGGCCGAGGGCGAGGTCTATTCGGCCAGCGGCGGCTTCGTGCGGCTGGTCAGCGCGGTCAACGACGTCCAGTCGATTCAGATCGCGGTCCGTTCGACGCATGCGCTGAGCGGGCCGGCGCAGTTGCGGCTGGGCGATCTCTCGGGCCCGGCGGGCGCGCTTGCGGCGCGCGAGGTCTACCAGGCCTTTCGAGTCGCGGACGCCGAGCTGCGTGAATTCCCGTCCTGGTATCCGCGCCACACCGGGCGCTGGATTTCGCCGCGTTCCGTGCCGGACATTCTCGTGCCGTGGACGGCGCCGCGCGGCGGAGGACCGCTGACGTTTCGCGGCCAGGAAGCGGAGATCGTGTGGCTGGACGTTTTTGTTCCGCCGACGGCTGTGCCCGGGGAGTATCGCGGGTCGCTTGAGCTGGTTGCGGGCCGCTCGGCGGACGCCGTCGACGCTGCATCCCTTTTTCGCTGTGAAGTCAGGTTGACGGTGCTGCCCGTGGCGATTCCCGGCGAGCTGTCGCTGGATGCCACGGCGTGCGTCGATCCGCGCGGGTTGCTGCACGAGCACTTCAACTGGCCGCTCGAAAGTGCCGCGGAAACGCGCATTCTCCCGGCGGAAGGGGCACACCAGCCGGCGCTGCGGCTCATGCGCAATACGTTCACCCTGCTGCACGAGCATCGGCTCAGTCCGGTGCTTTGGGGCTCGTTTCCCAAGTATCACGTCAGCGGCGTTCGATCGCTCTCGATCGAGTGGGAGCCGTACGACCAGCTCGTCGGGAGCTGGATCAGCGGCGATGCGTACTCGGACCGGGTCGCGGCTCGATTCTGGCCGCTGCCGGTCTCGGACGACTACCCCAGCGCGGCGCGCGAGGGCGGATTCTCCAGTGAGTCCTACTCGCGCCTGTTGGCGGACTACCTGCGCGCCTGCGGCGAGCACTTCGCGGAGCGCGGCTGGTCGCGTCAGGCGATCCTGCGGACGGAGATTCCGCAGCCGCTCAATGCCGCTGCGGTGGACCGTGTGCGCAGGGCCGCGGCGGCGCTTCACCAAGCCGATCGCACGATCCCGCTGCTCGCCCATCTTCCGCTGCGCTCGCTGCACGCGTTCGGCTGGCGCGAAGCGCCGCCCATCGACCTGTCCAACGTGGCCCTCGTCTGCCCGACGGCCCGCTGGCTGGAGCCCGCGGCAACGCGCTCGATGCAGGCGCTTGGCAAGCGCGTCTGGTTCGTGCCGGACGATCCGCCGTACTCCGGGTCGCTTTCCCTGGCCGGGCTTGCGACCGACGCGACCGCGTTGGGCTGGCAGGCGGCCCGCTACGGACTGGACGGAATCTGGATCGACGCGGTCGCGCCGCCAGGAGTTCGCGGCGCTGCTCGGAGCGAGGCGTCGGATCCGCTGCTGCTGCCGGGGCGCGGCTACGGGCTGACGGAAGAACCGATTCCCACGGTTCGCCTGAAGCGGCTTCGCCGCGGCCTGCTCGATGCGGAGCTGATCGCGCTGCTGCGCCGCAGCGGGCAACCTCTGCTGGCGGAGCGCACCACCCAAGCGCTGGCGGGAAGGGCGTTTCTTGACGCATGTGCGGCGGACCTGCTGACCTGCCGTGAGAGCGGCTGGAGCGGCGATCCGCGGTTGTTCGCGCTGGGGCGCAGGCTGGTGCTCCAGGAGCTGGCGAATCACTCGACGCCGACTTCGGGCGGCCGGGCGGCGCAAGTCGAGAATCTCTCGAGCTGGACCCGGCTGCGGGCGGACCGCGCGGCTCGGCTGGAGATCTCCGGGGTCCGGCTTGGGCCAACCGACGTGGGGCTGCGCGCCGTGATCGACCTCGCGCTGAGCAATCCGACCGACGCCGGCGTGAGCGGCAGCGTCGCGCTGGACGCGCCGCCGCTGGGCTGGGTTGTGCCCTCGCCGTCCCCGCTGGCGGCGGCGGCGGGTGCGCTGGGAACCACCTCCATCGAGTTGGTGCTCAACAGCCTCGCGTACGACGCAGACGGGGCGGCGCCGTTCTCCGTTGGGCTGAAGCAGGGCGGCGCGGAGCCGCTTCAGGCGGTCGGCCGCCTCGCCGTGACCGGGGCTCCGCGAACCGACGCGCCGATCCGCGTTGACGGTTCTCTGGATGACTGGCCAGGCGCGCCCGGCAATCGCGCGGGCGGCTTTCTGCTGGTCAATGCTCCGGACGCGGGTTCGACTGACGCGGGCGTGTCGCGCAGCGCGAATCCGCAAACCCAGGCCATGCTGTGTCGCGACGACGCGCTGCTGTACGTGGCGTTGCGGGCGGAGCTACTGCCCGGAACGCAGCCGCGCTTCGAGGCCACCAACGCGGTGCGCGTACAGGGCGCGCAGCCCTGGGGCGAGGACGTGCTCGAACTGCTGTTTACTCCTCCCGGCGCGCTGCGCGGCAACGGGGAAGACCTGCTCGTGCTTCAGCTCAAGCCCAACGGCGTGGCGGTGGGTCGAAAGGGCTGCTTGACGGATCCGCCCATCTATCGCAGCTCGCCGTGGCCGCACGGCGCCACGGTCGCGTCGCACGTCGCGAGCGACGCCTGGGTGGTTGAGGCCGCCGTTCCGCTTGCGTCGCTGGCAATCGACGCAGACACGCGGGTGGTCGGCTTCAACGTGACGCGGCTCGATTCGCGCAGCGGGCAGTACAGCTCCTGGTCCGGCGCTCGGGTGACGTGCTATCGCCCGGAACTCCTGGGGAATCTGCTTTTGCCGAGGTAATCGCGCAGAGCGAGACGCCCCGACTGCCGCCTACAAGCGCGGGCGGACGTTGCGGATGACCTCGGAGGGAAAGTCCTCGTCGAAGACGGCGTCGATCCCTGCCCCACAGCCGCAGCATTCCCAGGCGGTGGGCTGCTCGTTGTCCCGCGTCCGCCGCAGCGGGATGGGTAGACCGCAGGCGGCGCATTCGCCGAGACGGCCGGCCAGCACGCGGACCAGCCGGTCGAGCGACCACGGTTTGGGCAGGAAGTCGGCGACTCCCAGCTCGATGAAGGCATCCGCCGCTTCGTGGCTGCCGGTGCCGACAATGCGCACGCCGGGCCGCAGCGCCTGCGTGCGATTCACCAGCTCTGCGGTCGCGCGCGGGTCGACGGCGCCGTCGATGACCAAGGCGCCGATCTCGGCGTCGCGCAGCAGCAGCGGCAGCGCGCGGCGGGGGTCGGCGGTCAAGTGTGCCACCGTGCCGGCGGCTTCGAACTGCGCCGCAAGCACGCGGCGAACATCGGGCGAGGGCTCGACGATCAGCGCGCGGATGTCCAGCGGCCAGTCGAGGAAGCGCGCGTCCGGAAGATCGAGCAGCATGCGGACCACCGGTTGGCGCGTGCGGCGGCGCGCATCCGACGGCAGAACCACGGCGAGCCAGCCGTGCTCGTCCGTCGCCCGGCGCAGGCGCACATACCAGGTCGCGGGCGCGGATGCCGCGGCGTCGGCCAGCCGCGGGGTTACGGCGACCCAGTCGCGGACGGCGCCATGCAGTCTGGTGAGCTCGGCGACGTCGAACAAGTCGCGCAGGTAGCCGGCGTCGGCGCCGGCGACGGTCGTGCCGAGCAGATCGCGGGCCGCGCGGTTGGCGTAGAGAATCCTGCCCGATTCGCTCAGGTCGAGCACCGGGAGGGGCGTCCCGAAACGCTCCGCCTGAAGCGGCGTCGCGGCGGCCGTTACCGCGTCCTGAAGGCGTTGCAGCTCAAACGGCTTTTCGAGAAAGAGCGACACGTGCCGCTCGGCGGCCTCGCGCTTCAGCTCGTCCGTTGCGTATCCCGTGATGACGATCGTCTGGAGCTCCGGCGACACCGTGCGGAGCACGTCGGCGACGTGCAAACCGTGGATGGGGCTGCGGAGCATCCAGTCGACCACCAGGATGCCTGGGCGGTAACACAGGCCGACGTCGATCGCCTCTCGGGCGCTGCCGGCCGTGCGCACTTCGTGCCCGTCGCGCGCCAGGCAGGCCTGAAGCTCGTCACGATAGTCCGGCTCATCGTCAACGATCAGGACGCGCGACATTCGTCTCGTTCCGGTACGTCCTGAGAAATCGGGAGCGTCACCACGACGCGAGTAGCGTATTCATCGTCTCCGGCAAGGTCAATCCGGCCGCCGTGCTCCTGGACGATGCCGTGCACGATGCTCAGCCCGAGGCCGGTCCCGCCCTCGGCCTGGCGGGTTGTGAAGAAGGGCTCGAAGATGCGGCGGCGCTGCGCGGTGTGGATGCCGCGTCCCCGGTCGGCGACCTCGAGCCGGACGCAGGGATCGGCGGCCCGCGTCATGATCCGAACGGGTTCGCCGCGGGGGCTGGCCTCAATGGCGTTGCGAAGCAGGTTGCAGGCAACCTGTTCGATGGCCAGGGGATTGATGACGACGGCAAGCGGACCGGGACCGAACTCCCGCAGAATGTGGACCTCGCGCTCGTCGGCGTACGCGCTGGTGCTCGCGACGGCCCGCTCGGTCACTTCGTTGAGGTCGCAGGGCCACTTCTCGGTGCGCTCCTGCCGAGCGAACTGAAGCATGCTGCGCGCGATCTGGCCGCAGCGCCGCACGTTGGTCACGATCTTGTCCAGGGCGGCGGCGAGCCCCGCCGCACCGGGGTCTTCATCGCAGCGTCGCCGCGCGTTTTGGGCGATGGCCAGGATCGCGCCGATCGGGTTGTTGATTTCGTGGGCGACGCCGGCGGCGAGCGTGCCGAGCGCCGCCAACCGTTGGGACTGTTCGAGGAGCTGCGCGGCGGCGCGCTGCTCGGTGATGTCGACGCCGATGCCGATCAGCTCCAGCGGCGCGCCCTGGCCGTCGCACACGAGCTGAAGCTCTTCGCGCAGCCAGCGCCATTCGCCGTCCGGGTGCCGCCGGCGGTACTCGACGCTACGACTCCCGCCGGCGAGGAGCTGGGCGAGGTCGATGAGCACGCGCTCGCGGTCGTCCGGGTGAATGTCCGCCGCCCAGCGGGGGGAATTCGCCACGATGACCTCGGCGGCTTCGCCCAGGACGGCGGTGACGTTTCCGGTGACGAACGAGATGCCGAAATCACCGCAGGCCCGCCGGGTCAGCAGCACGGCCGGCGTGACGGAGAGCAGGTACTCCAGGCGCTGGCGCGTGTCGGTGAGCTGGCGATTGGCCTCGACGAGCTCCTGCGTGCGCGACCGCACACTTTCCTGGAGCTGGTCGCGCGCCGCCATCAGCACCGATTCCGCCAGCTTGCGGGCCGTGATGTCCGTCTGGACCAGTGCGACCCAGCGATGGGGGCCGTCCCCGAAGCCGCGTGCGCGCACTTCGTACCATTGCTCCTCCCCGCGCTGACCGGGTCGTCGGATTTCGACGGCTTGTTCGTCGGCCTCTCCGGCCAGCACGCGCCCGACGCGCTCGCGAAGCTGCCGGGCTTTCTCCGGCTGAGGAGCGATGGTCTCGCAGGCCGCGGGGTAGTCCTGCCCGACCGGATCGGCCCCGCGCCAGTGTGCGTTCCAGGCCGAATTGGTCGCCATCAGCTTGCCGTCGTCGTCCAGGATCGCGATCTGTTCGCGCAGTCCGTCCAGCACGCAGCGGAGGAACTGCTGCGACTGCCGCAGCGATTCCTCCGAATGCTTGAGCTCAGTGATGTCCAACGCGAAGCCGATGACGCCCGTGATCTGCTCACCCTCGTCGCGCAGCGGCTCGAGCACGGAGTGGAAGACGCGGTTCCTCCAGTCGATCTCGTAGCTCACGGATTCGCCCGCCAGCGCCCGCAGATGCATGGCGATCGGCAGAGACGTCCGATCCTCGGTTCCGAAGTACTCGAAGAGACTCCTGCCGATGTTCTCGTCCGGCAACGCGCCGAGCGAGCGCAGGCCGCCGCCGCGGCTCGACGTGAAGCGCAGCTCCGTGTCGATCGACCAGAGCACGGTTGGGTGCTGCTCGACGGCGATCCGCAGCCGGGCGTCGGACAGTCGGCGGGCCTGCTCGCTGCGACGCGCGTCGGTGACGTCAAGGACGTAGCCTTCGTAATGGGTGATGCGGCCGCCTGCGTCGCGCGTCACCTGCGTGAAGTCAAAGAGCTCGCGCACCTCGCCGTCCGCGCGGCGAATGCGGTAGTTCTGCTCGAAGCTGGTCACGCCGCTCTCGCTGTGTTGCTGCACTTCCGACGTGACGCGGTCCAGGTCCTCGGCGTGAACCACGCTCGCGTAGCGCACGCGTCCGGAGAGCCAATCGTCGCGGTCGTAGCCGAAGACCTGCTTCACGTTGGCGGAGACGTACTCGACCGGCCAGCCCGCCTGGGCCACCCAGCGAAACACCACGCACGGGCCGCGCGTGAAGAGCTGACGCTCGCGAAGCAGCTCGCGCTCGGCGCGCAGCCGCTCGGTGACGTCGATCGCAAAAACCAGCTCGCTGGCTCCCGAGCGCGGCACGTTGTGATACGGAACCCGGATCGCGTGAAGTGTTCGCGGAACGCCGCCGGCGTCGGTCAGCTCGATGCGCGGCTCGCGGCGGACGAGCCGGGAAGCACGCGACGGAGGGTCGCTGGTGACTTCAGGAGCCCGAATCACGAGCCCGAGGTCTGCGGCCTTCTCGCCGACCAGCGACTCGGCCGGCCGACCCAGCAGCTCGCCCGTGGCGCGGTTGGCGCGGACTACGCGGCCTTCGCGGTCTTCCGTCCAGACACACGCGGTCAGCGCGTCGAATGCACGCTGCAAATCAAGCTGCTCCAGCCGCAGGGTCGATTCCGACCGGCGGGCGCGCCGCCAGGCGATCAGGGCGTAGCCCGCGACCACGGTCGTCGCGACGAGCAACGTGGACGCGAGCGTCCCCAGCACGGCCGGGTCAAGTCCATGCCCCAACGGCGCCAGCCACACCTGCGTGCTGCCCGCGGGCATCGCGCATTCCTCCTCAAGTTCCGCCTCGGCGGTAGACCGGGCTCCGCCGCCCTGATGCGACGGGTATCCTAGCGGAGCGGACGCTTGGAGACCCGCATGCCGAGCCAAGTGATGTTTGTCCTGAACCTGAGCTTCCTGATCGGCTTCCTGTTTGTCGGCACACTGCTGCTGATTCTGATGATCGTCGCCTGGGCCGGCGTGCGGGCCGGTTGGTGGCACTGGCTGGCGCGGCGGACCGCGGAGCGGGAGCGCCGACAGTCGCGCCGCGCGGACGGCTCAGCTTATCCGCCGACCGGGCGCGGGCAATGCCAGGCCTGCCGAAGCGTCTCACGCGAGATACACTACCTGCCGAACGGGGAGAAGCTGTGTCGCGCGTGCTACGACGCGTGCTACCCCGCGTGGCGCCCGCCCCCAGCCTGAGGAGAAGCGCGTGTCAGCCCCCATCACGCTCGATACCAAGGTCTATGCGGTCAGCGAGGAGCGGAAGCTGAGCGGCCGCGACCTGCTGGAATACTTCGCGCGGCACGGGGCGATGCGCGTCAGCGACCTGCACCTGAAGGCCGGCGTGCCGCCGGTGTACCGCGTGGACGGCGACCTGCAACGCATGAAGGCCCCTCCGCTCGACGCGCCGACCGTGCACGCGATCGCCCGGGCGTTTCTCAGCGATACGGAGTGGCAGAACCTTCAGACCAACCGCTCGGCAGACACGTCGTTCATCACCGAGTCGCTGCAATTCCGCATCAACATCTTTCACGACAACGACGGGATGGTCCTGGCCATCCGCGCGCTGCAGCCGGAGCCGCCGTCGATCGAGTCCATCGGCTTTCCCAACGCCGTCTGGCGAGACATTCTCGAGCGGCAGGCCGGGCTGGTGATCGTCACGGGCGTGACCGGGGCGGGCAAGTCGACCACGATCGCCTCGCTGGTGAACCGCATCGCCGAAACGCAATCCTGCCGGGTCATCACGCTCGAAGATCCGATCGAGTATCGGCTGAAGAGCAAGCAGTCGATCATCTCGCAGCGCGAGGTAGGGCGTGACGTGCCCAGCTTCGAGCGCGGGCTGCGCGACTGCCTGCGCGAGGACCCGGACGTGATCTTCGTCGGCGAGATGCGCGACCGGGAGTCCACCGCCTGGACACTGACCGCCGCCGAGACGGGGCACCTGGTTTTCTCCACCCTGCACACGCGCGACGCGCGCGGCACGATCACGCGGCTGCTGGATATGTTCCCTCCCAGCCGGCAGGACGAGGTCGCCAGCCAGCTTTCACTCGGCCTGGCGTACATCCTCTCGCAGAAGCTGATCCCCCGCAACGAGGGTAACGGGCGCGTCGCCGCCATGGAGGTGCTCAACAACACTTATGGAGTCTCCAACCTGATTCGACTTCAGAAGATCGAGCAGATTTACTCCCAGATGCAAAGCCAGACGCGCGACGTGCCCGAGCAGCGCATGACGACGCTGGAGCGCTCGCTGGCGCGGTTGGTGCGGGCCGGGGCGGTCTCGCCGCTGGAAGCGGAGAAGTACGCCAACCACCCGCAATCCTTTCTGGACGAAATGTCCCGGGTGGAGGGCTGATGTGCCATGAATCGTGCGGATTCTTCGGCTCTGTTGGACCGACTGCGGACCGCGCGGCGATGGACGCCGCTGCTGAGCATGCTGGCCGTGGCGTGGGCCGCAGTGGGCGGCTGCAACCCCAATACGAATAACGGCGACGAAAACGACAACGCAAGCGGCGGGGGCGCGGCGATCGACCCCGGCTACCCGCCGGCGACCGGAGGCGCCTGGTTCAGGCCCGCGACCGACACCACCTGGCAGTGGCAGCTTCAGCCAGACGCGTCCGGGGTGCTCAATACATCCTACGACGTGGACGTCTACGACGTGGACCTGTTCGAGACGAGTGCGGCGGAGATCGCGGCGCTGCAGGCCGCCGGCCGGCGCGTGGTGTGCTATTTCTCGGCCGGCTCGTATGAGGATTTCCGGCCCGACGCGGGCGATTTTCCCGCGGGCGTGCTGGGAACCACGCTGGACGGTTTCGCGGACGAGCGCTGGCTGGACATTCGCTCGGACGCGGTTCGGCAGATCGTCGCCGCCCGGCTCGACCTGGCCGCGGACAAGGGCTGCGATTGCGTCGAGCCGGACAACGTGGATGGATACGCCAATGACAGCGGGTTTGACCTGAGCGTGGCGGACCAGCTTGCGTTCAACCGGTACGTCGCCAACGAGGCCCACCATCGCGGGTTGTGCGTCGGGCTGAAGAACGACCTCGACCAGGTTGCGCAATTGGTGGAGTATTTTGATTTCGCGCTGAACGAGCAGTGTCACCAATATGATGAGTGCGACCTGCTGGTGCCGTTCGTCGCAGCCGGCAAGGCGGTCTTCAACGCCGAGTACGCGAGTACGTACGTGAACAACGCCATGTCGCGCGCGGCGTTGTGTGCGGACTCGGCGGCGGCGGGGTTGCGGACGCTGGTCCTGCCGGCGGACTTGGACGACGCGTTTCGGCACAGTTGCGAGGATTAGGGGATGGTGGGGAGGAGGGTTGAAGGCGGAAGGCGGAAGGCTGAAGGGCCGGAATTGCCTACGGCTTCGCGTCCGTGTCCGCGGGCGTCGGCTGCGTCACCACTTCCACCCAGAACACGTCTGCGACGTGCTTGCGGACGAATTCGTAGCTGACCTCGTCGAAGCGGTTGAGGGCGGAATCCTCGGTGATGAACGTCCCGCCGCCGGGCTGGCTCGCGTCGTCGCGGAAACCGACCAGCAGGCGGCTGTGAGAAGATCCCGCGGCGACCGGGTACCCCAGCGCCAGCACACGCTTGATCTCGGCGAATCGCTCCTCGTCCACGCCGAAACGATCGGGCTGCCAGGGGACAATCCAACGCACTTGCAGCACGCCGCGCGATTGCTCGCGGACGCGGGCGGCCTCGGCGGCGGCGTCGGCGGACGGCGCGCGGTTGGCGTCGAACGCGGCCTCGTAGGGCATGGCGGATTCGCGGCAGATGCCATGACGCTCGAAGCCCGCCAGCGCGTTGTGGAAGAAGTTCCCGTCGGAAGGACGGCCCGCGGCCTGGCCGGCGGCCCAATTCAGATACTCGGGGCTGAGCCGCTGAGCCTTGCCCGTCTGGCGAGCGACCGCGAACTCGATCGCCTCGCAGGCCGTGAAGATTGAGCACGTGCCGCGCGCGCCCTGCGGCCGCGGCACCAGCCCCAGCTCGTGCAAGCGCGGACGCAGATCGACGGTAGAAGGCTGAGAAGTCGCGGGGGCGGACGCGGGACCTGCCGGCGGCGCGGCGCGCGCCGCGCGAAGCGCACCGAACGCGAGCGCGACGGCGACGAAGACCGCGACGGTGAGCCGCGGGCGCAGCGTTCGCATGCTCAGCCGCCGGCCTTCAACTTGTGAATCGCCTGCGTCAACGCCGGGACCACCTTGAACAGGTCGTCGACGATGCCGTAGTCGGCGACCTTGAAGATCGGCGCTTCCTTGTCGGTGTTGATCGCGACGATGACCTTGCTGCCGCGCATGCCGGCGAGGTGTTGAATGGCGCCGCTGATGCCGCAGGCGATGTAGAGCTTGGGCGTGACGGTCTTGCCGGTCAGGCCGACCTGGCGCGTGTGCGGTTGGTAGCCGGCGTCGCAGGCGGCGCGGCTTGCGCCGACGGCGGCGTCGAGCTCACGGGCCAGCGCGCGCAGGATCTTGAAATTCTCCTCGCTCTTGAGCGAGCGTCCGCCGGAGACGACGACGTCGGCCTCGGTGACATCTTTTTCGCCGCCGCCGCTCTTGGCGATCTCGCGGGTGGCGACGCGGTCGTCTCCAGGTGCGGGCTGGAAGGGCAGGGCTTCGCGGGCCGCGCTGCCGCCGGTGGAGGCTGCGGGGGCGAAGACGTTCGGGCGGATCGAGGCGAGGGCGAGCTTATCCTTGGGGAACAGGACGTGCGCGGTGGCCTTGCCGTTGTAGACCGGCCGGCGGACGTCAAGAGCGCCGTCGGCGGCGAACGACAGCTCGATCACGTCGGTGGCGAGGCCGGCGTTGGAGCGCAGCGCGACGCGCGGCGCCAGGTCGCGGCCCAGGAACGACGCGGTCAGAAGCAGCACGCGCGGCTGGACCTTCTGCACGACCGCGGACAGCGCGGCGCGGTAGCGCAGCGGTGAGTAGAGCTTCAGGGCCGGGTCGCTGACGGTGATGAGCGCGTCGACGCCGGCCTGCGCGAGCGCGTCCGCGGCCTGGTTGAGCGCGTCGCCGATCAAGCACGCGACGACCTTGCCGCCGCTGGCCTGGGCCAGGGCCCGGGCCGCAGTGAGAAGCTGCGTGGCGGCGGGGTGGAGCTTGTTCTCACGCTGTTCGGCGAAAACGAGGATGTCATTGGTCATGGCGGTGCCCTGGTCAGGTCAATTGCGTCCGAATCCTCTCGTCCGGGCCGTACGTCTCATGGCGCCTCCGCAGGCCGTCAAGCGCTACGGCCTGGCGTGCCCGGCGTCTAGATCACCTTCGCTTCCTCGCGCAGCAGCTTGACGAGCTGACCGGCCGTCTCGGCCGCCTCGCCGCTGAGAATCTTGCCGGCGGCCTTCTGCGGCGGGGGTTCGAGCTTGTGCATGCGGGTTCCGCCCGCGCCCTTGGCGAGCTCCGCCAGGGCCGGCACGTCGGCTGCCTTGAGCGTCGCCAGCGGCTTCTTCTTGGCCTTCATCAGGTTCGGCAGCGACGGATAGCGCATCTCGACCAGGCCCTTGTCGATCGTCAGCACCGCCGGCAGGGAGAACTCGACGATCTCCTCGGCGCCTTCGACGCGGCGATTGGCGCTGGCCTTTGCGCCGTCGTCGGCGAGCTGAAGCGCGGTGACCGCGCCGACGTGCGGCAGGTCGAGCGCTTCGGCCAGCGCCGGCCCGAGCTGGCCGCTGTCGAGGTCGATCTCCTGCTTGCCGCGGATGATGAGGCTGAAACCGCGGTCCTTCACGACGGCGGCGATCAGGCGGGCCTGCCGGAGCTCGTCGAGCTGGTCGAAGGCCTCGTCCTGAAGGTGAATGCCGTCGTCGGCGCCGACCGCCAGCGCGGTGCGGATGGCCTCGGCGGCGCTCGGCGGTCCGACGGCCAGCGCGGTGACCGCCTCGACATCCTTGCGCTTCTCGCGAAGCTGCACGGCAAGCTCGATGGCGAACTCGTCGAAGGGGTTCACGACCATCTTCACCCCGGCCCGCTCGATGTCCTCCCCATCGGGGCGGATGCGGATGTTGGTGGTCGAATCGGGAACCTGCTTGATCACGACCAGGATCTTCATGCTGACTCCTGCGAAGGCGACCCGACCGGCAGAGGCGGCGACCCCCGGCATGTTCGGCGCGCCGTCCGACGCCGGAAGAGCGATGATAGCCAGCCTGCGCGGGTTGGAAAAGGCGGCCGGGGCTGCGCGAGCCGCGCGGGCGCGGGTATAGTCCGCAGTGTCGATTTCGGTGCTCGGCAACGCCGCGAGGCCATTCTACTGCTGCTGCGGCGGCCGACCTATTGACGAGAGACCATGCGAATCCGCGAGCTGCTGTCGTGCGGGCGCCCCTGCCTGTCGTTCGAGTTCTTCCCGCCGAAGACGACGGAGGGTTTCGCCACTCTGCGCGAGACGATCGCGCAACTGCACGACCTGCGGCCGACCTACGTATCCGTGACCTACGGCGCCGGCGGCAGCACGCGCCGCCAGACGGTCGATCTCGTCGCGCACATTCGCCGGGACTACGGCATCGAGGCGATGGCGCACCTGACCTGCGTCGGCTCCTCGCGCGGCGAGCTGACCGAGATCCTGGACACGTTGCGCGACGCGGGCGTCGACAACGTCCTCGCGCTGCGCGGAGATCCGCCGCGCGAGCAGGGCGAATTCAATCCTCACCCGGACGGGTTTCGCTACGCCAGCGAGCTGGCCGCGTTCGTGCGGGCGAGCCACCGCTTCTGTCTGGGCGGCGCGTGCTACCCTGAGAAGCACGTCGAAGCGCCGTCGCTCGAGCAGGATATGCAGCATCTCAAGCGGAAGCTCGACGCGGGCGTCGAATTCCTCGTCACGCAGCTCTTTTTCGACAACCAGAAGTACTTCGAGTTCGTCGCGCGGGCGCGGGCGATGGGCATCGGCGTGCCGATCATCCCGGGCATCATGCCGATCACCAACGTCGGGCAGGTCGAGCGATTCACCCGGATGTGCGGCGCGACCATCCCCGAATCGCTGATGAGCGAGCTGCGCCGCAACGAGCACGACTCGAACGCGGTCCTGGCGCTGGGGGTGGCCCACGCGACGGCGCAGTGCCTCGAGCTGCTGCACCGCGGCGCGCCGGGCATTCACTTCTACACGCTGAACCGCTCGCCCGCGACGCGCACCATCCTGAAGGCGATCCAGACGGTCTATCCGCCCGCGCGTACGCCGGCGGGCTGGTGGGACTGAGGCTTGCCGCGCAACGAATCGCCTGACCCGCGCGCCCCGGCTTCGATCGGCTGGTGGCTTGCGCGGCTGAACAGCGCCTGGGCCGCCGTCGCGATCACGGCCGTTCTGTACGCGCTGTTCCTCGGCCTGCGGCTGCACAAGCTCGACAACGACGTGTCGCGCTTCGTGCTGGCGGGAGATGAGTTCTGCGCGCCGGCCGAAGTTCCGGCGGGGCTGCGCGTGCGGGCCGGTTCCTCGGGCTATGACGGGCAGTATTACTATCGCCTCGCGCTCGACCCGCTGACCCGCCGCGTGCGCGACTTCGGCATCACGCTGGATGTGCCCGCGTATCGTCAGCAGCGGATCGGCTACCCGCTGCTCGCGCGGCTCGCCGCGCTCGGCCGGCCCGAGCGGATTCCCGCCGCGATGGTGCTAGTCAATTTCGCCGGCTTGGGCGCGGTGGCGTACTTCGCGGCGCGCTACACGCAGCTTGCCGGCGGGCACGCGCTGCTGGGGTTGCTCGTGTCCTGCTACCCCGGTTTCGTGCTGACCGTCGCGCGTGACCTGACCGAGATCGCGGCGGCGGCGTTTCTGCTGGCGGGGCTGGTCGCGTTTCGGCGCGACCGGGGGACGCTGGCGGGATTGCTGCTGGCGGCCGCGGTGCTATGCAAGGAAACCACGCTGCTGGCGATCGTCGCGCTGGCGGCGGCGGAGGTTCTTGCGACGCTCCGTGGGCGGCGCGCCGGTGCAGCGGCTGCGGGACCCGGCTACTGGCGCACCGCGCTGGCGGTCTTGCCCGGGCTGGTCGTCTTCGTCGCGTGGCAAGTCTTCCTGCGCGCTCGCTGGGGGGTGTTTCCGGTGCTGGCGGGCGAGAGCAACCTCGGGCCGCCCTGCGCGGGGCTGGCGACGTTCATGCAGCGCGTGCTCGCAGCCGCCGGCCCGGGCGCGTTCGACTACTGGCTCGGAATCCTGATCTTCCTGGCCGTGTTTACGGTCTGCGTGCTCTTCGCGCTGCGCAGCGCGCGGTCCGGCGCGGAGATCGTGATCGGCTGGTTGCTGTACGGCGGGCTGGGGCTGTGCCTGACCGACGTGGTCTGGGTGGAGCACTGGGCGTTTCTGCGGGCGCTGACGGAGTTCTACGTACTGGGGGCGCTGCTGCTGGCGACATCGCGCATGCGGGCGCTGATGATGTATGTCGTCTACGCGAGCTTGGCGTGGGTGACGGTGATGCGTGCGAGCCGCGGGTAGCATGAGTCGCGGGTAGCGCGAGTCGGGGGGTGCGGATTCTCAACTCGTGCGATTCCGCGCGATGCCGAGTCGAAACCCGCCGATGGCCCGGTTGGTGCGAAAGCCGAGCGCGATGCCCCGGTTGTACAACCGGCGTCATAGAAGTCGCCGTTTGGGAACCCGGTGCCGCGTGCCGGCGGCGGCTCCATCCGATTGCGATCGGAGAGGGAGGGATTCGAACCCCCGGTAGCTTGCGCTACACCGGTTTTCAAGACCGGCGCCTTGAGCCGCTCGGCCACCTCTCCAGCGGTTCCGAACGCGCGCTGACGGGGGGGCGGGTGTGACGCGCGACCGGACCCTGGGGTGATACTATACAGGAGCGATTCTCCCGCTGGCGCGTTCGTGCGGGTGTGCGTGGGCGCGAACCTGCGAGGGTGCCATGGCGCTGCGCCGCGCTACTCCGCCAGCGTCACCTTGAACGTCAGCTCTTCGCTGCCGCGCTTCACCACGACCTCGACCGCCTCGCCGGCTTTCTGCTCACGCATCACCTCCATGTAGCCGTACAGATCGCTGATCGACTGGCCGGCGATGCGGATGATGCGGTCGCCGTCGCGGATGCCGGCCTTCGCGGCGGGCTCGCCCGGCGAGACCTGGTCGACCTTGATGCCGCCGGACGTGTCGTCCATGTCCGGCACGATGCCCAGCCGCACGCGCGGCATGCGTCCCGGCTGCGAGGCGGCGGCGTTGTCGTCGGCGGGCTGAGAATCCGCCGGCTCCTCGCTCTTGCTCACAAAGGTCGGGCCGTTCTCCATGTTGGCCAGGGCCAGGATGATCTCGTGCGACATCTCGAGGATCTTGGTCGCGCCGTCGCCGTTGATCAGGTCGACGTCGTCGTCGGGCTTGTGATATTCCTTGTGAATCCCGGTGAACGGGAACAGCACCGGGATGTCCTTGCGATAAAAGCTGGCGTGGTCGCTGGAGCCGAAATAGGGCGCGTTGGTGCTCGGGGCCTTGTAGGTCAGTTCCTGGGCGGCGGCGGCGTGCTTGACCAGATCGGCGAATTCCCGCGCGGTCGTGGTTCCGTCGATCTCGAACACCTCGGGCCGATAGCGCCCGATCATGTCCAGGTTGTACATCGCCTTGATCTTGGACAGCTCGACGGTCGGATGAGCGACGTAGTGCGCACTGCCCAGCAGGCCCATCTCCTCGGCGCTGAACCCCATGAAGAGGATGCTGCGACGCGGGGCCTGCTCCGACGCGATCACACGCGACAGCTCGAGCACCCCGGCCGTCCCCGAAGCGTTGTCGTCCGCCCCGTTGTGAATCTCGGGCTCGTTGGTGGCGTCGCCGGTATCACGCCCGCGCCGGCGTCCGCCCCAGCGCTGCACCTTGCCGAGATGGTCGAAGTGCGCGCCGACGACGACGTACTCGTCCACCTTGCCCGACCCGGGCAGGAGTCCGATGACGTTGCGCGTCAGCAACGGCTGCTTGTCGACACCTTCCTGAATCTTCGCCGAGACGCCCTTCAGATCCGACGACATCCCGCCGCGCTTCTCCTTGAGCTGCGCCGCCAGCGCCTTGAGGTCGGCCAGGCCGGCGGACTTGAGCACGCGCTCGGCGGCGGCGCGGGTCATGTGCATCAAGGGCAGCTCATAGTCCGAGCGCGAATCGTTGTTCGACCAGCGGTAGAGCTCGTCGGTCTCGTCGTCGGGGTCGGGCGGATCGACGATGATGAGCGCCTTCGCGCCGTGCGATCGCGCCACGCGGGCCTTCGAGGCGAAGAGCGAGTGCGAGGAGTTTCGCCGGCCGCCGAAGGAGGCCTCCTCGTCGTCGGCCTTGGGCTCGTGTCGGAAGGCGATGAGAATCTTATCCTTCGCGTCGAATCCGGCGAAGTCATCGTACTTGTCGTCGGGCGCCTCGATGCAGTATCCGGCGAACGCCAGCGGTCCCTCGACGTCGCCGCCGTCCGTGAAGGGCATCGGGGTCCAGTCGGTGTCGGCGGCGAGCGCTTCGGAGCTCCCCGTCAGCTTGAAGTTCGCGCGGGCAGCGTCGTAGTCCTTGAGCGTGCCGGCGCTGAATTCCTGGAAGTAGGTTCCGTTGTCACCGCCCGGCGCCAACCCGATCGCCTTGAAGTGGTCGGCGATGTACTTGGCGGCGGCCTCGTTGCCTGGTGTGCCGGGCCGGCGACCCTCGAGCTCATCGCCGGCGAGGTAGCGGATGTGGCTGACGTAGGCCTCGGCGGTGAAGCCGACCTTGCTGTCTGCGGCCGGGGAATTCGCCAGGGCGAACGGAGCCAATAGGCATGCGAGGCATGCGAAGCGGGCATTGGCCGACATGGAGCGGTCCTTCAACGAGTAGGAATGCGGACGCCGTCGGTCGACGCCCCGTTGACCCGGGCGGGTCAGACTCACGAACATCCATCATAGCCGGTTTTGTTTCGGCGCGTATCCCAAACCCTTCGGTGCTGCGCGGGCCCCGCCCGTCCGCGCAGCTCGGCCTGGCTTTCAAGCCGACATGTGCATCCAGAGGTCGTAGCAGGCGACGAGGTCGCGGCGGTTGTGCTCCAGCACGCCTGCCAGCGGGGCTGCGTTGCCGGTCCGACAGAAGTGGTGGAAAAGGTCTGGGATGAGCGCTCCGGGGACGTCCGCCGGCCGCGTTCGCCCCAGTATGGCACGTTCGATCGTCTCGAGCCGGCAATCGCTGAGTTCGTGCTTCCAGCGGCGGCGCGCGAGATGCAGCAGGTCGATGTGCTGCGACGGGGCGGCCAGCGCGACTCCGTAGCGGGTCGCACGATCGCGCAGAAACGGCTCATCAAAGGCTCGTCCATTGAAGCTGGCCCAACTCGATTCCGGGCTGATGCTCGCCGCGAACCGCCGCAGGATTGCTTCCTCCTCGGGGTAGTCGCGGGCCAGCCACTGAATGACTTGCAGAGGCGGACGGTCCAGCGGGAGCACGCCGATCAGAAAAACCGGCGTGCCGGAGAAGCCGCCCGTCTCGATATCGACCAGGAACCCGGCGGTTGGGGCGGGAGCGCAAGTCGCGGGTCGAGCGCCCGGGGCGTCGGACGTTCGCACCCGCTCGATGGGAGTTTCGACGATCCAGCAGGCGCCGCGTTCATCGCGCAGCTCACGTCCGCCGAGCGCCTCGGCGGCGCCGGTTGCAGCAGCCGCGGGGCGAGCCAGCGAAACTTGCGGCCCGCGTGGGCGCTTGAGCCGCAGCGCGTCCAGGCGCTCGCGCAGTGCCGGAGAGTGCTCGCCCTGAGCGCTTGAAGGCGGCTCACCCGGCGGGTCGCGCGGGGCGGTCACGCCGTCGTCTCCCCGCCGAGAACCGGATCGATCGGCTGCGATGTCGAGCTCGCTTGCGGGACGATCAGCCGTGTTTGCCAGACCGACAGCCCGACCGCGCAGGCCAGCACGAGCGCGCCGACGGTCTGGTGCGCGGTCGTCGCGAGCACCTGCAACACGTTCGGCGGGCCGCCGGGCGCATCCAGCGTGATGGCGATGAGAGCGGCGACTCCCAGGATCAATTGAAGCCCGAGCAGGCCGAGCACGGCCACGCCCCAGCGCGGGAGCGGGGCGACGGACTCGTAGAGCAGCCAGGCCCGCGCCGCCAGGGCACCGACCAGCGCGAAGACGAAGACCGAAAACCCGACGTGCAGATACACGCCGAAGAACTGATGACGCAGCAGCGCGCCCAGCACGAGTTGGAGCACGAGCGCGGCCAGAGAGAACTGGATCAGGACGCGGTCGACCGAGCCCGCGGGACGATCAGCCGCCGCCTGGCAGTGTCGCCAGCGCTGATTCAGCACCACAGCGAAGGCCACAAGCGACGCGAAGAACAGTTGGCCGAACACGCCGTGGAGGATCGCCAGCACGATTGCGTTCTGCGTGACGCGCGTTCCGCCGAGCACCCCCTGCACCACGACGGCGACGAAGGCGAGCACCGCGAAACCGCGCACCCAGCGGCGGGATTCGACGAACTGGACGTAGATCATCAGCACAAGCGTGGTGAACCCGACCAGTGAGCCGAAGAGCCGGTGCGCATGCTCGAAGTAGATGCCGCCGGTCATTTGCGCCAGCGGGAACCAGAACATGTTGTAGCCGAAGGACCCGGGCCAGTCGGGCACGGCCAGGCCGGCCTCGAAGCCGGTCACCATGCCGCCGACGAAGAGCAGCAGCCCGGTCGCCGCGACCGTGATCCACGCGAACGCGACGGGCCAATCGACGGTCGAGCGTATATGCAGCCGGCGCTTGGCGGGCAGCGCGCCGATCGCGACGACGGAGGCGGTTCCGACGATCGAGGCGAGCGTCCAGAGACTGGCGATCGCGGCGCCGCCCGATTTCCCCAGCACGCTGCCGAGCACGAGCAGGTTGAGCAGCCCCGTGACCAGGCCTGCCAGGAACGCGCCGCGCCAGCCGCGCGGCGAGAGCCGGCCGATCCAGAAACCGCCCGCCAGGAGCAGCAGCACGAGCAGACCGAACAGGACCGCTGTGGGCAGCGCCGCTCCGGGAAGCCGCGCCAGGTAGAGCAATCCCCACATCGCGACGGCGACGCCGAAGCCGCCGCTGAGAATGTCTCCGACCACGCGCGACGACGGTGGCGGCGCGTCCGCAGGTAATGATGGGCTTGTCGTCATGGCACGTCCATGCGGGTAGTCGAACGCGGGATTCTACCGGCATCGGCGCGGTTGGGCGACAGCGCGTTCGTGTCGGCCGCCGTGACGGTCTTTGCGCGCCTGCCCAGCCCGTTGCGACCGGGCTATACTGGCCGTTCCATCGTTGCGGAGCGCGACAAGGACTTCCCATGCACCCACTGGCGATGACGATTGTGCTGGTCGTCGGGCTCTCCGTGTTTGCCTGGACGGCGCGAGGACGCTGGCGGCTGATGTTCGCGGCGAGCGCTCCCGAGGCCCGTGGCGATCGCCGCGGCGCTCGGCTCCGCGGGGTCATGCGCTACATGTTCGGCCAGGAGCGGATGTTCCGCTACGAGGCCGCCGGCGTGGCGCACGCGTTCATCTTCGGCGGGTTCGTAGTTCTCGGACTGCGAACGCTCGTGCTGGTGGCGCGCGGCTACAGCGGCAATCCCGGCTTCGGCTTCTGGCTGTTCGACGAAGGAACGCCGCTCGGGGCGCTGTACACGTTTCTGAAGGATCTGGTCGGCGTGCTGGTGATCGCCGGCGTGCTGTATTTCCTGTATCAGCGGATGGTGGTGAAGCTGTCGCGGATCGAGCTGAGCGTCGAGGGGGTGCTGATCCTGTGCATGATCCTGGGGATCATCGCGTCCGATCTTTCGTACGAGGCCGGCGGATTCGTGCGGCACGATACGCCGGCGGGCGAGCGCATGGTCGCACCGGCCGCCGCGCTGCTGTCCATCGCCCTGGGCGCAGGCGGACCTGCCGTCGCCGACAACTTCTACATCCTCGGCTTCTGGATGCACACGCTGCTCGTGCTCACGTTTTTGAACCTCCTGCCGTACGGCAAGCACTTCCACGTGCTGACCGTGCTGCCGAATGTGTACTGCCGCCAGCTCGACGGGATCGGCCGGCTGGCTCCGATCGACGACATGGAGGGCAGGCTGGAGCGCGGCGAGACACTGGGCGTGAAAACCGCTCGCGACCTGAGCTGGAAAGACGTACTCGACTTCTACACCTGCACCGAGTGCGGGCGGTGCAGCGACCACTGCCCGGCGTTCAACACCGGCAAGCTGCTCTCGCCCAAGCACCTGACGATGCAGATGCGCGAGCACATGTACGCCAACGCGCGGGCGCTGCTGGAGAACGCCGCGCCGCCGGCCGCCGGTGCGCAGGTGGCGGCGTCGGGCACGAGCGATGCGTCCGCCGCGGTGCCCTTTGTTACGCACGACGGCGAGACCGACGAGAGCCATGGGCAGCTCGTTCCGGCCTGGGTCGACGCCGAGATGATCTGGGGCTGCACGACCTGCGGCGCCTGCGAGCAGGAATGCCCGGTCTTCATTTCGTACGTCGACAAGATCGTCGACGTGCGGCGAAACCTGGTGCTGGAACGCGGCGAGTTTCCCGAGCAGTTGCAGAACGCCTTTCGCGGGCTGGAGACCGCCGGCAATCCGTACAGCTTCGACAACTCGCAGCGCGCCGAGTGGGCCGAGGGGCTCGACGTGCCGCTGCTCTCGGACAAGCCGGACGCGGAGTACCTGTTCTGGGTCGGCTGCGCACCCGCGTTCGACGACCGCTCGCGGAAAATCGCCCGCGCCACCGCCACGCTGTTCAAGCAGGCCGGCGTCAGCTTCGCCATCCTCGGCCCCGAAGAGAGCTGCAACGGCGATCCCGCCCGCCGCGCGGGCAATGAGTACCTCTTTCAGATGCTGGCGAACCAGAACGTCGAGACGCTGAACAACTACAAGGTGCGAAGGATCGTCACGACCTGCCCGCACTGCTTCAACATGCTGGCCAATGAATATTCCGCGTTCGGCGGCAAGTTCGAGGTGATTCACCACACGCAGTTGCTGGCCGATCTGGTGCGGTCAGGACGTCTGACCCCGAAACACCACGTCGCCGGCTCAATCGTCTTCCACGACTCGTGCTACCTCGGGCGCTACAACGAGGTCTACGATCCGCCGCGCGAAATCCTGCGCGCCATCCCCGGGCTGGAGCTTCACGAGGCGGCGGAATCGCGCGACCGCGGCATGTGCTGCGGAGCGGGCGGGGCGCAGATGTGGAAGGAAGAGGAAGCCGTGCGCCGGCCGAACAGCCGCGAAGGCGACGGCAAGGTCAATCACGCCCGCGCGCGGCAGTTGCTCCGCGTACTTCCCAACGGCGCGGGCAGCGGCTGCAAGGTCGCCACCGCATGCCCTTTCTGCAAGACCATGCTCAGCGACGGACTGACCGATCTCGGACACGAGCACGTCGAGCAGCGCGACGTGGCGGAGTTCCTGCTTCAGTCGATTCAGGGGTCGTAACGCGGCCCGGTCGCGACGCGATCGCCACGATCGCCACGAGCGCCGGCGAAGTCCACAGCCCTCTACGGCGCCAAGCCGAGCACCCAGCCCAGCAGTTCGGCGGCATCCTGCATGCCGACCGGAAAGACGGCGTCCTGAAGCGGCGCGAGGCCGAAGGTCTGTTTGACCAGCAGGGCGTCGTTCGAGCAGGTGCTGTCCATCAGCTCGTCGCAATCCGCGGTGTGAACCAGGCCCAGCAGGTGCCCGATTTCGTGCGCCACCGTGTTGCCGACGGCCACGATGACCTCGTCGGTGGTCGGCACGCCGCTGAACGCGCTGCTGTAGCTCTCGGTGAAGACGATCGCGACGTCTGACGGATCGGCGTTGTGCGTGTCGATCTGCTCGGAGATGGCGAACGCGACCACGCTGCGGCCGCCGAAGTACACCGTGCTGTGGGGCGCGGCGGGCTCGGCGTCGTCGTCCGAGTTGAGCAGGGTGAGGTCGTAGTCGGCGTAGCGGTCCCTCACGACGGCCTCGATTCCGTCCTCGATCTGGGCGGTTTGCCCGGTGAACGGCCCGAGGTCGGCGGCGTCGAACGGATTCAGGTCGAACACGCCGACGTTGGGAATCTCGATGTTCTGCCCGCCGCGGTAGTCGAGGAAGACCACCTGCCCGTTGGTCTCGAAGGTGCCGTCGCCGCGCGTGATGGTGACCGTGACGGTGTATTCGCCCTGGCTGACGCCGTCGGGGAAGGGCGCGACGCCGACGAAATAGTCGCCCGACGGCCCGCGGATGGTCACGTCGATGAGCGGATTCAGGTTGGAGGCGTCCGGTACGCGGTCGTCGTTGAACGCGTGCACGCGCTCCTGGGCGTCGAACAGGGCGCCAACCGGGTCCAGCTCCGTGTTGTCGACCGCTTGCACGTCGATCAGGACGTGGTCGCCCGTATTGAGGTTGGGAACCTTGAACAGGTCGAAGTCGTCGGGCGTGTCGATCGTCCCGCTCAGGCTGAGCTTGTTGTTCGCGGGAGTGAAGTCCGGTGCCGCGCCGAACGTGTTATTGGCGGTGGCGTCAATGTTGGTCGAGCCGGTGCCGGAGCCGCCGTCGCTGCCGGCGGGAGTCGGACAGCCGCCGACTGCCAGCAGTGTCGCCAGCGAAAGGCACGCGGCTGTCCTGCCCAGATGTCTTCCCATGCCGATGCGGACGATCTTGCGCACGATCGAAGCTCCCTTGTCGGACCGCGGCCCGTTTCTTGCTGATTGACGCAGATTGTAGCAGGGCCGCGACGAATGGCGCGGTCCGCGACCGAGTGAGCTGCGCGCCGCCGACTCCTGGATCTGCCGGCGGGACGAATCGCGCGCTACTCATCGAGGTGCAGGCAAGTCCCGCAGGTGTGCGGGATCTCGCTCTGCGCAATGGCCCGGGCGCGGTCGAACTGAAGGCTGCGCGACCACTTGGCCGAGTCCGCCGACTTGTCACCGCTGAGCCCGACGCCATAGGCGAGCAACGCGGGCGAATTCTCACCCCCGACCGCGAAGACCGTCGCCTCCAGCTCCCCGCGCTCGAAGTTCTGGTCCGCGGCCAGGTCCCAGGCCGTGCCGGTGGTGTCCATGACGTCCGTGACGGTCTGGGTATGGTACAGACCCAACAGGTGTCCCAGCTCGTGGCTGGCGACGTTGGCGACCATAACGGCCATCTCGTCCGACGACAGCCGCATCGTCTCGTAGATCGCGAAATTGTCGACGTAGATGATCGCGGCTTCGCCGGAATTGCGGTTGTAGGCGTCCACGCGGTCGGCCAGTCCGAGCAGGCCGGCGGCGTCGCTGCCGAAGTACAGGGTGGCGTGCGGCTCGGCCGGTTCAGGGCTCTCGTACGACGGAATCAGCGTCACCGCGTAGCTGGCGTAGTCCTCGCGCATGGCTTGCACGATGGCTTCGCGCATTTCACCCGTCAGGCCGGCGTAATCAGCGCCCAGCATGCTCGCGTCGAACGCCGGGAACGAGACCGGATCGCGGCCGTGAATGGCGACGCCGCTGGCGGACGAGAAATCGAGCCAGACCACCTGTGCGTTGGGCGCGGGAACTGAGTGCCCATCGCTGCGCGTCGCCACGATGCTGAACGGTCCGCCGCCGCCGCTCGAAGGAATCATGACGCCCAACATGACGCGCGGCGTGTCGGCGCGCAGCACGTGCGTCATGCGGCCTCGCGCGGAGAGGAATCCGCGCGAGAGCAGATTCAACTGGTCGTCGAAGAGCACCAGCACGAACGGGCCGCTGGAGGTTCCGCTGACGTCGAGCGTCCACTCGTCGCCGATCAGCCCGTCGCCGAACTCGAAGAGCTCATAGCGGTGGCCGTCCGTGACCTGCCCATTCGCGCTCCAGCGGTCCGACGCGGGCAGGCTGCTGCCGCTCGAAGCGGATGATGAACCGGAATTGCCGTCCGCGCTGACGACCGCGGGTGAGCTGTTATCGACCACCGTGGCCAGGTCGGCGAGCTTGGTGTCCAGGGAAAACTCCTGGGTACAACCCGCCAGCAGCACCGCCAAACTTGCGGTGCCGATCGCCTTGATTCCCAATCGCATGCCATCCTCCCCGTGAGCGGGCATGCGACGACGCGTTTCGCACGAGCGTCCGAGCCGGGCGCGTTGGGCTTTCGCCGGCACGGAGCCGGCCTGAGGCCGTGCGGGTCAAAGTTCTGTGTGGGCTGAGGGAAGTATCCAAATGCCTGCACGCCGGCGTCGGGCGCAACCGCGCTCGGGCGCGGCGAATTGTCGATCTTTCCCGGCATCCGCCGCGCGGCCGAGAACGAATGCCGACCGCGCAAGCCGGTCCGGCGTCTGATAGCCCGTGCCGGGTTCGCGCTTGACCCGCCGCGGATCGTTTGCAACTCAGATCAAGGTGCCTAGCGCCGATTGATGCGGATGTTCGCGTCGGCCGATGGATAGGAAGTACGGATCGCTGTCGGTGCCAAGGCGGCGCCGGTGGACGGGCCGCGCGGAGTCTTGCCCATGGATGCCGAAAACATCGTCAAGCTGACGCCGGAAGCCGTCCGCCAACTGCTCGAATCCAGCTCGGTCACCGGGCATCCGAAGGACCTGCCGGCGCGCCGCCGGCACGAGCGCTGGCCGTTCGCCGGCACGGTCGAGGTCTGGCTGCCGGACGAGTGCTACGGCGAGCGGCACGTGCTGGCGACGATGCACAACCTAAGCCAGGGCGGCCTCGCCATGCGCACACGCCGGCCCATTCCGACCGGCACGCGCCTGTCCATCGCCATTCACCAGCCGACGCTGAGCTGCTACGGCGAGTCGGTCGTGCGACACTGCACGCGCGCCCCCGTGGGTTACCTGGTGGGCATCGAGTTCGTCTTTCCCAGCGAGTCGTAGGCGGTTGCCCCGAGCGCGGCACGCCGACGTGACTGCGCGCGTTTGCCACGCGCGTGGCCCGGCGGTTGCCGCGGCGGACGGCGACTATTGCAGCGGCTGCGATGCCGGTGCGGACGCCGTCGCCGCGCGGAGTGCGGCGAGCGGCCTGCCGGCCAGCCGCTCCAGATCCACGTCGGCGCGCGCCGCGTCGAGCAGCGCGTCGGCCTGCTCCTGGCGCACGCGCAGGAACTCGCGCTCCGTCTCCAGCACGGTCAGGAACGGGATGCGGCCGGCGAGATACGCCTCGCGCGAGAGCTCCAGGTTGCGATTCCGCAGCGGCAAGAGCTCGGCGGCGTAGAAGCGCGTCGTCTCCCACGCCGCTTGGGCCTGCTCGACCTTCGCGTGCGTCGCCTGCACGATCGCAAGCTCCACGGCGCGCAGCGTGCGCCGTGCCTGCTCGGCCTGCATGGCGGCGCGCGCGATCTGGGCCTGGTTCTGGTCGAAGATCGGCAGCTCAAGCCCCAGCGACGGACCGATCATGTAGTCGGTCGGCGCGGCCGGCCGGCGCGGAAAAACGTCCGGCAGCCGCGGCTCCCCGGCTTCAAACGACTTGCGAGCCGCCTCCAGTCCGAGATTCCGGTCGTCGATGCGGCCCCGCGCCCCGCGCTCGATCCCGACCCCCACTTGGAGCGACTTCAGAAAGCGCGTCCGCTCGAGCTCCAGCCGCGCCTCGGCGGCGGCCACCTCCTCGGCGGCGGTGCGCAGATCGAGACGAGCGCCACGCGCCGCGTCGAGCAACGCGGCGGCCGACGGAGGGCCCGACTCGGGCGCGCGCAACGGCTCGGAAAGCGCCAGCTCCTGCGGGCCGGCGTCCAAACCCGCCAGCCTGGCCAGTTCCGCGCGCGCCTCGACCCGCTCCCGGCGGGCCTTCAGCAGCGCGACCTCGGTCTCGAGCTGCGCAGCGCGGGCCAGGTTGACCTCCACCTCGCTTCCCGCGCCGGCCTGCTGGCGCACGAGCGTGAGCTCCAGCAATTGCGCCGCGATCTGCCGGTTGTCACGACGAATCTCGAACACCAGGTCGGCTCGCGCGGCGGCGTAGTAGGCGAGCTTGGCATCCAGCGCGGTCTGAGCCGAAACCTGCGCCAGGGAGAGAATCTTCCGTTCCAGGTCGCGCTCCGCGGCACGCCTGCGCGCCGGAATCTGCCACAGCTCGGCGAGGTTCTGCGACAGCGCGGCCTCGAGCTTCACCAGCCCGCCCCCGTCGGGCAATCCCATCCCGAACATGATGGTCGGATTCTCCAGCAGACCGGCCTGCACCACCTCCGCGCGGGCGATTCCAATCTCGTAACACGCGGCCTGGACGGCCGGGTTATTCCGCAGCGCCAGGCGCACGGCCTTTTCCGCCGTCAGCCCGTCGCGCAGCAGCTCGTCGATCGCGGCCGGCGGCTCGGCCGTCGGCTGGAAGAGCGCCCCCGAGCCGACGGCGAACTCGACCTCGCGCGCAGCCCGCTCATAGTCGCCGCGCGCGTCCACCCGCGCGCACCCGACGATCGGCGCCAGCAGGAGCGCGAGAACCGCGAAGAGCCGCATGCCCGGCGACCGCAGCAGTGCGGTTCTCGCGGCGGGCGCGGTGCCGGTCGCAGGCTGCGACGCTCGACGGGGTAGCCCGAACATCGCGACCAGCGCGGGGAGCACGGCCAGGGTCAGCAGGTTATCCACGATGACGCCCCCGATTACCACGGTGGCCAGCGGACGTTGGACCTCGGCGCCGATGCCCGTGCTGATCGCCATGGGCACGAACCCCAGGGCGGCGACCAGCGCGGTCATCAGGATCGGCCGCAGTCGGATCAGGCGGGTCTGCTCGATCGCCACCGTCAGCGAGGCGCCCTCCGCGAGGCGCTGGCGAATGGTGGAGACCAGCACCAGACCGTTCAGAACCGAAACGCCTGAGACCGCGACGAATCCGACGCCGGCGGAGATTGTAAACGGCATTTCCCGCAGCCACAGCGCCACGACCCCGCCGATGCCGGCGAAAATCGCGCCGCTGGCGATGATCAGCGTATCCCGCAGCGAGCGCGTGCTCAGGTACAGCAGGCTCAGCACCGTCGCGATCGCGATGGGCACGATCACCGCCAGCCGCCGACTCGCGCGCAGCAGGTGCTCGAACTGCCCGCCGAGGCTGAGCGAATAGCCCGCCGGCAGAGCGATCTCGGCGGCGAGGCGGCGGCGCGCCTCGGCGACGAACCCGGCCAGGTCGCGGCCGCGCACGTTGCACTGCACGACGATCCGGCGGCGGCCCCACTCGCGCTGGATCGAGGCCGGCCCGGTGGTCTGCACGATTCGGGTGAGCCGCTCGAGCGGGATTTGCTCGCCCGCCGCCGTGGCCACGCGAACGTCCCGGATCGCGTTCGCGTCCCGCGCGAAGCGCGGGTCCAGCCGCAGGGCGAGTCCGTACGACCATTCGCCGTCGCGAATCCGGCCGACCTCCACACCGCCCAGCGCGCCGATCGCTTCGAGCACGTGCTGGGCAGGCACGCCGAAGCGCGCGATCGCCTCCGGAGCGACCTGAACTTCAAGGACCGGCAGCCCGGTGAGCTGCTCCACGGACAGGTCCGCGGCGCCGGGGATGCGCTCCAGCGTCTCGCGCACCTCCATCGCCAGGCCGCGCAGCGTTTCGAGGTCCTCCCCGAAGATGCGGATCCCCAGGTCGGCGCGGATGCCCGCCGTCATTTCGTTCATGCGCATCTCGATCGGCTGCGTGAACGCGCGGTTCATGCCGGGAAAACCGGCGGTGGCCTCCTCGATGCGCTGGGTCAGCTCGTCCTGCGTCTGGGCGCGCGTCCAGTGCTCGCGCGGCGTGAGGGTGATGAACGTGTCGGTCACCTCCAGCCCCATCGGGTCGGTTGCCACCGCGGCCGTTCCGGTGCGGCTCCACACGTCCCGGACCTCGTCGGGGAAGCGCTGGCGAATCAGCCGCTCAAGCTGCGTGCCGACCCGCACGGATTCCTCCAGCGAGACGCCCGATAGGCGGACCGTGTTCATCACGATCGCCATCTCGCTGAGCCGCGGAATGAAGTTGGCCCCCAGCGTCACCGCCAGCGGCAGCGCCGCGGCGAGCACCGCGGCGCCGGACACGATGACCGCGCCCGGGCGGCGCGTGGCCAGGCGAACCAGCGGGCGAAAGACCCACTGGGCCGCGCGGACGAGCAGGTTCTCGCCGCGGCGGGTCTTGCGGCGCTTCAGCATGAAGCTGCACAGCACCGGAACCAGCGTCAGCGAGAACAGCAGCGAGCCCAGCAGCGCCAGTACCACCGTCAGCGCCAGCGGGCGAAACAGCTTCCCTTCGACGCCTTCGAGCAGCAGGATCGGCAGGTAGACCGAGAGGATGATCAGCTCGCCGAACATCGTCGGCCGGCGCACCTCGACGCAGGCGTCGCGGATGATCTCGTGCTCGTGCCGGGGGTCGTCGGGGTCGCCCAGTTTGCGCACGGCGTTCTCCACCATGATGACCGAGCTGTCGACGACCAGGCCGAAATCGATCGCACCGAGGCTGAGCAGGCTGGCGGCGATCCCGAGCTGAAGCATGCCGTTGAACGCGAAGAGCATCGCCAGCGGGATGGCCAGCGCGACCAGCAGGCCGGCGCGCAGGTTGCCCAGGAAGATGAAAAGCACCGCCACGACCAGCAGCGCGCCCTCGAGCAGGTTACGCTTCACGGTCGCGAGCACGTGCTCGACCAGCTCGCTGCGCTCGTAGACGACCTGTAGCGCGACGTCGGGCGGCAGCGTCGAGCGGACCTCGTTCAACCTTTGCTCCAGCGCGCCGGTGACCGCGTGGCTGTTCTCGCCCATCAGCATGAATCCCAGGCCGTGCACGATCTCTCCGGCCCCGTTGGCGGTGACGCCGCCGCGGCGAAGCTCGTGCCCTTCGCGAACCGTGGCGACGTCGCGGATGCGCACCGGAACACCGTCAAACGCGCGCACCACGATTTCGCCGACGCGCTCCGCGCTGGGGGTCGTGCTGAGGCCCTGCACGATGTGCAGCTCGCCGGCCTGGCTGACCGCTCCGCCGCCGACGATCTGGTTGTCCTGCCGCAGCGCCGCCGTCAGGTCGTCAAACGTGAGCTGGTAGCGCAGGAGCTGATCGGGATTCACCTCGACCTGGAGCTGGCGCTGCAACCCGCCCCACGTGTTCACCTCCGCGACGCCGGGCACGGTCAACAGCCGCGGGCGGATGTAGCGCTCGTTAAGCGTCGTGAGCTCCATCAGGTCGCGGCCCGGGCTGCTGACGATGTAGTGGAGAATCTCGCCGAGCCCGGTGGAGATCGGCCCCAGTTCCGGCGGGCGCGCCCCGTCCGGCAGCTCCACCTGCTGGAGGCGTTCCTGGATCATCTGGCGGGCGCGGAAGATGTCGGTTCCATCGGCGAAGACCAGGCTGACCTGCCCGAATCCGAACTTCGAGATGGAGCGCAGCTCGCTGAGTGCGGGCATGCCGCCCATGACGCGCTCGATCGGAATCACGAGCTGGCGCTCAATCTGCTCGGGCCCCAGCGCCGGCGCCGCGGCGTTGACCTGCACCAGGACGGGGGTGGTGTCGGGGAACGCATCGATGGGCAGAATGAGGAGCGAATGCAGTCCCGCCGCGGTGATGCCCGCGGAGACGAGCAGAACGAGAAAGCGGTTGCGCAGCGACGCGGTAATGATGGCGTTGAGCATGAGCACTTCCCGATTAAACGGAGGCTCCGATGGGGCTGTGAGCCGCTCGGGATGACCGAGTCGCGGGTCAATCGGCCGGGCAGCAGCCGGCGCCGATTTCGCCCTTGAGGATTTCGGTCTTGAGCAGGAAGCTGCCCTGGGTCACGACGCGGTCTGCGGCCTGAAGCCCTTCGCGCACTTCGAACAGCTCGCCGGTTTCAAGTCCGAGCAGGACTTTCTGCGGGCGGAAAACCGTCGGGCTGATCGCGACGAAGACGATGTTGCAGCAACCGTCCCACTGCACCGCCTCCTTGGGCACGGTCAGGCGGTCCTTCGGGGCTTCCACCGCGATCTCCGCTTGTCCGAAGACGTTCGCGCGCAGCGTGCCGCCGGGGTTGTCGATGATGGCGCGCGCCTTGATCGTGCGCGTGCGCGGATCGAGCTGCGCGCTGATCCAACTGAGTGTGCCTTGGTACGCGCGATCGGGCAGGGCCGCCGGCACGAACCGCACCGGCATGCCGGGGCTGGCCCGGTCCGCCTGGCGTTCGGTCAGGTCGAGCATCACCCAGAGCGTGGCGGTGTCCGCGACGCTGAAGAGCGGGCTCGATGGATCCACGCTCTCGCCGAGCACCTTGGTTCGCTCGACGATGATTCCGCCGGAGGGCGCGGTCAACCGCAGCAGCGCGCTGGTGTCGGCGCGCTGGGCCAGGCTGGCAATCTCGGCCTCGGCCAGTCCCAGTGCCAGCAGTCGCTGGGAGAGCCGCTGCGTTGTGATGCGACTCTCGGCCAGGCGGGTTTCGGCCTCGAACGCCTCGCGCTCGGAGGAGACCCCGCGATCGAGCAGCCCGCGTTCCCGCTCGAACGTCCGCTCGGCGAGGCTCATTTCGGACAGCGACTGAAGATACTCCGACTTGGCGATCGCCAGCCCCGGCGAGTCGATGGTCGCCAGGTGCGCGCCGTCCGCGACGAGCTGGCCCAGATCGGCGTGCAGCTCGTGCAGCACGCCTTCCACGCGCGGGCTGACCCGCGCGTACGCGTTCTCGTTGTAGCGCGTCTCGGCGGTGCAACGCAGCGTCTCGCCCAGCGGGGTCCGCTGCACGTCGACAAGCTGAAGCCCGGCCCGGCGCGCCATGTCCTCCGAGGCCAGCGTGACGAGCTGTTTGCCGTTTGTGCACTCCGGCG
Organism: uncultured Planctomycetales bacterium; assembly: GCA_964465125.1. Lineage (GTDB taxonomy): Bacteria > Planctomycetota > Phycisphaerae > UBA1845 > Fen-1342 > CAYOHG01. The sequence continues at coordinate 45,370 of CAYXIO010000003.1, read as the reverse complement.
CCGGCGGACGCTGGGAGCGCGGCGTCCCGAAATCCTCCGCGCCCGTCGCGGTCGCGGGTGACGCGGGCGTCGCGGCGCGGAGCGCCCCGGCGGGGTTGCAGATCGCGCAGAGCGATTCCGGGCGGTCGTGTTCCGCGCACCAGTCCTTCTGCTGCTTGAACGCCGCCACCAGCTCCGGATGGCAGAGCCAGCACAGCGCCTCGGGCACCTGATGCCCGCCGCACTCGCCCAGCTTCTCAATCAGCTCGGGCTTGCAGAACGGGCATTCCTCGGCGGGCAGCCCGTGCGCCGCGCAGGTTCGCTCGGGCTGGGACCGCAGCAGCGCGGAGAACTGTGCCGGGATCGGCCGGCCTTCGACGAGCCACCAGGCGGCGGCCGCGCCGCCCAGCAGCAGCATGAGACTGATTGCAATCGTGGTTCGCATGACAACCGCTCCCGGCAGGCGCGCGCGCGGTGCGCTGAACGTACGCTGGTGAAACAGACACGGAGTAACGCATGCGTTTCGAAATCGCCCCGGCGACGGGCGCCGCGGTCGATCCGCTGGAGGTGCTACGTCCGGCGTACGGGGATCAAATGAGCAGACGCACGCCCTCGTCGACCGGGCGGACGTATCGGCCACGCTCCACGCGTGCGGCGGCGCGCCACTGGACGGCGGCTACCGCTTCGGGCCGGAAATCGCTCGGGGACGCCGGCGGCGCGGGAGTCAGCGGAACGGCGTCGAGCGGCGTGCCGATCGGAACGCTGACCGAACAGAGGCAGGTGCACGGAACGTCCGGGCCGCTGGGGGCGGCCGGCACGGCAGGCCAGCGAGCGGGTGCCGATCCGAGCGGCTCGTTCGGGCAGCAATCGGTCGGCGCCTGATCCGAGACCGCGTTGCAGCAATCGTCCGCGGCCGCCGCACTGTGGCAGACGTACGGGCAGAGTGCCACCATGGCCGCGCAGGAAATCAGCACCCATTGGCTGGTTTTCATGGTCTCAAAGATAGTATCGGTCGGGTGGCGGCCTGTCAGCGGGATTTTCCGCCGGTCCGGGCCAAGAATCGCCGAAGTGAGTTTGCGGCTGCGGGGGACCCCTTCGGCTGATCGCGCGGCGCTGCGCAGCCTGCCCTCACAACGCGTAGAGCTCCGGCCGGCGGTCCGTCATGGGGTCGGTGCGCGGCGCCAGGAGCTTGTTCCGCGCTTCGGAGAGCTCGACCGCGGCGACCGGATCGTCTCCCTCCGAAAGGTTGATCACCCGGCCGCTGGGGTGAATCAGGCAAGGCCGGCCGTCGACGGTGCCGCAGAGGTAGACGCGGTTTTCCGCGGCGCGTGCCCGCAGCGTGAGCAGCTCGCGCGCCGCGCCCTGCAGGACGACAAGATCCGCGCCCTGCAACGCCGCCGCCCGAATGGGCGCGAAGGACTCGGCGGCTTCGGCGGGCAGCGACGCCAGCCGGAGTCGGTGCGGCTCGTCCGGCGGCGGGCGCCAAGGGGCCTGGAGCACCGCGCGGAGGCGCGGGCTGATCGCTGCCGGATGCGGGCTGGAGGGCGTGACCTCCGAGACGACGACCGAGTTCTCGGCTTTCTTGCAGCGCACCAGTCCGCGGCCCTCGCGGTCGACGATCAGGCTCGATCCGACGAACAGCGTCGAGCCTTCGAGACCCCATTTGCTGGCCGACGCAATCGGGATTCCGAGCTCGCGCGCCCGCGCCGGAATCAGAAACTCCGGCTGCGGATTCCACCGGTTCTCGGGCGTGCCGGCGTTGACCCAGGCCGTCGGTTGCAGCAGAAGCTGGGCGCCGCGCGCCGCCAGCGTATAGGCGATCTCGGGCTGCCGCGCATCGGCGCAGATCATGATCCCGATTCGTCCGAACGGCGTATCGCAGGTGCGCAGCTCGTCGCCGGGCGTGAAGCACTCGTGATCGAAATCCCAGAGGAAGCATTTGCGATGGGTGTGCAGCGGGGCGCCGTCGACGCCGACCAGAGTCGCGGCGTTGTACAGCCGCCCACAGCGCTGCTCGACGTAGCCGATGCACACCGCGACGCGCAGCTCGCGGCAGCGCCTGCCGACGCGGGCGAGCAGCTCGGGGGAGTCGGGCAGCCCGTCGGCGCGGGCTTGCAGGTAGGCGTTGGTCGACCCGATGAAATAGGCCGGAAACGCGCACTCGGGCAGCACGACGACGTCGGCGCGCAGGTCGGCCGCGCGGGCGATCGCGGCATCGATCTGCTCCAGCGTGCCGCGCCATTGACCGAGCTCGACGCCGGGTAGCTGCGCAATCGCGATACGGAGCATGGGCTTGCGCCTCCGCGTGGGGCGCAGGGTAGCCGAGCGAGACCGGGTGCGTCGACCTCGGCGCGTTCGAGGGGCCCTGTTTCAGGTGGGAATCGTCCTGCGTGCGGTGCCGGCCTCGGGCTATCGGTCGAAGCGCGCCCGGACGGGGACCGAGCGGCCGCGCTGCCGGTACGCCGCGGCAATGCCGAGCCAGTTCGTGAACGCCGTCCAACTGGAGAGCAGCATGATGAACGAGCTGGCGGGGCGCGTGTGGATGATCGCGACGAGCACGACGCCCATCGCGGTGATCGCGGTGGAGATCGCGAACGCAGTCCACAGGGCCCACGTGCGGTGCTGGCGAATCTGGCTGGCCATCGCGAGGAACGTCAGGCCCAACGCGCCCGCGAAGGCGCCCATCGAAAGCGTCTGAGCCGACGGCGTCAGCCCGGTCAGCAGGCGCTCTACCAGCGCCGGCGCCAGACCCCACAGCATCAGCCCGAAGCCCATGCACAGGCACGTCGTTCGCGCCAGCGTCAGGCTTGTCCGCCTGCGGGCATCTTCCTGCTCGAATGTCTCCATCGGCTCACTCCGGCACGGGGTGCGGCCCGGGCGCAGCGCACCCGTCCGCGAATCGCGCATCTCCAAAGGACCTGTCTGAACCTTGGAATTCGTTGCGGAAAGTGGCAACCCCAGCGCCGTCTCTAAACCGCGCACGGCGACAGCGCACCCACGATTATCGGAGGAGGATCAGCAGTTCGACACGCGGCGGCTACCGCGCGACGGCAGGAGCGGCGACGCTGCTCATCCGCAGCATGCGATCGACCGCGATCTTGGCGCGCGCGGCGATGACCGGATCAACGCTGACGCGCGGACTTCGGTCGCGCATGCACAGGTACAGCTTTTCCATCGTGTTCAGCCGCATGTACGGGCACAGCGCGCACGAGCACCCGCTGTGCGGCTCGGCGCAGATCAACGTGGCTTCGGGCCGCGCGCGACGCATGGCGTGCAGAATCCCGGCCTCCGTCGCGACGATGAACGAGTCTCGCGGGCTTTCGCGGACGTAGCGCAGCAGGGCGGCGGTCGAGCCGACGAAGTCCGCCTCGTCGAGCACCGCTTCCTCGCATTCCGGGTGCGCGATCACCAGCGCCTCGGGGTGGCGCTCGCGCAGCGCCAGCATGCGCCGCTGCGAGAACTGCTCATGCACGATGCAGAAGCCCGGCCAGAGCGTCATTTCGCGCCCGGTCTGCCGGCTGACCCAGCGCCCGAGGTGCCGATCCGGGGCAAAGGCGATCGGCTTCTCCGGCGGCAGTTGGTTCACGATGCTGACCGCGTTCGAGGACGTGCAGATGACGTCCGAGAGCGCCTTAACCGCCGCCGTGCTGTTGATGTAGGTGACGATTGTGTGGTCGGGATGCTGCTTGACCCAGCGCTCGAAGGCCTCGGGCGGACAGCGATCCGCCAGCGAGCAGCCCGCATCCAGATCGGGCACGAGCACCAGCTTGTTGGGGTTTAGGATGGCGGCCGTCTCCGCCATGAAATGCACGCCGCAGAAGACGATCACGTCCGCGCGGGTCTCTGCGGCGCGCCGCGAAAGCTCGAGGCTGTCGCCGACGTAGTCTGCGATGTCCTGGATGGCGTCTTCCTGGTAGTAGTGCGCCAGCAGGACGGCGTTCAGCTCGACCTTGAGCCGCCGGATCGCCTGCTCAAGATCGAGCGGAATCCGAGCTCGTGAATCACCGCGGAGTTCGGTGGACGCGGCGGATGCAGGGCTGGCGGACATGCTTTCCTCGTCGCGAATTCGCGCTAGCGGGTGCGTCAGAGACGGCATCCCGTTCGCCCCATCGCAAGCCGGCGCTTGCTCGTGCGGGCCGCCTCCAGTCACTCTCCGCATGAGGATATCCGAAAGGCGGGTGTTGTGGGGCCGAATCGCGCGGATTGTGATCCGGTCTGGAAGCGGGCTGTTTGACAAACCCGCGGCTCCGGCTCACAAGAGCCGGCGTCAACTCTGCCCGAAAGGTGGCAACGCATGACTCTCGGTCGGCTTGTGCTCGTCGCCGGCGTGCTGCTGGCCGGCGTTGCGGATCCTGCCCAGGCCCAGTTGGCTGACCTGGAGCCGCTGCTCCGCGATCTTCAGATTGACCCGGGTACGGTCGGGATTCGCGATCAAGACCTCGGCTTCATGCTCGGCGACCGCCGGCAAGCCTCGCAGTTCGTCACGCTGTTGATGACCGAGCCGCTGCGCGCGGATGGATTCGCGGGCGCGCTGGCGGCCAATCTGCTGCAATCCGCCGCCGCGGACCCGGCCCAGACGCTGCTTTGCGTCAGCTACTTCAATTCGCGGAAGCTCTCGCGCGGTCTGCTGGGCGATCCCAGCGCCGCCGCGCAGGCCGCCAGCACGCAGCCGGACGCGCTGATGGACGTGTTGGGCCGGATCGGGCTCGAAGCGGAGCCGGCTCAGAACGCGCTCGACGGTCTGCCGACCTCGGTGAAGCAGGCCGCGGCGCTGCTGCTGAACGCGGAGCTCTCGGCGCGCGACTGGGTGCGCCGCGGTCAGGCGACTGTTCCGGAAGCGTCCTGGCAGCGGCTCGATGCCCGCCTGCGCGAACCGCTCAAGACCGGCGCCGAAGAGGATGCCGAGCCAACCGACCCGGACCTTCATTTGCTCTACCGCGACGCGCTGGAGTCGTTTGCTCCGAACCTGCTGATGGCCGGCGCGCAGGACCTGCTCTACGCGCTGCGCAGCGCCCGCGCGACGCTGAAAGCGGACGCCGCGCTCGCCTCGGCGACGTTTCAGTTTCGCGTGCCAACGAAGCTGGGCTGGGTGATTCTGGCCGACGGCCGCGACGACACGCACGCCGCGCAAGGCGCCGTGCTACTGCTGCTCGACATCGGCGGAAACGACACCCATGCCGATGCGGGCGCGAACTTCAGCCGCTCGGAGTGCGTCAGCGTCGCGCTCGATCTCGGGGGCGATGACCACTACGAAGTGCCCGCCGGCGCGTTGGGCAGCTTCGGTGCAGGAACCATGGGCATCGGCCTCCTGTGGGATGACGAGGGCGACGACGTGTACGTGGCTGACCGCCGCTCGCAAGGGGCGGGCGTGTTCGGCGTCGGCGTGTTGGTGGATGCCGCCGGCGCGGACCAGTATCGCGCCATCGACGATTCGCAGGGCTCGGCGACGGCGGGCTACGGCTTGCTGATCGACCTCGCGGGCGACGATCGTTACGAGTGCTACCGCTTTTCACAAGGCGCGAGCGGGCCGAACGCCGGCGCAGCGCTGGTGGACGCAGCCGGCAATGACACGTACACGGCCAACGACGCTGATTTGCGTTATCCCTCCGCCCAGACGCCGCAGCACAACACGTCGATGAGCCAGGGCGCGTCGCAGGGCTGGCGCGAGGACTTCTCCGATGGACGCAGTGTCGCCGGCGGCGTCGCGGTGCTGTGCGACGGCGGCGGCGACGACCAGTATTCCTGCGGGCTCTTCGGGCAGGGCGTCGGCTACTGGTACGCCGTCGGCATGCTGCTCGATCAGGCCGGCCACGACCGCTACAGCGGCGTGTGGTATGTGCAGGGTGCGTCGGCGCACTTTGCCGGAGGCATGCTCTTCGACCGCGCCGGCAACGACGAGTACCGGGCGCTGATCAACATGTCGCAAGGGGCCGGGCACGATCTCAGCGTGGGCGTGCTGATCGACGACGCCGGCGACGACCTCTACGAGGCGACCAACCTGGGGCTGGGCGCTTCGAACGCCGCCGGAATCGGGCTGTGCTTCGACCGCTCCGGCAACGATCGCTATCACGCACCGGCCGGCGGCTGCCTGGGCTTCGTCAGTGAGAACGACGGGTATCGCGCCCTGATGCGGGCGTATGGGCTCTTTGTCGATGCGTCGGGCGACGACGAATACACCGGCCGCGACGGCCAGGGCGCGACTCGCCCGGAGGCAGGCAACGGCAAGAGCTGGCGGATGCCCGCCGACGCGCCGGCGGGGGCATTTCGGCGCGGCGCGGGATGGGATCGGTAGGCGCGATGGCGCTCGGCGGAGACCGGCGCCCTTCGCCCCTGCGGGGCGAGAGAGTGCCGCGCGATTGGCGTCCACGGGTTTCGCGTCGGCGGGCTGCGCCGCGCCGCCGCTTCACCCGTGGCTACAGCCCGCGGCCCCTTCGGGGCCGAATTCCGTCGCTCGCCTGCTCGGGGCCGAGTTCCGGCGTTCGCCCTGAGGGGCGGAGTTCCTTCAGCGCAGCTCGCGCCGCAGGCGGTCGTAGTCGATCGGCCGCTTTTCGTTAAACGCCGCGATGCCCTCGCGCACCTCGTCGGTCAGGTTGTTCACCGCCAGCCAATCGCGGGCATGTCCGACCGTCAGATGCCAGCTCATGTCGCGCCAGAAGTTGAGCTGCTGCTTCGTATAGCGGATGCATCCGGGCAGCTTGTTGACCAGGGCCGTGCAAAGCTCGTCCACGGTCTCGTCGAGCTTCGCCCGCGGTACGACGCGGTTGACCAGCCCCCATTCCAGCGCCTTGGCTGCGGGAATCTCCTCGCACAGAAACAGAATCTCGCGCGCCCGCCGATCGCCGACGATCAGCGGCAGCCACTGCGTAGCGCCGCCCGCCGGCACGCTGCCGCGCGCCGTACCGACCTGGCGGATGGAGACGTCGTCCGCGGCGACGGCCAGGTCGCAGGCCATGTTGAATTCGTTTCCGCCGCCGACCGTCATGCCGTTCAGCCGGGCCACGGTCGGCTTGCCGATGTTCCGCAGGCGGTCGTGTGCGTCGATGAACGCGCCCATCCATTTCCAGTATTCTCGCGGCTGGCCGACGCAATGCTCCTGCTGCTCCTTGAGATCGGCCCCGGTGCAGAAGGCCTTTTCGCCGGCCCCGGTCAGCACCAGCACCGCGATGCTGTCGTCGCGCGATGCGTCGAGGAACGCCGTCGCCATCTCGTTGAGCGTCTGAAAGTCGAAGGCGTTGTAGACCTCGGGGCGGTGGATGGTGACCGTCGCGCGGCCCTTCTGCCGCGCGTGCTTCTCGTAGCGGATCTTCTGAAAGCCGAGCGCGTCGGCCGGCTTGCCGTCGATGTAGGCCATGGGCGGGCTCCTTGTGTGAGGGAATATAATCGCCGACCGCGAGCAGGGATTGGAGGACGGCGCCGGCGCGGGTTGCGGAGGCGGGGCGGCGCTGGTGCAAGTCGCCAACGGAATTCGGGATTGGGAACTCGGCCGCGGAAATCCGGCGCGGCGTTTGCTGCGTACCTGCTGCTACAGCCGCCGGTCGAGGCGTCCGATCCTCGGGCGGCGCGGATCACTCGATTCCCGCAGCGCGAAAGGACAACCTGGATGACGCGTGGTGGAGCCCTGGTTGCGACGTTCCTGCTGTTGGCTGCCTTGCTGACGTTCGCCGGCTGTCAGTCGACCGGATCGATGTGCTGCTCGACCGGAGTTTGCCCAGCCTGTAGCCCGAAGACCTCGCTGTATGAGCGGCTCGGAGGCGAAAAAGCGATTGTGGCGGTCGTTGACGATTTCGTGGCGCGGACGGCGGCCAACCCCGCCGTGAACTTCACCCGCAAGGGCACCACCCACGAGTTCAATCCCACCCCCGAGAACATGAAGCGCCTCAAGATGTACCTGGTGCAGTATGTCAGCATGGTCACCGGCGGACCGCGGAACTACCAGGGCCGCGACATGAAGACCGTTCATGCCGGCATGAAGATCAGCGAGGCCGAATTCAACGCGATGGCGGCCGACCTGGTCGCCTCGCTCGACAAGTTCAACGTGCCTGGCGCGGAGAAGGACGAATTCATGGCGTTGGCGGCCTCGACCAGGAGCGAAATCGTGGGGCAATAGGGCCGGCCGACCCGAATAGGCTGCCTGAAGCACGCTCAGCGCGCGAGCCTGCCCGGCCGCTCCTGGCGCGGCGCGGCCGACTCGCAGATTCGCCCCCGAATCTCGATGAATCCCAGCAGCATTGTGACGGTGCGTGAAATCAAGGCGCCGCTGGGAGCAAGCTCGGCCACCAGCCCGTCACCCCCGATGATGCACGTCGCAGGCTCGCATGCGCTGATTTGCAGCTCGCGGCGCGGGTGGTCGTACGCAACCGCGCCAATCTCGACCCAGCCGATTCGGGCGCGGTCATTCACCGTGCAGTCTCGCGCTCCGGTCACGCGCAACCGATGGATTTCCAGTCGGCGAATCCAGCGCGGGCAGAGCGGCACGCGGGCAGGCTGCCGAATCAGCTCTGCGTCCAACGCGACGTTCATTGACACGAGGCCGGCACCGCTGTCCCACCTGACAGATGCCACGTCGAAGAGCGCGCCGTTGAGAGTCGCGCCAAGCTGCGCTGCGATTGCGAATCCAGTCCCGCTGGTCGGTGAGGGCGCTTCCACCATGAGCGTTATGCTCCCATCGGCCAGATCACGGATCGCATGAGGCTGAGTCTGCATCCAGCTTGTGGACGGTCAGGTGCACCCGCGTCGGGCTCGCGGATGCCGGCAACGCCGGCCGCGACGCAGACCCCTGCAACGATTCGACCCAAGCCCGGTCCTCCATCCTGCGCTGGGGCCATCGCGCAGTTTGGGGGCAGACTCCACCTTACCACGGGGCCGCATGAACCCTCTACCGCGATCGAGGTCGTTGCAGCACCCGGTCTTCCCGTCGGCCCCTTCCCGGGCGGCTGCCGGCGGCCGCGCGCGGTTAGCCCGGCCCCGTCCGTCTATTCCTCAGGTGCATCCTGCTGCCCCAGAGCGGGCGCCGCTTGCCGACTCCGATTCGGCGCGGAACTCGCGTGCCCCGCGGCGACCGCGGTGACTGAACTTCATTCATCCGCGGCGCGTACCCGCACCGGCAGTGAGCGGATACGCTGTAGGCGCTGCTGGGCCGGCGAGCGCGCGGGGATCGCGCGGCACCGGCGCCGCCGCAACGGGGAGCTGTGTGATGACCATCACCTTGAATTGCAGTACCGCCGCCGCGAACGCAACTCGGTCGCGTTCCGCGCGCGACCATATCCGCGGGCGCACGGCCGCGTCATCGAAATCGTATGCGCCGCGCGCCGCGATCGGTGCCGCCCTCGCCGCCGCGGCCGTTCTCGCCGCCGTTCCGCTTGCGCTCGGGCAATCGACCCAGCTCGAATGTCGGCGAGTTCAAAGCGCCACGGTCGGCGATCGCACCTACTTCGTCGTCGAAGTCGCCCGGCCGGAAGGGCTGGCCACCCAGCGCTACGAAGAGCCAAGTTGGAGCTGGCACCACGGCGAATGGCCGAACCTGATCGAATTGCAGGCCGCCCCGGCCTGGGAGTTTCCGATCTACCTCGAGGCCCCGCCCCGGGCGGATGACGACGGCGACACGCTGCGGCTCGACCCGCTGGTCTTCGTCGGCTCCTGCTCCCCGCGCGAGATGTGCGAGGCCGTGCTGCGCTACCCGACCGAAACCCGCGGCGAGTGGCGCGAGCAGTCCGGCATGATCCGCCTGAAGGACGCCGAGCCCGCGGACGCCGCCGAGCTGGCGCAGCGCTTGGCCAAGGCCCAGGTGCAGTGGTTCGACCTGATGAACCGAGACGTGCCCGATTGGGTCGGCTTCTACCGCTTCGGAGCGACGCAATTGCGGCGGATGCACGACCTGCCGGCGGCGTCGCAGCCATCGTGGGCGGCGGACCTGCCGACGCGGCCGTCCTCGGAGCGGTTGTACGACATCACCACCGGCGCGCTGGCGATTCAGGAGTCGCTCCAGCTCGATCGAATGCTCAACGGACCGGCCTCGCGCGAATCGCCCTCCGTCGCGATCGAGTCGATTCCCGCGGTCGGCATCAAGAGCCATCCCTTCGACACCATGCGCGGCGAAGCGACGCCGAAAGGCAGCCCGCTGGATCGCTTCGTGCCGGCCGAGAACTACTACGCGCGCTTCACGTCGGCAGCCGCGGCGATCGCGTTCCTGGATTGGGTCGAGCAGTGGGGCGGCTCGCTGCTGCAACTGGCTCGGCCCGTGGGCGCCGACTACGGCCTGCGCGAGCGCACACTGCATCAGCTCGGCCTCACCAGCGAGGTCGTGCAGGGGCTGATCGACGTCGACGCGCTCGGCGAGACCGTCATCACCGGCTCGGATCCGTACCTGTTCGACGGCTCGGACCTCACGCTCGTGCTGACGCCGCGCAACGCCGCGCTGCTCAAGGATGCGCTGGACCAATCGCGCACGGCACTGAAGGCGCAAGGCGCCGCTTCGATCAACCAGGAAACCCTCGCCGGCGCGGAGGTCTCCAGCGCGCTGATGCGCGGCACCGACGGCCGCCCGTGGCGGACGTTCTGGGCCGAACACGAAGGCACGTGGCTGCTGAGCAACAGCCGCGCCGGCCTGGAGCGCGTGCTGAAGGCGGTCTCCGGCGGGCTGCCAAGACTGTCCGACGCGCCCGACTATCAGTACATCCGCGCCGTCGTCTTCCCGCTCGAAAACGACTCCGAGGACGGCCTGATCTACCTGAGCGATGCGTTCGTGCGGCGGCTGGTCGGGCCGGGGCTGCGGATCAAGCAGCTCCGCCGCGCCGAGACCGCCGCCTCGTTGCGTCTGATGACCAACGCGGCCATGCTGCACTCCTATCTGCACGGGCCTTCGAAGCTGACGCTGGACGCGCTGACGAAGAGCGGCTGCCTGAACCCCGAGAGCCTGTTTGACCCCGACGGCGGAGCGCTGACCTGGGACGAAGCGACTCAGACCGCCGTCAGCGCGACGCAGGGAACGCTGCGCATGCTGACGCCGCTGGTCGAGCGAACGTGCACGCTGGCGACGGAGCAGGAGGCCTCGCTCTACAACGAGTTCCGCGAGCGCTACAGCAGCTACTGGCGCGACTATTTCGATCCGATCGCCCTGCGCGTCCGCATGACCCCCAATCTCCGCTTCGAGACCTGCATCCTGCCGCTGATCGACCTTTCGGCCTACGACCAGTTCGAGGACACCTGCGGCGGCAAGCCGGTGACGGTGAATCTGAATCGCTTCGGCCGCGAGACGCTGCTGCGGCTGGTCTTCAAGCTCAGCGAGGGGCAGATGCGCAGCCAGGCCTTGACGACGCTCGGCCTGCTGACGGGCACCAACGCGACCAACGACTGGCTGGGCGAGTGGGTGACGTTCTGGATCGAAGACACCGACGCGTTCAACAAGATGGCGCAGCTCGCGTACGAGACGTCGCAGGATTCAGCCGGCACGCACGATGAGGAAGGCGCCTGGCTGGATGTGTTCCGCGCCCGGCTCGTGCTCGGCGCGCAGTGCAGGAACAAGCTGAGCCTGGCGGCGTTCCTGGTCGGCATCCGCACGTTCATCCAGTCGACCGCGCCGAATCTGGTCGTGTTCAATTCGCTGGCCGACTACCAGGGCGTGTCGATCGTACAGATCGCGCCCGACCCGCGCGGAGAGATCGCGCAGGAGCTGAAGCGCGCCGGCGCGGAGATACCCGACAGCGCGCCGGCCGGCGAAGGCGAAACCGAAACGCGGCCCGTCATCTCCGAGACGGGGCCGGCGCTCTACTACGCCAGCATCGGCGATGGGTTCTACATCTCGACGCAGGCGGCGGCGCTGCGGGCGCTGATCGACGCGCAGGCCGCCGGCGAGACGAGCCAGGAAGGGGCTCTGGTGCCGCGGCCGTCGATCGACGCGAACATCCTCGTGTTCGCGGCCCCGGGGGCCGCCGAGAAGCTGCGCCCGGCGCTCGCCTACATCCTCGAGCAGCCCGTCCGCGAAACGGCGATCGGCAACCTCCGGCTCGTCTGGCTGCTCGGCCGCTGTGGGTTGCTTGAGCCGCGCGCGCTCGACGAGACGGCTGCGAAATGGCTGGGTCACCGGATCGTGTGCCCCGCCGGCGGAGCCTACAGCTATGACGCCGCGCAGAACCAGGCCGGTTCCACGATCTACGGGCTGCTCCACTCGCCGCGCAGGCTGTCGAAGCTCGACCCGAACGCCCCGATCGCTAAGCTGGTCGACTCGATCCTCAGCGTCACCGCCCATCTGGAGTTCACGCAGGAGGGGCTGAAGAACGGCGTGGAAATCCGGCGTCGCTGAGCCGCCGTTTCACGAGGCACGCGGATGACACGGCCCGACGAGCGCGTCGCTCGCATCCTGGATGCCAACCTGAATCGCGCGCGCGAGGGACTGCGCGTGATCGAGGAGCACGCGCGCTTCATCCACGACGATGCGGCCGCGGCGGGGGCCCTCAAGGCGCTGCGGCACGGCCTGCAAGCGCTCGCGTCGCGGCTCGGCCAGGCGCGCCTGCTCGCCGCGCGCGCGGTCGAGTCCGACGTCGGCTTGGCGCTGCGAACCGAGGCCGAGCACGTCCGGTCCGCACCGGAGGACGTCGCCGCGGCGGCGTTCGCGCGCTGCGGCGAAGCGCTGCGCGTCATCGCTGAGTACGGAAAACTGCTTGATCCCGAAGCCGCCCAGGTCGCCGACCGGCTGCGCTATGAGCTGTATGCGTTACAGCCCCGCGTGCTGCTGCGGGCCGAGCGCGTCGCAGCTTTGCGCCGCGCCAAGGTCTACGCGCTGCTGACGGATTCTCTGTGCCGGCACGGCTGGGAGAAAACGCTGGCCGAACTGCTCGCCGCGGGCGTGCGCTGCGTCCAGTTGCGCGAGAAGCAGCTCGCCGACGGCGAGTTTCTGCGGCGGGCGCTGCGGGCGCGCGAGATGACGCATGCCGCCGGCGCGCTGCTGTGCATCAACGATCGCGCGGAGATCGCGCGGCTGAGCGCTGCGGACGTGTTGCACCTCGGGCAGGGCGACCTGCCGCTGCGCGCGGCACGCCGGCTGGTGGGCGGTGAGATGCTGATCGGCCTGAGCACGCACACACCCGCGGAGCTCGACGCGGCGCTGCGCCAGAGCCCCGACTACGTCGCGGTCGGGCCGATGTACGCCAGCCACACGAAGCAGGTCCGGGCAGTGGCCGGGCCGGCCTTTCTTCGGCAGGCCCGCGAACGGACCGAGCTTCCGATCGTCGCGATCGGAGGCGTCGACGCGGCGCGGGCTCCCGAAGTGCTCGCCGGGGGTGCGGACGTCGTCGCCGTCTGCGCCGCATTGATCGCGGTCGAGTCGCCGGGGGATGCTGCCCGCGCGCTGCTCGCGGCGACGGGACGGTAGCCGCGCGAGGCCTGGTCACATCGTGAAGTTCAGCGCATTGGAGTAGACCACCCGTCCGTTCCGCTCGACCGCCCAATACCACGTGTAGTCGCCGGTGTAGCTGAGGCTCGCGCTGAACGCGCCGCTGGCGGGCGTGACGATCAGGTAGCGCTTGCGGGTGGTCAGGGTCGCCAGCACGACGGCGCCGCCGGCCCAGGTGACGCCGTCGGGCGCGAGGATCGTCTCGGCCCCCCCCCGGGCGGCGGGCCACCCCCAAATAATAAGAAAAAAAGTGCCCCAGGAAAAGAAAAAAAAAATGAAAGAGCGTTAATCAAGGCTTTTTCCATATTTCCGG
>CAYXIO010000003.1:28626-31681 GCA_964465125.1 uncultured Planctomycetales bacterium | reverse complement strand
GGCCCAGGTGACGCCGTCGGGCGCGAGGATCGTCTCGCCGCCGCCCTTGGCGTCGGCCAGCCAGCAGTTCAGCAGAGAATAGGTCCCGCTGGAATCGACGAAGCTCGTGCTGATGGCGTCGTCGACCTCGGGCGCGACCTGGCTCGTGATGCTCCCGGCCAGCTCGGGGAACAGCTTGTCGGCCAGGCTGCGGATGAAGAGCGCGTGCTCCTCGATGTCGCTGTCCGAGCGCAAGAGCGGCGAGCGAAGCTGCGCCAGCGCCGCCGCGACCTGGACGGCGGCGACCTCCGCCGCTCCGCTGAGGACCGGGCCGCGGCCGAGATCGGTGCCGAAGAACTCGATGTGCCGGCGTTCGAAGGCCATGCATGGCTCCTGCGCGGGGTTGCTAGCTATTCTAGTCCTTGGTGAAGGCAGGGCGGCGCTTCAGCACGTGCGCCCGGCGGATTGACGCCTTCTGGCGCGCCAGGGCGGAGTCTGCATGGCTTCGCCACGGGTCAGCCGGCTGGAATGGAGCGCCCGTCGCGCCGCTCGGCGTGGTTCGTGAGCCGATGCGCTACGGCTCCCAGGCCCGCAGCGGGTCGAGAAAGGAATCAGCCTGCGGGCCGGCCACCGACGCGATCGGGTCGGCGTGCGCGGCGGCCAACGCCGTCTCGTACGCGGCGAGCTGCCGATACGCGATCGGCCCCAGACCACCGAAGATCGAGAACGCCAGCCAGCAATAGGCAGCGGCCAGCGCGGTCGCGCCGCCCAGCCGGAGGTGCGGAGCGCGGCGCTTCAGCAGCGAGGCGAGCGTCGTGATGACCAGTAGCGCGGAAGCCGCCGCGCCGATGGCGAACTTCGGCCAGTAGCGGACGTTCGCCGGATCCATGCGCATGTCGAGCCGAACCTGCGGCTCGAGCGCGAGCAGCCAGCCGATGCACAGCAGGCCAGCGGCGAACAGGCCGAGGCCGCTGCCGCGCAGGAGCAGGCCTGAGACGCGTACCGGGGCCCGCGGTCGCAGCAGTGTCCAGCCGGTCGCCAGCGCGAGCAGTGCCGCCGCCCCGCAGCCGGTCGCCAGCCACAGCATGAGCATGTAGACGCCGAGAAGCCGCGACTGCTCGGGAACCGCCCGGGCGACGTCTTCGGCGACCTGAAAGACGGGCGTCGGTCGCGCGGCGGCCGCTGCCAGATAAGCCGCCCGCCACGAGCGCAGTCCGGTCACGATGGCCGGCGCTGCGTCGCCGCCGGCGTGATCTGCGCTGCGGCGTTCCAGATGACCGGCGAGCAGGTCCGCCGCCAGCAGCCGCAGGCCGGCCGGACCGGGCTCCAGCGTCCATTGCCGAAGCAGCCGGGCGAAGGCGCGCCGCGCGGATGCCGCGCCCTTCGCGTCGCCGGCTTGCTCGGCTTCCGCAGCAAGCCGCTCGATCTGCGGCGTGAGGTATTCCAGCAACGGATTCAGCGCGTGCCCGACATAGCTGCCGGCGAGCGCCAGCGCGGTTCCCGGCCGCAAACCGAGCGATTCGTACGCCCGTGCGATTGCCGCGCGCAGCGCGAGCTGCTCGTGCGAAAGCTGGCGCTTCTCCCATCCCTCCAGGTAGGGTTTCGCGACGGACCAGCCGGCCTGCGGCGCGCCGGCCGGCGCACTGCCCAGCGCCGCCAGGGCATGCTCGGTGCTGTTGAGCCGGGCTGCGAGCTGGATCAACCTGGCGACGCCGACCTGCGATAGATGCGGGGCGACGTCGCTGATCTGCTTCTCGCGCATGAGGGCGTTGGCTGGGTGCTTCCAGCCGTCGGAAAACAGGCTGCCGAGCTGCGCGAGGAGCAGTCCGTCGCGGCTCTCGCCCACCAGCGCGCGCGCCGCGGCCTCGAGCGTCGATCGGACGCGCGTGTTGCCGATTCGCAGCATCGAGCCCAGCGGAAGCGCGCGCGTGAAAGACACCGCGATGGTGACGGAAACCGCGCTCAGCAGCAGCGCCGCGAGCAGAACCGGGATGATCCGCGGCAGCGGTCGCTCGTGGGCCGGCGGATCGTGGCTGGCTTTCATGCGGCGCTCAACGGCGCGAACGGGCGGTCAGCCCGATCAGCCGATACAGGAGCTTCGCGGCGAGGAACTCGGTCACGTTGTTGCCCGGGATCGGGCGCACCTCGACCACGTCTGCCGCCACGATGGTGCGGGTGGCCGCGAGCTGCGCCAGCAGGTCGGCGACCTGGTACCAATCGAGGCCGCCGGGTTCGGGCGTTCCCGTCCCCGGTGCATACGCGGGATCAAACCCGTCGATGTCGATGGTGACGTAGACCGTGTCGCTGAGCGGTTCGAGCGCGGCCGGGATCCAATCCGCCTGCTCGCGGCAGGTGCGCGCCGAAACGACCGGTTTGCCCGCGCGGCGGATGAAGCGCGCTTCCTCGGCCGAATAATTGCGAACGCCGACGGCGACCGCCGAAATGCCGAGATCATGTACGCGCCGCATCACGCAGGCGTGGCTGTCCGGTGAGCCCTGGTAGTCGTCGCGCAGGTCCGCGTGTGCGTCGATCTGCAACACGCTGAGCGACGGGTGCTTTTCAGCGACGGCGCGGATCAGCGGGGCCGAGACGCTGTGCTCCCCGCCCAGGCCCAGCAGAAACTTGCCGTCGCGGACGACTCGCCGGGCGGCGGCGTGGATCGCTTTCATGGTCTCGGCGGGGCCGCGTGCGTCCGGCGACACCGCCGCCAGCGTGCTCACGCCCGCGGCGTGGCTTTCGCGCCCGAGCTCTTCGTCGTACAGCTCGACTTGCTGCGACGCGCTGATGACCGCGCGCGGCCCGTCGCGCGTGCCGACGGCGTAGGAGGTGGTCGCGTCGTAGGGGATCGGCAGCAGGGCGTAGCGCGCCGAGCGATACTCGGCGTGGCGCGGCTCGAGGCCGAGAAAGTTGTCCGCGACAGTGGCGCTCATCGTGCCGGCCCTGTGCCGAGGGTCTTGCGCGACGGAACGGTCAGCGGCGCCCGGCGCGGAGCATCCCCCGGGGTCCTATTCGAAGAGAAATACCGCCGCCGTGACGACCGTGGTCCACAGCCCGTTCTTGTCGCCTTCGGCGGTCT
>CAYXIO010000003.1:0-28616 GCA_964465125.1 uncultured Planctomycetales bacterium | reverse complement strand
ACCCGGCAGAGCGGATCGCGTTCGCGCCACAATTCGATCTCGGCCTTGGTGCGATAGCGTTCCGGGTCGCCCATCGAGTGACCGACGTAGCGGTAGGTGATCGCTTCCAGGAGCACCGGGCCTTCGGCGGTCTGCACGATGGCGCGGGTCGTGACGATCTGCCCGCTCATGCGGTAGACCTCGCGGCGGTGGTCATAGTCCGCGTCGGGATCGAATTCGACGCCCAGGGTCGACGCGAGCATGCTCGCCGCCATGTCCTCGACGAAGTCGGCGGTCTTCTTCTCCGTCATGCCGTAGCCGTGATGCTCGGAGATGTAGCCGAAGCGGTCCTTGCCGGAGGGGATCGCCAGGCCGATGCCCGCGGAGACGAGGCGGTTGGGCTCGTTGGTGCGCGCTTCGGCCAGGACGCAGAAGGTGATCTGGCCGGCGGCGATCGACTGGAAGCCCGCCGACTTGGTCACGATCTTGCAGCCGGCGGGGAAGATGCTGGACACGCGCACCAGGTTGCACTGGGCGATGCCCGCGTCGCGCAGCGCGACCTCGAACGATTGCAGGTTATTGCGATGCTTGCCGACGCCGCGCGTGAAGAACATTCGCTTCGGAACCAATGGCGTCAAATCTGGGACCCTCCCCATTCCTCACATCACTTCCTGGAAGGAACGTCACGCCGCTCTTGAAACTCGGTGTAGGCGTGCTAGGCGCGCCGGCCGAACGGGGCGGGATTATAGCAACCGCGCGGGACGACACAACAAGGCGGCTGGCGTTCCCGCCGCCAACAGAATACCTTTTTTCGCCCCCGTGACGAGGGCGCGGCGGGGGATTGCCGGCGGGGTGAAGAACTTTCGGCCAGTTGTCCCGCGGCGACATCGAATTGAATACTGGGGGTGTTGGGGCCAAGGGTCGTCGCGATCACGCAGCGATCCGAACATTGAGGGAGCCGCACGACCGGGTGTGATCCGGGGGGAAATGACCCGTGAACTGCGGGGGCCGGCGTTCCAGCGAACTGGGACGCCGGCTTTATTGCTGCGCCGCCGGATCGCATAATCTTCGGCCGACCCGCCCGTCGCGCGGTCGACCGAGGCTGCCGTACGATGCTCAGTGCCCTGCACCTCAGTGGAACTCGGACCGGCGAGCCCGTGCTTGCGCAGATGACGGCGGTCCGCCAGGCGGGCCTCCAGGGCGTCGAGCTGAAGCGCGACGATGCCGGCGGGCTGGGTCCGGGCGCCAGCCAACGCGATTGTGCCGATCTGCGAGCCGCGGCCGAAAAGCTCGGAATCCGGATCGTCGGACTATCGGGCGACTGGAGCGACCTGGCGGACCTCGCGCCGCCCGACTTGCCTGCGCGCCAACGCCTCCTTTGCGACCTGCGCGCCGCCATGCTGCGGGCCTCCTGGCTGGGCGCGGGAGCGCTTCGCGTTGTGCCTGCCGTGCTCGCCCGCCACAGCGATTCCGCACCGCGCATCGGATACGCCGAGGCCTGGCGCAGCACGCTCGAAACATTACTTTTGCTGCGCGCCGACGCCGAGGAGCTCGGCGTTGTGCTGGCGCTCGACCGCGCCGGCACGCGATTTCTGCTCTCGCCGATCGAGGCGGCTGAGCTGGTCGACCAGGCCAACTCCAGCGCCATCGGGTGGTACCTCGATCCTGCCGACGTCGCGACCTTCGGCTGTCCGCAGGACTGGATTCGAACGCTGGCCGGCCGGATCGTGCGGGTGCGCGTGCGACGTCCGGACGCGCGGCGCGGCGCGGGCGGTGTTGCGCTCCCGGCCAGAAACGACGACGTCGATTGGCCCGGCGCGATGGCGGCGCTCCGTCACGTTGGCTATGACGGCCCGCTGACGTACGAAGGCGACGGCTCGCTGAACGAGATTCGCTCGTTCATGGAGGGGTTGGTTACCGGAGCCCGATCGATCGCGCGTTCAACTGCGGATGAAACCGATGGGCTTTGATTTCGCCGAACTGGCTGGACGCGTCACCGTCGCTGACGGCGGCTGGTCGACGATCCTGCGCGCCCGCGGCGTGCCGCTGAACGCACCAGCGGAACTGGCGAACCTCTCGCACCCGCACGTCGTTGAGGCGCTGGCGCGCGAGTATGTCGCTGCCGGCGCGGAGTTGCTCACCACGAACACCTTCGCGGCGAATCGCATCGTCTTCGAGCAGCGCGGCGTTGACGCGTCGGTCGCCCGCGTGAACGCGGCCGGCGCCGAGATCGCGGTTCGCGCGGCGCGCGCGGCGGGGGAAACTCCGAGCGCGACACCGTCTCTCGGCACGGCGGCGCGCGGTGGGCGGCGCGGTTCGGCGGCGACGAGACCGCCGGCCATTCGCGTCGGCGGCACGATCGGGCCTTCGGGCAAGCTGGTAGTGGTTCGCGAGCGCCCGGAGAACGAGCTGGCCGCTGCGTTTGCCGAGCAGGCGCGTGCGTTGGCGGGCGGTGGTGTCGATTTTCTGGTGCTGGAGACTTTTTCCGAGCTGGCCGAAATCCTGCTCGCATTGCGGGCCGTCCGCGAGGCGACCGGCTTGCCGGTCGTGGCCTGCCTCTCGTTCGATTCGGGGCCGCAGCGCACTCAGACGGTCATGGGCGTCGAGGCGTCCGTCGCCGCTGCCGCCCTGGACGAGGCGGGCGCCGACGCGATCGGCTGCAACTGCGGCGCGGGGATCGCGACGGCGCTGCCGGCGGTCGTGGCGCTGCGAGCCCACACGGCGCGCTTCATCTGGTGTCGGCCGAATGTCGGGCTGCCCGATCTCGACCAGGGTCAGCCGGTCTATCCGCAGACGCCGGAGGAGTTTGGAGCGCACGTCGGTCCGCTGCTGGAGGCGGGCGTGTCGGTTATCGGCGGCTGCTGCGGTGTCGGACCCGAGCACGTCCGCCGCCTGGCCGCGATCGTCGCTCATCGAAAGCGCACCTGATCGCGCGCGATTGGCCTTGACCGCGCGCGGCGCGCGGCGGCACACTGGATTCCAACGTCCTTTCCCCGGGCGCGACAGGCGTCGCGCGGGGTGAGCCAGTGAGTTTCTCGCGTGCTGTGGACCGCTCGGCAACGCGCTTGCCATGTCTCGAACGAGGTTCACGCGGCGCCTTTCAGTCGAAACTCGGCGGACGCGTCACAGGAGGTGGATGATGTCCCGTCGTGCGAGCCGCATTCTGCTTGCGTTCAGTGTGCTGGAGGTGTGGGGTGGGCTGGCCCGCGCCGATTGGCAGGAAGTATCGCCGGACGGCCGGGGTGCGAGCCTGCCGGTGCTCTGGAGTGACCCGCGGCCTCTCTCGGCTGCGCTGGCTGATCCCGGCGGCCTCGCCGCGGCACAGCGCGCCGGCAGCCTGGTCTTTCTCAGCACCAACGATGACCCCGAAGGCGACATGCCGCGCGAGGTTGCGTACACGCGCGACGGCGGGTCGGTGGTGATCGTCAATCGCGACACCGACCTGGTCACCTTTCTGAACGTCGACACGCGCCAGGTCACCGACAGCGTGCCGGTCGGCGACTATCCGCTCGACGTTGCCGTTACGCCGGACAACGCCTACGCCGTCGTTCCCAACGCGCTGTCGGATACGGTTTCCATCATTGACGTCGCAACGCGGAGCGTGGTCGCCGACGTGGCGATCACCGGCTCGCAGCCCTGCGCGGTCGCGATCTCCCCGGACAGCCAGTACGCCGTCGTCGGCGTGATCAACGACGCGGTCAGCTCGACGTTCTCGGTCATCGACCTGAACACGCTGAGCGAGGTGTCCAGCTTCCCGAGCGCGCCGCAGGGCGTGATCGGCTTCTTTTTCACGCCCGAATCGGGCATCAGCGGCGAGCTGCTCACGCAGTTCGCGCTCTCCCCGGACGGCACGACGATCGTGCAGCCCGATCGCGGCGGATCGCGCGTCGTGCTGTTCGATCGCGCCAGCGCGTCGCAGATCGCCTCGTTGACGACTTCCACACTGCCGACCGCGGTGGACCTCAGCGCCGACGGCACGCTGGCCGTCGTTTCGCATGAGTCCTCGCCCGGGGCCGTCACGACGATCGACCTGGTCGCGCACGGCGTCATCGCGTCGTACAGCACGACCCCCGACGGCCTTCAGAGCCAGGTGGTGCGCCTGACGCCCGACAAGTCGCACGCGCTGGCCGCCATCAGCAACAACGTGATCTTCGTCAACCTGTCCACCGGTGCACGCGCCGCCACCATTTCCACCGGCGTGGTCGGCGACATCGAGCTTTCCTACGACGGCCAATATGCGTTCGTGTCCAACTTCAATTCGAGCGTGATCAACGTCGCGACGCGTACGCTGGCCAAGACGCTGACGCTGGCGGCGTGCGTCGACGCGGCCGCCAGCCCCACCGAGCTGCGCGCCGTGGCGCTGAACAACCGCTTCCGCGAGGACGCACAGTTCTACAACATCAACGGCGCGAGCGGGCTTGCCGAGGGCCTGAACCTCAGCGGAGCCGCGCCCGAGGGCGACGCCTCGCGCGACCTGGCCATCTCCAGCGACGGAACGGTCGGCGTGGTCTGCAACAACACGTCGCGCAACGTCTGCATGCTCGATCTGGTGACGAACACCGTGCGCTCCTACGTCGACGTCGGCGAACGCCCGCTCGACGTCGCCATCACGCCGGACGGCGCCTACGCGGTCGTCTGTGCGGCGGACGCCGACAAGGTCGTCATCATCGACCTGGCGACGGACACGGTGGTGAAGAACCTGTCGGTCTTCTCGCGCCCGGCGCGCGTGCGCATCTCGCCCGACAGCCAGACGGCCTACGTGCTGAATGTCGCCGGAACCGATCAGATCAGCTTCATACACCTGGCCGGCGCGGCCAGCTCGATCGTCGCACAGCGCAGCGCGGGGCAGACCGGCTCAGCCCAGGGCTATCCGTACACCGAGATCAGCGGCATCGAGCTGAGTGCCGACGGCGGCACGCTGGCCGTCTGCGACAGCTTCAACGACCTGCTGCGGCTGTTCGATACCGCGAGCATGACGCAGGTGGCGGCGGTTCCGGTCGGCGACTTCCCGATCCGGTCCGCGTTCTCACCCGACGGCACGCGCGCCTACGTCAGCAATGCGTTCTCGGACAACGTCTCGGTGGTGTCGGTCGCGGGGGCGGGCTCCGCGCTGATCACCAACGTCGGAACCGTGGACTTTCCCCTGTCGGTTGACGTCGATCCGGCCGGCGCGTTCGTCTACGTCGGCAACTGCGGCACGAGCCCGGGCATTCGCGTGCTCAACACCGCCACCAACACCTTCGTGAAGACGGTGCTGTTCACCAATAGCATGCCGCGCGACGCGTTTCTCTCGCCGACCGACGGCGTGCTCTATGCCATCGGCTATCCCGCTTCGACCGAGGCCGAGCTGGTGCGGATCGCGGCGACCGGCGCGACGGCTTCCATCCTGAGTGAGACGCCGCTGACCAGCGGTCCGTCGGACATGGTGTTCAACAACTTCCGCGGCCTGGCCCTGGCCGCGCAGCCGATCCCCGACGGCGTCGACGCGCTGCTGTTCGGCTGTCCCGAGGATCTCAACGCCGACCGGTTCATCGATCTCGACGACCTCTCGATTCTGCTGGTGAATTTCGGACAGAGCGGGCAGACCGCCGCCGACGGCGATCTGAACGGCGACACGGCGATCGACCTGACCGACCTGTCAATGATGCTGGTGAAGTTCGGGCAGGGGTGCTGAGCAGGGCGGCGGCCGGCTACGGCGCGGCGGGGGCCGCGAACTGCACCTCCAGCTCCAGCGCCGCCGCCAGTCGTCGCAGGTATTCCTCGCGCGGGATTTCGACGGCGCCGAGGCTGAGCAGGTGCGGCGTGGCCCACTGCGTGTCCAGCAGGGCCATGCCGCGCTGCCTCATGCGCTCGATCAGCGCGGTCAGCGCCACCTTCGAGGCGTCGGTCTCGCGGAAGAACATCGATTCGCCGAAAAACGCTCCCGCGATGGCCACGCCGTAGAGCCCGCCCGCGAGGCGCTCGTCGCGCCAGCACTCGACGGAGTGCGCGAAGCCGCGGTTGTGCAATTCGACGTAGACGCGGCGGATGTCGGGGCTGATCCAGGTGCCCTCGGCCCGCAGGGCGCATTGGTCGATCACGGTTTCGAAGGCCGAATCGAATCGGACCTGGAAGATTTTTCGGGCCAGCGTTTTTCGGAGGCTGCGGCTGATGCTCAGTCCGTGCAGCTCAAAGATGCAGCGCGGGTCCGGGCTGAACCAGTGAATCTGTCCGTCGTCGGTCCCCATGGGAAAAAGGCCGGCGCAGTAGGCTCGCAGGACGAGTTTGGGGGTCAGTTCCCGGGGCATTCGCGACGCGGCCGACCTGTTCGAGCGCTGGTGAAACCGCTGCGGGCACTCTATGCTGAGCGAATGCAGGATGTCCAGATAAACGCAGCCGGGGAGCCGACCACCGCCGGGGAGCCGGACGGCGCCGCGATGACCCTCCTGAAGTCGCTGCGGCAGACGTTCGAACAGTTCCTTTCCGCGTATGTAACGGATCTGAAATCCCGCGATGCTCGGCAGAGTCGGCTGATCGAGGCGGTTACGTACTCGCTGGAAAGCGGCGGCAAGCGGCTTCGGCCGGTGCTGGCGTTGGCGTCCGCGGAAATGTGCGGCGCTGCGAATGAAGCGGCCTTGCCCGCGGCGCTCGCGCTGGAGTGCATTCACACGTTCTCGCTGATTCACGATGACCTGCCCGCGATGGACGATGACGACCTGCGTCGCGGGCGGCCGACCTGCCATCGCGTCTTCGGCGAGGCGGTCGCCGTCCTGGCCGGGGACTGGCTCGTCAGCGCGGCGTTCGCCCTGCTGGGCCGCTGCCCGGCCCGGCGTCGCGGGGATATGATCCTCACCCTCGCCGAAGCCACGTGCGGCATGGTCGTGGGGCAGGGCGCGGACGTGGCCGGTGAGCGTCAGCCGATTGACGGCGATCGCGTGCGCTACATTCACGAGCACAAGACGGCGCGGCTGATCGAGGCGAGCTGCCGGCTGGGCGCGCTGGCGGCCGACGCGCCCGACGGCGCGGTGAGCGCTCTGAGCGCCTACGGGCGCGGGCTCGGGCTCGCGTTCCAGATTGTTGACGACCTGCTCGATTGCCTCGGCACGACGGAAGCGCTGGGCAAGCGTGCCGGCAAGGACGCGATCGTCGAGAAGCAGACCTACCCGGCGGCGTTCGGCGAGCGCGAGAGCCGCCGGCAGGCTGCTGAGGAGGTCGAGCGGGCATGCGCGGCACTGGCCGAGTTTGGTTCGCGCGGCGAACCGCTGCGCGCCCTGGCGCAGTTCGTGCTGGAGCGCGACCGCTGAGCCGAATGAGACCCGGGAGTTTCAGCCCCGCCTGCGCGTGCATGCGGGCCGAGCGCCGCGGCCATGTCGCGGCGCCCCTGACGGAAGGACCGTTGCAATGACGCTACTCGAATCGGTGCGTGGCCCGGCGGACATCAGGCGGATGAGCCTCGAGCAGCTCGATCAGCTCGCCGGCGAAATCCGGGCCAGGATCATCGAGGTCGTGGTGAAGAACGGCGGCCACCTGGCCAGCAACCTCGGGGTCACCGAGCTCACCCTCGCGCTGCATCGCGTTTTCGACTTCTCGAAGGACCGTCTGCTCTTCGACGTCGGCCACCAGTGCTACGTCCACAAGCTTGTCACCGGCCGCAACAAGGCCTTCGACCTGCTGCGCTGCGTCGGCGGCGTGAGCGGCTTTCCCAATCCGCGCGAGAGCGAATACGACCTCTTCGACGTCGGACACGCCGGCACCGCGATCGCCACCGCCGTCGGACTGGCGCGCGGCGACCAGATTCTGAAGCGCGACTCGCGCGTCGTCGCGCTGGTCGGCGACGCGAGCATCGTCAACGGCGTGGCCCTGGAGGGGCTCAACCAGGCCGGCACGCTCAAGCGTCAGTTCCTCGTCGTGCTGAACGACAACTCGATGGGCATCGCTCCGACGCAGGGCGCGCTCGCGTCCTACCTGGCGCGCTTCCGCGTCAGCCGGCTCTACGAAGAGGTCAAGCACAAGCTCTCCGACCTGCTGCCGCGCGTGCCGTTCGTCGGCAAGAGCGTGCTCGAAGCGCTGAGTCACTTGAAGGAAGGCCTCAAGGCCACCGTCTCGCCGCACCAGATTTTCGAGCACATGGGCTTCATCTACGTGGGGCCGGTCGACGGGCATGATCTACCGCACCTGATCGACATGCTCAAGCTGCTCCAGGACGTGTCGCACCCGGTGCTGCTGCACGTGCACACCGAGAAGGGCCGCGGCTGCGACTGGGCCTCGGAAGACCCCTGTGCGTTCCACAGCCCGGGCAAGCTGAAGGTCGACTCCGGCAAGGTCACGCCGATCAAGGGCGTGCGCAAAAGCTGGACCAGCGCCTTCGCGGACGCGTGCATCGAGGCGATGCGCGAGGACGAGCGGGTCTACGCCCTGACCGCCGCCATGCCCGATGGAACCGGGTTGGCCAAGGTGCGCGACGCGCTGCCCGAACGCGTGCTCGATTGCGGGATCGCCGAAAGCTGCACCGTGGACATCGCGGGCGGAATGGCCAAGAGCGGCCTGCGTCCGATCGCCTGCATCTACTCCACCTTCCTGCAACGCGCCTTCGACCAGGTCTTCCAGGAGGTCGCGCTCCAGCAGCTTCCGGTGATGTTCTGCATCGACCGCGGCGGCCTGGTCGGCGGCGACGGCGCCGTTCACCACGGCTACCTCGACATCGCCTACCTGCGCGGCCTTCAGAACCTGGTCCTGATCGCGCCGGCCGACGAGGCCGAGCTGACCCAGGCGATGCGATTCGGTCTGACGCTCAGCGGACCGAGCGCGATCCGTTATCCGCGCGACATGGTGCCCGAGCCGCTGCCCGCCGGCCCCGCCTTCGAGCTCGGCCGCGCGCGCGTGATGCGCGAAGGGCCGGATGCAACGCTGCTGTGCTACGGCACGACGCTTCAGAACGGCCTGGAAGCGGCCGAGACGCTGGCGGGCGAGGACCTCTTCATCACGGTCGTTAACGCCCGCTTCGCCAAGCCGATCGACGAGGACATGGTTACGACCGCGATCACGCGCGGAACGCCGGTGCTGACCATCGAGGATCATTCGGTCGCGGGCGGCTTCGGTTCGGCGGTGCTCGAGACGGCCAATCGGCTCGGCCTGCCGACCGAGCAGATCGTGCGGCTCGGCCACGCTGAGAACGTGTTCTACCGACACGGCTCGCGCCCGGGGCAGCTTGCCGAGGCGGGGATTGATTCTGCCGGCATCGCCGCCGCCGTCCGCCGGGCGATTACGGCCGGGCGGGGACACGCCGCCGTTCGGGAGGCGCCGGTCGTTCGCTGATCGCGGTTCGTTTCCTCGACTTCAAGCCGTCGATTGGCGGCGCGGCGTTTCCGCGAAATGCCGGTCTGCCTTATACTCGCGGCGATGGACGCATTCATCGCCAGCCACCTGCGGGGCGTCTCGCGGACGTACGCCCTGGTCATACCCATGCTGCCGCAGCCGCTGGCGGACGCGGTCGGCATCGCCTACCTGCTCATGCGCGTGGTCGACACGCTCGAAGACGCGCCGCAACTGTCGGATGAGGGTCGCCGGCAATACCTGCGGCGGCTGGATCTTGCCCTGGGCGTTGTCGACGACTCGGCCGGCTCGGGAGACGGGCGAGACGACCGTCTCACCCTGGGCGGAGTCCCGAGCGACCCGGCGGACGCGGCGGTGCGCGTCGCACATGAATCTCTTGGCGAGCTGGCCGCCGAGCGGGCGCTGATGGCGCACGTGCCGGAAGTTCTCACGCGCGTCGCCGCGCTGGAAGGCGAGTATCGCCGCCCGGTGGTCACCTGCGCCCGCACGATGATCCGCGGCGTGGAGCACATGCTGGCGCGCAGCCGCGAGCGCGGCCAAGCGTATCCTGCGGTGGCGAATCGTGCGGAGCTGCGCGACTATTGCTACTACGTTGCGGGCGACGTGGGCGAGATGCTCTGCGCCATGATGGCGCACTACCTGCGCAGCCCGATGGTGGCCAAGCTGCGCGAGATTGCGATCGAACTCGGCATCGGGCTTCAGCTCGTGAACATCCTGAAGGACGCGTGGAAGGACGCCACGCACGGGCGGCGCTACCTTCCGCCCGATGAGTCGGCGGTCGCATCGCATGGCGCGGCGCCGGCCGGGCTTTCGCGCGGCGCGCTGCTGCTGGCGGTGGTGGACGAGGCGCGTCGCTGCCTGCGCAGCGGGATGGAATTCGTGCTGGCGCTGCCGCCCGCCGCAGCGGGCATGCGGCTGTTCTGCGGATTGCCGCTGGCCTGGGGTGCGATGACGCTGGCGCGGCTCGAGCGCAGCGTCCGCCGCACGACCGAAGACGTCGCCGGCCGGCTGGCGGAAGGTACGAAGGTCGGCCGAGGCGCGATCGCGTCGTCGATTCTGCGGTTCCGCCAGCTCGCCGGGGACGACGGCGCGCTGCGCTCCTGGCTGGATCGCATGCTCCAGCCGATGCCGGCGTGATCCGCCGCGCTACGGCGTCGTAAACTCCACCGTCGGCACCAGGTTCGAAGCGCCGAACGTCAACGTGCAGCTCGTATTCGAGCCGGCGGCGCTGCAATCGCCGCCCCAGGTCATGAACGTCCCCTGTCCGGATGCGTTATGCGCTGCATAGCGGATCGTGGCGCCGGACTTCAGGTACGCAATGTGCACGCCGGGAGCGTCGCCGCCGGCCCGATCGAACTGGAAGGTGGAGGTTCCGTTGACGGGGTTGGCGACCGCGGGCACGTAGAGCACGTCGGGCGCATCCACCTGCACCTCGATTTCCCCGGAGCCGAGTCCCTCCAGCAGTACCGAGCGCATCCGCTCGTAGTTTACTCGCACCGTCTTGTCTTCCTGGAGGTTGCTCAGCACGCAGACGCCGGCCTCGGGAATGCTCTCGACATCCCCCGAGAAAGAAACAAACTCGTGCGCGAAGCTGGGGACCGTCGTGTAATCCGCATCGGCCGCCTGCGTCGCGCTGAGCGCGCTCGATAGCCCGCCGAACTCGTACGCGATAATCGTGACGGTCTGTCCTGAAGCCACCGCAATCGTGTGATTCGAGGAGCTTTCCTCGAAGCTTTCCACCTGCGTCAGATCGGCGTTCGAGGCGGCTTCGTCGCGCGTGATCGAGTCGTCTGCGACCAACACATACGCGCGCATGCGCGTCTCATTCCCGCTTAGTCCGCGCAGCTCGATCCGGACGGTCAGGCCGTCGGAGCCGTCCCCGTTGTCATTCGAGTTCTCGTTCTCGTTCTGGTTCTCGTTCGTGTTCTGATTGGCGTTGTCGTTCTGGTTGACGTTCTGATTTCCGTCCTGATTGTCGTTGGCGTTCGTATTGTCGCCGGGCGCCTCGGTTGGACACCCCGCCAGCAGAAGCGAGACCGAAAGAAGTCCGAGAACCAGCGCGCGAAATCGCATCATGCTCCCCTTGCCTGCCGGTCGGCGGATTCCCCCGCCTGTTCGTGTGAAGTATAGCTGCGCCGACAAGCCGGCACGAACGCCGCTCGCCCCCATGATCCGCTCAAGACGTGAACCGCAGCACGTGGCAGCCGTCCCGGTCTTTCGGCACCAACTCCGCCACGAGCCGGACGTAGGTCGCAGCGACGGCCTCGGCGCTCGAGAGGCCCAGCGCGGAGCGCACCCGCGCGATGCGCTCCGTTGAGGGGCCTTCAATCTCGACGAAGCAGCCGAGCCGCGGCAGTTGGTCCAGTGTTACAAGGCAATCGTCGCAGCTCCACCCCTCACGGCGTTTCTCGAAGATCACGCTCGCTCGAAAGCCGACCTGCTCCAGGATTCGCGCCGCACAAGCGCCGCGGTCGACAGCAACCTCAAACTCCTCGCGGGTCTTGGCGTCAGCGCAGTGCGGCGATCCGGCGGCGCTTCCGTCACCCGGTGTCGAGACGCGCGGACCCTTGCTGGTCAACGTGTCCGGCGGGGCGGGATACTCGTCCAGCGGCTCGCAGCTTCGCACGCGCAGGCCGCGATCCTCGCGAAACAGGCGTCGATCCGGGGTGTCAAAAAGCGTGTTTCGTTCGAGCACGGTGCCCAGCGCCCGCGCACCCACCCGGCGCAGCGCGTCGCGGACCGCGACGAGGTCGGCGACTCGTAGCTTGACCTCAATCTCGTGCGCCACGAGCGACTCCCGGGCCGCGCCTGACCGTGCACCCCGGGGTGCCTCGATTGACAGGCCGCGTCTCTGCTCCCATTCTACCGGGCAGGGTAGCCTCCGGGCTCGGTTTGCGGTCTCCCGAATTCGGAGTCGGCGCGGTGGTCTCGGGGTTTCGCTCCGCGACTTGCGGTTTCGATGGTCCGCGCCGCCCAAACGACGAAAGCGGGTCAAGGAGCGATCCGACGGTGGCGGCAACTCGCGCAAGTTCCAGACGAACATCGTGGTCGGTGCTCGCGGCGTTGGCCCTGCTGCTGCTCCCGGCGGCCACGACCCGTGCTCAGCAGCGCGGCGCGACCGACGATCGCAGCCAGGCCGTTCTCCAGCGGCAGCGCGCCGTCGACAACGAGCTGCGCGCCAGGCGTGAGCGCTACAACCCGCTCGATTCCATGCTCGATTGGCAGTGGGGCGGCTGGATCGAGTACTACACGTTCCACTTCGACGACGGCATTCAGTCGCAGCGCGTGCTTCAGCGGCCCGGCATGGCGCTCTGGACGCGGCTGGGGATCGAACACGGAGCCCACGAGTTCTTCGCGCGCATGCGGCTGCGCTTCGAGTATTACAACCCCGCCGACGAGTTCACCCGCCAGCAGGACTGGATCGGGCCCAACCTCGACCGCGGCTTCTACCAGATGGACGTGGGCAAGGCCCTGCGGCTCACGCAGCCCTCCGATCCGATCCAGGGGCAGATTCGCGTCGGCCGGCAGGACGTGATTTTCGGCACCGGCTACGCCTTCGACCTGCCGCTTGACGCCGTCCAGGGCACGCTCTCGCTCTACGACTGGCGCGTCACGGGCCTGATCGGCAAGACCATCGCCAGCACACCCAACCTCGACCGCAGCGGCCCGGTCGACAGCCACAGCGACAGGAACATCTATGGCGTGCAGGTCGGCTACGCCGGCTTCGACGCGCACGCGCCGTTCGCGTACGCCATCTGGAACGACGATCACACCGACGAGCGCCCCAAGGACTGGCTTCAGAACTACGCCTACGACTCGTCGTATGTTGGCGCGGGCTCGCGCGGCGAGCTGGCTCACAACCTCAGCTACTGGTTCGAGGCGGTCTACGAGAGCGGCCTGAGCTACGGCGACGGCGACTTCCGCAGCCGCGACCGCGTCGACGCCTGGGGGCTCAACGCCGGACTCGAATATCTCTGGGACGTGCCCTCCCGGCCGCGCGCCGCGGTCGAATACATGTTCGCCAGCGGCGACGGCCACCGCATCTTCAACGCTACGGGCGCCGCGGGCGGCAATCAGGGCGATCGGCGGGATACTTCTTTCATCGGCTTCGGGTATCGCGACACGGGCATCTCCGCCGCCCCGAGCCTGTCGAACCTCCACGTCTGGCGCGCCGGCGGCTCGCTGCGGCCGGCTGAGTCGGTCGAGCTGCTGCGCGACCTGGAGTTGGGAACCAACTGGTTCCTCTACCAGAAGCATCAGTCCAGCGGCGCGATCAGCGACACCACTGCGGACGAGTTCTCCGGATACGTCGGCTGGGAGATGGATTACTTCGTGAACTGGCGCATCGCGAGCGATCTCGCCTGGACCCTTCGCTGGGGGTTGTTCTTCCCCGGCGATGCGTTCAGCAACACGGACGAGCGCAGCTTCCTGTTCACCGGATTGACCTGGAGTTTCTGAATGTCGCCTGGCGATGCGACGATGCCCCCCGCGATTCCGCCGCTGACCCGGCCGGTCGCTCACGCCATGGGCTGCTTCGCGCTGGCGAGCGCTGCCGCAGCGTTGCTGCTGTTCGCGGGCGCCTGCGCCGCGCCGGATCGAGCCACCTCCGCGCCCGTCGCCGCCACGGCCGGCGCGGACGACGCCGCCGCGATCGGCGCGTCGGCCGCGGCCGCGCCGGACGTCCCGCGCGGCAATGCCGACCTGCTGATCTACATCGCCGAGCAGCCGATTCTGCTCGCCGAGCCCGGATACCGCGCCGCCTACGTGCTCTGGAAAGGCGAGCCGTTCACCGGTGATTTCGACGAGCTGAGCCGGGTGCTGGCGGATGGGAAGATCGCCGGCTCATGGTGGGAACTGTCGGCGGACGAGCCGCTGGACCGCGCCGCGGTGGGCTACCTCGTCTGCCGCGCGGGCGAGTTGAACAGCGGCCTGAACTGGCAGCTCACAGGCCTGGGACGCTACGCCTGGCGCGAGCTGGTCTACCACGGCATCGCCCGGGCCAGCAGCGAGTGGAACCTCATCAGCGGCGGCGAATTTCTCGGCGTCCTGCTCAAGACCGAGGAATACCTCGCCTCGATCGGGCGCGCTTCGTGGAAGCGCTCCGAGCTGGGCGGCGACGCCGGCGGTTCAGCGCCGTAGGCGCTCCGCCCTAGCGCCTTGCGCACGACGCGTCGGCCACGTACCAGCGTTCGATGCAAGATTCCTCGTCGCGGCGCTCGCGCGCCTACCTAGTTGGGACCGCCGTCCGGATGAACAGCTCCGCGAGCTGCTTGTCGTCCACCGGGCTGGGCGCCTGCGTCAGCGGGCAGAACGCCTCCTGCGTCTTCGGGAAGCTGAACGTGTCCAGCAGGCTGTCCAGCCCGTTCAGCAGCATCACCAGCCGGTCGACGCCCATCGCGAAACCGCCGTGCGGCGGCGGGCCGTGCCGCAGGGCCTTGAGCAGGAAGCCGAACTTGAGCTCGGCCTCCTGGGGGCTGAGGCCGAGCAGCTTGAAGACCTGGCTCTGCACGTCGGAGCGGTGAATACGGATGCTGCCGCCGGCCAGCTCCACGCCGTTGACCACCACGTCGTAGGCCTTGGCGCGGGTCTTGAGCGGATCGCTTTCGAGCAGGTGCACGTCCTCGTCCATCGGCGCGGTGAACGGGTGATGGACGGCGTAATAGCGGCCGTCGTCGGGGTGATACTCGAGCAGAGGGAAATCGACGACCCAGAGCATGTTCCACTTGTCGGCGGGGATCAGGTTCCGCCGCCGGGCGACCTCTTCGCGCAGCCGGGCCAGGAACTTGCACACGTTGTCGACCGAGTCGGCCGCGAAGAAGATCGCGTCGCCGGGCTGCGCGGCGGTCGCGGCACAAAGCTCGGCGGTCCGCTCGGGCGAGAAGAACTTCGCCACGCCGGTCTTGAACGACGGCCGTCCGCCGACCGCCTCGATCTTGACGTAAGGCAGCCCGCCCGCGCCGATGCCTTTGAGGATCGCAAGCAGGCTGGTGTCGGACTTTTCGATTTCGCTCTGCGGAGTTTCCGCGCCGCCGGACACGCGAATGCAGCGCACGCACGCGGCCCCGCTGAAGATCTTGAATTCCGTCTTGCGGGCGATTTCGGTGACGTCGCGGATGCGCAGGTCGTAGCGCGTGTCCGGCCGGTCGATGCCATACTCGGCCATCGCCTGCGCGTAGGTCATGCGCGGGAACGGGCGCGGCAGCTCAACGCCCATCATCTCCTTCCACACCCGCACGAGATAGCCCTCGGCGACGCTCATCACGTCGTCCATCTGCACGAACGACATTTCGACGTCGAGCTGCGTGAACTCGGGCTGGCGGTCCTTGCGGCTGTCCTCGTCGCGGAAGCAGCGGACAATCTGCATGTAGCGGTCGAAGCCGCTGATCATCAGGAGCTGCTTGAAGAGCTGTGGCGACTGCGGCAGCGCGTAGAACTCGCCGGGGTGCTTGCGCGAGGGGACGAGAAAATCGCGCGCCCCCTCGGGCGTGCTCTTGGTGAGGAAGGGCGTCTCGATCTCGACGAAGCCCTGCTCGTTGAAGTAATCGCGGATGATCTTCACCGAGCGGTGCCGCGAAATCAGCGACTTCTGCATCACGCTGCGGCGCAGGTCGAGGAAGCGGTATTCCAGCCGCAGCTCCTCGTTGGTCCTGATGTCGTCCTCGATCGGGAAGCGCGGCGTCTCGGAGGTGCTGAGCAGGTCGATCTCGTGCACGCTGATTTCGACCTTGCCGCTAGCGAGGTTCGGGTTTTCCAGCCCGGCCGGCCGCGGAATCACCTCCCCGCGAACGGCGATGCAGAACTCGCTGCGCAGCCGGCCGGCGACCTCGTGCGCGCGCGGATCCGTCTCGGGATTGAAACGCAACTGGACGATGCCTTCGCGGTCGCGCAGGTCAATGAAGACCATGCCGCCGTGATCACGCCGCGTCGCCACCCAGCCGCACAGCAGCACCGACCGGCCGATCATCTTTTCATGGACCTGCCCGCAGTAGCAGGTTCGACGGTTGTACGGCAGGGACACGGGCGCACTCCTGGTTGCGTTCATCCGAGCAATCGCAAAAGGCGGATGCTAGCGGTTGCGGCTACGCGCGGTCAAAACGGTCGAGGCGCGCGAGCGGGGCGTGCTGTCGGTCTACGGGTTCGACGAAAAGGAGTGCCGAGCTGAGCCGTTCGCAAGGAGGCAATGGACCGGAGCCGCGTCCAAAACACGGCCCCGGTCGGGCTAGGAACAGAGGTGATCCGGTTCGCCGGCGTCAGAACGTCGGCTGCTCAGGGAAATCCGCCGGAAAGGCGGTTTCCTCTCCGCTGGGCGTCGGCAGGAAGTTCATGTACGTCGGGTCGAGGTCGTCGCAAGCGCCCTCGGACACCTGCTGTTGGAGCAGGTCCACGCAGATGTTCGAGAAGCTGACCTGGAAGTCGCCGGTCGTCTCTGCCGACAGCAGCGCGAGGCCGGCGCTGGCGCGGAACAGCGCCGAGAAGGCGTACGTGTCGTAGCTCAGCGGGCTTTGCAGGAAGGTCGCGTTCGAACGGACGGTCTTCTCGAACACGCCGTTGGCGTCCAGCGCGGCGTCGACGCGATGAACGGCCTTTTCGACCGAGTAGTCGTCGCGCGCTCGCCCGGTGATGTAGGCTTCGTTCCAGCGATGCGTGTCGCCCGTCCGGTCCCACTGCACGTACCACTGCAACGTGTCCGCGGCTTCCTCGATCGCCGCGTTCGGGTGCGTGACCATCTCGCCGGCGCCGAGATGACTGTCGGTCGGCAGGCTGGTGATCAGGGCGCACTTGAAGCGCTCGAAGCCCTGCCCGCGGTCGGTCCAGATTCGTACGGCGACCGGCACGGTGTCCACGCGGCCGCTGCCGTCGGCGGCGCCGTCGCCGTCGAAGTCGAACGGTGAGAAATCAGCCTTGTACAGCACCTGCCGGCCCTGGTCGAAGAGCACGCCCTGGACCTGCGAGTCGTCCGGGCTGGCCATGTCGTCGGTGATCTCGTTGGCAAGCAGGAGCGAGCGGTCGGCCAGGCGATGAAACGCGTTCACGATCGCGGTCGAGGCGAGAATCGTGCGACGATAGGTGAAGTAGTCGAGGCTTTGGGCGTTGGAGAGCGACTTGGGTGTGCCGCCTTCCTTCTCGTCGGGCAGGTCGGAGATGTCGATGGCGATGGAGTCGGGGAAGATGGGTTTTGCGGCGGTCGCGGTTCCGGATGAGCCGCCTGTAGCGCCGCCGCTGCCGCCGCCGGCGAGTCCGCCTCCGCCGTCAGCGCCGCTTCCGCCGACGGAGACGCTGTCTCCACCGCCGACGGTTACCGTTCCGGGGTCCTGCGCCGCGCCGCCGTTGTCCGTTCCGCCGGGCGCTTCTGCGACAGCGTCCGTGGGAAGCCCGTTGCTGGCCGCCTCCCGGGCGGTCATGCAGCCGAACGAGAGCGTACCGATCAGAAGCAGGGTCGCGGTGGTCATCCAACTTCTCAGCAACATGTTCTCTCCCAGGCGTTTGAGATTCGAAACGTGCGAAGCGACCGTCCGGGCGCGGCCTGGCATGGCTTGATGCCGTGCCACGCAAGTATTGTCGTCCGGCCGCGTGCGGGGAAGCGCAAAGTGCCCACACCCGCCCGCGGGCCCATCGCCTCATGGCTCGCGACCGCGTCGAACGCACCTGGCGCGCGGAAAAAAGCGGTTGACTTCTCCGACAATTATAGTAGACTTCCTCCGACGGCTGTAGGAGAGTGCGACCGCGCGGAGTCTTCGCGGGTACCAGTATGCCGGGTGGCAGTCGACATGATCTGGGGGCGGCGGAGCTGGAGATGCTCCGCGAGCTGTGGGAGGAATCGCCGGCCCCGGTGCGCCGCGTGCTGGAGCGGCTTCACGCCCGCGGCCGGCGCGTGGCCTATACCACCGTGCAGACGGTTCTGACGCGGCTCGAGCAGAAGGGCTTCGTCCGCAGCGATCGCAGCGGGCAGGCCTATGTCTACCGACCGCTGATCACGCGCGAGCGGCTCAGTCGAACGCGCATTCGCACCCTGCTGAACCAGTTGTTCGACGGCGCCGCCGGCCCGCTTGTGCTTCAGCTCGTCAAGACGCAGAAGCTGACGGCAGCGGAGTTGGATGAACTCCAGCGTCTGATCGGGAAACTCGAAGGGGGCGAGCGCTCCTGAGCGTCTCGTCGGGTATTGCGGCTACGAGTCTTCCCTGGATTCGGGGAGTGGCGGTCATGGAGTGGGCCGAGATTCCGCTCTCGCTGCTTTGGCGCAACGCCTGGGCCGTGATCCCGCTCGCGGTGCTGGTGGCGCTGGTCTGCCGAACCGTGCCGTGCCGCCCGGCGACCCGCCACGCACTCTGGGTGCTGGTCCTGCTCTGGTTCATCGTGCCGCTCGGTTTGCCATCGCTCGGTCCGCAGGAAGTTGCCGACCCTCCGCGCGCCGCCGACGCCGCTTCAGCAATCCGCGCGAGTGCAGGCGCGCTCGATACCACTGACGCGCCTGATTCGGCCGGCTCGGCGGCTCCTCTCTTGACGTCCGAGCCGGTGTGGATGCCCGTCCGCGAGCCGGGCGTTGAATCGCAATTATCCGCACCAGCGGCCTGCGACGTGCAGGGCCCGTCCGTCTCGAGCGCCGCTGCCGGTGCGCTCGAGATCGCCGATGCGCTGCCGCGGTTCTTCATCAGCGCCGGCGCAGCGCCCGGCACTCGCGCGGCGGGCGACCCTTCGCCGCAGGCTCATGCACCCGGGTCCAATCTCCACCCCGAGCCGCGCGCGTCGACAACGCTCCCGCCGACGGCGCGCTCGGGGGGGATGATCGACCGCGAAGCGGTTGCGTGGGAATCGGGACCGATTCGCCTCGCAGTGCCGCTGCGGGAGCGTGACTCGCACGAAACGCCGACCGAGTTGGGTTCGCCCTGCGACCTGCTGCCGCCGCCGCGAAGCGCCGACGGGCGCGTCATTGGCTCGGTCGTGGCGGCGCCCGCGCCCGAAGACGGCTCCGATTCCCAGTCGACTGAGCTCGCCCGCCTCGAATTGCTGGCGTCTCTCGCGCCGGTGCCCGAGGCGGACCCCGCGCCGCCGCGCGCAGAGGCGCCGGCCGCCGCATTCCTGGGCGTGAACCTCGCGCCGGAAAGCTGGTGGCGCGGCTGGGTGCTCGGGATGGTTCAGATTCGCGACCGCTTGGCGTGCCTGCCGGTGATTCCAGCGTGGGTCTGGCTGGCGGGCGGGGTGCTGGTTTTGCTGGTGTCTGCCGCGCGAATCGCCTGGTTTGGCCGGGTGATCGCGAAAGCACGGATCGCGCCGCGCGAGATCCGGTCGGAGGTGCAGCGGATCGCGCGGCGCGCCGGCCTGGTTCGCGCCCCGACGACGCTTCTCACGAGTGCGCGGGTATCGCCGATGGTGTGGTGCGTCGGCCGGCCGCGGTTGATTCTGCCGCTGCCGCTCTGGTCGACGCTCGATCGCGTGGGACGGCGCGCGATTCTGTGTCACGAGCTGGCCCACATTCGCCGCGGCGATACGTGGCTGTGCTGGCTTGAGATTGGGATTTCAGCCTTGTTCTGGTGGCACCCGCTGGTCTGGTGGGTTCGCCGGCGCATTCACGAAGAGGCCGACCTGTGCTGCGACGCGTGGGTGACGTGGCTGTTGCCGCGCGGTCGGCGAGCGTACGCGGAGGCCCTGCTTCAGGCCTCGCGATTCACATGCGATGCTGGTTCGTCGCCCGCGGCGGCCGTGGGCGTGACATCCGCGGGAGCGAAGGGAATTGCCAGGAGACTGACGATGGTGATGACACAATCCGTGCGACCGCGCGCCTCGTGGACGGGGCTGGCGCTGGCGGGCGTGGTGGCGTTGGCAGGCTGGACGGCGCTGCCGGCGTGGTCGGCGCCGGGCGGCGATGCGCCGCCGGCGGTCGTCGTGCTGCCGACCCCGCAACCCTGTCCACCCGGGCAGGCGACCACCCCCTCAGCGATCGTGGCGCCCGTTGTTATGCTCGATCCCGTAACCGCCGGCGACACCGTTCAGGTGCCGGTCCTTGCCCTGCCCGCCGACGAGGGCTACCGCTTGGACCTCGTGCCTTCGATCTCCGGTTCGCACCTCGGCACGGCGGTGCTCGCAAGCGCGATGCAGAATCCCCCGCACGACGACCTCGAGGAACGCCTCTCGCGGCTGGAGCGCGAGCTGGCCGCGCTCGCCGCCGAGCTGAGAGAGCGCCACACGTCCCCCATTGCGGGCGGCGGCACGGGCCGTGGTGTCTGGGTCGTTCCCAACCCGGCCCCTCAAGCCCCGCAACCGCCCCAGCCACCGCAGCCCGCGCGCGGCCGTCGCGCGCCGCGCGCTCCCGAAGCCCCACGCGCCGGCGTCTTCATGGAACCGGACGGCGGCATGACGCTGCGCGCGCCTTCGATCACGATCGCGGTGCCGGACGACGACGAAGGCGACGAGGGCCAGGTCGTCGTACGCAGCTACCGGCTTGCGGAGGGGAAACTGGACGCGCTGTATGAGCTGATGGTGCGCAGCGACGTGCCGATTCCGGTCGGCAAGGGCGAGGGCAGCATCGAGGTGCACGCGACGCCCCCCCAGCACAGGACCATCGAGGCGTTTATCCGGCTGATCGACCCTCACGGCAAGCCGGGCGAGCCGTCGGGCCGCGCCAATCCGCCAGGGACGATCCGCAGTTACATACTGGGTGACGCCGAGGCGCCCCTGGCCGATGCGGCGCGCTTCTTCGGGTCGGCCGGGGAGTACGCAACGGCCGAAGCGCTCGCCGGGGCCCGTCCGCAGCTTGCCGCGCTGAGGGCGGCGGTGGCCGAGCTGCGTGCCCAGTCGAACTCGCTGCGCGAGCAAGGCGAGGACCTTCGCAGCCGGGCACGTGGCAGCGGCGAAGACGCCTCCCAGCCGCTTGAGCGCTACATCCGCCAGCTCGAACGCACCGCCCAGCGCCTGGAGCGGCAGGCCGAGTCGCTGGAGCAACAGGCCGAGGAGCTGCGCGAGCGCAGCGGACGGAGTCACGAAGACGCCGAGCCCTCGGACGATGACGACGACGATGAAGACGCGCGGAGCCGGCTCGATACGCTGCCGGCGGCGGTTCTGGCGATGACGACCGGTGTGACGGCTGCGAGCGGGGCGGCGGAGAACTCGGCCAACCTGGTCGCGATGCTGGCGGCCGCCGGCGCGGCCAGCAACACCGCGTACCTGGCTGACCTGCTCTCCGATCCGGCGGCGCTGGCTGGGTTTTTTGCGGCGAAAAAAGCCGTGAGAACAACGCGCGGGGACAATGATAACTCCGCCGATGACGACGACGGATTCGACGACGTGGACGCGCCCGAATGGCTGGAGCAGCCGTCGCCGTCAACGCGGTTCTGACTCCCACAAGCGATTCGCCCGAGCGGCGCCGATTTCGAGCCTGAGTCGGCGCCGCCGAGCGAGTGACCAAATCTTTTCGACCTGCGACCGAACACCGGAGGGGGCGCGGTGCACGTTGCGCGTCCGAACCCATGCGACGATTCCACGACCCGCCTGCCCGTCGGGAGACTTGACATGACTCGCATCCTGCGACGCCGGGTCGTCGTCCTGGCGGCAGCGCTGACGCCGATTCTGCTCGCGGCTCCGCGCGCCGGCGCGGTGCCCCAGTCGGCCACGCGCGCGCCGGCTCCCGAAGCCGTCAGCACCGCCGACCGGCTGTATCAGAGCGCCACGGGGCTGCTGAACCGCGGGCTCCACGAACTGGCCGCCGATGAATTCCGCCGCTTCCTGAAGGCCGCCCCGGAGCACGCCAAGGCGAGCGAAGCCCGCTACGGCCTGGCGATCTGCCTGCAACGTCTCGGGCAGTTGGACGCCGCCGAACGCGAGCTGACGCTGCTCGCCGCGATGCGCGATCACCCGTTCGCGTTCGAAGTGCTGGCGCTGCTGGGGCAGTGTCAATTGGCGCGAGGAGATGCCAAGGCGGCCCTCGAGACGTTTCAGCGCGCCCTGCGCGCGCACGCGCAGCATGAGCTGGCGTCCGACCTGGCGGCGCTGACCGTCGAGGCGGCCGCCGGCGCGGCGGAAGCCGAGCTCTGCATTCGCCTTGCCGACGAGTTCTCGCGGCGCTGGCCCGATGCGCCGCAACGGGAGTGGGTCCTCTGGTTCGCGGCCGGCGCGGCGGCGGCGCGCGGCGAGTGGAATGCCGCCCGGGCCCAGCTTGAGGCGCTGCTCGCGAAGTTCCCCGACGGAGCTCTGGCGCCGTCCGCGGGCCTGTTGCGCGCCCAGTGCCTGGAGCGCAGCGATCCTGCCGCCGCGTGTGACGCGTATCGGGAGCTGCTGAAGTCCAGGGATGCGCCGGTGGCACTGGAAGCGCGGCTCGGTCTCGTCCGGGCGCAGTTCGCGGCCGGCGACGCGACGTCCGCGGCGGGCAACGCGGAGCGCGGCCTGCGCGAGAACCTCAGCGCGGCGCAGCGCGAGTCGCTGCTGATGCTGGCCGGCCGAGCGCGCCTGGAGATGAAGCAGTATTCGCGCGCCGTCGAGCATTTTCAGGCCGCCGACGCGCTCGACCAGGCGACCCGCCGCGACGAGTGCGCGTTCTGGCTGGCGCGCTGTGCCGCGAGACAGGGCGAACCTGCCCGTGCCATGGAACGGCTCTCGACGGCCCTGCGCGCGT
This sequence comes from uncultured Planctomycetales bacterium, assembly GCA_964465125.1. Lineage (GTDB taxonomy): Bacteria > Planctomycetota > Phycisphaerae > UBA1845 > Fen-1342 > CAYOHG01. Next base: position 5,722 of record CAYXIO010000003.1, on the reverse strand, counting down.
ATCCGGAAAGCTCGTGGCGGGCGGAGCTGACCTACGAGCTCGCGTCGTCCGCCTCCGCGGCCGGGCAGTTTGAGCCCGCCGTACTCGCGTTCCAGGAGTTCCTGAGGGCGTTTCCCAAGCACGCCATGGCGCCCGACGCCCAGGCCGGCCTCGCTTCCGTGCTGCATCGGCTGAAGCGCTACGAGGAGAGCGCGCGCTGCTGCGCGGTGTTCCTGGAGCAGTTCCCGCAGCACGCACTGGCCGCGGACGTGCGGCTCATGGCCGGCGAAGACGAGTTCCTGCGCGGGGACTTCGCCGCCGCCCTGCGCCAGTATCAATCGTTGCTGCTTGCGGAACCGGACGCGTCCCAGGCCGGAACCGCGCGGGTGCGCGCCGGCGTCGCGCTGAGCCGGCTCGGGCGCTTGGACGAGGCGATCCAATCGCTTCAGGATTCCATCGAGATCGCCGAGCGCGAACCGGCGCTGCGAACGGCGCTGCTGACGTTGGCGGACTTGCAGATCGCCCGCGCGGATTGGCCCGCCGCCATCGCCGCGCTCGATCGCTACCTGCGCGCCGTGCCCGACGCACCCGCCGCCGCGGAAGCGCTGCTTTCGCTCGGGTTAGCGCAGCGACGCAACGGCGATGCTGAAGCCGCGGCCGCGGCGTTCGATCGCGCCGCGAAGCAGTCGCGTGACGACGCGACGCGCCGCCAGGCTGAATTCGAGCGCGCCCAGACACTGCTCGTGCTGGAGCGAGATGCGGAGGCCGAGAGCGCTCTCAAGACGCTGGCCGAAACACCCTCGCTTGACGCGAAGCTCAGCGCGGCGGTGGCACAGCATCTCGCCCGGCTGGCGCTGCGCCGCGGCGCGGCGTCCGACGCCGTCCGCTGGGCGCGACGCGCCGTCGAAGCGGACTCCGACGCGTCGGCTGCCGCCGGCCAGTCGCTGCTGCTGGGCCAGGCGCTGTTTGCAGCAGGTGAGCTGTCCGACGCCGTCGATTCGCTCGACGCGAGCTTGCGCGGCGGACTTTCTGACAGCGATCGGACCACGGCGCTGACGCTGCGGGCGCAGGCTCTGGCGCGGCAGGGGCGGGCAGCGGAAGCGCTGACGGCGCTCGACGGCCTGGCGGGCATGAAGCTCGATCCTGCCGCGCGCTGCACGCTGCTCTACGAGCGCGCGCTTTGCCTGAAGGCGCTGAAGCGCGGCAGCGAGGCCCGCGCGCCGCTGACTTCGCTACTGCAATCGTGTGCGGACTCCGCCGAACAGCCCTTTGCCGCGCTCGAACTGGCGGAGCTGGAGGCCGGCGAAGGCCAGACCGAGCCCGCCGCCAAGCTGCTGCGTGAGCTGATCGCGCGCGGCGGCGTCGAGAAAGGCGATTCCAAGGTCGTGCCGGCGGACGTGCTGGCGCGCGCGTCGTATCGCCTCGGGCTGATCGAGTTCGAAGCCGCTCACTATCCGGCGGCGGCCCGATTGCTCGAAGCCTTTCTCGCCTCGGATCGCGTCGGTGAGGCCGGGCCGTCGGCGGCGTTCTACTGCGGCGAGGCCCAGCGGTTGGCCGGAAAGCACGAAGCCGCCGTCCGCTGGTTCGAACGCGTGCTCGAGGCCTACGCCGACTCCGACTCGGCTCCTTCGGCGCAGCTCCGGCTGGGCGAAGCGCTCGCGGCTCTGCAACGCTGGGACGACAGCGCCCGCGTCTTCGCAGCTTTTCTGAAGAAGCGACCCGACCACGAGCAGTGGTATCAGGCGCAGTTCGCCCTGGGTTGGGCGCGCGAGAACGCGGGCGAATACGACCAGGCGATGCTGGCTTACCAGCGCGTCATCGAGCGACACCAGGGAGTGACCGCCGCCCGCGCTCAATTCCAGATCGGCGAGTGCCTTTTCGCTCAGAAGCGCTACGACGACGCCGTGCGGGAGCTGCTGCGGGTCGAGATTCTGTACGCGTATCCGGAGTGGAGCGCGGCGGCGCTGTTCGAGGCCGGCCGCTGCTTTGAAGCGCTGGGCCAACTCGTCGAGGCGCGGCGGCAGTTCGAGCGTGTCCGCAAGGAGTTTTCCGACAGTGCCTGGGCCAAGTCGGCGGCGCAGCGCCTCGCCGCGCTGGGCCGCACAGCCCCGCCGGGGCGCGAACGGCGCGAGACGCCCTGACGGGCGGGTCGGCGGTTTGTCCGGCGCGTAGGCGGTCCATGCCTTTCGTTCAGGAGTCGTGAGATGCTCTCATCGGTAATCTGCGGGATGCTTGCACAGGCCGGACCCGCGGGCGGAGATGCGCCGCTTTCCATCTGGGATCTGATCGTCAAAGGCGGCCCGGTGATGGTCCCGATTGCGATCTGCTCGCTGGTTGCGATCGCGGTGATGGTCGAGCGCTCGATCAGCCTGCGGATGTCCAGCGTGATTCCGGCGGCCTTCATGCCCAAGCTGCGCGACACGATGCGGCGCGGGTCGGATGCGGATCGCCGCGCCGCGCTGGGGCTGTGCCGCGAGAACGCGAGCCCGATGGCCGGAATCTGCGCCGCCGCCATTCGCAGGCTCGACGAGCCGATCGAGTACCTCGAACGCACGATCGAGCAGGCCGGCGAGCGCGAGGTCTTCAAGCTGCGGCGCTATCTGCGCGTGTTGTCGGTGGTGGCGGCCGTGGCGCCGCTGCTGGGACTGCTGGGCACGGTGTTCGGCATGATCGGTGCGTTCCGCACGGTCGCCGCGTCCGGCGAGGCGCTCGGGCGGACGGAACTGCTCGCCAACGGAATCTACGAGGCGCTGATCACGACCGCGGCCGGGCTGATTGTCGCGATCCCCTCGCTGCTGGGCTACCACTGGTTTTCCACGCGGGTCGAGCGGCTGGTGGCGGAGATGGACCGCCAGACGGTCGATTTCATTGAGGAATTCGCGGCCGGCCGGGGCGCGCTGCACTCCGCGGTGGTGCAGTCGATCGTCGAGCCGCACGGCGACGGCTCGCCGCAGGACCGCCGCAGCGTTCGCGAAGGAGCCGCTGCCGCGCGTTGAAGAAAGGGGGGAACCGTGCTGATCCGGGCGCCGCGCGAAGCGGATGGCATTGCCATCGACATGACGCCGATCATCGACATGGTGTTTCTGCTGCTGATCTTCTTTCTGATCGCCACGACCTTTCAGCAGACCGAGCGCGAGATGCGGATTGCGCTGCCGTTCGCGGCTTCCGCCGGTCCGCTGAGCACGGCGTTGCGCGAGCTGGTCGTTAACGTCGATGAGCAGGGCGGCATCGTGGTGTCGGGCCGCACGATGTCCAGCCGCGAGCTGGATGAGCTGGTGCGCGAGGCCGTTCGCAACAATCCGGCGCAGAAGGTGACGATCCGCGGCGATCGGCGCTGCGCCTACGGGCCGATCGTGGCCGTTCTGGATGTCTGCAAGAACGCGGGCGTGCAGGAACCCTACCTTGACACGATTCTCGAGTAGCTCCCGCGGCGGGAACGAGGCATGAAACGCGGTCGCCGATGGATCGTCCTTGCGGGTGCGGGCGTTGCGGCGCTTGCGCTGGCGACGTGGTTCGTCTGGCAGCGCCCGCTGCGGCGCGAGTTCCTCAGCGACGGCCGGGCCATCCGCCAGCCGCGCGACGAGGCCCGGCCGCGCGACATTCTCTGGGAGCCCGCCCGCGCCCTGGCCGAGCTGCTCAACACCACGGATGACGACTACGAACCGCGGCTGAGCTGGGACGGCACGACGCTGTACTTCGTGCGCGGCAAGGCCGGCGGCCACGGCGATCTCTATTGCACGCGCCGCACGCCCACCGGCTGGACCGACCCCGAGCCGCTCGCCGCCCTCGACAGCGAGTACGACGAGCTCGGGCCGGAGCCGGCTCCCGACGGCCGGGCGCTGTATTTCTACAGCGATCGCCCCGGAGGCCTGGGAGGCTATGACCTCTGGGTCGCCGACCGCTCCGACGACGGCTGGGATGCGCCGCGCAATCTCGGTCCCGCGGTGAACTCCGCATTCAACGACTACGGTCCGGCGATCTCGCCCGACGGCGAGCGACTCTACTTCGCCTCGAACCGCCCGCAGGAGGCCGACCCGCGCCAGCCTGACCCGCACGCCTGGCCCGCGACCGTGCGCGAGGACTTGTTCCGGCGCACCTACGACCTGTACGTCGCAACGCTCGGCTCGCGCGGACCGCGGGATGTCCGGCCGCTGGCCGAGCTGAACACTCCGGCGAACGAGGGCTCGCCGTGCGTCTCGCCGGCGGGCGATTTCCTCTACTTCGCGTCGGATCGAGCGGGCGGCGCCGGCGGGTTCGATCTGTATCGCGCCCGGCGCGTGGCAACGTCGCTGACTCCCGCCGAGAGCAGCGCCCCGGCCTGGCGGCCCGCGGAAAACCTCGGCTCACCGCTGAACACGCCTGCGAATGAGCTCGATCCCGGCCTGGGCGCGCTGGGGTTCGCGCTGTTCTTCAGTTCGGATCGGCCCGGCCAGAGGAGCGCGCCATTCGCTCAACCCGCCGGTGAGCGAGCGCCGGATCCGACGGCGTCGCCGACGCGCGAATCAGCGCACACGCCTGACTACAACCTCTACTACTGCACGGCGCGCGAAGTCTACGTCGACTCCGAGCTTCGGCCGCGGCCGCGCGTTGACTGGATGACGCTCTGGCGCGCGATCGGTCCCAACCTGCTCTGGCTGATCCTGGCCCTGCTGCTGCTGGCGCTGCTCTGGACGCTGTGGGGTGACATCCGCAACCGTCGGCTGGCACTGCTGACGCGCTGCCTGCTGGCTTCGCTGATGGCGCATCTGCTGCTGATGCTGCTCTTCAATTTCTGGAAAGTCACCGCCGGCCTGGTGGATTTCGTGCGCCGCGGCGGCGCGATCCAGGTCTCGCTCGAAGGGGCCGTGCTCGCGAATTCAATCGACTCGCAGATTCGCGCCAGCGCGGCATCGATGGTTCTTCCGGCGGCGGAGGCCGCACCCGCCGTTACCGCACCGCTTGAACTGAGCGTCGCCAGGAACGAGACGTTCGAGCTGCCCGCGCCGGCTATGCCGAACGACTCGCTCCGGCCGGTCGACTCGAATGTGCCGACGAATGAAGCGGAGCTGCGCCTCGCGGCCGATCCGCCGCAAGTGACCGCGCCCGCGATCGACGCTTTGGCGCTGGAGCTGCCCGTGCCGCGCGCGGCCGAAGCGGCGTCGGACGCGATCGAAGCCGCACTGACGTTGCCGAAATCGGCGCAGCCCGCACCGCCGATCGCCGAGGTGCGCAGTGACTTTGTCCTCGCCGCCGACGAGACGATCGTGGAGCTGTCGGCCGCAAGCGCCGCCGATGCCGCGGCTTCGCACGCAGAAGACCACGCTTCAATCGTCACGCGAATGGGGCTTCGCGAGAGCGCGACGAGTCAAGCGGCGGTCCGCTTTCCGGCTCCTTCGGCGGCCGGCCCCGCGCCCGCCGAGGCCGTGTTGGCGGTGCGCCTTCCGGCGGAGCCGCCGCCGCGCGCATCGTCTGAGGCGGCCGACGATTCCGCAACCGACAGGTTGCCGCCGGCGGCGGTGCAATGCGAGGCGGGGCGGCCGAGGCCTGTTGCACCGTCGGAACCCATCGCGCCGGTCGAACTGGGGTCGCTGGAGCTCGCGTCGCGATCGAGCCGCGACCGCGATGGCTCGGCGTCGCCGGCGCTCTCAGCGTCTGCCGCGCGCGAAGCCGCGCCGCCAGCCGCGGAGCCGAGCGGCGTGCCTGCGGCGGATCTCGCCGCCGGAGCGCCGCTGCCGACCCTCGCGCTGCGCCTGCCGCAGGCTCC
>CAYXIO010000002.1:151966-187260 GCA_964465125.1 uncultured Planctomycetales bacterium | reverse complement strand
AGAAGATCGACATCGTGCGCTGGAACGAGTCGAGCCAGATTCTGATTCAGAACGCCCTCAAGCCCGCGGAAGTCCAGGAAATCGCCCTGTGCCTCGAACTGGGCAAAGCGACCGTGGTCGTCGCCGAAGATCAGCTCTCCCTGGCGATCGGCAAGCGCGGGCAGAACGTGCGGCTGGCTTCGCGGCTGACCGGCTGGGACATCGACATCCTGACGCCGGCGGAATACACCAAGAACCTCGAGCAGATGGAACTGACGCTGAAGTCGATTCCCGAGTTCACGGAAGCGCTGCTCGACAAGCTGATCGCGATCGGCTGCGTCTCGATGGGCGACATCGACGCCATCGGCGACGAAGCCGGAGTCGACCCGCTGATCAACATGCTCGAAATCGAGCGCCCGCTGGCCGAGCGGCTGCTGGAGGAAGCGGGCGAAGTCGTCATTCGCCAGCTCGAGGAGAAAGAAGCCGAGGACAAGGCGCGTGCCGCCGGCCTGCTGCCGCCCAAGGGCGCGCCTCGGTCTCCTGAACCGGTGCCGGCGTCGGTGCTTGCAGAAACGGATACCGAGAGTGCCGCGGCCGGCGACGCCGAGGCCCCCGCGGACGGCCCCGCCGCCGACTCGCCGCCGGCGGAGGTTGAATCCGCACCGGCCGACGGCCCCGCAGAAGGCGGCGATCCGCCCCCGCGCGAGGGCGCATAGGCCGCCGGCCGCCTTGAGAGTCGCGCAAGCTCGCCCGCCGGCCGGGCCAGGCGATCGGGAGAGCCGCTCCGGCATCCGCCCCCATGCTCGACGCAGCCCGAGAACTGGTAACCTTGCTCGACGCGCTCAGCTTTCCCACGGGCGCGCTGGTGGGCCTCGGCGTCCTGGTGGGGTGGTGGCGGCGCGATGAGCTGCGCAATCCCCTGCGGCGCGGCGCCGACATTGTCGGCGGCCCCGGCCTGACCGCGTTCGCCGCGCTCTTCCTGCTCTACATGATCCTCTCATCCGCCGCGCGCGAGCTGGGGAATCACTGGTTCGGCCCCGCGAATGAATCAGCCGGCACGCTCCCCGGCGGTTGGCAAGTCCGCGCCCTGCTCGAAGACGCGGCCAGGCTCGTAGTGGCAGGCTTGGGCTGGACGCTCTTTCTGCGTTCGCGCGCCCGCGCGAGCCCCGCGCGGTTCGGATCCGCGCGGCTGCTCGTCATCGGCATTCTCGCCACGCTCGCAATTCTCCCCCTGGCCTACGTCCAGCTTCACTTCTGCGAGATGATCTGGCGGTGGATCGAGCCGCAGGCCGCACCGCCCATGCACTTTGTCCTGCTGGTTCTGCGCGAGGCCAAGAACGTCCCGCTGGCGGCGTTGCAGCTCGTCGCTTCCGCCGTCGTCGTCGCGCCGCTGCTGGAGGAAGTGCTGTTCCGCGGGCTGCTGCTGACCGGTCTGCTGCGCGGGCTCGACAGCCCGTGGCTCGCCGTGGCGCTGTCGGCGGCCCTGTTCGGAATGGTCCATCTGCCGCAGCCGCAGGTCGTTCTGCCGCTGGCGACGCTCGGCCTGCTGCTCGGGTATCTGCGGGCGCGGCACGGCTCGCTGGCGCTGTGCGTCCTGGTGCACGCGCTATTCAACGCGCGGACGATGGTGCTGGCGCTGCTGTTTCCCGAGCTGTTGCAGGACGCCGGGTAGGACGCCGCGCCGGACGGGCGGCATCTACTCAATCTTGACGGCCCGGCGGGGATTCGTATGATCCACCCATGTCGGATTTCAACCCTGCATCCAAGATCCTCGGCCAGGCGTACACGTTTGACGACGTGCTGCTCGTTCCCGCGTACGCCGAGACCCACCCGCGCGACGTCGACGTCTCCACCCAACTGACCCGCGAAATCCGCATCGACATCCCCCTGCTCGCGGCCCCGATGGACACCGTCACCGAGAGCACGCTGGCGATCGCGCTGGCTCAGGAAGGCGGCCTCGGCGTCATTCACCGCAACCTCAGCCCCGAGGCCCAGGCCCGCGAGGTCCGCAAGGTCAAGCGCTCCGAGAGCGGCGTCATTCTCGACCCCGTGACGCTGCGTCCCGACGACACCGTCGAGCGCGCCCAGCTCATCATGCGCCTGCACAACGTCAGCGGCGTGCCGATCACGCTTGACGACGGAACGCTCGTCGGCATCCTCACGCGGCGAGACATGAAGTACCAGGAATCGCCGCAACGCAAGATCAGCGAAGTGATGACGCGCGAGAACCTGGTGAAAGCCGCGCCGAATACGACGCTCGACGCCGCGGAGGTGATCCTGAAGCGCTCGAAGGTCGAGAAGCTGCTGCTGGTCGACGCGCGCGGCGAGCTGGCCGGGCTGATCACCATGCGCGACATCGAGCGCGCCCGCGAGTACCCGCAGCGGTGCAAGGACGCGCGCGGCCGGCTGCGAGTCGGCGCCGCGGTCGGTGCGCACGATTACGAGCGGGCCGAGCAGCTCATCAAGTCCGACGTCGACGTGCTGGTGGTGGACAGTGCGCACGGCCACAGCCACGCGGTCGTCGAAACCGTCGCCTCGCTGCGGAAGCGCTTCAACATCCAGATTGTCGCCGGAAACGTCGCCACCACCGAGGGTGCCAGGGCGCTGGTCGAGGCCGGCGCGGATGCGATCAAGGTTGGCATCGGGCCGGGGTCCATCTGTACCACACGCGTGGTTACCGGCGTGGGGATTCCTCAGATCACCGCGATTCTCAACGCCGTCGCGGGCGCGGACGTGCCGATCATCGCCGACGGCGGCATTCGCCTCAGCGGCGACGTGGTCAAGGCCCTGGCAGCGGGCGCCAGCGCGGTCATGCTGGGCTCGCTCTTCGCCGGGCTCGACGAGTCGCCTGGGCAGCTTGTGCTCTGGAAGGGTCGCCGATACAAGGAATACCGCGGCATGGGCTCGCTGGGGGCCATGCAGGCCGGCAGCGCCGAGCGCTACGGCCAATCCGCCGACCAGCCCACCAAGCTGGTGCCGGAAGGCGTGGAAGGACGCGTCCCCTACCGCGGCCGGCTCGCCGAATACGTGTACCAGCTCGTCGGCGGCCTGCGGCAGGGCATGGGATACTGCGGCGTTCGCTCGGTGGCCGAACTGCGCGAGAAGGCGAAGTTTGTTCGGGTCACCCATGCGGGAGTTGCGGAATCGCATCCGCACGACATCATGATCACCAAGGAACCGACGAACTATGCCATCGACTACGCAAGCGATGAATAGAGCGCTTCGAGGGTTTCCGATGCGCAGTGATCGACGGTACTTCAGCGGGCTCTCGCTCGCGACGGCGCTGCTGCTGCTGACCGGCTGCGCCAACCTGCACAACCCGTGGCGCGAGGACGGCCCCGCCGCCACCGGAAACCTCAGCACCGCGACGGTCGACGACGTGATGGCCCACGCGCCTCAGGCTCCCCGGCGCACGCGCGCCTGGCCGGTGTGCAGCATCACGCCGCAGCGCGGAGCCGTCCCGCACTACCCGCTCTACTTCGAAGACCCGTTCGTCGACCAGGGGCACGGGCGCACGGGGAGCAACGTCTACCACGTCGGCTGGGAAGACTACCTGGCGATGCCCTATTCGGTCGCGCGTTACCACCTGAACTATCTCATGCTCCCGGTCAGCTTCTTCGTGACGCCGCCCTGCTACCAGATGGAGAGCGACGGCCTGCTGAGCCGGCAGTTGCTCGGCTACGATCACGACGCGGAGAAGGCGGCCAAGGGTGCGACCTGGGATGGACAACCGAACACCGTGACCTTGCCGCAGGGTTCGCCAGCCAACGGTCCCAGCACGAACGGCCCGAAGCCGGACCCGGGCGGAAATGCGGCTCCTGCGCCGGCATCCCAGCCGGGCACGCTGACGCCGATGTCATCCAAGCCGTGACCGCGAAGACCCCGCCGCCGCGGAGCGTCGCCATAATCGGCGCTTCCGCGGACCGCTCCAAGTATGGAAACAAGTCGCTCCGCGCTCACGTCGCCCAGGGTTGGCGCGCCTACCCGGTCAATCCGCGCGGCGGCACGATCGAGGGGCTGCCGGTGTACAGGTCGCTGCGCGACGTGCCGCTGCCGCTCGACCGCGTTTCGCTGTACCTGCCACCGGAGCTGGGGCTGACGGTGCTGGCCGACATCGCGGCCGCGCGGCCGGCCGAGTTCTTCGTAAACCCCGGGGCCGGGAGTGAGGCGCTCGAGTCGCAGGCGCGCAAGCTGGGGCTTGATCCGATCCTCGCATGCAGCGTCGTCGATCTCGGCGTCTCGCCCAGCCAGTTCGCGGACTAGCGTTACGGAGCCTGCCGCCTGTCAATCGCTCCGCGCGGGATACGTTGCCGGCGCGCGTCGTTTCCACTACGCTCGCGCGCAATGAACCTCGCCGGAAGATTCATCGTCGTCGACGGCCCGGACGGCGCCGGCAAGAGCACCCAGCTCGACCGGCTCAAAGCCTGGGTCGAGTCGCACGGGCAGCCCTGGACGTTCGCCAAGGATCCCGGCGGAACCGCGATTGGCGACCGAATCCGCCATGTGTTGCTCGGATTCGACCTCTCCGAGATGGACGCGCGCTGCGAGACGCTGCTTTTCATGGCCTCGCGCGCCCAGTTGGTCGCCGAGGTGATCCGACCGGCGTTGGCCGCTGGCCGCACCGTGCTCTGCGACCGCTTCATCTCGTCGACGTGCGCCTATCAGGTGGCGGCGGGAATGCCGCGCGAGGAAGTGCTCGCCCTGAGCCGTCATGCGGTGGCCGACACCTGGCCCGATCTCACCATCGTGCTGGACGTTCCGCCCGAGACCGGCTTCGATCGCACCGGCCGCAAGCCGCATCACGTCAACCGGCGCAACGGCAGCGGCCAGGCCAGCCTGTTCACGGGAGCGACCGCCGACGCGATGGAGCGCCGCCCGCTGGATTTTCATCGCCGCGTTCGCGAGATCTTCCGCGAGCTGCCCACGTTTTATCCGAGGCCGGTGGTGGTGGTCGACGCGACCCGCGCCGCGGATGCGGTGTTTGCCGACGTTGAGAAGGCGCTGTGCGATGCGTTTCAGTGAGATTCACGGACAGGAGCGCGCCCTGTCGCTGCTGCGCCGCAGCCTGCGGGCCGGTCGGCTGCATCACGCCTACCTGTTCGAAGGTCCGCCGGGCGTCGGCAAGGAACGCACCGCGACCGCGCTCGCGGCACGCCTGTTGTGCGAGGACGACCCGCTCGCCGCCGATGCGGACGCTTGCGGCCGCTGCCGCTCCTGCCGCGCGTTGGCGAGCGGCGCCCACCCGGATTTTCACCTGATCGAGCGCGGGCTGCACCGCCAGCACCCCGATCGCGCGATTCGCGCGAGCAAAGGGCTGTTCCTGGTGGTCGACGTCGTGCGCCACTTTCTGATTGAGCCGGCGGGCAAGACGCCGGCGCTCGGACGGCGGCGAGTGTTCGTCGTTCGAGATGCCGAGCGCATGAACGAGGAAGCGCAGAACGCGCTGCTCAAGACTCTGGAGGAGCCGCCGGGACCGTCGTGCCTTGTGCTCGTGTCCTCGTCCAGTCTGAGACTGTTGCCGACGATCCGCTCGCGCTGCCAGCAGGTCTGCTTTGATCTGCTGCCACGGTCGTTCATCCGCGAGCAGCTTGCGGAACGCGGCGCCAAGGAACCGGATGCCGAGCTGTTATCCGATCTGGCCCAGGGAAGCCTCGGCGCGGCACTGCGCTGGCACGCTGGCGGGCTGCTCGACGCCCGCCAGGAGATCGATCAGTGCCTCGCCGCCGGCCCGCCCTACGACGCCGAGAGCTTCGCCAAAGCGCTCGTCGAAATCTCCGCGACGTTGGCAGGAAATCTGGCCGGGCTCGAGCAGTCGCCGGCGCGCGAGGCCGACGCCCCGGCAGACGCGGACGACGCCACGCGCGCTGACCCGGACAGCGAGGATTCCGATGCCGACGCCCAGGAGGCTGGTGCGCGGCGAGCGTCCGGACGGCGTGGCGGGGCGTCCAAGGCGGTCTCGACGGACCAGCTTCGCGACTCGCTGCGGCTGAGCCTGATGCTCGTTTCGAGCCTGCTGCGCCAGGCGATGCTCGTCGCCGGCGGCCCTTCCGGGCAGGCACGCCCCGCCCGGTCGGTCGACGCGCTGGGGAAACTGGATCCGCTGTCGCTGGCCGACGCGATTGAGTCGTGCGGCGCGACCGAGCGCATTCTGGAGCGCAACGTCGCGCCGCAGCTCGCGCTCGAGCGGCTGGCCGTCGCGCTTGGGGGCGTCCAGGTTCCATCGTTCTGACGGCCCGGCGCTGTCCGCTGCCGCTTGCACACGATCTGGATTGTCAAGCGACCCGAATCCTCCGAGAATCCGCGGCATGCGTAACGACAACCGGGCCGCCGATTGCCTGCGACGGGTCGAGATCACGCGCGGATACACCCGCGCCGCCGCCGGCTCCGTGCTGATCCGTTTCGGCCGCACGACGGTCCTCTGCACCGCGTCGATCGTCGAAGGCGTGCCGGAATGGCGCGTCGCCAGCGGCAAGGGCTGGCTCACCGCCGAGTACGACATGCTGCCCGGCTCGACTCCGCAGCGCAAGGCGCGCAGCCGCGACCGGCTCGACGGCCGCACACAGGAAATCCAGCGGCTGATCGGCCGCTCATGCCGCTGCGTGGTCGATCTGTCGAAGCTGGGCAGCAACACGCTGCAACTGGACTGCGACGTGCTGGAGGCCGACGGCGGCACCCGCACCGCCGCAATCACCGGAGTGTTCGTCGCCCTCGCCGACGCGCTCGACGAGGGCCGTCGACGGGGACTCTGGGCGGATGGCTCGCTGCTCGGCGCCGTCGCTGCGATCAGCGCCGGCTACGTGCGCGGCGAACTTCTGCTCGACCTGAACTATGAGGAAGACTCCGCCGCCGAGGTCGATTGCAACCTCGTCCGCACCGGCCGCGGCGAGTGGATCGAGGTGCAATCGACGGCCGAGCGGCGGACGTTCAGTGACGCGCAGCTCACGGAGATGATGGCCGTCGGCCGGCGCGGAATCGATCAGCTCTTGGCCCTTCAGGAAACCGCGCGGCGGGCGCCGCTCGGCGAAACGGTGTCCGGATGAGCAGAAGCGATCTCAGACCGCCTCGCCCCCGCCGGAAGGGGTCGGGCGAGGGTCGGAAAGCCGCAGGAAAACCGCCGCTCTCCCAACCTCTCTCCAGAGCGGTGAGAGGCTGGGAGCAAGATCCCAGGTCAAGTCGCTGGCGCGGCATCCTCTCCGCGCGACTGCACCGTAGGATGGATGGGGCTCTTCGGCTCTCGACACTGATGTGCGCGCTCGCGCTGCTCGCATTTCCCTTCTTCGGTTGTGCGCAGAAAAATACGCAGGATCTGAACTGGTTCAAGGTCTCGGACAAGGACGATCAGCCTAATACCCAGGAGCGTTTTCCGGCCAAGGCCACCTACGACGTGCCGAGCGACGAAGCGCCGCTGGAAGGCGAATCCGCCCAGGCCGAGGAGCCCGACCACGCCCCCAAACCGGGCAGCGTCACTCCCGCGAAAGCCGACGACGGCGGCCTGTTCGGCTGGGCTCGCAACAAGCCCGCTACAGACGACCTGTGGGCCATTCGCTGCATCTCGCTGCGCGGCCCCGACCGATTCTCCAACGCGAACAACTACGCCGCGGCGCTGCGCAAGGTCGACGGGCTCAAGCCCGCGCTGGTCGCGGTCTTCGACGTCGAGGGATCCAGCAACGTCTACTACGGGCGCTACGAGCGCCGCTACGACGAGCGCAGCGGGCAGGAGTCGTTCAAGCCTGACCCGCTTAAGGACCTCGATCTCGTCCGCAAGCTCTCGTTCGACGCGGGCGACGGTGCCGGCGGCACGCGCCCGGTCTGGCCGTTCATCTATGCGACGATGGAGGCCCAGCCGACCACCGAAACCCTGCCGGCGGAATGGTGCCTCGACCACGCCGTCGGGCAATACTCGCTCCAGATCGCCGTCTTCTACAACTCCGAGCAGATGCGGCAGCGCAAGAGTGCCGCGGAGCAATATTGCCAGATTCTGCGCGACCAGGGCGAGGAGGCGTATTACTACCACGGCGAGCAGAACAGCATCGTGTGCGTGGGCTCGTTCCCGCAGACCGCGATCGAGAGCATCAAGCGCACGAATCCGCTGACCGGCTCGGTCGAGTTCAGCGCCAAGATCGTGGACGAGCGCATGCTGGCGCTCCAGCGCAAGTACCCGTACAACACCCACAACGGACACATCTTCTACGAGCGGAGGCGCGACCCGACGACCAGCAAGTCCACGCGCGATCCGCACACCTCGTTCCCGGTGCTGATTCCCAAGCGCGAGGGCAGGTTCGAGTGACCCGATCGCGGGCGGTTGAGTTGCTGCTGGCCACGCGCAACGCCGGCAAGGTGCGCGAAATCCGCGAGCTGACGGCGGGCCGGCCTATCGCCTGGCGCAGCCTGGACGAATTTCCCGCGCTCGCGGAAGCCGAGGAATCGGGTGAGACGTTTGCCGAAAACGCCCGCGCCAAGGCGCTGTACTACGCACAGCGCACCGGGCTGCCGGCGCTGGCTGACGACTCCGGCCTGGAGGTTGATGCCTTGCATGGCGCGCCCGGAGTGCATTCGGCTCACTACGCCGGTTTGCCGCGCGACGACGACGACAATCTCAACCTGCTGCTCGAGCGCATGAACGGTGTTCCCGCGGCCCGTCGAACGGCGCGCTTCCGCTGCGTGATGGCCTTTGTTCAAGCCGGCCGCGTGATCCTCGAAACCACCGGGACGCTGGAGGGCGCGATCGCGTTCGGGCCGCGCGGCTGCAACGGCTTCGGCTATGACCCGGTCTTCCTGCTCGGTGATCGCGGCGTTACGCTCGCGGAGCTCGACTCCGCCGAGAAGAACCGCATCAGCCATCGCGGCCAGGCGCTTCGAGGGATGGTCGCGCAATTGCCGGCCCTGCTTGCCCGCCGGCCCATGTGACCGACATGCGCACTGCCGCCGAGCCCGGCCGATCTCGCCTCTGGTGGGCGTGGGCCCTGCCGGTGGTCGCTGTTGCGGTGTTGCTCAACCAGTCCGCCGTTCACTGGCGCGCCAACGTCGTCGACAGCCTGCTCTTCTCGTACTACGGCTGGTGCGTTTCGCAGGGCGCGATTCCGTACGTCGACATCTGGGACAACAAGCCGCCGGGCATCTGGTGGGTGAACTCGCTGGGCTTCACGCTCTTTAGTGAAGGCCGCCTGGCGGAAATCGTCCCCTGCGCGGTGGCGCTGACCGCTTCGATCTACGCGTGCTGTGCTGCGGCCCGCGGCGCCTTCGGGCGCGCCATTACGCCCTTCGCGCTGGCGTTTGCGGCGGCTTGGCTGACAGCGCTGCATTACGAATGCGGCGCGAACCGAACCGAGACGTTCGTGCTGGCCTGCGAGACGGGCGCGATGGCCGCGTATCTCGCCTGGATCAACTCGCGGCGCCGCGCCGCACTCGCGGCAGCCAGCCTGCTGGCGGGCGCGGCCCCGCTGTTCAAGCAAAGCGGAATCGCGGTCGGGCTGGCCTGCGCGCTGCACCTGACGCTGATTGCCGGTTGGGAACGCGGGGGCCGCGCGAGGGCGGCGCGGTCGATCGATCCGCCGGCGTCCGGCCCGCCCGCCTCACCCGTCGCGATCGGCGATGCCCTCGTCGCGGGATGCGCCGGGATCATCCTGCCCGCGCTCGCGGCGGCCTGGCTCGCACTTCACGGCGCGCTTTCCGAGGCGGCGTTTGCGGTCGGCCGCTTCAACCGGGCCTACTTCGAAATCGACGACGCGAGCTTCACGCACGTCGGGCGAGCGCTTCAGACGTACCACGCCGAACTGTCACTGGCGCGCGAGCTGCTCGTTCTGAGCGCCGCCGGCGTCGTCGCGTGGCTCGTGATCCTGGTGCGGCGATCTCGTGCCACCGAATGCCCCTCGGCCGCGCGCCCAGCGCCGCCGCACATCGCGCCCCTGCTCCTTTGGCTCACGCTGTCGCTCTATCTGGCCTGCGTGGGTCCGGGGCGCCAGGGACATCATTTCATGCCGGTGCTCGCGCCGCTGACGTTGCTCGCGCTGTCCCCGTTGGCCTACCTGCTCGGAGACGGCCCGCTGCTGCCCGGTCTGCTGCGGCGGCCCTCTCGCCTTGCCGCGGGAGTCGCATCCATTGCGCTGCTCGCGCCCATTCTTA
The DNA here is from genome assembly GCA_964465125.1 of uncultured Planctomycetales bacterium. GTDB lineage: Bacteria > Planctomycetota > Phycisphaerae > UBA1845 > Fen-1342 > CAYOHG01. The sequence goes on along the minus strand of CAYXIO010000002.1, from coordinate 177,159 downwards.
CGGACAGTCGCGCGGCGGCCATCCGGTTCTGGAATAACAAAGTGAGCTGGGCTGCGATGGAGTATCTCGAGCCGCCCGCGTGGGAGCTCCAAGCCGGCGCGATCCGCCGTCTGTCGGGCGCGGACGAGACGATTTACGTCTGGGGCTGGGACCCGGGCGCCTACCGCTGCTCCTATCGCCGCTCGGCGTCGCGCTTCGCGACCATCGAGAAGGCCGGACAGGTCGGCAAGTACGCGACGTTTCTCGTTGAGGCCGCCAAGCAGGACATCGAGCGCCTGCGTCCGCGGCTGTTCCTGGTCTCCATCACCGACTGGGAGGCGCTTCGCGCGGGTGAGGACGCGTTCGGGCGCTGGCTGATCGCGAACTACTCGGACGCGGGTCCGGTCGAGGGCATGCACGTGCTGCGGCGGGTGGAGCACGCGTCCGGCGATGCCACGCCGCCCTAGCCGCGGCGGCGCGAAGCGCTGCAGGGCTGCACGGCCTCTCGCGGCGGCATGCGCGTTACGGCCGCGGGGCCTTTACTGCGGCGGGACGTAGTTCGGAATGTCGGCGCGGTCGCCGAAGAAATACGCTTCCATCTGCTGGGCGAGCACGCGGTTGGCCTCGTCGGACTGTGGGTCGAGCCGGAATTCGTTCATCACCATCAGCATGTGGCCCTTCCAGCCCTCGAACGCCTGGGCCGAAATCTGATCGCGCACGCGGGCCATCATCTGCGGCCCGGCGATCAGTGTCACCATCTTGAGCGAGCGGCTGCCGTCAGGGCTGTCCGGATCGAGACCGGGCAGTTCGCGCCCGAGTTTTGCGCAATGCACGAGCTTCGCCACGCGTTCAACTCCTTGCAACAAGCTGCTCCGAGCCGCGACCCGAAGCTCGGCCCCCTCGCATCGGTTTCTCACCCGCCGGCGTCCGCGAACGCAGCCGGGCGGACGGCGCAGCGGATTCTAGCCTGTCGGCCGCGTTCGGCGAGCGACCCGCACGGCGTTCGACTTGCGATTTCCCGGCAAGACGGACGGGCGGACGGTCAACCCACGCGGAACTTCATCAGCAGCAGCATCGGCCAGCCGAGGTACTTCGCCGCGCGCGGCGAGCCGGCCGCCAGCGGCTCGTCGACGGCATGCTCGCTCATGTGCTCGAGCCTCAAACCCGCTCGCAGCGCATGAACGACGTAGTCGCTGATCTGATTGGCTGCGCTGGCCGGACAGACGTCTCGTCCGGTTCGCGGATCGCGAAAATGCGCCTGAATGCCGCGCAGCATCATGGCAGGATGCATCACCGAGAACAGCACCAACCCGCCGGAACGACACATCCGCCGACATTCGCTGAAGAATGGCTCGAGACTCGAGATGTGGTCGAGCACGAGCAGGCTGACCACCCGGTCAAACGCGGCATCCGGCATCGGCAGCGGCGTTCGCGCCAGATCATGCCGAATCAATCGAACACTGTCCCAGCCCGGCTTGGCGGACGCCCTGGCGATCATGGCCTCCGAAAACTCGACCGCCGTAACCCGCGCCCCGCCCGCGACCAGCTTCACGGTCCATCGTCCCGTTCCGCTGCCCAGCTCCAGGACGTGCAGGCCACTGACATCGCCGAGCAGCGCTGCGACGCGCGGCTCTTCGAGAGCAATGAGCGGGTTGTCCTCGGCGTCGTAGATTTCGGCCCAGCGGTCGTAGCCGGCCTGGGTGGCTACAAACTCCGCCGCGTGCTGCGGCTTGAAGATTCGGGCCGGGTTGGGCTTGTCCGCAGTCGACATCGGCGACAGCGTACCCGATCGCGGACGTTTTTCTGACTCGCCGACGCCGGTACCAACGTCTCCACTCTGCGTTCAAGCGGCGAAGCGCCGACCGAAGACCGGGCATGCAAATCCGGAAGCAACGTAACCGCTTCCGCCGCCCGCGCCGGCGGCGCTCCCGGGCGAGACTATAATCCCCGGCTTTCACAGGCCCTTGGTCGCCGGCGGTCGGCCGACTGAGACGCGGCGCGAGATGCGCCGCATGAACGCACCGCCGAAGCAAGAGGGCAACCAGCGAGAATGCCGCCGACACGCGTTCGCCTTGCCTGGACAGCCGCTACGCTGCTTACGCTCTGCGCGGCCGGCGCAGCGCTTGCGTCCCAGCCGGGCGACTCTCCGTCGAAGCGCCATGCGACGCCCACCCTGCTTGCCGAAACGACGGGGGTGCAGCCGGGCGCGCCGCTGGTCGTCGCCGTTCACTTCGAGATCGAGCCCGAGTGGCACTTGTACTGGCGGAATCCGGGAGACGCCGGTTTACCCCCCCGCCTCGAATGGAGCGGTCCTTCCGACACCACGTTCAGCGAGGCTGAGTGGCCGACCCCCGAGTACCTGAGCCTCGGCCCGCTTGCGACGTACGGGTTGACCGGCTCGGCCACTCTGCTCATACGGATTCTGCCTCCGGCGACACTGCGGGTCGGGGACAGCGTGGCGTTTTCGTTGAACCTCAAGTGGCTGGTCTGCCGCGAAGCATGCGTGCCCGAAGAGGGCGAGCTTTCGCTGCGGCTTCCGGTCGTCGATCGCGCCGAGCCGGATGGAATAAACGCAGCACATTTCGCCGCCGCTCGGGCGCGCCTGCCGCGCGCGGTGAAAGACCCGCTGCGGATCGTGAGCCAGGATGAACGGACGATCACGATCGAGTTTCCGGAATCGGCGCTCAACGCGCTGCCGGACTCGGCGCGCGTGTTCGTCGAAACCGGGGACCTGGTCGAGCCGGCCGGGGCGATGGAGCGCGTCGCGAGCCATCCCCGGCGCGTGATGTTGCCCAAAACGAGCCGCGCGCCGCGCGAAATACGCGAGTTGTCGGTCGTACTCGTTCCGGATGCCGGCGAGAAGCCGCTGCCGCGCTCGTTTCGCGTCAGCACTCGCTCGGCGGATTAGGAAGTGGCGAACGTCATCGGCGGCATTACGAGCCGCCGGGGCGTGCGTGGAGTTACCCGTGCAAGTTCACAAGAAAGGAACTGCCATGACAGGATGGAGTTTGGCTCGGCTTACCGCGACCTCGTTGATCGCGGGTGCGATTGTCAGCGCGGCGTTCGCGGAAGACCCCAAGGCCTCGACCGGCGCCAAGGTCAATGAAGCGGCCCCGGCCTTCACGCTCACCGACACGACCGGCAAGGAGCACTCGCTGGCGGAATTCAAGGGCAAGGTGGTCGTGCTGGAGTGGACCAACTACGAGTGCCCCTTCGTCCGCAAGCACTACGATAGCGGAAACATGCAGAAGCTTCAGAAGAGCATGACCGGCCAGGGCGTGGTCTGGCTGTCGATCTGCTCGTCGGCCAAGGGCAAACAGGGCAATTTCCCGGCGGAGAAGTGGAACGCGCTGATCGCCGAGAAGCAGGCCGTGCCCACCGCCGTGCTGCTGGACGAGAGCGGCACGGTCGGTAAGAGCTACGGCGCGAAGTCCACGCCGAGCCTGTTCGTGATCGACAAGGAAGGCGTGCTCCGCTACGCCGGCGCGATCGACAACAAGCCGACGCCGGACAAGAACGACATTGCGACCGCGGACAACTACGTCGTCGCGGCGGTCGAAGCGGTCTTGAAGGGCGAGAAGCCGGCGACCCAGGAGACGAAGTCGTACGGCTGCCCGGTGAAGTACTAGCCGCCGCTTCTCGCGCGCGGCCGTCCATCCATGCGATCCCGTCGGACCCCACGCTTGGCCCTGCGGCCAGGCGTGCTTCGACGGGGTCGCGTTTCTGCCGGCAACCTGAGCCGGCGGCCGTCTCGCACTCCTCGGCTGATAACTAGCGCGGGCCGTAGCCGCTGCGAGGATCCGCACGACGGCTCTGGAATCGTTCAGCCGGTGCTGGTAGTGCCAACGCGGTTTGGATACACTGGCCGTTGCAAAGTCCCGTCGCCGTTACAGGAACGGCCGACGAGTTCACGATGCAGTCGCGGTCGTGCCGCGCGTTCGTCTACTCTGGAGGAGAGAGATGCTCAAGCGATTTATGTTCACGGCTACCGTACTGGCGTTGGCCGGATCGTCGGCCGCGCTGGCCGGCATTGACGGCCTGTTGGACGGCGACTACGGCCCCGCCCTGTCCGTCCAGAACAATGGCACCGGCTTTGGTGACAACTACAGCGAGCTGGATGCCTTTTATTGCAAGTCCGTCGGCGCCGACTACAGCTTCATGTTCACCGGCAACCTGGAAGGCAACGGCAACGGCTTCGTCGTCTTCTTCGATACCCGCGCCGGCGGCGCGGTGGCGAGCACGAACGGCGACGGCAGCGGCGTGCTGGGCGCCTTTGGCGGCGCGCGAGTGGACGACTGGGGCACCGACACGGACGGCGGCTTTGGCGTCAACACCCCTCCGGGCGGCGGCAGCGTCCTGGATGCCGGCTTCAACCCCGACTTTGCGATGGAGATCAACGCGGGCGGCGGCGGAGCCAACTACTGGATCAACATCATCGACATGACCGTCCCCAACGCCCCCGACCAGCCGACGCGCGACGTCTTCCTCGGCGGCGGCGTCACCAACGGCCCGTCCTCGACCCACGTCTATAGCGTCAACGGCGGCTCGGTGGAGCACGCCTTCGACAACACCAACTCCGCCGGCGTGACCGACAGCGACGCCTCGGGCGCCCTCACCGCGACCACCGGCTTCGAGTTCCTGCTGTCGTCCGCCTTCCTCGACCTTGACCCGGGCCACTCCTTCAAGATCATGGCCTTCATCACCAACGGCGGCGGCGACTACCTGGCCAACCAGTTCCTGCCCGGCGTCGGCGGCGGCTACGGCAACCTCGGCGGCCCCGGCGGCGACGGCGGCGACCCGCTCTTCGATTCGCGACTCTTCGCCGGCGATAACTTCATCGTCATTCCCGAGCCCAGCTCGCTTGCCTTGCTGGCCCTCGGCCTACTCGCGCTGCGCCGCCGCTAGTCGCGGCCGCACCGCACCGCCGGGCCCCGGCCCGGATCGTGACGCAAGCACACGCGGCGCTCTTCGGGGCGCCGCGTTTCGTTTCGGCGCACTTGTCAGGGCAAGGCCGCAGCGGCAACAATCCCGTCGCACCGGGAGAGCCGCTCCCGGGCCGCGGGAGCAATCGTGGCCCAATCACAGGCCGAGTCGCGGGGCAAGTCCACGCCGGGCGGGGCGCGCGCCCTCTATCCGAACGCCTACGCGTGGTTCATCTTCCTCGCAGCCCTCGACATCCTGCTCACCTACCTCATCCTGCATCCGCTATTCTCGTCGCCGCAGGTGTACGGGATCGGGCCGGATACCGCGAACACGGCCGAGCAGCCGGTGGACTATCACGAGCGCGGCCAGGAGGTCAACGCGCTGGCCGACTGGGTCATCCGCGAGCACGACGTGCCGGGAATGGTGGCCTACAAATTCACCCTGGTGGTGATCATCATTGTGGTCTGCGAAGTGGTCGGGCGCCGGCGCGACGGGCTTGGCCGTCGGCTGGCCGAATGGTCGGCGGCGATCACGTCCATCCCGGTCGTGGTCGCGCTGATCCAGCTCGGGGCCGACGTGCATCACTGGTTCCGGTCGGCTTAGGTGAGCTCACAGGCGTGCGCTCAGCCCTCGCCGCCGAACACCAACGCGTCCGGCTCGATCTCGTACACGCCCACGGTGACGTCCTCGACCGGCTCCTCGCCGACGAATTCGCGCACCGCGACGCGGCGCTCCCCCATCGTGCGGAGCAAACGCAGCGTCACCGACACGGCTTCGTCGCGGTCGCTCGCGAGGACCTGAACATTGCGGCGATAGCGCGTCAGCCGCTTGGCGCGCAGATGCCGGCGTTCGCGAATCTCGTGCAGCCCGGGCCGGTAATCCGCCTCGATCATCAGGCTGAACCAGAACGCCTTGTCGCGATGCGCGCCCGTCAGCGAGCGATACGACTCACACAGTTCAACCGAGCAGCCGTTGGCCTGGTAGGCCTGTGCGAAATACTTGCGCACGAGCGTGCTCATTCCGCGGCGGCGGGCGAAATCGGCCGCCAACTCCAGCACATACGCCAGCTCGCCCGCGTCGCTGCCGCGCGCCAGCTCAATCGCGTGGTTGTAGTGCGACATCGCCGCGTCCGAGTCCTCGCGTCCCTCGGCGATGAGCGCCCGCAACAGCGCCGCGGCGCTCTCGGCGCCGTCGATTCGCTCGAGGGCCGTGAGCTGCCCGGCCGCGACGGCGGCGTCGCCCGCTCGCAGCGCCGTCATGCCCCAGTTGACGTGCAGCGGAATGGAATTCGGCTCCGCCTTGGCAGCCTCCTGATACGCCGCGAACGCCTTGGTAAACTCGCCGGCATCGCCCAGGAATCCGCCCAGCGTCGTCCAGGCGTCGGCGTCGTCCGGCCGTAGCGACAGGTAGCGCTGCAACGCCGCGACCGCCTTCTCCGTATCGCCCAATTCGCTGAAGGCGGCGGCCTGCCGCGGGAGTATCCAATCGACGCCCACGCCGAGCTCGATGGCGCGCTCATAGCAGCGCAGGGCGAAGTCGTATTCTCGAAGCCGCTCGCTGACGAGGCCCAGATTCGCCCAGGCCACCTCGTCCGAATCGTCTAGCTGCGTGGCCTGATCGAGCTCGGCCCGGGCATTGTCCAGATCCCCGCTGTTGGAGAGCACCACGCCCAGCGCGCTGTGCAGCCGGGCGGTCTGCGGAAACTCGCCCAGAAGAGGCTCCAGCACGTCGATCGCTTCCGGCGAGCGGCCCAGCTCGGAGAGCGCCCAGGCGCGCAACGCGCCGAATTCCACGCGCTCGTCCGCGGCGATCAGCGGCTGGGGGACCAGGTCCAGGCAGGCCAGCGAATCGGCAGGGCGACCGGCCTCGAGCAGCTCGTTCGCCCGGTCGAGCAAACCCTGAACGCGGTCGCCGTCCATTCCACCCTCCACAAGCGGCACCACCTGCTGCGCGCCGCGCTGCCGAACCAGCTAGAAGCTAGTATACGCAATCGATGGTGCGAAAGTGAATGAAGGCCGCAACGGGCCGCACCGGACCACGCGAGAATTCCGCCCGCGCTGCGAGGCGCTTGATGGCATCGTCAATCTGGAAGGTCCGAGTCGTGCGGCTACTTCGCGACCACCTTGACCCAGCGCGTAACGCTGTTCAGGTCGCGCAGGACGTCCACCGAAGCCTTGACGGTGTAGCACCGGCCGCGCTCCAGGCTGACCGCGCTGCGCGACTTCATCTGGTGGTGCCACATCATGCCGCCGCGCCGCCACTCTTCCCACGATGGACGCTGGGCCTTGCGCGTGCGGTTGAGCTTGGCGATCGCCGCGTCCTTGGAGCAGATGCGCCGCAGGGTCTTCGCAGCCGCCTGGTTTCTCGGCGTGCTGACGATCTCGACGGAAACGAACGATCCTGGGGCGATTTCGGCCGACATCGGTGTACTCTCCGCAACAAGGTCCAGATCGGTCAGTATAGGGCGCCCGAAGGTGAACGCAAGCCCGCGACCGCGCGCGGCAGGCCCCCACGCTCGTGGAGCCGCGCGGACGTCAATCTTGACAGGCGCGCGCCGCGCCGACACAATTGCAGCCAGGCTCGCGGCATGACAAAAGTCCTAAAGCTCGATAATGAAAGCGGTTGCGGAGACAGCCTCGCCGACGCCGGCGCCGTCCTGCGCGACGGCGGATTGGTCGTCTTTCCGACCGAGACCGTCTACGGCGTCGCCGCCAACGCCGCCAGCTCCGGCGCCATTGAGCGTCTGCGCGCCCTCAAGGGTCGCCCCGCGAATCAGCCTTTCACCGTCCACGTCGGCCAGCGACGCGACGCCCGCAGGTATGTGGACCGTCCCAGCCCCGTACTGCGGCGGCTCGTTCGACGCACCTGGCCGGGGCCGGTCACGCTCGTCTGCGATGCACCCGAACCGGAGTCAACCGAGGTGGCGCGCGATTGCCCCGCGGCCGCCCTGCCGGAGATCTTTTACGAGGGAACGGTCGGCCTGCGCTGCCCGGATCATAGTGCAGCGCAGCAGATGCTGACGCTGGCTGTCGTTCCGGTGGTCGCCAGCAGCGCCAATCGTGTCGGACAGCCTCCGCCGACCGACTGCGACGCGGCCCTGGCTGGCTTGAACGGGCGCGTGGAGCTAGCCCTCGACTCCGGCCCGACGGCGCTGCGTGCGGCCTCGACGATCGTTCAGGTCCGCGGAAACCAGTGGTCGATCCTGCGCAGCGGCGCCTATGACGAGCGCACCATCCGCCGGCTGGCGGTCAGCGAGGTGCTGTTCGTCTGCACGGGAAACACTTGCCGCTCGCCGCTGGCGGAGCATCTGTTCCGGGCCCAGCTCGGCAAGCACCTGGGCCTGTCGGCTGACGAGCTGACGGCTGCGGGCTATTCAGTCGCCTCGGCGGGGACCGGCGCGTTCCCCGGATCGCGCATCTCGGCCGGCTCTGAGCACGAGCTCCGCCGGCGCGGCCTGGATGCCTCGTCCCATCGGGCCCAGGCGCTGTCCATCGAGCTGCTGCAACGCGCCGAGCGCGTCTACGTCATGACCCTCGACCACCGCGCCGCCGTGCTCGCCCTGCGCCCGAGCATGGGGTCGAAAGTCCAGTTGCTTGACGCCGAGGGAGCGATCGCCGATCCGGTCGGCGGCAACGAGGACGCCTATCGCCGCGCCGCCACGCAGATTGAGCACGCCGTGAACCAGCGGGCAGAGGAGTTTCTGAATGAAGATCGCGATTGGCAGTGATCATCGCGGCTTTGACGCCAAGAAGCGCATCAAAGCCCTGCTCGAAGAGCTTGGCCACGAGGTGCGCGACGAGGGCACGCACACGGCCGAGTCCTGCGACTACCCAGACGCTGCCATCGCGGTCGCCTCCGACGTGGCGGCCTCCCGGGTCGATCGCGGGATCCTGATGTGCGGCACGGGCGTCGGCATGTCCATCAGCGCGAACAAAGTGACCGGGGCGCGGGCGGCGCTGTGCCACGACGAGCTCACCGCCCAGCTCTCGCGCCGCCACAACGACGCCAACATCCTCTGCATGCCGGCCGACCTGATCGGCGACGCGCTCATGCGCACCATGGTCAAGACCTGGCTGGAGACCCCGTTCGAAGGCGGCCGCCATGCCCGGCGGGTCAGCAAGATCATCGAGTTCGAGCGCGGCCATTGCGGCTCAAACTCGCAGCCGCAATAGCCCCGCAGCGCCCGTCATTGCATGACGGAGCTCAGCGCGCCTCCGCCGCAGACACAGATCATCATGGCGGCGGAGACGAAGAGGGCGGCGTAGGCGCGCCAGTTGCCCTGCCGCCGGCGCGACAGGCTGATGACCGCGGTGATCAGCGCCAGGACGGCCAGCACCAGGGCTACGATCTGGGTCGCGCCGAGCCACGGATGCTCGCCGATGACCTGCCTGACGAGCTCCTGAGTCTTGTCGCGCGTCGGCGCCGCGCCGCCCAGGCGCTGCACGACCAGGAACGTCGTCGCGACCATCGAGACGAGCTGGCAGATCACGGCGACGACCGCGGCGGCGAACGCCAGGGCGCCCGTCGCGCGGCCCGCGGCGGGCACCGCGCCCAGCGCCGCGCGCGGCGCGATCCAGGGAGGCGGCGGAAGCGGCGGCGCCTGGCCCGCAATCGGCGGCGATGCAGCCCGGCCGACGGCGAAGGTCGATTCCGCCGGCACCGAGACCAGCGACGAGCAATACGGGCACTGCGCGGACCGGTTGGCAAACTCGTCGTCCACTTCGATCGGCTTGCGGCACGTTTCACACAGGAACTGGATCGCCATGACTTCCTTCGTCGCGAGCCTCGGTCGTATCCCGTTCATTGTGGCGGAACGAGGGCGCTGCGGCCAGCCGGCGCGGGCGGGATTGCCTGACAAGCGTCAATGAGAGCGCCAGCCCGACACGCGGCACGCGGCTATTCGTAGCGAAGCGCCTCGACGGGATTGAGGTGGCTGGCCTTGAGCGCGGGGTACACGCCGCTGAGCACGCCGACCGCCGTCGTCGTCAGCAGCGCGCTGAGCACGACCGTCAGGTTGATCTCGGTGCGGAACATGTCCACGAAGACCTCTTGCACGATGTCCGCGAGCATAACGCCCAGCAGCAGGCCGAAGACGCCACCCGTAATGCTGATGACGAGCGCCTCGATCAGGAACTGGAGCAGAATGTCTCCGCGGCGCGCCCCGACGGCGATGCGCACCCCGATTTCGCGCGTGCGCTCGGTCACCGAAACGAGCATGATGTTCATGATGCCGATGCCGCCGACGATCAGGCTGATGCCGGCGATGCTGTAGAAGACCACCTTGAAGATCATCGTCACCTGGCTGATGGCCTGCACGGTCTCTTCGAGCGTCTGGACTTCGAAGTCGTCCTGCTGAACGGCGCGCAGCTTGTGCGCCTCGCGCATCGTCCGGATGACCTTTTGCTTTACTTCGTCGAAACTGGCCTCGGGTCGGGCCAGGACCGCGATCACGTTAAGCCAGTCGCGGTTGAAGAACCGGTTCAGCCCCGAGCGGATGGGGATGTAGACGCACTTGTCCGCGTTCAGAAACCCGATGTTGCCGCGCTTCTCCATCACCCCGAGCACGCGATACGACGAATTCTGCACCCGCACGGTCTGCCCGACCGCGTCCATGCCGCCGAAAAGCTCGTCGGCCACGGCCCAGCCGAGGCAGACCAGCATGCCGCTCTCGTCCTCCGACTCATCGCGGTTGAACACCCGCCCGTTCGTGGCCTTGAAGTCGTTGACGCTGAAGTACTCGTCGGAAGTCGCGATCACGGTGTACGAATCGGACTTCTGGAAGTACTTCACCAGCGCCGCGCCGATCGCCTGCGGCGCGGAGGCGATCACGTCGTCCGGCAGGTTTCGGCGGATGGTGTCCTCGTCGTCCAGCGTCAGCGTCTGAGCCGTTCCCATCGGGCGGCCCTGGATTCGAGCGGTGGCGGGTTGCACGAAGACCAGGTTCGATCCGAGCGAGCGGAAGTTGTTGAGAACACCGTTCGAAGCGCCCTCGAGGATCGACATGCAGGCCACGACCGAGCCGACGCCGATCAGCACCCCCAGCGTCGCCAGCAGCGAGCGCAGAAAGTGGGCGTCGAGGCTTCGCAGGGCAGTCGTGGCCAGGCGCAGATAGAACATTGAAGCCTCTCACCGGGTTGGACGGCACGCAGCCGTCACTGAAGCACCGGCTCCAGTTTCGGCGCGGCGCCGCCATTCACTCGCTAGACGCGATTCGCTACGCGCTGCTCCTCGCCGCCCACGGAAAGACGACGCTGCAAGAATCCATCAGCTAACGCCGCACGACCCGCCAGCCGCCCAGCAAGGCCAGCCCGAAGACGAACTCGAAGCCGAACAAGCCGCACAGCGGCATGATCGGCGAGCGCGAGTCGCCCCCCAGATCATAGAGGTCCGCCGCCAGTTCGCCGGTCGGATGGGCACGCTCGCGCTCAATCGCCTGGATCACCTTGCCGGCGACCTCGGCCCCGTCCGTGATGCTGATCACCTGGTCAATCGCGTCGGTGGGCGTCCCGAGCACAGCCGCCACGCCGCTCTCGGGCGCACTGTCGGCCTCGAGCTCCAGCACCGCGTTCAGCGTCGCCTCCTGCCCGACGATCACGTCGTACACGAAATCGAGCTGAAGGTTCGGCAGCACGAGCAGCAGGAACACATTCGAGCCGCCCAGCAGGCCGCCGAGGTCGGAGAGCACCAGCGAGTTGACCGGGAACGCGCCGTCGGCGGACACGTTGATCTCGCCGGCGGGCTGACCCTCGACCGTAATCGCGCCGTTAAAAACGGTCTGCGCGGCCGCGCCTGCCTGCTCAAGCGTAATCGTCACGTGCACCTTGACGTTGGTGCCGGTCAGGTCGGTCTGGTTGGAGTCCGCGAAGATGGCGAGCGCGCCGTCGAGATAGAGCCGGCCGAAGAGCGATTCCAGGTCGCCCACCGCCGAATCCGCCGAGATTTCGCCCGGATCGAAGCGCACGACGCGCGTCTCTTCGATGCGGGTGCTGGATTGGTATCGAATTCGGCTGCTGCGGCTGTTCAGCGCGATGTTGACCGCGAACTCGGACGGGTTCGGCTCGCCGCTGGTCTGCGGGTCGGCAAGCTGGGCCGCGCCGGTTGCTGCGGCCGGAGCGTCGGACTGCTGGCTGTCGAGCCGGACGACAACCTGGATCGGAAAGTCCGCCTGCGAGCCCGGGAAGGAGTCGAAGGCGAAGTTGCTGTCGCCGGGTGACCCGTCCACGAATTCCTGGAGGTCGATTCGCGCCGACCCGCGGATATCCACGAACTCGGCGGCGGCACGACTCGGCCATGCCAGGGTGGCAACGGCCACGATTATCAGCCCGTGAGGACCCACACGACCCGCACCGGCAGGCGATCGCGAAGCGTACATGCACTCCCCCTTGTCGGGTGGCCGCCCGGGCTCGGCCCGAACATGGCTACCCATCTTACAGCATAGGCGGCGTACCGAGGGGTTATCCAAGCCGCTCTTCGAGCCAGGGGACCACGCTGTCAAGGCCAACGCGTACCTGCTGAAGCGAATCGCGGTCGCGGATCGTAACGGTTCCGCTCTGCATCGTCTCGCCGTCGATCGTGATGCAGAACGGCGTCCCGGCCTCGTCCTGCCGCCGGTAGCGCCGCCCGATCGCGCCCTTGTCATCGAAGAAGACGTTGTAGCGCTTCTGGATGTGGCGGTAGAGCCTGTACGCCCGGTCGGGCATGCCTTCCTTGTTCACCAGCGGCAGGATGGCCGCCTTGATCGGTGCGAGCTTCGGGTGGAAGCGCAGCACGGTGCGCACCTCGGGCGCGCCCTTCTCGCTGGGCACTTCCTCCTCGCGATACGCCTCGCACAGAAACGCAAGCGTCGCGCGGTCCGCACCCGCCGACGGCTCGATCACGGTCGGCAGGAAACGGTACGGCGGGCCGGACTTGGCTTTCTCGGCGGCGGCCTTGTCGGCCTTGTAGTTCGCCGCGTCTTTCTGCCAGAGCTCGTCGTCGAAGTAGGACATGTCCTTGCCGCTGTGCTTCTGATGCTGGGTCAGATCGAAGCAGCCGCGGTGGGCGACGCCTTCGAGCTCCTGGAAGTCGTCGGAGAACGGGAAGAGGTATTCGATGTCGGCGCAGGCCTGCGAGTAATGCGCCAACTCGTCGGCGCCCTGGTCGCGCAGCCGGAGCTTGTCGCTGCGCAGGCCGAGGTCGGTATACCATCGATAGCGCGTGTCGCGCCAGAAGCGATACCACTCCATCGCGTGCTCTTCGTGGCAGAAGAACTCGATCTCCATCTGTTCGAACTCGCGCGAACGGAAGGTGAAGTTGCGCGGGTTGATCTCGTTGCGGAAGGCCTTGCCGACCTGGCCGATTCCGAAGGGCAGCTTGACGCGGGACGTGTCGAGGACGTTTTTGAAATTGACGAAGATTCCCTGTGCCGTTTCGGGGCGTAGGTAGGCCAACGAAGCTGAGTCTTCCATCGCCCCGTAGTGTGTCTTGAACATCAGGTTGAAGCTGCGCGGTTCCGTGAGATCGCCACCGCAATTGGGACAAGCCCTAGTCTCGACGCTGATCGGTCGGTCCATCGGAGTCGCGATTAAGCCGACGAACTCCGGGAAACTAGCCACCCCGGCACCGAGGGAGCGCAGCGTTTTACCAACTCGTGGATGGACGTTCGACTGATCCCGCACGATCGCCAGCCCCGGGGCGGTTTTGCTCCCGACTTTGCGGATCCACCTGCTCAGCTTTTCGTCATCCAGGCCTTCTACGAACCAGCCGGCCAACGAACGGTACCACTCCGCCTCGTTCAAGAGGCCTTCGACGTGATCGGTCCGATAGAGCTTCTTGCACTGCCGGCACGTCTGCATCGGATCCGCAAACCCAGTCGCATGCCCGCTGGCCTCCCACACCTTCGGGTTCATGATGATCGAGCAGTCCAGCCCGACCATCTCGACCTGCTTGCCGTCGGGGCCGTCCGGCGGGCTGGTCACCATCGACTTCCACCACTGCTCCTTCACGTTGCGCTTCAGCTCGACACCCAGCGGGCCGTAATCCCAGAAGCCGCCGATGCCGCCGTAGATTTCGCTCGACGGGAAGATGAACCCCCGTCGCTTGCAGACGGCAACGAGCTTTTCCATCAACGCGGTGTCAGCGGGCATGCGTCGTCCTCTGGCGATTCGGACTCGGCGCAGTCGGCGGAAGGGTCGGCTTCGCCCCCCGGCATGCGTCGTCTTGCAAGGCGGGAATGATACGTCCGCGCGAACGGTCCGGCCAGCGCGCCGGCTTGGCGCAACCCGCGCGCTCAGCCCTCACCGGACAGCGCCCGGCGCAACGGCTCGGTCAGATTGTGCAGCGGCTCCACGGTGACCCGCGGAGCGGCGGCCCTGCCCGACACGCGGAACTGGAGCAGCTCCTGGCCGGCGCCCTCGATCAGCTCGCTCAGAATCGGAACGCGGAGCGAGACATCCGGTCCGGCGGCGAGCAGCTCGAGCGAGATGGAGTCGTCGGCGGCGTCCCAATAGCCGGTGCCGATCAGATGAACGTCGCGCGTCCATATGTCGACGTGGGTGAAGTCCAGCCGCGTGCCTTCCCAGGCGAATTTGAGCCGCGCTTCGTCGACGCCCTCCGAGAGCGGCCGGTTGCGCTCCGCGCTGGCCTGGGCGACCGAGCGCGTCACCGGGCTGCTGAGCAGCGACGCGTCGCGGATGCGCAGCTCGCCGCCTCCGCGTCGCGTGGTCGGATCGCGTCCCGATCCGCGCAGGAAGACGCGCCCGTCGACGCGCCCCGGCCTGGCCGGCGTGGCACTCTCGGCCTTGCCGTCCACGAGCTGGTCCAGGCGCACGTCAGCGAGCGTGAGCGAAAGCTCGTACTGACCGTTCTCGACGTGCACGCGGGCGTTGCCGACGACGGTCCCGTCGCAGATTCGGGCGTTGAGCCGATCGAGCGAGACCCATTCCGCTCCGGGCTCAAGCCGGATTTCGCCCAGCGCGTCGCTGAGCGCGCGGCCGGCCAGCCGACCCTGGGAGACCTTGAACGCAGCCGCGATCGCCAGGCGACCCGCCGGATCCTGCCCCACTTCGCCCTTCAGCTCGCCGTCAAAGTCGCGCAGGTCGAGGCCGAGCATCAGCACGGCGTCGTGAAGCTGTGCAGCGCCAGAAACGTCCCATTCGGGATGCGGCCGCTCGACGATGCGCACGCGATCCAGCGCGACGTCGAGCCGGCCGCGCGCCTCAAGCCGCTCCAACAGCCGTTGAAGCCCGGCCGGCAGCGCGCCGATCAGCGCATCGTCCAGCCGCAGGTGCTGCGCATCTACCCGGAAGCGCGACCAGCTCTGCTGCTCGTTCCAATCGCCGTCGCCCGTCAGTCGAACGTTGGCTTCTTCGCCGCAAACAGCCGTCGCTTCGTGCAGGTCGAACCCGCTTTCGCGCAGCGTAAGCCGCGCGCCAACCGACCGGAATCGCAGCGGCAGCGCGGTCGGGACCATCCGCTCGGCGTTCAGTTCAAGCTGGGCCAAAAGGCCGGCCGACGGAGATTCCTTCAACGACAGATGCACGCGCCCGGCGCCATCGAGTCCCAGGGCCGACCGCACGCTGTCCCAGCGCTGCGGGACCATCCCGCCCAGCAGGGACGAAAGCGAAGGATCGCTGACTTCCAGCTCCATTTCGAGCGGAGCCGCGGAATCCTGTGTGCCCGACAGCCGGCCGCTGGCCGCGACGCGCCGGCCGTCCTCGCCGGCGGTGAAGTCGAGCACGCGGTAGCCCGAAGCGTCGGCGAACACCCAGCCGCGCGCGTTCGCCCAGGCCGAAGCGCCTCCGAAGCCGAAGAGCGAACCGTCATGCAGGCGCAGGACGAACTGATCACCCAAGCCCCGGCCGGTGCTCGCCACGGAGCCCCAGGCATCCGCCGTCCCCTCGAAACGAAGCGCGCCGACCTGCTGCTGCCGCTCACCGCGCATCGTGGTCGACTGCCGGACGGCCACGTTGCCGGCCTCGACGCGCACACGCTCGCCGCTCTCGGGCGCTGCATCGCGAAGGTCGATCGGCCCGCTCAGGGTCACCATCGCATCGTCGAGAAACCCCGTGAGATGGTGCATGCGAAGCTGGTCGTCGTTGATCTCGAGCCGGCCGAGCGCCTGCTTGAGCCGCCGATCGCCGGGAAGGCTGAGGTTCGCGGCCAGGAGCTGCGCATCAATGTGGACCGTCGGCTCGGCGGGCCCCGTTTCGGGCGTGCCGTCCGGGCGGGAGAGGTGAATGTCGAGGTCAGCCAGGCCGATCGGATCCGCTCGTGCCCAGACTCGCTGCTGCGATTCCGGCAATGCGTCGAACAGGTCCTGGTTGAGCGGAACGTCACTGGCCACGAAATGCAGGTCGAATCCGGTCCACTTGAATGAGCTGGCGAGCCGCCCGGTCATGTGGATTCGGCCCGTTCCGTGTCGGCCGTCGAGCCCCTCGACGACAATCCCATCGTTCGAGAAGGTCACGCGCCCGCACACATCGTCAAAGTCGTAGGGAAACTTGTAGTAGCGGCAGTAGGCGTTCAGGGGCTCGGCGAAGCCGGCGAATCGTACCTGCCCGGGGCCGTGCGGCTCGCCCGCATCCGCCATCCAGCCCACCGTCACGTTTGCGTTCATGCGGCCGCGCGGGACGAAGTCGCGGAAGAACTCGCGAATGGCCGGCGGCATCTGCGGCGCGCAGATGAACGCCTCGTGCCTGGCCACGTCCGGCATTTCGAGGCCGGCGATCTCCACGGTCAGCTCGCTGCGCGCTGCGGACCACATCGACAGCCAGCTCGGATCGACGCCGGAGCCGCTCGACGCCTGGAAACGGCATCCCTCGAAACCCGCCAGCACGCGCAGGGTCGCGTCGTTCGCCCGGCCTTCGAGATCAGCGGAAACGTCCCACGAAGCGGCGCGGTCCGCGGTCGCCCCGCGCGCGGGGTGGACGAGGATCGGACCCGAGATTCGTGAGAGGCGGAGAAATCGCCGCCCGGAATAGTCGGCCGCCTCGAACGGCACGATCCCGGTCAGGTCGGCCAGTTCAAGCCGAATTCGCCTCAGCCCGCCGGGTGCGCTTTCAAGGGCCGCGCTGACCCGGCCCGCCAGGCCGAGCCGCGCCAGGCGGGCGGCGACCTCCGCCGGGCCGAGCGCCGCGAGCGTGTCCAGCTCGATTGGCCCGAGCGACGCGTGAAGCGCTTCCGGCGTGACGCGAATCAGCAGGAACGGCGCGCGAGAGAATCGGCTGGCGCCGACTCCGGGGCCCGCCACCTGCTCGAGCCGCAGCTCGTATCGGGCCGGGTCGGTCGCAGAGTTGTCGCCGCGCATCGACCTGCCCGTGCCGGAGAGGATCCAGCGACGCACCAGTTGCGGTCCGCGCTCACCCGATTCCGAGATTTGCACGTCGGCCCGGCGGATGACGAGCTCCGGCAGGTCTTGCGGCCAGAGCGCGCCGCGCTCGTGCTCCCCTCCGCCGCGCGTCCAGCGTTCGAGCTGTTTCTCCACGTCGGCGCGGGTGACGTGCAACTGAAGCTGATCGAGCTCGATGCGCTGCGGGCTCATGCGGCCCCGCAGCAGCGCTAGCGGGCTTACGCGGACGGTCACCCGGGCAATGCGGATGTCGCTCTCGCCGCCGAGCGTACCGGCCGAGCCGGACGGACGCAGCCGGACGTCCGCCAGCGTCAGGCCGCTCCACGGAGAGAATGAAACCGTGCGGGTGCCCGCGATCTCAAAACCGGCGGCGGCAAGCGCTCGGTCGACGGCGGCTTCGAGGGCCCCCGGCCGGGTGACGTACGCGTAGGAGGCGATCGACACGACCAGCAGGGCCAGGACAACCCTGGTGAGCCAGCGCCGCTTTCGGCGGATTCGTGCCATTTCCCGCGCGTTTCCTCGAATGCCGCCGGTGACGACGCCTCCCGGTCGGAGGGGCCGGTTCCATCCGGCACAGAATGACCGCTCGAATTGTAACTTGCTCTTGAGGGAAACCGAGTGGCCGCTAGAATCCCGCCGAAGCCGGGCGAGCGATCGACGGGTTGCCCAACCTGCCCGTCGAGCCGGTGGATCCTGGACCGTTGCGACAAACAGGTTCGGCGAAGCCGACCGGAGGGAAGGCATGGCTATGTTGCAGTCGAAATACCTTGCGGCGGGGACCCGGGTACGTGTGGCCGAGCCGGGCGCGGTGCCGGAGTGGTCGAGCTGGGACGACGACCACGGCCGCACCTCAACGTCGGTCAAGCGCCGCCTGCAACAGTTGTTCTTCCGCGGCGACCGGCGAATCGTCGCCGAGGTCGTCTATATCTCGAACGAATCGCAGCGTGACAAGCTCCGCAGCCTGGGTCGCGCCAAGGTGCAGGCGAAAGACCCCGCCGGCAGCATGGTCGTTTTCACCGCCGAGGTTGAGAGCCTCGAAAAGGCCTGACGGACGCCGCCAGCCATCCGCGGCCTCGGGCTAGTCCGCCAGCGAGAACGGCGTGAAGTTAGTCGTGCGGTCGTAGTAGTCCTCGTTCTCGGCCCGTTTCAGCCAGCCGACCACGAGGTAGGTCAGCGGTGTCATCGCGGCCTCCACGCTGACCTTGAACAGCCAGTTGAAGATCGACACCTTGATCAGCGTGTCGGACGCCCAGATCCCGTAGAACGCGACCGGGTAGAAGATCAGGCTGTCGACCCCCTGCCCGAAGACGGTCGAAGTGATCGTGCGCGTCCACAGGAATCGCCCGCGCGACAGGACCTTCATCCGCGCCATGACGTACGAATTCACGAAGTCGCCGACCCAGAAGGCGGCGATGGACGCGATCACAATCCGCCAGGTGCCGCCGAACACCAGCCACAGCGCCGGCACGAGATCGTCGTTCCAGGGCTCATCCGGGTTCACCGGCAGGCGCAGCACGACCCAGCTCATGACGGTCGCGAAGATCATGGCGGCGAAGCCGGCCCAGATGACCTTTCGGGCGCGGGCGTAGCCATACACCTCGGTCAGCACGTCGCCGAAGATGTAGCTGATCGGGAAGAAGATGTTGCCGGCGCCGAACACCAGCAGCGAAGACCAGTACAACCCGATCTTGCTGCTCCAGTCGGGCACGATCGGGATGTGGAGGTCCAATACGCACGACTTTCCCGGCCCGATCAGGTTCGAGCACAGCAGCACCGTTACGAAACCCGCCATCAGCAGGTCGTAGTAGCGGTAATGGCGGCGAGGGTCTGGGTGCGGCTCCACCGCGGCGTGTGCGGTCATCGCGTCGGCTCCGGATTCGGGATCGCAAAGGACGCGGGGATAGTACCGGGGGATCGGCGGCGCGGCTCTCAGTTGCGAACCGATTCGAACAACCGGCCCACGCCCTCCGCCGCCACCCACGCGCTCGACCAGGCCCACTGGAAGTTGAACCCGCCGAGTCGCCCGTCGACATCGAGCACTTCGCCCGCCAGGAAGAGGCCCGGGCAGCGCCGCGAGGCCAGCGTCCGCGGATCAACCTCGCTCAGCGCCACGCCGCCGGCGGTCGCCTCGGCGTACTCGAAGCCGCGGCTGCCGCGAACCGGAAGCTCGCGATCCAGCAGCGCAAGCAGCAGCCTGCGCCGAACGTCGCGCCGAAGCTGGGCCGCAGACACGCTGCGCTCCAGCCCCGACTCCGCGAGCACGGCATCGCCCAGGCGCGCCGGCAGCGACGCACCAATCGACGAATCGGCGATGCGGTGCGGCGTGCTCTCCCAGGCCGGTTGCGGGCCAAGCCGATCCGCGGACGCTTGAGCCAGGCGCCCCACGGCGGCTGAAAGCGAAGCGCGCGGATGTGCCGCGGCGAACGCGATCCATTCGTGCTCAGCCGCGGCTGCGTCCAGCCCGGGCAGCAGATTCGCTCTCAGCTTTGCCGCCGGGTGAGCGCGGTGCGCCCGCTCCCAGTGGCGGGACATGTTCAGCACGGCCGGGCCGCTGACGCCGAAGTGAGTCCACAGCATCGAGCCGCGAACACGATAGGGTTTTTGCCGGGCGCTCGTGAGGGTCAACTCCGTGGCGTGCGCCAGCCCCGAGAGCGGCGTGTGAAAGGAGCCGGCGAGGCACAGCGGGCTCAGCGCCGGAACCGGCTCCACAACGTGATGCCCG
Organism: uncultured Planctomycetales bacterium; assembly: GCA_964465125.1. Lineage (GTDB taxonomy): Bacteria > Planctomycetota > Phycisphaerae > UBA1845 > Fen-1342 > CAYOHG01. The sequence continues at coordinate 157,207 of CAYXIO010000002.1, read as the reverse complement.
AGTGATCGTGCCAACTCGAATCCGCTGCCGTCGCTGCCGGACTTCGGCATGGCCCGCCCGCCCGCCGCCAGAACTACGTAGCGGGCGGAACACTCGCTGCGCGTGGTGACGACACGAAAACCCTCGCACGCCGCCGCCGGCTCGCCGGCGCGTTCGTCGTGGGTCCCATCCGGGCACGAGCGCTTCAGCGCTACGACGCGGCAGTCCGCCAGGAGCTCGACTCCGGCACGCCGCGCTTCGTTAACCAGCGCATCGAGCACGGCGCGGCCGCTGTTCGCGTCGGGGAAGAGCTTGCCGTTGGCCTCCTCGTGCAGCGGAACGCCGAGCTGCTCAAAGAAATCCCGGGTGCGGCGCTGATCGAAGGTCAGCAGCACGCGCCGAACGACGTTTGTGCTGCCTCCCCAGAAATCGGTCGGATGAATGCGGGCGTTGGTGACGTTGCAGCGCCCCCCGCCGGCCACCAGGATTTTCGCGCCGAGCGAGCGGGCGCCGTCCAGCGCGAGCACCCGTCGCCGCGGGCAGCGCCGCGCGACAAAGATGGCGGCGGCCAGTCCGGCCGCGCCGGCACCGACGACCGCGACGTCAGCCTGCGACGGGAGTGAATCGCTCATGCATCGTGGTCAGCGTCAAGCTCGACCGGCTCGCCCGTGAAGCGACGCACGGTGCCGCGCAGGACCAGGCCGCTCGCGATGTAGGTCAGCGCGAACAGGACGAGCGCGACGGCCGGCCAGTACCACAGCACACCGAGCATGATCGCGAACCAGACCAGGTCGGTCGGCGGCCGATCACGCCGCACGTACAGGTTGAAGACGTGGGCGTAGTCCAGACGGCTGACCATCAGCAGCGCCAGGATGAACGCCGCCGGCCCGATCGACAGCCGCGCAACCGCCGCCCAGTCGACGCCCCAGACTTGCACGTTCTCGCGCACCAGGTCGGCTTGAAGCAGCAGCGCCGCGATAATCGCGCCGGCGGCTCCAGGCGTCGGGAGCCCGTGGAACAGTTGCACGGCGGACTCGCTGCGCGTGTTTTCGGCGTTGTAGCGCGCCAGGCGAATTCCGGCGCAGCTCATGAACACCAGTGCCGCGCCGAGCCCCAAGCGCCATTCCACCTTGCCGACCGCGGCGGCGCCGGCGGCGTCGCGCTCGGTGAGCAGCAGGGTCAGAAACAGCAGCATGGGCGCGGCGCCGAAGCTGACGATGTCCGCCAGAGAGTCGAGCTGGGCGCCGAATTCGCTCGTTCGGCGGGTCAGGCGCGCCAGGCGACCATCGAGCACGTCGCAGACCATCGCGAGCACCAGCAAATACCCGCCGACGCTGATCCAGGTTGGGAAGAACTCCGCGAGGATCGGATGACGAATCGTCGCGAGCGGCTCTCCAAGCGTCGCGCGGACGGCCAGCAGGCAGCACAGGCAGGCCAGCAGCCCACAAAGCAGGTTGCCGAGCGTCGCGACGCTGGGCAGCACCGCGATGAGCAGACGGCCGGGGCGTGTCCGCTCGGTCTCACCGTGTTCCCGATCGAACCGCGGATGGAGTGGACCAATGACCATTCGCAATAGTCTACCGCGGCCCGCCCGCGGGCGCTGGGCTCCATTCCGCCAGGATGGTCTCTCCGGCGCGCACGGAATCGCCGACCGAGACGCGGATTCTCCAGCCCGGGCCGCCTGGAGCCGAGATTTCCGTCTGAGAACCCAGCTTGATCATTCCGAAACGCTCGCCGGCGGCCACGGTTTGTCCCGGGACGAGGCGGCACACGATTCGCTTCGCCAGCAGCCCCGCGATTTGACGAACCACCACCGGACCGGGCAGCGGCAGCGCCGGCTCGAAGACGACGCGGTTGCTCTCGTTGCGTTGCGTCGCCTCAACCTTGAGCGCGTTGAGAAACAGCCCCGGCCGGTGCTCCAACGACAACACGCGCGCGGCGCAGGGCGCGCGGTTGACGTGTACGTTGAACACGCTCAGGAAAATGACGATGCGCAGCGACGCTGTGCCGTCGGCAGCCGGCTCCGCGGCACCGGCGTACATGATGCGCCCGTCGGCCGGCGCCAGCAGCACGTCGGCGCGCGCCGGCGGACGGCGCGTCGGGTCTCGGTAGAAGGACAGGAGCCCCGCGGCCAGTAGCGCAGGAAGCAACGCAAACCAGCCGGCCAGCCACGCCACCAGGAGCATGCTCGCGGCGCCCAGCAGGGAAATGGCGACAACCTCGGCGCGGGCATACGGCGCCATGCGTGCACCTACGATTCGGCCATCGTCGCGCGCGGCGCGAGCTCACCGTCGAGAATGCGGTCAATCAGCTCGGCCACGCCCGAGTCACTGTTGCTGGCGACGCGCACCTGCGCCGCGGCCAGCACTTCCGCGCGGGCGTTGCCGATGGCTACGCCGAGGCCCGCGGCCCGGATCATCGCCAGGTCGTTCACGTCGTCGCCGATGGCCGCCGTGCGGCGCGGATCAACCCCGAAGCGCTCGCACAGCCGGCGGATTCCGAACCACTTGTCGATCGGGCTGACAAAGGTCTCGATGATGGTGAACGCGTAGAGCGGCACCTCGATCAGGTTATGCGTCATGCGGCCGTGGAAGACGCGCCCGAAATCCGCCGAGACCCGCTCCAGCCGCTCGCTGTCGTCGACAATGGTCAGGCGCAGCGCCGGCGGGCGCTCCGCGGGCAGCTCGCGCACTTCGTACATCACGCACGGGGTCTTCTGCATCCAGCGCTCGATGGCGTCATGCCGCCGCGGACCGCTCAGCACGTAGCCGTCGAATCCGTGCACCCGGGCGTCGTGCAGCCAGAGCACCGTGTAGTCGCGCTGCTGGAAGAAGTCGATGCACTCCTCGGCCAGGTCGAAGCCCATCGGGTAGCTTTCGAGCGTCGCGCCGCTGCGAACGTCGGTCAGCAGCGACCCATTCACGGTGACGGCCGCGTCGAGGTCCAGCCCGATCGCGTCGAGGATCGGCCGGGTCTCGGTGTAGCTGCGCCCGGTGCAGAGCACGAGGCGAATGCCGCGCTCGTGAGCGGTGTGCAACGCCGCGCGATTCCGCTCGGTCAGCTCGCCCTGAACGTCCAGCAGGGTGCCGTCGAGGTCGATCGCCAGCAGAGCGATCGGGTCGGTGGCGCCGCGCGCCGAACGGGCTGGAGGGCTGGGTCGGTCCACGATGCCATTTTCCGCGACCGCGCGGCGCTGTCAAAGGCGGCCCCGGCGCCGGAATGACGGCGAACTGCAACCGCGCCGCCCGGCGCGGTATACTGCGTGCCGGGCGCAGGCGGCCAGGCACGAACTCCACGGGTCCGATGGCGCCGTTCGAACTCGGTTTCGTCAGGCTGGATGATGGTTATGAAGCGCGTCGCGCTCATCGGCTCACCGGAGAAAAAGAGCGTGGCGCCGATGCTCGATCGCGTCCGAACCTGGCTCGCGTCGCGGGCCAAGCTGGTGTTCTGCGAGCAGACCTACGAAAGCGGCCGCACGCTGGAATCCCAGCCCGACCTGCTTTTCGTCCTGGGCGGCGACGGGACCATGATCGCCGCCGTCCACGGGCTCGGCGCCCGGCAGGTGCCGATCGTCGGCATCAACCTCGGCAAGGTCGGCTACCTGACCGAGTTCTCCGTCTCGCAGCTCGAAACGGAGGGCGATTTCCTCTTCGCCGCCGACGTACCGCTGACCCGCCGCGCCATGCTCCAGGTCCGCATCGAGCACGAGGGCGGCGCCGCTTCTGAAGTCGTCGCCGTCAACGACTGTGTGATTCTCGCCGGTCCCCCGTTTCGAATCATCGAGCTGCACGTCGCCGCCGACGGGGAGGACATCGCGGCGGTGCGCGGCGACGGGCTGATTGTCAGCACGGCGTCGGGCTCTACCGCCCACAATCTTTCGGCCGGCGGCCCGATCCTCGACCCCACCGCTGCGTCGGTCGTCGTCACCCCGATCTGTCCGCATTCGCTGGCGTTTCGCCCGCTCGTGCTGAGCAATCGCTACTGCCTGTGCATCCAGGCCCGCCACACCAACAGCGGCACCACCGTCGCCGTCGACGGCCACGCGCGCTATCCGCTCCACGCGCACGACCGAATCCGGATCTCGCGGTTCAGCTCCGACTTCCTGCTGGTGCGCAATCCGCACCGCTCCGCCTGGCATGCTTTGCGGCGCAAGCTCCTCTGGGGCGAGCACCCGCGGAATCACGCCTGACCTCCGCCTCCGCTCCGCCGAGCGCTTCATCGGCTTGCTTGACGGGCGCGCGCCGGACCAGCACAATCGCGCTCATGCCCAACCCGCCGCTTGCCAACGCCCCCGCCGAAGAGGTGTGGAAGCTGCTCGCCGAGCTTGTTCGGCCAGGCGCTATCGAAGCGGAAGGGTTGCACGAGTTGATCGGGCGCGTGCTGGCGGAGAGCGTCCGCAGCCCGGGCAACTATCCCCCGTTCGATCGGGCGAGCATGGACGGATACGCCGTCCGCTGCGCCGATCTGGCGACTGGCCGAGGCGTGCTTCGTGCGACCGGAGCGACACGCGCCGGCGTGCCCAGCGGCGTTTCCGTCGAGCCGGGATGCTGCATGCAGATCAACACGGGCGCGCCCCTGCCGGCCGGCGCCGATGCGGTCGTGATGGTGGAGAAATCCCGCCCGGCGCCCGAGGGTTGCATCGAGTTGGAGGATTGTCCCCGCTCCGGACAGCACGTTCAGCGCCGCGCGTCGCTGCTCGGCGCGGGAGACGAGATTCTGCCGACGGGCGCCCGCGTCACGCCCGGCGGCCTCGCGGCGCTGGCCGCCGCAGGGGTCACCCGCGCGCGCGTGTATCGCCGCCCGCGCGTCGCGCTGCTGAGCACGGGCGACGAGCTGGTCGCGCCTGGGGAGGACCTTCAGGCCGGACAGATTCCCGAGAGCAACACTCTGGCGATCCAGCACCTGGCCGCGCGCTGCGGCGCGACGGTCGAACGGCTGGGCATGGCCCCGGATGATCCCGCGGTCCTGCGCGAGCGCCTGCGCGGTGGACTGCAATCCGACTTGCTCTGCGTCACGGGCGGCATGTCCAAGGGCTCGCATGACCTGGTTCCCCCGGCCCTGGAGCAGCTCGGCGTACGCTGGCGGGTGCAGAGCCTCGACCTGAAGCCCGGGAAACCCACGCGCATCGGGCGCGCGGACCACGGCACGTGGGTGCTCGGGCTGCCCGGCAACCCGGTCAGTTGCGTCGTCTGCTTTCTGCTGTTCGGGCGGATGATCCTCGAAGGTCTGCAAGGGGTCCCGGTTCGTCCGCCGGAGTTCCAG
>CAYXIO010000002.1:33690-151956 GCA_964465125.1 uncultured Planctomycetales bacterium | reverse complement strand
GTTCCAGATGGGAATCCTCCGCGACGCGATTCCGCCCGCGGGCAATCGACCGATGTTTGCTCCGGCGCGTTGGAGCACCAGCGACGCCGGCCTGCCGCTGCTCGATCCGATTCGCTGGAACGGGTCGGGCGACCCGTTCGGGCTTGCCCAGGCCAACGCGCTCCTGGTGCGCCCGGCGCGCAGCGCGGCGGCTGCGCCATCTGAAACCGCTCGGTTCCTTCCGCTGGATTCCCTTTCATGACGCGCGCCGCCTCCTCGAACGAACCATCCCGCAGCCCGGCTGCCGGCCCGCAGACCCGCGCACCCGGCGCGCGGCGGGCGGCTGGGGTCGGACGCGAGTTCTGGGAGACGCTGGGCGGCACCGCACTTTCGGTCCTGTTGTTCTCGCTGATCTTTCCGCAGCGCTCGATCTGGCCGCTGACCTTCCTCTGCCTCACGCCGTGGACCGTCGTGATTTGCCGCGCCCAGCGCGCCTGGCTGGCGCACTGGTTCAGCTTTCTGGGCGGGTTCGTGTTTTTCATCGTCAATTTACGCTGGCTGATGCCGGTGACGGGGCTGGGCTTTGCAGCGCTGGCGTTCTACCTGGGCATCTACTGGACGCTGGCGGCGTGGGCGATACGCACCGCGCGGCGGTTCGGAATCGGCCCCACGCTGAGCCTGCCGATCGCCTGGATCGCAACGGAATACCTGCGCGGCTGGGTCATGTCCGGCTTCCCCTGGCTGTTCCTCGGGCACGCGCTCTACCAGCAGACCGTCCTCATCCAAATCGGCGATCTGACCGGCGCGTATGGCGTCAGTTTTCTGGCGGGCCTGAGCAACGGCTGGCTGGCGGAACTGACCCTGCGCGGATGGCGCGGCCCGGCGGCGCGCTCCGGACGAAGCGTCGCGGCCGGCGCCGCCGCACTGCTGGCCGCGTTCGGGTTCGCGCTCGGCTACGGCTACTTCCGGCTCCGCGATGCGGATTTCCGGGACGGACCGCGCATCGCGGTCATTCAGGAGGATTTTCCGCTGGTTTCGACGCCGCCCTACGGCGATCCGTACTCCGTCGTGTTCTCGCGCTACCTGTCGCTGGCGTCGCGCGCCGTTGCCGAGCGTCCCGACCTGCTGGTATTCCCGGAGACGGTCTGGGTCGGGGCCCAGAACGTCGAATTCGTGGAAATGCCGCCGGAGACCGTGCACGAGTCGCTCGCCGCGGTGCGTCAAGTCGGCAAGTTCTCTCACGACGCGACGGCGGCGTTTGCGCGCGGCGACTACGCCACCGTCAACCGCATGATCGCCCGGCTGGGCGCGCGCAGCCGAGGCAGCGCCGCCGACGTCGGCGACGAGCTGCCGCGGTTGGCCGAGCAGAATGCGTTTCCGGTGACGGTCGTGCTGGGCGCGGTCTCGATGGTGCTGGAATCGCAGGGCGCCGAGCCGACCTACAAGCGTTTCAATTCCGCGTTCGTCTATGACCAGGACGGCACGCAGCGCCGCCAGCGCTACGACAAGACCCATCTGGTGCCGTTCGGCGAGGCCGTGCCGTTCCGCAACACGCGCCTGGCAGGCATGAGCCTGCACTGGCTCTATCGCTGGCTGAACCAGCTCAGCCCCTTCAGCGACGGCGGGAAAATCGAGTACTCGCTCTGGCCGGGCGACGAGTACACGATCTTCACGCTCCCGACGGCTTCCGGCGAGCTGCGCTTCGGCGTGCCGATCTGCTACGAGGACGTCATGCCCGAGGTGGTGCGCCAGTTCGTCTGGGCCGGCGGCCAACGCCGGGCGGACTTCCTGCTGAACATCAGCAACGACGGCTGGTTCCTGCACAGCGACGAATTGCCGCAGCACCTGGCGATCTGCGTGTTCCGCGCGGTGGAGAACCGCGTCGGCATTGCGCGGGCGGTCAACACGGGCATCAGCGGGTTCATCGATCCCGCGGGCCGGGTGTACGGGGCGGTGGAGCGCGACGGGCGGCGCGTCGGCCCCGGCGTGATCGGATACAGCGTGCAGCCGATCAAGCTGGATGCGCGTGACAGCGTGTACGGCCGCAGCGGAGACTGGTTTGCGGGCGCGTGCTTGCTGGCAAGTCTGCCGGCGTGGCTGGGCGGGATCGTCACGCGCTGGCTTGCGGGCCTGAGGAACCTGGTGCTAAAACCCCGTCCGCCGCGGGCCGCTGGCGGTTAGCGGCGTGGCATGGATGCGCACAGCGCAGGAGTCGACGGTGCCGAGCATGCGATCAAGCGTCCGCCCGCCCGCAGCGGCGGTTTCGCTCTGCCTGGCGGTCTGCCTCGCGGCGCTGGCCTGCGGGCCGGGCTGCGTCCAGACTCGAACTTCGATCCGATCGGACGACTCCGTTCGCCTTGAGCAGCGCGCGATGACGCTGCTTGAGCGGGCGGCCTACAGCGACGAAGACATCGTGCGCGCCAACGCGATCGAGGCGCTGGTGCGGCTGCAAGCCCGCGACCGCCTGGAGGTTTACGCGGCCGCCGCCGACGCCGACTCTCCGCTGGTCCGGTTCGCCGGGCTTGTTGCACTGGGCGAGCTGCGCGCCGAGCGCTATCTCAGCGTCGTTCGCAAGCGAACGGCCGACTCCGACGAGCGCGTCCGACTCGCGGCGGCGTTCGCGGCGGCGCGGTGCGGCGACGCCTCATCCACCGCGACGCTCGTTCGAACCCTCGAACGCGGCGACAACACGAATCTGCGCTGCGACGCCGCCCTGCTGATCGGCAAGCTGGGCGAGAAGAAGGCCGGCAAGCGGCTCAGCTTCGCGGCGCAGCGCGAGCGCTCCAATATCGTGCTCGTGCACATCTACGCGGCCCAGGCCGCGCTGGGAGACGCCCGCGCGCTGGACCGCCTGATCAACTACACGCAGGGCGATTCCGTCTCGCGGCTGGTGGCCATGCAATCGCTGTACGACTTGCGAGCGCTGCGCGCCCGCGACGCGCTGCTCTATCGCTTCAATGACGAGGCCGATCACACCGAGACACGGCTGGTCGCCGCGCGGGCGCTGGGCGCCGTCGGCGTGCGCGCCGGCTACGACCTGGCGCTCAAGTCGCTCGACTTCACCGGGGAACCGAACGACCAGATGCGCGTACGCTCGCTGGCGGCGCTGACGCTCGGGGCGATCGGCGATCCGGCGGCCCTGGGCGTGCTCCAGAAGCTCGCCGAGAGCGAGTCCGACCCGCGCACCCAGGTGGCCGCCTGCCTCGCCATCGGGCAGATCGTCCGCCGGCCGAGCTGAAGCCCCCGCGTGGATTCCTGAGCAGGAATGCCCGCCGGCCGCGCCGCCGGCGCCTTGCGCTCAACTCGCGAGCATGTGCGCCAGTTCCTTCGGCGGCCGCGGCGGGAAGCTCTCCAATGCGGGAATCAGGCGCAGGCCCTGATGGTGCAGCCAGGCGATGCGGGTCAGATAGGCGGCCCCGAGCATCAGGTTCAGCCCGACGTCGCCGACCTTGCGATTCTCCACCTTCTCGAAGTGTGAACCGCGCGTCCATTCGTTGAACGCGCCCATCGCCGGACCGCACCAGACCTGATAGTCGAGCTTGCGGCTGGCATCGCCGATATTCGCCCACTTCGACGAGCGGCCCAGGTACCACCGGAAGATCAGTGCCATCTTGTGCTTGGGGCTCTGGTCGGCCAGCTCGATCTGCCGCGGGTCGCGCTGCTTGAAGAATTCGGCCGTCTCCGCCCAGATTTCCTCGAGCGGTTTGCGGAAGAAGTCTTTTTCGAGTTGAGCGCGCTCCTTGGCGGGCAGATCCTCGATGCGCTCGTGCGCCTTGTAGAGCTCGTACAGCTTCCGGCCGCGCATCGCGAACATCGTGCCGCGCTTGAGCACCTGGACGTTGACGCCCATCTCGAACATGTCGGCGGCGGGCCCCATGATGATGTCGACCTGGCTGGCGTCGGCGAGCATCTTGCGGACTTCGTCCGACGTGCCGGATTCGACACAAGCCTGATTCACCGAGCCGGTCAGGACGTACGACGCGCCCATCGCGAACGCGCCGGCGACGCCGGTCGGCGTGGCGATGCCACCGGCGGCTCCAACTCGCAGCGGCCGCGCGTACCCGTGCCTGGCCATCATCTGATCGCGCAGCGCCACCATGCTGGGCAGCAGCGTCACCAGCGGACGGTTGTCGGTGTGACCGCCGGAATCCGCCTCGGCGGTCATGTCCTCCGCGACCGGAATCCGCTCGGCGAGCTTCGCCTGCTCCTGCGTGATGACGCCTTGCTGCACGAGTGCGGCAAGCATCTCGGCGGGCGGCGGCGAGAAGAACTTGCTGGCGACTTCGACGCGCGAGATTTTGCAGAACAGGTGATTGGGCGTGACGATCTCGCCGCTGGGGGTCGCATGAATGCCGCTGACTCGATAGCGCACGGTCGGCAGGGTCAGGTCCATGAACGCCGACGCGCAAACGGTCCGCACCTCGTGCTTGAGGTACAGGTCGATGATCGTGTCTTCCATGCCCGTTTCGCCCGGGCTGTGAATCAGGTTGAACCCGAACGGCTTGCCCGCGACATTCTGCTTGATCCGCGTGATGGCCTTCTCGACGCGCTGCGGAGAGCAGCCGGCGGCGCCGAAGAACCCGATCATGCCGGCGGCAGCGAGCGCTTCGACCATCTCCTCCGAGGCGATGCCGTGGGCCATCTCGCCCCCGACGTACGCGTAGCGAACTCCGTGCGTCTCGCGGAAAGTCGCGTCGCCGAGCTGCTCCCCGGTCAGCGCCGGCACGTATCCCAGAACGGGGTGGGCTTCGCCGCCGACCGGCTCGGGGCCAAGGTAGGTGCTTCCGCCGCGACCCGCGGCGAGGTGCCCGGCGTGCTCGACGATGCAGATCGGCTCGCGGAGCGAAAGCAACGCCTTGCGGAGGGCGGCTTCGCCGAGGTCGGGACCGCCGATCGTCGGATCGGGAATCCAGTACCCAAGCGACGGCGTGGCGCCGCGCGGGTTCCGTGAGCCGGCCGGTTTCTGGGTGGCGGTCGCCATTTCGCTCGTCTCCCACGGTCTTGCGGTGGCGTTGTCGTGAAACGGACTCGCAGAGTGGCGAATCCTATCCGCCCGTGTGAAGGCGATGCAAACGCATGACGCAACGCACGCTGCGAATGCGAAATCGGCCGGAGCCGGACGTCGCCTTCTACAATATCGTCTGTTGGCCCTTGCCGGTGGAGGTCGCGCGATGACGACAGGATCGCTGCAAATCGACGGGGACATTCGCCGGGCGCAGACCCCGCCCGCGTGGATCTACGCAGACCCGGCGTTCTACGAGCGCTGCCGGGAGCGCATCTTCGCGCGGAGCTGGCAACTCCTTGCCGACACGAGCGCCGTCCGGCGGCCGGGCAGCGTCCAGCCCGTGACCTTCCTCGACGGCTGTCTGGATGAGCCGCTGCTGTTCACGCGCGACGCGGACGACCGCCTGCACTGCCTCTCGAATGTCTGCACCCACCGCGGCACGCTCGTCTGCGAGCACGCGGGCATGCAGCGCGCCCTGCGCTGCCGCTACCACGGCCGAAAGTTCGCCCTGGATGGACGGTTTCAGCACATGCCCGAGTTCGAGCAGACCGAGAACTTCCCGACCGCGGCCGACGACCTGCGGCCGGTGCCGCACGCCGCGTGGGGCCCGCTGCTCTTTGCTTCACTCGACCCGCTGACGCCTTTCGAAACGTGGATTGCGCCGATTCGCGCGCGGCTCGGCTGGCTGCCGCTCGACCCGTTTCGATTGGATGCTGCCCGCTCGCGCGACTATCTCGTGCAGGCCAACTGGGCGCTTTATTGCGAGAACTATCTCGAAGGGTTTCACATTCCCTTCGTCCACCCCGCGTTGAACGAAACCCTCGATTTCGGGCGCTATCGCACCGAGCTGTTCGAATCGTGCAATCTCCAGCTTGGCATCGCGCGCGGCGGCGAGTACGTGTTCGAACTGCCCTCGGGCGCGCCCGATCACGGCCAGCAGGTAGCGGCGTACTACTTCTGGCTGTTTCCCAACCTGATGCTCAACTTCTATCCCTGGGGGCTGTCGATCAACATCGTGAAACCGCTCGGCGTGGATCGCACGCGCGTCTCGTATCTGACGTATGTCTGGGATGAGCGCAAGCTCGACGTCGGCGCCGGCGCGGGACTCGACCGCGTCGAGCGAGAGGACGAGGCCATCGTCGAGTCCGTGCAGCGCGGCGTGCGGTCGCGCATCTACCGGCAGGGGCGCTACTCGCCCACGCGCGAGCAGGGAACGCACCACTTTCACCGCCTCCTGGCCAAGTCCCTGGCATGATCGGAGGACATCCCGGTGAGCATTCTGATCACGGGTTTCGAGCCGTTCGCGGGCGAGCCGCGCAACCCTTCCGGTGAGATTGCGCTTGAGCTGGACGGCGGCCAGGCGGGCGGCGAGGCGCTGCGCGGCCTGGTGCTGCCGGTCCGCCACGAGACGGCCTGGCCCCTGCTGCGGGCGGCGCTGGACCGACTTCTCCCGCGCTCGGTGCTCGCGCTGGGCCTGGCGATGTCACGCAGCGTCGTCTGTGTCGAACAGGTCGCGGTGAACATCGATGACTTCCGCATCGCCGACAACGACGGCGCGCAGCCGATGGGTGAGCCCATCGAGGCGGACGGCCCGGACGCCTACTTCACCACCCTGCCGGTCGGGGAACTGGTGACCGCCGTCCGGCTTGCCGGCATTCCGGCCAGGGTCAGCCGCTCGGCCGGAACGTACCTCTGCAATCACGTCTACTACCGGCTGCTGCATGAGGCAGCGCAGCGGTCCACCGAGCGGCGCTACGACGCGCTCTTCGTGCATCTGCCGCCGCTGCCCGAGTGCGTCGCCGCGGCCGACCAGGAGCGCGCGTCGATGGACTTGTCGCGCTCGAAAAAGGCGGTGGAGGTCATTCTGGGCATCATTGCGCTTCGGGTGTGACGCCGCTTGATGCAAGCACGGTCGCATCCGGAAGCGGCGTGTCCGCCGGCCGCGGCGGGTGCCCGGTCGGCTCGGTCGATCGCACTTCGAGCGTCGCGGCCGCGGTCCGTGGAACCCCGGCGAGCAGCATCAGCGCGGCGAAACGCAGCGCGGCGCTGAGCGCGAAGAGCGTGAGATACGCTGCCCGCACGCCTTCCAGCGCGTGCAGCAGAAAACCGCCGCAGACCGCCCCGCCCGCGACCGCCAGCGCATTCGCGAAGTTGAAGGTGGTAAGCACGCTGGTGCGTTCGTCGGCGCGAATGGCCTCAAAGAACATCAGGAACGTGGCCAGCTCGTACGACCCCCACGCGAAGCCGACCAGCACCTGCGTCGCGAACAGCACCGGCAGCGACTGAGTCATGGACCAGATCGCCGCCGACGGGCCGATCAGCGCCCCGCCGATCCACAGCAGCGTTCGGCTGCCGAACTGATGCGCGAGATGCCCCAGCAGGGGCATCGCCAGCACGCGGACGACGTAGGCGGTCGCGAGCAGCGCCATGTAGGTCGCGTAGGAGAAGTGCAACTGGTCGAGCATGAACGGCGTGAAATAAGGACCGGCGAGCTGCGCGGCGAACTGCACGCTGAGCATGTAGGTGAGCAGGCGAACATCGCTACCGCGCCCGAGCCGACGCAAGAGCTCGCCCGGCCCGACCGTGCGGTAGGACTCGGGCATCGGTTCCGGCTCGCTCTGCGATGCGAGGAACGCGGCGGAGGCAAGTCGTCCGAGCCCCGCGACCGCGAAGAGCACAAGGAATGCATGCGCGTGCCAGTCGGTTCCGTCGGCGCGTTGCAGAAGCAGCCCGCCGCCCGCGAGCCCGAGCACCACGCCGACCTGCGCCAGCCTCGTCCGCCGCGCGAAAAAGCGCGCCCGGATCGGCGCGGGAACGAGCGTTCCGATCCAGGTGTTCCACGCGGCGCCGCAGCCCATGCCGCAGCCCCAGTACATGCCTGCCGCCGCGAACAGCGCCCAAGTAGGAATGGCGCCGACGGCGGCCGCAAGGACGAGCGGCACAAAGCTCAGTCCCTGCAATGCCGCGCAGCCCACCGTCCAGACGCGATGCGAGCCGAGCCGCCGCACCGCCAGCGGCGAGATCAGTTGCAGCGCCGCGCCGGCGAGCATCGGCACGGTGGCCACCAAGCCGGCGGCGACCTCGCCGGCGCCGATGAACAGCGCGAACGCGGGAATGTACGTCTCGCCCGCTCCCACCATGACACTGTAGGAAAAGGCGTCGCGGACGGAGGCGTTCAGATCGCGACGCACGCGGGCGTCGGAGACGGCGTCAGGCATGCAGAGTCGTTCCGGCATGCCCGGCGCTTCGTCGCTCCATCGACGAGTACCGCAGCGCTCGGGCAACCTGCCGGGAGCCTAGCAGCTACGGTGCCGCAAGCAAGCCCGAATCGGCGCGGGCGAGTGGCGGATGACGCGGCGCGGGCGGATACTACCCGCGCCCGATCGCCAGACGGCCGGCGGGCATGCTCGATCCTGGGGACGCGCCGGCATGCCGCACGAAGCGAACCCGCTCGCCGCCATCGTCGTGCTGCTCGCAGCGGCGGTGTTATCGGCCGGCACCCTGCGGGCGCTGCGGGCACCGGCGATCATCGGTTTTCTGCTGGCGGGGGTAGCGATCGGCCCGTACACGTCCGGTCTGATTCACGCCGACGAAGTCTCCTTCTTCGCCGAGCTTGGCCTAGTCCTGCTGCTGTTCTCGATCGGATTGGAGCTCTCGCCCGAGCCGCTCGTGCAGGCCGGCTGGAGGCTGCTGCTGGCCGCCGGTCTGCAAATGGGCCTGACGACCGCGGCTGTCCTGGCGATCCTTCTTGCCGGAACGACCCTGCCCCCGATCGCCGCAGCGATTGCCGCCTTCGCCGTCAGCCTGAGCAGCACGGCGATCGTACTCAAGCAGCTCAGCGACCGCGGCGAGACCGAATCGACTGCCGGCGTGGTCACCACCGCCATCCTGCTGCTCCAAGACGTCGCGGTCATCATCCTGCTCGTGCTGCTTCCGCTGATGGTCACCTCGCATGACGGTGCGCAAGGCGGATCGGTCCTCAAGATTCTCATGGCATTCGCCGCGACCCCCCTGCTCCTCTGGGGAGCACGGCTGGGAATGCCGACGTTTCTCCGCATCCTGTTCCGGCTTGGCGGGCGCGAGCTGCTGACGCTCTTCGCGGTGCTGATGGCGGTGCTCGGCGCTTGGGTCGCGGGCCAGATCGGACTGTCCTGGCCGATCGGCGCGTGCCTGGCCGGTCTGCTGCTTGCGACCACCGACGTTCGGCATCAGCTTTGCGCCGAAATCACGCCATTTCGCGACCTGTTCAACGCGATCTTCTTCATCTCGGTCGGGATGCTGGTGAACCTGGAGACGGTGGGGGCGAACGCCGGCTTGATCGTCGCGCTCGCGATCGGCGCCATTGTCCTGAAGACGTTCGTGACCGGTGTTTCGGTGCGGCTGCCCGGCTGGCCCGCGCGCATCGCGCTTCACGTCGGGCTCGGCCTGTGCACCATCAGCGAATTCGGGTTTGTCCTTGGGCAGGAAGCGGCACGGCACGGCCTGCTTCCCCCATCGGCATTCGACATGCTGGTCGCGGTGGCGGTGGGAAGCATGCTGCTCGGGGCCGGACTCGTTCCCTACGCAAGCCGGCTGTCGTTCTGGCTGGTGCGCGGCGACGGCGACCGCCCGCCGGAGGAAGGCGGCCCGACGAGGCTTCGAGAGCACGTCATCGTCGTGGGCGCCGGTCTGAACGGGAGGAACCTGGCCCAGGTGCTGCGCTCGACCGGGATTCCGCACTGCGTCACCGAGCTGAACCCGACCCTGGCGGCCGGCATGCGCGCCGAGGGCTCGACCACGATCGTCGGCGACGCGACGCGCTGGCCGATCCTCCAACACGCGGGCATTCGGCACGCCCGCGCCCTGGTGGTCTGCATCCACGACGTGCCGGCGACGCGGAGGATCGTACTCCAGGCGCGTCAGGCCAGGCCCGAACTGTACATCCTCGCGCGCACCCGCTTCATCACCGAGCTCGAGCCGCTCTACCGCCTTGGGGCGCGCCAGGTCATTCCCGAGGAGTTCGAGACGTCCATCGAAATCTTCGCGCACGTGCTAAAGGAGTTCGGCGTTCCGGACAACGTCATCAACCAGCAGGTGACGCTGGTGCGCGCCGGCCGATACGGCATGCTCCGCCGGCTTCCGATCACCAGCGAGCTGCGCGGCGAATGGGTGCGGATGCTCGAGGCCGCGGTCACCCAGACCTACCTGATCCTCGAGGGAAGCCCTGCGGCGGGACACACGATCCGCGAGCTCGACCTTCGCCGCGCGACCGGTGCGACCATCCTGGCGATCACCCGGGCCGGAAAGGCCGAGACGAACCCGACGGCCGATTTCCGGCTTGCCGCCGGCGACGTGCTGGTGCTCGTCGGCGCGCACGCACAGTTGGACGGCGCCCGCCGCCTGCTCGACCCGCCCGCCCAGCCGGATCAGACTTCGTTGGAGAGCACGGCGAAGTCGGACTGAGGAAAATGCTTGTGCACCGCCATTCGGCGGGCGGCGCGGTAGAAACTGCTCATCTTGGTCCAGTCGAATTCGCTCGCGAAACCCTCGACCCGGTTGCGCATGGCGATTCGCTCGCGCAGCGACATCCGCGCGAGCTGGTGCAGCCAGTTGGCGACCTGGTAGACGCTGCGCTCGTGCGTCACGCCGCTGCGCCGTGCGACGAACATGCCGTGTCCGTCGTGATCCGGGAATCGCCGCATCACGTACGAGCCGAAGCCGCTCAGGTCGCTGGAGATCGCGGGCACGCCGCGGACGATGCACTCCATCGGCGTGTAGCCCCAGGGCTCGTAGTAGGAGGGGAACACGCCCAGGTTGCAGCCGCGGACGAACTGGTCGTATTCCATGCCAAGCACGGGGCTGGTCGGCGTGATGAATTCGGGGTGATAGATGACCTTGACCGGGTCGTCGGGCGCGTTGAGCAAGCCGACGCGGCGCAGGTGCTGAACGATCGGGTCATTCTGCTCGTCGACCAGGTTGTGGGTGACGATGACGGGCGCGGGCTCTTGCCGCCAGGCGTAAACCATGCGCTTGAGCCGCACGCGATCGTATTCGTCGAGCAGATCTTCGGTCGTCGGCAGACGGCCGGAAGCCACCACGCGGAACAGCCGGCGACCCATCTCCTCCTTGATTTCCTCGCAGGCGTTGCGCAGCTCGTCAAACATGATCTGGCGGTTGAGGGTTTCGACGTTGTGGCCCCAGTAGCGCGCCCGGGTGACGAGGAACGCGACGATCGTGATGCCCTCGGCTTCCGCCTTCAGCCGGCGGTTCAGCTCGTAGAGCGAATCGATGAAAACGTCGATGCCCTTGTTGCGGTACTCGTAGCGGCCGGCGGTGAAGAAGTAGAGCGTTCGTTCCAGGTCGAAGGTGTAGCTGGGGAAGAAGTGCCCCATCACGAAGTCGTGAATCTTGTTCTTGAAGCGCTGGTGGCGAATCTGGAATTCGTGCGGAGCGGCGAAGCGCTCGACGTTCAGCCCGTTGGGAAGCAGCGCATCCGCCTTGCGCCCCAGGAAGCGTTCCGCCTCCGACGAGGTGATGTCGGAAACCGTCGTGAACACGTCCGCGGCCTGGGCCGCGGCGCGCTCAATCTGGTAGCGATGCTCGATCCCGTGCTCGCGCGCCACCGCGGCCGGGTCGAAGCTGTCCATCCGCTCATACAGATCCGCGTTGGCCGCGGAGAGGCTCCGCCCGATCAACGTCGCATGCGTGGTGAAGATCGTCGGAAAGCTCGTGCCGCGGAATTTCAGCAGGGGAAGCGCCACGGCGGCCTGCCACTCGTGACAGTGCCCGATCAGCGGCATATCACCCATGCGCTGCGCCAGGAGTTGCAGGAGGTCGGCGCAGGCGTAGCCGAACGCGACGATCTCGTTGGTTTCGTGGTCGTCGCCGGGCGTGCCGATCGCGCAGTCCTTCCAGAGGTAGTACTTCATCTGCTCCAGGTGCGGCCAGAGGCTGGGCAGGTCGATCAGCAGCACGCGCGGACGCCCGGTGACCAGCCAGCGGCCGCAGTGAACGACCAGGCCGCGGCCCGTCAGCTCGCGCAGCACGTCGGCTAGGAGTCCTTCCACTGGCTGGGGCTCGAACTCGACCCGCGCAGATCGCTCGCGATACGGCCCGATCAGCAGGTACTGCTCGCCCCAGCGCCGCACCGCCGCGGGCGCCTTGCTGCGAATGACGGTGTAAATCCCCCCGGCCTGGCTGCAAGCTTCCCAGGAGACCTCGCACAGCAGGGGCGAGCGGTTGCTCGGCCCTTTCGGCCCTCCGCCGACGACCAGCGGTTCCAACGCACGCGCACGTTCTTGGGACTGCGAGATGCGATTCATGCGATCTGCCCGTTGGCAAGCTGCCGGGCCGGCCGCGCCAGTCCGCCGCGTCGTGGACGGCTCCGGTCTGCGCTGCCCCATGGAGGGCATCGTACAACAGCGCGGCGGGCGCGACCAATGCCGCCGGCGCGCCGAGTTTGCAGGTGCAACGGGCCGACGGCGCCCCCAAACGCGCGCCGCGCGCCCGTTTGCGAAACGCGCGGATTGCACTATCGTCCGCCTTGCGGCGTTCAGCCAAGAGCCCGGGCGGGGATCACCGTCCGGCAATGCATCGACTCCGGAGACTCACGGATGACGCTTCAGGTCGAGCAGCACCCGCAGGCCACCTTGATCCGCGTGATGGGCGACCTGACGCACGAATGCTGCGCGGAGTTCGTCGAGACGGTCGGCGACAAGCTCCAGGCGCGCGGTGCCCGCGTCGTGGTCGACTTGTCGCAGGTCCCCTTCGTCAACTCCGAGGGCCTGGGAGCACTGGTGACCGTCACCGGCCGGGCGAACGTCCGCGAAAGCCGGGTCGTCTTCTTCAGTCTTTCACCCTTTGTTCACGGCGTCGTGAACACCACCCGCCTGGACAAGTACCTGACCCTCGCGCCCGACCTGGATTCCGCGATTCACAGTCTGGGATCGCCGGCTGACGACTGAGCCCCCCGCCGCGCCGGTCCGCCGCGCAGCGCCCGGGCCACGCGAATGTTGTCGCGCAAGTGCGCGACGTCGAGGCTGCCCACAACGACGCTGTCGACCGCCGGATTCCGGAGCACGAACGAGAGCGCCCCGGCTGGCTCCAGCGTGCCGGACGCCAGCCCCTTCTTGACGATTACGCCGACCTGGCGTTCACGCGCGGCGGCGAGCGTCTCCGCGTGGCTGGCGTCGTCTGCGTGATACTCGACCATCAGCACGTCGGCCCAGTCCAGCGCCATGCGCTCGGCCTCGACGGTCTTGCCGGAGAGCCCGATGGCGCGCGCCCAGCCGCGCTGCCGGGCGCGCAGCAGGCTGGCGACCGCATCGCTTTGCGTCAGTAGGCGGGCGTCATCGGCTCCGGCGTGGATCAGTACCAGGTCGAGCACGCCGGTGCGCAGCCGGCGAAGCGAGCGTTCGAGGCTGCGCTCGATGGCGGCGGCGGAAAAATCATAGCGCGAAACGCCCTGCTCAAACTCCTCGCCCACCTTCGTAGAAAGCACGAATTCGCCGCGGCGGTGCGCAATCGCCGCCCCGATCCGCTCCTCGCTCAGCCCGTAGGCCGGCGCGGTGTCGATGTAGTGGATCCCGCTGTCGAGCACCTCGTTCAGAAGACGCGCGCACGCAGCCTCGTCCGGCAGCGCGTAGCCGCTGGGGTACTTGATGCCCTCGTTGCGGCCGATCTTGAACGCGCCGAACCCGATCGGTGTCACGTTCAGTTCGGTGCGGCCTAGTCGACGCGCTTCCACGTCCGGGCCTCCTCCCACGGCGGTTCTGCGACTTCCGGCACGGGCCAGCCCGAGAGGTCTGCGCGCATGCCAGCCCACACGGCCGGGACGCCGGCGTTGCTCAGGTTCGGCGCCGCGCGCGCGACGGCCAGGCGCTGCAACACCTCGTAGGCCGCCTGCGGTGCCAGAGCGAGCTTGGTCGGCCAGACGGTGATCGCGTTTTCCTCGCGTTCGCACACGACGCCCGCCGGTCGCCGGCCGCTTGCAGTTCGGCCCTCCGCCCGATCCACTCCATACGCCGAGAATTCGGCGTCGCTCAGATCGAGCCCGCCCAGCACCGCCCGCAGCTCAGCGGCTGCGTGCCGGAGCAGCGCCGGCTCGTCGGTCGCGACGCCGTCCTCGGCCAGCCGGCCGCCGACTTGCCACACGGTGCGTCCTTCGAGATCCGCTGCGCTGGTGATCGTGACACGCGTGCTGGAAGCGTCGGTGCAGTGACCGAACAGCATCGGCAGCTTGCCTCGGACCATCACCATGTGCAGCGGGCGGCGCTGCATGCGACCCGAAGGCAGGCCGAGCTGCGCCCGCAGTGCCTCATTCCCCGCGCCTGCGGTCAGCACGACCGTCCGCGCGGTCAGGTCGAGAAAGTCCCCTCCGCACGGCGTGAGGAGTCGAAATCGCCATTCGCCATCCGACTCGCGTTGCGCCGCCAGCCCGCGCTTACCATCGCAGGCCAGCACGCGCTGCGGGTGCTTCGCCGCAAGCTCCCGCAGCAGCGCCCCGGGGTCGATCACCTGCTCATCCAGCCGAAACACCTCGCCGGCGGATTCGCGCAGCGCCGCCGGCCAGTCCTGACGCGCAAGCCGTGTGGGAGCGACGCGCAGCCCGCTGCGCGCCCCGACCATTCCCAGCCGCGAGGCCCACGCGCCCGTTCGCCAGAGATGACAGAATTCTGCCCGCACGATCGCGCCGTCCAGGTGCGGCGCGCGCCGGCCCGCGAAGCACTCGCGCCACAGCGCCGGCATCTCGCGAATCGCCGCGGCCGACGGATCGAGCCAGCCATCCAGCGTGTACTTCAGCCCGCCGTGAATGATGCCTTGCGACGCGAGCGTCTGCCCGGTGCCAAGCCGATGAGCCTCGATCAGCAGGGTGTCGACGCCGGCGCGGACCAGCTCATCGAGCAGCCACAGGCCGGCGACTCCGCCGCCCAAGATCAGCACGTCGGCGCGTGCATCGCTCACGGGACGGTCCTCGCGCCGGCTGGTTCGCCCAGAAGCTCGAACTCGCAATGCAGCGCACCGACGTCCTTTCCGTCGTCGCGGCCGCGCGCCAGCGCCGACTCCAGCCGTTCGGTCAATCGATCGCCGGGATCGACCAGCCGGACTTGCACGTCGAGCCGCAGCAGCGGCACGGTCGGCGTCGGGTCAGCGGCTTTCCAGAGAGGCGCGAGCTTCACCCAGTCCTTGCGGGTGGTCAGGACGCAGTCGGCGTCCGCGGTCGTCGCGCGCGCCGCAATCCGCTGCACGTCCTGCGGGGTGTAATGCGCGTGATCCGTGAACACCAGCGGACCGCAGAGTCGACCGCAAACTTCAGCCGCCAGGCCCACAAAGGTCCGCGGATTGCCGAGGCCGCACACGGGAAGTACGGCGTCAAAGCTCAGCGCCTCAAGTCCGACGCTGGCGCCGCGAATGTCCAGCACGTCGCAGGGCACGACATGGGCTGCGATCCGGGGGGTATCCGGGCAGATCGCCTCGAGCTCGAGCTCCAGCTCGCGGAGGCTCTCCGCCGCGGCCTGGTTCGCCCGGGTGATGATGATGAGCCCGGCGCGAGCGAGCCCGCTGCGCGGCTCACGCAGGCGCCCGGCCGGCAGGACCCAACCCGCTCCCCACGGATCCAGAGCATCGAGCAGCACGATGTCGAGCTCGCGCGCCAGTCGGCGGTGCTGGAACCCGTCGTCCATCACCAGGCAGTCGGCGCGGCACGACTCGATGGCGCGCGCCGCGCCCGCCACGCGGTCCGCGTCTACCACCACCGGGGTCGTCGGCAGCGCATCGCGAAACTCGAGCACCTCGTCGGCCTCCTGGCCCGCGCTCTGCCGGTAGCCGCGCGTCAGGATGGCCGGCCGGCGGCCGAACGACCGCAGCCGGCGGACCAGCTCGATCACCAGCGGGGTCTTGCCGGTTCCGCCGACGGTCAGATTTCCGACGCTGACGACCGGCACGTCGGCCTTGTGCACGGCGCCGGGCTGACAATCGTAGTAGCGATTCCGCAAGGTCATGCAGGCGGCGTACACCCCCGAGAGCGGGGCCGCGGCCCAGCGCAGCGCCGCGCGGCCGAGCGAGCCGGAACCGGGTGGAGGTGGAGCGGCCTGCACTCAATTGCCCTTCAGGACCCCGATTTCGCGCTGCCACTCGATCGCCAGCGGCACACCGCCGGTCAGCGGGTAGCGCGGCCGATAGCCGAGCAGCTCGCGCGCCTTCGAGAGATCGGCGACGTAGCGCGTCACTTCGCCGGGCCGGGCGGGCTCGATCGTCACCGCGGGCCTGCGACGAAGCGCCAGGGCGATCAGGTTCACCACGTCAATCAGCGTTGAACCCTGTCCGAAGGCGAGGTTGATGGTCTCGCGCTGGACGCGTCCCGCGCAGAGCGCGTCGAGGCCGCGCAGCACACCGTCGACGCAGTCATCCACGTACGTGAAATCAAGCACCTTTTCCGCGCCGAAGACCGTGATCGGCTGCTCGCAGGCGATGCGGTCGATGAAGAGCGGAATGACGCGCTCCATCCGATCCGCATCGCAGTCATAACGGCCGTACACGTTGCTGAAGCGAAACACCAGGCACGGCAGCCCATAGCACTCGGCATAGGAGTAGATGAAGGCCTCGCCGCCGATCTTCGACGCGCTGTACGGACTTTCCGCGACCACGAAGTCGGCTTGCGACTCCTCGGTGATGTGCCGGTGGATGTCGCCATAGACCTCGCGCGAGCTGCCGAAAACGATTGGGGTGCGCGTCTGCCGGCAGAACTCGAGCACATTGAAGCACATCTGCATGTTTTCCATGGCGCGGGCCGGGTTCTCCACCAGCTCAAACACCTTGGCGTGCGCCGCCAGGTGCAGGACGACGTCGAATCGGCCCTCCACCGGCAATCGCCCGGGCGCGACGGTGCTGAGGTCGGCAATCGCCGTCGGGATCTTCGCGGTCCACGAGTTCGACCGCCGGTCGATGCCCTGCACCTGGTCGCCGCGCGCCAGCAGCGCTAAGCCCACGTTTGTGCCGATCTGGCCGCTGCTTCCAGTGATCAGGACGCGCATGCCCGCGTTCCCTCCAGGCGAAGCCGGCCGCCTCGACTCCGCGTCCGTCGCACGGGACGCCTTGGAAGCGGCGCCGCGGATTGTAACGATCTCGCCGCCGGCGGGCAGTGCGACGAACGGCTCACGATGGACATCCCGCGCCGGGCGGAATACCGTCTGGCATGTCGGCAAAGGAACAGCCCTGTCACGTCGAGACGCGCGCCCTGATCCGCAATGCGCGGCGCGAACTGGCGATCATCCGTCCGGCGCCCGGCCAGGCGGCCCTGGACGATGGCGCGTGGCAGTTTCCCGGCGGGCGAGCGGAGCCCGGGGAGTCCCCGGAGGCGGCGCTGCGCCGGAAGTGCCGAGACCAACTCGCTGTCGAGCTCGACCTGCACGTCGGTCATCCGCCGTTTCGCTACAACGCCGGAACTCGGACGTTGATGTTCCGCTACTACGTCGCCGTCCTGGCTCATGGCGAGGCGACTCCCCGCGGATGCACGGAATTGCGCTGGGCCCTGCCGCAGCAGTTACGGGAATACCATTTCGACGTGCCCACGCAGCAGGTCATCGACTGGATCCTGAAGGACCCCGCGCGCTAGCGTGAGCGAAGGCAATTTCGGACGCATCGACCGTCCCGCCGCCCCCCGGGATTGCCCTCACCCGACACCGCGAAACGCTCGATGAAAGCGCTGGCAGTCCAAGTGGCTCGGTGTGCGCACCGCGTGCCGGGGAGTGATACGTGTCCGTGCAACGCAATGAGAAGAAGCCGCCTCGCGGCGCGCGGCAAGGTCAGGATACCACCACTCGCACGTTGCGCCAGGATGAGACGGTCGTGCGAAGCTGGCTGGACCAGCT
The DNA here is from genome assembly GCA_964465125.1 of uncultured Planctomycetales bacterium. Taxonomy (GTDB): domain Bacteria; phylum Planctomycetota; class Phycisphaerae; order UBA1845; family Fen-1342; genus CAYOHG01. Next base: position 134,124 of record CAYXIO010000002.1, on the reverse strand, counting down.
CGACACGTCCACCGGGTCGCCGGATGCTTCCAACAAGCGTCTCAGCGCGCGCTACGTCTACCGGGTCCGCGCACTCAAAGTCGAATTTCAGCAGCAAGGCGGGGCGAGCTGGCAGTCCTATCAGCTTCCCACGCGGAATATCAGTCAGCGCGGCATCTCGTTTCTGGTGGGTCACTTCGTCTATCCCGGCATCAACTGCCGCGTGCTGCTCGTCTCCATTCACGATCACGTTCAGATGCTCACCGGGCGCGTGGCGCGCTGCCGTTACATCGAAGGCAGTGGGACGCTTCACGAGGTGGGCGTGCACTTCGACCGCCCGATCGACATCTCCATGTTTCATCGGGGGGCGGCGAAGGTCCGCCTGCTGGTGGCCGACCCCGATCCGACCGTGCAGACGCTGATCGAACGACTGCTCAGGAACCAGCACATCGAGATCACCGCGGTGAACGATGGCCAGCAGGCGCTCGACACGGCGCTCAAGGAACGCTTCGACATCGTGTTGATGGATCTGGACGTGCCCCTTCTGGATGGACTTTCCGCCGCGAAGGAGCTTCGCGCCCGCGGCTACTCGCGTCCCATGGTGGCACTCTCCTCCCGCGAGGAGCACGAGAGTCGTCGCGAGTGCCTCTCCGCGGGATTCACCGCGTGCCTGCCCAAACCCCTCTCGCGCGATGCCCTGGAAACAACCGTCGCGTCGCTGCGCGAGGAGCCTCTGGTCAGCTCGCTGATGCAGGACCAGAGTCTCGCCGAGCTGATCGACCGCTTCGTGGCGGACCTGCCCGAGCGCGCCCGCAACGCCGAGATCATGCTGGTCGAGAAGAAATTCGAGGAACTCAAGCTCGAGGCGCGCAACCTGAAGGGCACTGCGGCGACCTACGGATTTGACCCGATCACGCAGGCCGCCGCCGAGCTCGAAGAGGTCCTGCTCGGCCAGCAATCGCCCGAGGTCAGCGAGGTTCGTCCGAAGCTCAGCCAGCTCGTGCGGCTGTGTCTCGCGGCGCGGCCCGTGAATTGCGTCGTGGACGAGGAATAGCCGCGTCGGATCGGTCCACAGCCTCCGGCCGGCAGCGAGCCTCAGCCGGGAGAACGCTCGATTCCCGCCTGATACGGCTCCAGCCACGCGATTCCCTGGTCGGAAATCTGCTGCAACACCCAGGGATACAGCTCGCGCTCGGCGGCCATGACGCGCTCGGCGAGCGTCGCCACCGTGTCGCCGGGGAACACCGGCACGCGGCGCTGGGCGACGACCGGGCCGTGATCGTACTGATTGTCCACCAAATGCACGGTGCAGCCGCTTTCGCGGACCCCGGCCGCCCGCACGGCCTCATGCACGTGCGTCCCGTACAGCCCCTTGCCGCCGAAACTCGGCAACAGCGCCGGGTGAATATTGAGCACGCGTCCGAGCCAGCGCGGCGGGACACGCCAAAAGACGAGAAAGCCGCCCATGACGATCAGGTCCGGCCCCGCGGACCCAACCGCATGGGTCAGCCCCTCGGAGAAGGCGTTTTCACCGGGAAAGTCCGCCGGGCGCAGGACCTGCGGCTCGACGCCGAAGGAGCGGGCGATCCCCAGGGCCCGTACGTGCGGCCGAGAGCTGATGACCTGGGTGATCTCGACGCCGGTCAGGCGCCGGTCGCGAATGCGCGCAGCGAGATTCTCCAGGGTGGACCCGCCTCCCGACACCAGCACGCTGATTCGGATCATGCCCGCGGGAACCCCCGCCGATCGCCGCCAGCCCGAGCCGCTCTTCGCGCCGCCTCTGCGCCCTATACAATTCCAGTCGGTCGGGCTGGACTGCCGACGGGAGAATACACGCGCACGCTGCGGCAACCAACGGGGCCGACCCGCGCAGTTGTCCAGGCGCAGGCGCCGCGGGCACGGATCACGATCCCGGGCAGCCCTGCTCGCGCCCCGGATGGAGCATTCGAAATGGCGAAGGCGCCGGCATATGAGAAGCAGGCACGTCTTAGCGTCACGATGGGCGTGGTCAGCGCGCTGGGACTCGCCGCGCTGGCGTTCCTGGTCTTCCAGAAGTTCAGTTTCCAGGAGTTCGAGCTGGTCCTGAAGCGCGGTGGGTTGCGCTACTTCGCCATCCTCGGAGCCACCGCCGGCTCGGTCATGATCGCCGGCATCGGGCTGCTGCTGGGATTCACCAGCGCGGGACAGAAGCGCAACACAAGCTCCGGCACCTCGTGGGCGGGATTCTTCCTGAACGCCGTGACGATCACGCTGGTGTTGATGGTCTTCCTGCTGTTCTGGTTCACCAAGGACACGGTGATGGTGCAGTAGCCGGGCTGCGTCCGCGCCGGGCGCGAACGTCGCGACGGGGCCGCACCGGCCCGAGCCATCCGCCGGCGCGGCCGGCCCTCACCGGCATGACGCGCCCGATCGCCGCGCGTACAATCCCGCCCGCATGGACGCCGCCCGCCGAACGGCTCGGAGCCTCCGGCCGGCGCCCCGAGAGCCCGGGCGCACGTTTTGTACAAGCTCTTTCTGACGATCCGCTATTTGCGCCGCCGACGCATCGCGTACTTCGCCATTGCAGCGGTCATGCTCTGCACGGCGATGGTGCTGATCGTCATGTCGGTCATGGGCGGCTGGCTGGAGCAGGTCCGCAGCAAGGCGCGCGGGATGCTCGGCGACATCATCGTCGACAACCACCTGAACGACGGCTTTCCGCTTTACCAGGAGTTCATCGACGAGATTTCAGGCTGGCCGGAAGTCGTCCGCGCCACACCCGTGCTCTACACCTACGGCCTGATCAACTTCCCTCAGACCGGCGAGAGCCGCTATGTGCGGGTGGTCGGAATCCGCCTGAACGAGATCATGGAGGTGAATCGATTCCGCGACGGGCTTTACTACGAGCACTTCTACCCCGGCACGACCACGCTCGGCGAGGCGCGCCAGCCGATGATGGGATTTGACCCCGACGGCCCGATGCTCAAGCTCAGCACCGGGCTCGAAGTATTCCCGCTCTGCCTGCCCGAGCCGTTTCAGGGCCTGCTCGAAAAGCAGCGCGCCGAGCACCAGGCCCGCAGCGGCCGCCCGCTGGACGACCCCGATACGACCGACGGATCGCTCAACGCCCTGCTGCGCGAGAACAAGCAGCCGATCATCCCCGGCGAGTTCGCGCTCAGCGATGAGCGACTCGACGACGGGCGCATCCCGGCCGGATACGCGGGGGACCCGTTTCCCGGGCTGATTCTCGGGCGCGACCTGGTCGCCGAGCGCGAGTCCGACGGGCGTTACCGGCGGTTTGATGTGTATCCGCGCGGCGCGCAGGTTTTTCTGACGCTGGTCCCCTACTCCTCCGGGGGAACGCTCACCAACCCGGTCAAGGTCGCCTTTCGCTACGTCGACGACCAGCGCACCGGCATCTACGACATCGATTCGCTGCACGTGTATTGTGATTTCGGGCTGCTCCAACAGCTTACGCGTCTGGACGAAGCCGACCGCATCGATCCGCAGACCGACGAGGTGATCGGTCGCAAGCCGGCCCGCTGCATGCAGATTCAGATTCGAGTGCGGGACGGGACCGACGCCCGGGCGCTTTGCGGCCGGCTCAACGAAGAATATCACGCGCTGTTGGGCGACGAGCGTTACACGCTCAGCGACAGCGAGCGCTACTTCGTCTCCAAAGTGCGGGCGGAGTCCTGGGAGGAATCGCAGGCCCACATCATCGCGCCGGTCGAGAAGGAGCGCATCCTGGTCACGATCCTCTTCGGGATCATCTCGCTCGTCGCGGTCGCGCTGCTGCTGTGCATCCTCTACATGATTGTGCTCCAGAAAACGCGCGACATCGGGATCCTCAAGGCGATCGGCGGCTCTTCGGGCGGCGTCGCGTTCATCTTCGTGATCTACGGCGCCGCGGTCGGCATCGTCGGCAGCCTGCTGGGCGCGCTGCTGGGGACCGTGTTCGTCTGGAACATCAACAACATTCAGGAATTCCTGATCTCGATCAACCCCGCCTGGCGGATGTGGGACTTCAAGGTCTACTCCTTCGACAGCATCCCCACCGAGGTCGCATCCTCCGACGTCGTCGTCGTCGTGCTCTTCGCGATCGTCTCGGCGACGCTGGGCTCGTTCGCGGCCGCGTGGCGGGCCGGCAGCATGCAGCCCGTGGAGGCCATCCGCTATGAATAGCGCCGCGGCCGCCACGCAACCCGATGCGCGCTCCGCCGCCGATGCCGCCAGCGGATCGAACGCCCTGCTGCACGCCGACGGCCTGCACAAGACCTATCGGCTCGGCAGCGCGGTGATCGACGTTCTCACCGGCTGCTCACTGAGGGTCGCGCCGGGCGAGATGGTCGCGATCATGGGCAAATCCGGCAGCGGCAAGAGCACGCTGCTGCACCTGCTCGGCGCCCTCGACGTTCCCCAGCGCGGGCAGGTCTTCTTCCGCGGCGAGCCCATCTTCGCCCCGCCCGAGCGACGCCGCTTCCGCACCGGAATTTCCGACGTTTTCTCCGCGGCGGAACGTCGTCGAAACGGCTTGCGCTGCACGCAGTTCGGCTTCGTGTTTCAGTTCTACCACCTGCTGCCTGACCTGAACGTGCTGGAGAACGTGCTGCTGCCGCGAATGGTCTCGACCGGTTGGCTGGCCTGGCGGCGTGAGCGCGGCGCGGCGCGCGGCGACGCGCTGGCGATCCTCACGCGCGTCGGGCTGAGCGCGCGGCTGAAACATCGCCCCTCGGAGCTTTCAGGCGGCGAGCGTCAGCGCGTGGCGATCGCCCGCGCCCTGGTGCACAAGCCGGCCGTGCTGTTGGCCGACGAGCCCACCGGCAATCTCGACGCCGCCGCCGGCCGCAGCATCATGGACATGCTCCGCGGCCTGCACGACGAGGGGCAGACGATCGTACTGGTTACGCACGACGAGAGCGTCGCGGGTTACGCGGGCCGCAAGCTGCTGCTGCGCGGCGGAGCGCTCGCCGACCTGCCCTAGGGGCCTGTGTTCTCGTCAATCGCCGCTCGCGCCCGCCGCGGGCTGCGACGCCGGCGGTTCCCGCCAGCGCTCCAGGGCACCGAGCAGCCGAGCGCGCAGCGGGTCAAGCACCGGCGTCAGCACGAACGAATGCCTGGGCTCGAAGGCCAGCGGAAACTCCTGCCCGAAGATCGACGCCGTCAGGATGGTGCGGTTGCGCTCGCCGTGCGAGCCGAACACGAACAACTCTTCGTCGCGCACCTCCACACTGGCGCCGAGCCGGGTATATTCGAGCCGCTCGGGAAGAAACGACGGCAGCTCGATCGACAGGGCGCGCTTCGCGAGCTCGTGCAGCAGCCGCCCCTCGATCCAGTTCGGGGATTCGACCGCGTCGGCGACAATGGCCGAGCCTTCGGCCCGTATGAGCCGATTGTCGCGCAGAGTCAGATTGTCGATTTTCAGAAGCAGGTCGCCGGTCATCGTGCCCCAGCCCAGTGCTGCGGTCAGGCCCGCCAGCGAAATCGACTCTCCCTGGCCGCCGGCGGCGAAACGCGCGATGCCGTCCGGCGTCAGATCGGCCTCGCCGATTTCGAGGGACAGCTTCCCTTGTCCGCCGCTGACGCCCCAGCTCGCCAGCACGTCGGACAGCTCGAGGTCCTTGAGCAGGCCGCGAAAGCGCAGCCGCGTCGGGCGGCCGCGCTCGATCTGCAACGCAATCAGCTCAAGCTCGGGAAACCGTCCGCGCCAGGGCCCCGGAGCAAGATTCGCCGTGCACTCGGCGAGGTCGAGGTCCATGCAGCTCCCGCTGACCAGCAGCGCAGGACCCTCATCTGTTTCGCGATAGCGCAGCCCGCCGGCGAATCGTCCGCGCGTCAGCGTCAAGCCGATCAGCCGGTCGATCGCGGCCTGCTCCAGCGGAATCGCGGGCAATTGAAGGTCCAGCGAATCGATCCGCACGCCCCCGTTGCCGCGCGAAAACTCCACGAGCACAACGACAGGCTCGGGCAACGCGCGGCGGTTGAATTCGCGGCAGGTGATTCGAGCGACACCGCGCTTGCCCTCGTCAAACTCGATCCGGCCGGCGGCACCGGTGAAGTGCGCCGAAAACTCATCTCGCTCGAAGTGCAGGTCCATGTCGCGAAACGTCACCCGCCGCGGACCGCGCGTGTCGAAGCCGGGCCGCAGGCCAGACTCGACCACTTCGCGATAGTCGCTGCGCAGCCAGGTGCGCGTGGAGATTTCGCAGGAGCCGCCGGAGAGTTGCACTTCGTACGCGTCCGGGTCGACGTTGGTCGGCGTATTCGCGACGATCGCACGCCGGCACGTAAGCGCAATGCCGCGGCGGGAGGGCAGCCAGACCGTCACGTCCTGGAACTCGCGCGAGGTCCGCGAGCGTGGCACGACCAGGCCGAGCTCGCTGGGAAGCCGCAGCGCTTCGCTCAGCCGCGCGCAGCAGGACGAACGGTAGGCATCGCTTCGCAGGTACCACGCGTAGCCGCCGGTGACGGCAAGCGAGCCGAACAACAGCACGGTCGCGGCGCTGAGTGCGATCCATCGCGAGGCAGGCATTCCGGCGATTGTAGCGGGTCGGCCGCGGCGCTACGACTTCGCCGTGCCCGAGCCGACGCGGTAGGCCGTCGCAACGCCCAGGAGCCCGAACACGATGTCGATCAGGCCGAGGTCGTCGATGACCGCCTTTGTGATGCTCAACTCGCTTAGCACCGCTTCCGCGGCGGGATCAATCCGCTTTGATTGCCATTCCTCAAAGGGCGGATTGTTCTCCTTCATGTCGCGGAGAATTGGGACGCTGCTTTCGCGGAAATCCGCCAGCTCGTCCTCGGTCACGCCGGAAGCTTCGCTGGCCTCGGTGTACTGGTGCGACACCATGAACTCCGCATGCTGCGACTCGTCCGTCAGCCTGGCGAAGTCCTCAGCGTCCTTCTGGTACTCGGTATACAGATCCAGCGTGAAATGCTCCGCCAGTGCCTCGCGCACCGCGGTCGGCGCGGCATACTGCACCGCAAACATCTTGCCGGCGAATATGGAGATGAGCGCCATGGCCGCGCAGGCCATGCCGGTGGTCGCTCCCCGGCCGCCGAGCAGCATCGCTCCGAGCCCGACCAGGCCCCCAATGGCCCACGCAACGTACCCAATCTCGTAGCCCGTGAGAGCCGAAATCACCGCCCAGGCGACCGCCCCCAACAACGCCGCAACAGTTGCACCGATCAAAGCCGCTGGCTGCATGCGCGTCTCCCGACGAGGCGTACGAATCCTGCGTTCCCTGTCGAAATGCTGGGGTGAGCATACCGACCGGCTGCCACTGCCCGCAACTCGGCGATTGTAGATTCGGAGTTGGCGCCCCCGACTTTCGGGTTGCTATTCCTCCACCAATCGCAGATAGTCCAGCCCGAACATCTTCCCGGGCTTGGCGTTGGCGTTCGCCCCCGTCACCTCGACCGTGATTCGGTTCTGCCCCGCCCTGAGCTCGAATTCACCCAGCAACATCTCGTCCGTCGGCTTCACGCCGTCGTGGTAGAAGTCCCTTGCCGCGCCCGCGCGCTGTTCATTGATGGAAACCTGGTGAATGCCGTAGTCCCCCGCCGAGAGGAATCGACCGAACACCTTGTACTTGCCCGCCTTGTCCACCTGGAAACCAAGCACCAGCCGCTGCCCGGCCTTCGCATCCCGCCACCAACGGTGATTCTCGTTGCTCAGTCCGTCCCAGGGCTGCACTTCGAGCGACCCGCCGGTGCGTTCCAGCTCTTCCATTTCCTCGCCCTCGATCGCGCCGGCGACGCGCGGCGGAAGGTAGGTCGGAAGCTTGACTACCTTCAGCGCCGCCGGATCGATCGGCGGAAACGCATCGGTGCCGTCGGGCCGAGCGTACCAGTAGCTCGTCACCGCCATGGCGACCTTGGTCTCGGCATGCCAATGCCAGAGCTCCATGTCGAACGTGAATTCACGCGTGAAGGGGATGCAGTCCAGGATTTGCCAGCGATTCACGCTGGTGTGGCCGTAGTTGCCCGGCCCATCGCAGCGCGGCTGGCTGTGGTAGGCGTGCGAAAAGACTTCGGGCCAACACCAGGCATACCCGTAGTAGTCTTCCGTGCCCGTTCCGAAGAAGCTGGGGAGCTTTTCGCCGTCGACGTAGATCTTCTCGTCTCCCTCGCCCCACCACTGCTTGACCGGGTTGGCAATGGAAAACGCGACGCCGACAAACGTGCCGGGCCCGCCGCCGGCCGTCAGGTAGTTCCAGTCGATCATGGGCCGGGTCGGCACGTCATATTCCGCCCGCCACTTCGCGTGGAAGTACATCGAGCGCGCGTCCCAGACCCAGGGAACGTGATCGGCTTCGAGCGTCACGCTCACCGACTTCGTGCCGTGGTTGGTCATGCGGATTTCGACGTCGCGCTGAAACGGCATGACCCAGTTACAGCGCATGCTGCCGTCCTTCGAGACGCCGGCGACCAGACTTTCATAAGGGCTTACGCCCGGCGCGCTGCCGAAGAAATCGCCCAGAGGCGCGGCAACCGTCTCACGACCGTCGAACTTCAGCGTCAGGACGGTCTGCCGCAGGGCGTCGATCAGGCTGCTGGCTTTGGGCGCGACCCGCAGCGCCGTCAGCGCCCGTTCGCCGCGCAGCCGAACGGCGAAGCTCTCGCCGGGCCCCATCGAGAACTCGCCGGGAAGCGTCTCGAGGTCGGCCCGGCGCGGCGCCGCGGACGCCGGCTCCGCGAGCGCCTTGGCGAGCTTCTCGATCTCCGGCCCACACGCCTTCAGATCGTCCATGCGGAAGGCCTGCACGGGCGTTCCCGGCGCGTAGGTTCGGTAGTCGACGTGGTAGTAGAACCCGCCCGCGTCGCTGGTGATCTTGCAGCGTTTCGCGTAGGCGATGGGGAAGTAGTTGTTCCAGCCGCGGCTGCAAACGCAGGCAATCGGATCCGGGAAGCCGGTCATCTTGCCGCTGAGAAAATCGGCCAGCGGCGCCTCGATCGCCGGCGCCGGCAGGTCGTCGAGGTAAACGCGCAGCGTGCCCGCCGGATTGGCCGACCACATGCGCACGATCGCGCCCGGCCCGTCCATCTCGGCCATCACGTATTCCTTGCGGCCGTCGCGCTCCTCGACGCGCAGATACTGGCCGCAATCGGCGTTGGCGAACCAGCTCTCGGCGTCGGCCGGCGATTTCGATGCCCGGTCGTAGCTGGAGAATTGCCGGCAGGTGAACGCCGGCTCGGGCACCAATGCCAGGCGTTCCAGGTCGGTCAGTTGTTCGAGCAGGGTGCGGGTCGAGATCACGTCGGCCGCAAACGCCGTCACGGCAGTCAGCATCCACGCGATCGCCGGAAGACCGATGCGGACAAGACGGGGGTTCATGTGCGTCTCCGATTCAGACGGAAGTGAGGCCTGACTCGTCGCGCCGACCAGCCAAGCCTGTCCGCGTAGCATATCATGCCGCGGATGGCCGCCCAGCCCGCCGCCGAATCTCCCGCGTCGCCCAGCCGCTCGCCCGCTCCCGGCGCGCTGGGGCTCGACCGCACCGGGTTGGCCTACGGCGCCGCGGCGTATCTCTGGTGGGCTGCCGCCGCGCTCTACTACAAGGTCGTGAAGCAGGTTTCCAGCCTGGAGGTGCTCTCGCACCGCGTGCTCTGGTCGGCGCTGCTGCTGATGGTTCTTTGTGCCTGCTTGGCGAGGGCCAGTATCCTAAGGGCGGCACTCGGACGGCCGCGCGTGCTGGCCGGACTCGCGCTCACGTCCATCCTGATCGCCGTGAACTGGCTCACCTTCATCTACGCCACCGCGACGGACCACGTGTTGCAGGCCAGCCTCGGCTATTTCATCAATCCACTCGTAAGCGTGCTGATGGGCTTTGTCCTCCTGCGCGAGCGGCTGAACCGCCTGCAATGGTGCAGCGTCGCGCTGGCCACATCCGGCGTCGCCATGCTGGTCCTGGCCCAGCGGTCCGTGCCGGCTCTGGCGCTCATCCTCGCGTTCAGTTTTGCGACGTACGGCCTTCTGCGGAAGCTGATCGCGGTCGATGCACTGGTCGGGTTGGCGCTCGAAACCACGCTGCTTGCGCCGCCGGCGGCAGCCTACCTGGCCTGGCTGCTGGCAACTCATCAGGCGGTTTTCACCCAGGCGGGACGCTTAATGGACCTGACACTTCTGTCGGCGGGCGTCATCACGGCGTTTCCGTTGCTGTGGTTCACGATCGCCGCGCGGCGGCTGCCGCTGACCACGCTGGGCTTCCTTCAGTACCTCGCCCCGACCGGACAGTTCCTGCTGGCCGTTTTCGTGTTTGGAGAACCCTTCGCCGGCGCGCAACTGGTGAGCTTCGGGCTGATCTGGGCCGGGTTGGGCCTGTTCTCGTTCGATGTCGTCCGGCGGGCGCGGGTCGGGTCTGCGGCGCTGGGCGGCGCGCGAGGTTAGAGCGCCTTTGTCAGCCCGATTCGATTCAGCCGCCCCATTCCACTTGCCGATAATCCCACTAGACTGGGGCCGAGGAACCGCCATGAGACGCTTCGCAACGCCCGTACCGCACGGGCACAGCACCGTGTGTAGTCTTGACGTACCGCTCCGCCAGAGGCTTCCACGCGCGTGGCTTTCCGGCGTGGCGATCGCGTTCTTGCTGGCCCCGGCGCTCGCAGAGGAGCCGCCGGACGCAGAAATCGGCGCGGCCCCTCCGCCCGCGGAAAGTCAGCCGGCCACGGACGTCGCCGAGGAAGACGACATCTTCTCGCGCGACCGGCTGACCGGAGACTGGGGCGGGGCGCGCTCCTTCCTTGAGGAGAAGGGCTTCACCTTCGACCTCAGCATGACCAACGTCTTTCAGCACAACGTTCACGGCGGGCTCGAGACCGACCGCAGTCACCGCGTTTCGGGCAGCTACGACCTCGAGCTGACGTTTGACTTCGGCGCGATGGGGCTCGTTCCCGGCGGCTCCATGTACGTGCTGGCCGGCGGAAGCTGGGACGAGGGCGTTTCCGGCCGCGGCTACGTCGGCGATTATTTCGGCGTCAGCTACGACGCCTACGAGGATCGCGTCATCGACGTGTACGAACTGTGGTACGAGCAGGCGCTGTTCGAAGACCTGCTGCGCATCCGGCTGGGCAAGATCGACCTGAGCGGCACGTTCGACACGAATGCGTACGCCAACGACGAGACGGCGCAGTTCCTCAACACCGCGCTGGTCAACACCGGCAACGTCCCGATCCTGTTCCCGCTGAACGGCCACGGCGTGCAGGTGGTGATCACGCCCTGCGAGTGGTTCTACTTCGCGGCGGGCGTGATCGACGCAGAGGCTAACGCGATCGAAACCGGCTTTCGGACCGCGTATCACGGCGCCGACGACTTCGTCAGCGTTTACGAGTTCGGACTGACGCCGACCTGGGAAACCGGCTGGGGCAAGCTCCCCGGCGGCTACCGCTTCGGGCTCTGGTACGACCCGCAGCCCAAGGAGAAGTTCTTCAACGATCTCGGCGGCCGACTCGTCACCGCTCCGCTGAAGCGCGACGACGTCGGCTTTTACGTCAACCTCGACCAGGCCGTCTGGCGCGAAAACCCCGACCAACCCGACGATGAGCAGGGAATCGGCGTGTTCGCGCGCTACGGCTACGCGCATGCCGACGTCAATGAAATCGAGCACTTCTGGAGCGTCGGCGGGCAGTATCGCGGGCTGATTCCGTCGCGCGACAACGACGTGCTGGCCTTCGGCGCGGCGCAGGGCATCCTCAGCGACCAGCTCCGCTACACCGGAGCGGACCCTCAAGAGGAAACCGTGCTGGAGCTCTACTACAGCCTAGAGCTCTTCCCCTGGCTGGTGCTGACGCCCGACATGCAGTGGATACTCAACCCCGGCGGCGACAACGGCCGCGACGCCTTCGTGTACGGCCTGCGCCTGCAAATGGCTTTCTGATGAACCGCGCTATTGGAGACCTTGAATGCTGAAGCGAAACCGAGCCTACGTCGTCGCCCTGCTGCTCTCACCGATGCTGCTGGCCGCCGGATGCACCACCATCGTCCGAGACGCGCTCCTGGGCGGCGCTTTTGATTTCGTCGCCGGCTCCACCACGGACCTGCTGACGCTGCTCTTCCCCGTTGCTGACGCGCTGGCCGGCGGCTGAGCCGCGCGCCGCGCTTCCGAGACGCTGCCCCGCCGCGCGCAGCGCTAAGTCGCTGGCACCTGATCGCGCCTGCGCGTGACGATCGCGCACTGCTTGCGCTGCCCGACCACACCCAGCCGATTCTGCCGCCGGGCTCATCGGCTCGGCGAACCCGCGCCAGCCCCGGCAATCCCGTTCGCCGTATTCCACGGCCTCGCGTTGCTTCCTCCCATCCTGATTCTCACGCTTCCTTGGTCCTGCACAGACGCGGGTCGGGGGAGCGGTTATGGGGCGGCGACTGGCGGCCATCGCGCTGCTCGCGCTGGCGTTCGGATGCAGCAGCCCGGGTCCGCGCGCGGACACCCCGCGCGATCCCGGCACGCCGACGCGTGGGCGGCTCGCCGAAATCGCCCCGTCGCTGTGCGATCGCGTCCTGGTTGTCCACGCCGACGTGCCCGACCCCCACTCCGTCAATGCGGACGGCAGGAAAGGCAATCTCACGGGCTCCGTTCGTAATGGCGGCCTCGGTACGCTCATCGACAACGCCGGACTCGTGCTCACCGCCGCCCACGTCGTGCGCGACGCAGCCGTGGTTCAAGTGATCTCGGCGGATGGCCGCGCCCACCCGGCGGCGAGCGTGGCCCTGCACTCGCCGCTGGACCTGGCGTTGCTCTCCGTCCCTTCCCTCAGCGGCACGCCGCTGTCACCTCAGGCCGCCCGGGCCGACGCGGGCAGTGCGGTCGCGGCGCTGGCGGCGCGACTCCCGAACAGCGCGCCGGACGTGCGTTTCGGCGTGCTGCTGCGCGCCGAGGTGTCGATGCAACGGCAGCTCCGGACACAGTCTGCGTGCGACTACGGCGGCTTGCTCGAATCGTCGGTCGCGCTCGAACCTGGATTCAGCGGGAGCCCGCTGGTGGACACCGAGGGGCGCTTCATCGCCGTCAACCTCGCGGCCGCAGGACAGGACGCATTCGACCGCAGGGCCTACTCGCAGCCTTTTGACGCGCGTACCCTCGCTGCGGTCGCGGAGCTGCGCCGCCAGGTCACGGAAGCGCCGCAGCGTCGGGTTCGCCGAGCGGAATCTGCTGTCCCCAAACTCGACTGAGGAAGCGCTCGACCTCGCGCGTGTACACGTCGTTTTCCCAGAATGCGCCCCAGGCGTGCGGCAGGCCGGGCATGCGCACCAGCGTCTTCGCCCCGAGGGCGCGGTCGAAGATCAGTTGCACGGACTCCGGACTCGTCAGCTCGTCCGCCTCGTTGAGGAAAACCAGCAGCGGCTCCGAAACCTGCTCGATCATCACCTCGCTGAGCATCTCCGGCGGCAGAATCGCGACGACGTCCTCGGTGGCGCCTTGGAGCAGCCCGCGAAACCGGCGAATCGTCTCTCCTAGCGCCAGCGGCGAATCGAGAATCACCCCGCGGACCAGCGCGGGCCGCTCGGCCGCGGCGGCGACGACCGGAATCGACCCCAGCGAGATACCGTAGAGCGTCATCCGCGACGCGCCCAGGTAATCGTGCGTCCAGTCGATCACCGCGTTCAGATCGGGAATCAGATGGTCCAGGGCCGGCGAGCCGGTGCTCTCACCGAAACCGCGGTAATCGAACATCACCACGTTCCAGCCGTTGTGAACGAGCAGGCGCGTGTGAAAGAGGTAGCAGGGCATCGCGCCGCCGGAGCCCTCGGCGAAGACAACGGTCCCGCGATCGAGCTTGGCCGGCAGATACCAGATGCGCAGCAGGCTGCCGTCGTCGGCGACCACCCAGTGCTCCTGGTATTCGATTCCGGCCTGGTCCGGGGTATCGACGATGGGCAGGTAATCGACCAGGAACTGTGACGCCAGGGTCTCGCACGACAGGTCGGGTCGCAGGATCCACCACCCGAGCGCATCTTCGAACTCGGGCTGCGAGAGCGAAGCCAGGCCGGTTCCGACCGCGATGCAACCCGATGTGCTCAAGAGGGTTGCGACAAGGGCAGCTCGCATCCAGCGAAGCTCGCGATGCACTTTCAAGCCTCCTGCCCGGCGAATCGCCGCCCCCCCCCCACCGTCCACGCTGCGATTCTAACGGACCCGGCAAGCTTTCTCATCGGGAACTGTCGACGCGCGACCGGCCGAAATATCCCGCCCCGCACCGCGAATTCCCCGTCGACCGGGATACGGGAGCGACTACCCGCCCGGTCGGTGAGACCAGGCCGGGAGATTGGCCATGCAGATGCAATCGACGCCAACCGTGCTCGTCAAGAAGGGCGGGTTCCTGAGTGCGGTCGCCCAGGGCGTTTTCCTGTTTTTGACCGTGAGCGTGGTTTGCGTGACCCTGCTCGGCTACAAGGCCATGCAGAACTTCAACCCCGAGCGAATCTTGACGCTCGGCCAGAAGTTTCTCGCTGACCCCCCGAACTGGGCCGCCATTCTCCCGCCGATCCTGGCGGACGCGGGCTCCGATCGCCGGGCCCCGGAGTACGTCGACGACGTCGACGTAAAGGTGCGGCTGCTTCCGACGCCCTTTGACGCCCGCGCGTCGCTGGCCGTGGTCGAGCTGCATAACCGCGGCGACGAGTCGATCTCATTTCTGGCGCTGAACCTGAGGATCGAGAACGGCGACGGCGTGCCCATCGATGAGACGACAGCCTACGGCGCCACCCCGCTCCCGCTGCCCGACTGCGATTGGCGCGGTCCGCTGCTTCCGGGCGCCACCCGCAAGTTCACCGCGCTGCTGCACGATTTCCGCGGCAATGCCGAGACGGCGGCGATCGAGATCAGCGACGTGCGCGTCTTCGCCTATCCGGCGAACGCTCCTGCGATCAGCGCACCCGCGGTCTCGCAGGCGATGCCGCTCAGTGCGGAGTAGACGGTTTCGAATCGGCGGACGGTCTGAACTCGGCGGCCAGGCGCTTCGCACCGGGACATCGGGGGCGGATCTGGATTAGCGCAGGCGGGAGTCGAACCCGCACTGGAGGGATTTTAAGTCCCCTGCCTCTGCCATTGGGCTACTGCGCCAGCGACAGGTCTCCCACAGTCTACCGCGACTCAACGGCCCGCGGCGGATCGCCTGCCACGGTGCCGGCGAGGTCTTGCACCGTTGTGCGAAGATAGCCGAGCGCCAGCCAATCCCCGCTGCGCGCGTCCCGCGCCAGCGACGTGAGCCGCCCGACGTCCTTGCCGTCACGCTTCATCTCCACCGGCGGAACGAGGCCCGCCCCATCCCGCACACGCATCTTCACCAGCCGCCGCGCCAGCGAGCCGTGCGACCGCATGCGCTCGATCACCTCCTGCCCCAGGTAGCAGCCCTTGTTGTAGTGAATCCCGCGCTCGGCCTGGCCGGTCTCGGGTGGAATGACCTTCTCATCGATATCGCGTCCCAGCCACGGGATGCCGGCCTCGATCCGCAGCAGGTCGAGCGTTTCCTGCCCGCCCGGGCGCAAGCCGCTTCGCGCCTGCACGAAATCCCACCACGGAATCGCCGCGCCGCGTTGCACGACCAGCTCGAAACCGGGCACCCCGGCGAAATCATGCCGCACGAGCAGAGCCCGACCGGGCGGCGCATCGATCCATGCCGCCGCGAGCGGCGCAAGCGCTCCGGCCGTTTCGCAGCCCAGCGACTGCGCCGCTGCGGGGGCGTCCGGCCCGGCAATTCCGAGCCGCGCGAATTCGCTCGTCGCGTCCGCCAACTGAACGTCCTCGCTGATGAGATACCGGCTGAAGTGGGCGAGGCCCGTCGACATGCTCTGCACGTCCATGTCCAGCCAAAGCGCTTCCCCGACGTCCAGGATATTGAGATCGAACTGGCAGCGGCCGCGTACGTCGATCGCAAAGGCGTAGCAGCCGCACATCGGCTCGAGCGTCTTGACGGCGTTGGTGAGCAGATTGTGCAGCCACGTCTTCCGATCTCGGCCAGTGACTCGAACCAGCCCGCGATCACTGCGGTCGAACATGCCGCCGTGCTCCGCCACGCGACGCAGTTCGTCGGCGTCGGCGTCGAAACGTGCCGGCAAAGCCGCGCCGCGATACTCGGAGACGCGCGCGGGTTGATACGTGGACGAGCGGCTGAATGGCGAAGGCAACCCCATGGACGATCCTCGCTGCGCTGTCAGCAGCGTCGGCTTGGGCGTGTTCGCCGACCGGCGCATCGACATCTACAATGAGCCTACGACCGACCCCGCGGCCCGGCAATCGAGATGACGATGCACCAAGCGTGGATTCTCTCCGTCGGCAGCGAGCTGACCAGCGGCGCCAGCCTGGACACGAACGCGCAATGGCTGTCGCAGCGGCTGGCCGAGCACGGCATCCGCGCCACGCGGCACGTCACCGTCGCCGACGAGCTTGAACCACTCTGCGCATTGCTGGACCAGGCGGTGCGGGAGTCCGAGCTGGTGCTGGTGACAGGCGGGCTTGGGCCGACCGAGGACGACCTGACGCGCGAGGCGCTGGCGCGCTGCGCAGGCGTCGCGCTCGTGGAAGACGTCGCGAGCCTCGCGGAAATTGAGGCTTTCTTCGCCCGGCGCGCCCGCCCGATGCCCGAACCCAATCGCGTGCAAGCCCGCGTACCCGTCGGTGGTGCGGCTTTACCCAATCACCTCGGCACAGCCCCCGGGATCTTCGTTGTCATCCATGGGACGCCGGTCTGTTCCATGCCCGGTGTACCGTTCGAGATGATGGCGATGTTCCGCGGCGCGGTTCTGCCCCGTTTGCCAGCGCCCGACCGGGTCATCCGGTGCCGCCTGCTGCACTGCTGCGGGCTGGGCGAATCGGTGCTCGGGGAGCGCATTCGCGACCTCATGCTGCGCGGCCGCAACCCGGAGATCGGAACGACGGCGGGACTCGGCCTCGTGAGCGTTCGCATCACGGCGCACTCGAGTGACGCCGCCGAGGCCGAGCGTTTGCTCGATCAGGATGAGGCCGACCTGCGTCGGCGGCTCGGCCCAGCGGTTTTCGGTCGCGGCGAGGAAACGCTCGCGGCGGTCGTGGGGGCCCGTCTGGTTGAACGGGGCCAGACGCTCGCCGCAGCGGAGTCGTGCACCGGCGGGCTGCTCGCAAAGCTGCTGACGGACGCCCCCGGCAGCAGCAAGTACTTCCAGGGTGGCGCGGTTGCGTACTCCAACGAGGCCAAAGTGCAGATGCTGGGCGTATCCACTCGAAGTCTGGAGGCCGCGGGCGCGGTCAGCGCCGCGGTGGCGCTGGAGATGGCAGCGGGAATTCGCCAGCGCCTTGGCTCAACGTACGCTCTTTCACTAACGGGTGTAGCAGGACCGGACGGCGGCAGCGTTGAGAAACCGATCGGGCTGGTGTTTATCGGACTATCTTCTCCCGCCGGCACCACCGCCCGCGAGTTTCGCTTCGGCGAGGACTCCCCGCGCTTGTTCATCCGCGAACGCGCGGCTCTGACCGCGCTCGATTGGCTGCGACGCGAGTTTCTCCTCTAGTCCTCGCTTCAGCCGCCGGTGCAGCGCGCCTGCGGCGCCGATGCCGGCGGCGCCCGACCCAAACCGCGGCGGGCCGGCAACGTATGGGAATCAGTGGAGCCAGGATTCCATTGCCGATAGAGTTTCGTGAGCCGCTGCGCGCATGGCGCATGGCCGCTGGCCCCGTGGCAGTCCGGAGAATTCCATGAGCCGCGCATCCGTTCTGGCGATCCTGCTGTTAACCCTGGTGGGGACCGGCCTGGCACAAGAGCCGGCCAGTCAGCCCGGCGCCGGCGAAATCGGCCCGACATCCGCTCCGGCGGCGCGCGGCGGAGGTCAGGTCGAGCTCTCCAAGCTGTCGATCCCCGAAGTCACCGGGCTGATCCGGAGAGCGATCGACGCCGGCGCGCTTCAGGACGCCTACACGCTCGTGACGGTCCTGTTGCAGCGCGACAACAACAATCTCGAAGGCTGGCTGCTGTCGGGGGAGATCGCGACGCTGGCCAGGCAGCCGGAAGCCGCCCGCGAAGCGTTTCTCCGCGCGCGCTCCATTCAGTCCAACGACTTCCGTGCGAACATCGGGCTGGGCCGAATCTACAACGAACGCAAGCTCTTTCGCCAGGCCACCGCCTATCTCGAAACGGCCGACGAGGTCTGCCCGCCGGAACGCAAGGGCGAGGTCGCGCTGCTGTTGGCAAACGCGTACGGCGGCGGCGGGCAGATCAAGGACGCGTTTGCGGCGCTGGAGCGCGCCTTGAAGCTGAATCCTGACAACGTCGAGGCGCTGGAGGCGCAGACGAAGTACAAGACCGCGGTCAGTGATTTCGAAGCGGCGATGGACGCGTCATCGCGGATGGTTACGGTCGCGAGGCGATTCGTCGCGGAGAACCCGACGGACCGGGCGCGCATCACCACGCTCGACCGCGCCTACGACATCCGCAACACGGCCCTGGTGACCTATCACCGGACGCTCTATGCGCTCAATCCGGACGGCTCGCGATCCAACGAGCTGATTCCGGGCCGCGAGGCGCTCGCCGCCGCGCAACTGCGCGAAATGACGGACCTGATGCTCTATCGGGCCGAGCTGGCCCGGCTTCAGCAGATGTTCACCGCGACGGAGGTCTTCGCGGAGCGTGCGGTGGTGCTTGAACCCCAGAACGTCGCCGGGCTGACCACCCTGGCGGCGCTGTACGCAGGCACGTCGCAGTTCGACAAGGCGATCGCGACGTACGAGAAGCTGCTACAGATCGACTCGAACAGCGCGACGGCCCGCCAGCAACTGGACGCCTTGCGGGCGCGCATGACCGGCTCCGGGACTCCCCCTGCCGGCGGCGTGCCGAACGAGTAGTTGCGCGTTCGCTCGCGTTCGTTCCCACCCCCCCGGCGATTCCGCGGGTCGCGCGCGATGCGCGCCGGCCATTCTCCGCCCTGCCTCGCCGATTGTGCTGCGAGGATCGCTCTGCGCCGCCCGCGATTGCCAGCCCGATACGTCGGTGTATGCTCCACCAAGCGCCGGCCGTGCAGGGTCCGAACGTGGCCCTGAATCGGTCCAGGCGTTCAGGATCACGAGGCTGAAGCGAGTCTTCGCCGTGCTCGGCCGTGGGAGAAAGCCGTTGCCAACCGAGAAGCTGATTGTGATCGGGTCGGGGCCCGCGGGCCTGACCGCCTGCATCTACGCGGCGCGCGCCAATCTGCAACCGCTGTGCTTCGAGGGCTTCAACGCCGGCGGGTTGATCCCCGGCGGACAGCTCATGTTCACGACCGAGGTGGAGAATTTCCCCGGGTTCCCGCAGGGCGTGCTCGGGCCGAAGATGATGAAGGCGTTTCGCGATCAGGCCGAGCGCTTCGGGACCCGCTTCGTCACCGAGGACGTCAACGAGGTGCGTCTGGGCGCGCAGCCCTTCGAGGTCGTCAGCGATTCGCAGCACGTCGCCGCGCGGGCCCTCCTCATCGCCACCGGGGCGCGGGCCAACTGGCTCGGCCTGCCCAACGAGAAGCGACTCGCCGAGAGCGGCGGCGGGGTATCGGCGTGCGCGGTCTGCGACGGCGCGCTGCCGGCGTTCCGCAACCAGGAGTTGGCAGTCGTCGGCGGCGGAGATTCCGCGATCGAAGAGGCGAGCTACCTGACCAAATTCGCCAGCAAGGTCTACCTGATTCACCGCCGCGATCAGTTGCGCGCCAGCAGGATCATGCAGCAGCGCTTCGAGAAGCTGGTGGAGCACGGCAAGATGGCGCCGGTCTGGAACTCTGTCGTGGTGGACGCCCTCGGAGACGATGCGATCAAAGGCATTCGGCTGCGCGACACGCAGACCGGCGCGGAGCGCACGCTGGCGTGCCGCGGGCTGTTCCTCGCCATCGGACATACGCCCAACACGGAGATCTTCAACGGCAGCATCGAACTGGACGACAAGGGCTATGTGCGCGTCGGCGCGCGGCCCGGTGCCGCCGCGACGGCCACCAGCATCGACGGTGTGTTCGCCGCGGGCGACGTCGCCGACCACGTCTACCGCCAGGCCGTGACGGCCGCGGGCACGGGATGCATGGCGGCGCTCGACGCCGAGCGCTGGCTTGCAGCGCAGGGAGTGGACTGAGCATGTCCAGGCACACGTCGCGGAACGGGGGGCACCCGAAGAGCTTGCTTCGGCGCGCGACAGCATGGCTGGCGGCGGTCGCGCTCGCCATCCTGGGTCCGGCCGCGCATGCGCGCGCGAACGAGCCGCCGATTCGCTCGATTGCCTTCGGCTCGTGCCTCAAGCAGGACCGGCCGGCGCCGATTCTCGAAACCGTCGCCGCGCTGAAGCCCGACCTTTTCATCTTTCTCGGCGACAATGTCTACGGCGACACCGAGAACATGGCCGAGCTGATGGCCAGGTACGAGCAGCTTGGGGCGCAGCCCGGCTTTCGGAAGCTCCGAGATGCCTGCCGAATTCTGGCCGTCTGGGACGACCACGACTACGGCGCGAATGACGCCGGCGCCGAATTCGAGCTCAAGGACGAGTCGAAGCGGGTGATGCTCGATTTCTTCGGCGAACCGGCCGGCTCGCCGCGGCGCGCGCGCCCCGGAAACTATGATGCGGTCGTCCTCGGGCCGGAGGGTCGCCGCGTGCAGGTGATCCTGCTCGACCTGCGGAGCTTTCGCAGCCCGCTTCTGAAGGGCGATCCAGACCCGGCCGGCGCCGGCACCCCTGGGCCGTACATCCGCAACGAAGACCTGATGGCGACGATGCTCGGTCCGGACCAGTGGCTGTGGCTCGAAGAGCAGCTCGCGCAGCCGGCGGAGCTGCGCATCATCGCGAGCAGTATTCAGTTCGCCGCGACGGATCATCGCTTCGAGAAGTGGGGAAACCTGCCGTTCGAGCGCGAGCGCGTGCTGAAGGCAATCCGCGACGCGAAAGCCGAAGGTGTGGTCTTCATCAGCGGCGACCGTCATCACGCCGAGCTTTCGCGGATCGGGGAGGGAATGTCGGGTTACCCGACCTATGACCTCACGTCCAGCGCGTTGAACCAGACCGGCGAGTGGGTCAACGAGATCAACACCTGCCGGGCCGGCTGTGTCTATCGCGAGCCCAACTTTGGGATGATCGGGATCGACTGGGACCAGCCGGACCCGCAGATCACGCTGCAAATCCGCCGCGGCGACGGCGACGTGGTGATCCAGCAGCAGTTTCCGCTGGGCCTGCTTCGTTTCGGACCGCAGCGCAAGAGCTAGGCGGTTGTCGGCTTTTCCGAACGGTATCGCGTCGGCGGGTTGTCCACCGGGGAGCTTTCCCAATGCACTATTCCGCTCGCACGGCTTCGTTGCCGCCGCTCCGCGGCCTGGGTATCGGCCGCGCGGTTCGACGGCTGGCCGTCTGGCTTGCCTGCCTGCTGCTCGTCAGCGCCGCCCAAGCCCAGAAGGAGCCGACCAGCGCGCCGGCGGCGCCGTTGCAGGCCCCCGCACGCCCCCTGCTGTGGATGGTGGATCGTCCGACTCCCGCATTCGTCTTCGGCACCATTCACCTGCCCGACGAGCGCGTCCTGCGCTTCGGGCAAGAGGTGCGGGTGGCGCTCGACGCCGCGGACGAGCTGTACACCGAGGCGCCGCTGGACCTGAACGCGATCATGTCGGCCAGCAAGGGCATGATGCTGCCCGAAGGCGAGTCGCTGGCGGACGTGCTGCCGAAAGCCGTTTACGAGCGGCTGGAGCGGCGGCTTCAGTCGCGCGGCCACATGATCGAGGGGTTCTCGCGCATGAGCATCTGGGTGGTCGCGACGCAGCTCGAAATGCTGGACTACCTGAAGTTCGCCGCCACGCGCCAGCCGCTCGACCTCCAGCTCTACAGCGAGGCGGCCAGTCAGGGCAAGACCGTCGGCGGGCTGGAGACGTTTGACGAGCAGCTCGCCATCTTCACCGGACTGTCGCAGGAGCAGCAGGTCGAGCTGCTCACGCTGACGCTCGACGACCTGGACGAAGCCGAGCGCGAGGGACGCGACCCGACGCAGACGCTGATCGAATTCTACCTGCGCGGCGATGAGAAGGCCCTGGCCGCTTACATGAACGAGCACTTCGACCCGACCCGGCCGCTGGAGCGCGAGCTCTACGAGCGCGTGCTGCTGAAGCGCAACCGGGTCATGACGGAGCGCATCGACGCCAAGCTCAAGGCCGGGCCGGATCAGTGCCTTTTCTTCGCGATCGGCGCCGCGCACCTGCCCGAGGACGACGGCGTCCTTCACGGCCTTCAGAAGGCGGGGTACCAGCTCCGCAGGGTCGAGTCGTCCGACCTCGCGCGCATCCGCGGCCTGAAAACCGGCTTGCGGCGGCCCTGAACCGTCCGCTGAACGGCGGCGCTACTCCACGCGCTCACTCCACGCTTGCTCGAGTTCGGCCAATTCCTGCTGAATCGCGGCGAGCTCGCTTCGCAACGCCGCGACCTGGCCCGCGTCGCGGTACACGTCCGCCTCGCCGAAGCGCGCGTTCAGCGCCGTGATGCGGTCTTCGCGATCCATGATCCGCTGCTCGAGCTCCTCCAGCTTCAGCTTGGCATACGGAGAGCACCGGACCGGCTTGCCCATGTCCGCGGCGGGGCTCGCTCGGGAGCGCTTCGCCGCAGCCGCGGTGCGATGTGCCGCAGCGACGCGCTCGGCGTGCTGCTGCGCTTCGCGCTCGAGCGTTTCGATGTAGGTGGTGTAATTGCCCTCGATCAGTCGAGCGCCGTCGGATCGAAGGCTCAGCACGCGGTCCACGACCCGATCGAGGAAATAGCGATCGTGGCTGACGACGAGGAGCGTCCCGGAGTAGTCCTCCAACGCAGCTTCGAGCGCCTCACGCGACGCGATGTCCAGGTGGTTGGTGGGCTCGTCGAGCAGCAGCATATTGGGCGATCCCAGCAGCAGCCGAATCAGCCGCAGACGCGACTGCTCGCCGCCTGAGAGCGCGGAAACGGGCTTGAATACGTCGTCCCCGCTGAAGAGAAACGCTCCCAGCAGCCCACGCAACTCCGTCTCGGTGCAATCGGGACAGTCAGCGGCGATGTGATCGAGGATCGTCCGTTGCAAGTCGAGCTCGCCGGAATCCTGCGCAAAGTAGCCAATCTGGAGCTTCCGCGCGAACTCGACGCGGCCCGCGTCGGGCTTGAGCTTTCCGAGCAGCAGCCGCAGCAGCGTGGACTTGCCGCAGCCGTTCGGGCCGATCACTCCGACGCGCTGACCCGCGGTGACGCGCAGCGAAAGCCCGCGAATCAGCGACTTCTCGCCGAACGACTTCGCCAGCCCCTCGACCTGCAACACTTCATGCGCCGCCGCCGACTGCGCGTCGATGCGCAGGCGCATGGTGCGGCGGTTCTGAACCTGCTCCTGCACGAACTCGCCCTGCTCGATGCGGCGTTCGAGCCGCGTTTTGCGGCCGCGGGCCTGGCGGGCGCGCTGCCCGGCCCCGTAGCGTGCGATGTAGTCGCGCTCCTTGGCGATGAAGGCGGCGTCCTTTTCAAACTGGCGCTGCTGCGTGAGCCGCTCGGTCTCGCGCGTTTCCGCGAACGTGGAGTAGTTTCCGCTGTAGGACTTCACCCGCAGGTTCTCGAGCAGCACGATGCGGCTCGCGACACGGTCCAGCAGGTAGCGGTCGTGCGAGATGATCGCCGCCCCGCCGTGATGCCCGGCGAGGAACCTCTCCAGCCAGCGGACGGCATCGAGATCGAGGTGGTTGGTGGGCTCATCGAGCAGCAGGTACTCGTTGTCGTTCAGCAGCAGCTTGGCGAGCGCGGCGCGGCACTTCTGCCCGCCTGAGAGCACCGAAACGGGCAGATGGCGGTCCGATTCCGAGAAGCCCAGTCCGCCGAGAATCTCGCGCAGGCGTTGCTCGTAGGCGTAGCCGCCGGCGGACTCGAAGCGCGCCTGGAGCCCGTCGTACTGCTGAAGCAGGTCATCCTGACACGCCCCGGCGGCGGTGCGGCTGATCTGCTCTGAAAGCTGGTGCATGCGCTGTTCGAGTGCCAGCACCTCGGCGAACGCGCTGAGCACCTCGTCGTGCAGCGTCGCCGACGGATCGACGCGCGGCTCCTGTTCAAGATACCCGACCAGCAGGTCGCGTGAGCGCGTGACCGTGCCCGTATCCGGCGGGATGTGGCCGGCGATCAGGCGAAAGAGCGTGGTCTTGCCCGCCCCGTTCGGCCCGACCAGCCCGACAATCTCTCCGGGGTGCAACTCGAGTGTGACCTCGCGCAGGATTTCCCGCGGACCAAACTGCTTGCTTACGCCGGATAGTCGGATCGCCGCCATATCGGCGGAGCAGTCTAGCGGATCGGTGGCTCGTTGCCGCGCTGCGGCGGAGGCTTATACTGGCCGCTCGTCGCCGCAGTCGCACTCCGCGCGGCGTGCGTCGTTGTTCGAGCTCAGGTCGGGAGGTGGCAGGCATGCCGAGCACGTCGGCTTCCGCTTCGAGCGGCAGGGAATCGCAGGGGCCGTCGGCCGACGCCGCCGCCCCGCGCCCCCTGCGCGTGCTCGCGCAGCGTGTGCTGATCATCGGTCTGGACGGCGCCACGTTCGACGTGCTCAACCCGATGATGGACGCGGGCCGCATGCCCGCGCTGCAGCGGTTTCTGGCGCGCGGGGTATCGGGCGTGCTGATGTCGACGCGCCCGCCGATCACGCCGGCCGCCTGGACCACCTTCATGACCGGCAAGGGTCCGGGGCGCCATGGCATCATCGATTTCGAGAAGTACGAGGTCGCGACGCACACGCTCAGCTTCAACAGCACCTACGAAATCCGCGAAAAGACCATCTGGGAGCTGCTGGGCGAGCGCGGGCTGAAGGTCGGCAGCGTCAACGTGCCGATGACCTATCCGCCCAAGCCCGTCAACGGGTTCATGATCAGCGGCTTCGAGACCCCCAGCATCGACGCCGACTTCACCTACCCGCGCGAGCTGAAGGCCGAAATCCTGCGCACCATGCCTGACTACAACTACCGCACGAACTGGCGGCGGCGCGCCGGCGGCGGGATCGAGCAGTTGCGCGAGAACCTCGACTACATCTCGCACAGCTTCGACCAGGGCTGGAAGCTGACGCACTACTGCGGCGAGAAGTTCGGCTGGGACGTGATGATGGTCGTCTTCAAGCTGGTCGACAACCTTCAGCACAAGGCCTGGAAATACCTGGATCCGCGCTATCCCCCGCGGTTTCCGCGCGAATCCGAGCTGGCGGCCGAGTGCTTCGCCCGCCTCGACAAGGCGCTCGCCGAGCTCTTCGAGTACGCCGAGTCACGCGACGCAACGGTGCTGATCATGTCGGATCACGGGCACGGCAGCCTGGACGGCAAGGCGCAGCCCAACCTGCTGCTGCGCCGCTGGGGGTATCTCGCGCTGCGCACGCCCTGGGAGCAGGCCGGGCAGCGCGCCAAGCACTGGCTGCACCGGCTCACGAAAGGCCGCGCGACGCGCTTCGAGCAGGGCGCGCTGGGCATCGAGCGCGACCTGGCCGTCGACTGGAGCCGCACGCGCGCCTGCGTCATGCACGCCGGCATCTACGGCTTTCTCTACATCACCCTGAAGGGCCGCGGGCCGCTCGGGATTGTCGACCCGGCCGACTATGACCGCGTGCGCGACGACCTGGCGGAGCGCTTCCGCACCGCCGCGGTTCGCGCACCCAACGGACGCCCGCTGCGCGTCTTCCGCGACGTGTTCAAGCCCGAGGAAATCTACGGCTGCCACCGCGGCGACTGGCCGGACATGCCCGACCTCCTGCTCTCGCCGGAGCCGGGGCTGGCGGTCGTGCGGAAAATCCGCGGGTCGAAGATCGTGCGCTGGATTCCGCTGCATCGGCTGGAGGGGACGCATCGTGCCGAGGGCGTATTCGCAATGGCCGGGCCGAACGTGCGGGCCGGCGCGCGGATCGATTGCGATCTGGTTGATCTGACGCCGACCATGCTGGCGGCGCTCGGGCTGCGCGTGCCGATCGACATGGAGGGGCGTGTCGTCTGCGAGGCCTTCAGCACGGCGCCGGAAGTCGAGCACGAACCGCCCGTCCGCCGGCCGGAAATCGAGAAGGCCGAGGTCTACAGCGACGACGAGCGCCGCCTGCTCGAGAAGCGGCTGAGCGAGCTGGGCTACCTGGAGTAGGTGCGACGGGCGAGACGCCCGTACCCTCCGGATGCGCGCGATCAGCCGACGTTGAACATGGCATCGACAAACGTCTGAGGATCGAACGGCTCGATGTCGTCGACCGTCTCACCCAGGCCGACGTACTTCACCGGAATGTCGAGCTGATCACGAATCCCGACGATAATCCCGCCCTTGGCCGATCCGTCGAGCTTGGCGAGCATCAGCCCGGTGACCTTCACGACTTCGGAGAACATGCGGGCCTGCTGGAGCGCGTTCTGCCCGATCGTCGCGTCGAGCACGAGCAGCGTTTCATGCGGTGCGTCGGGGACCTTCTTCTGCACCACGCGCTGGATCTTGCCCAGCTCGCGCATCAGGTGCTCCTGCGTGTGCAGGCGGCCGGCCGTGTCGATGAGGATCACGTCCACGCCGCGGGCCGCGCCCGCCTCGACCGCGTCGAACGCCACCGCCGCCGGATCGCTGCCCGACTGGTGTTTGACGATTTCGACGCCGCAGCGCTGCGACCAGATCGTGAGCTGGTCGATTGCAGCGGCCCGGAAGGTGTCGCAAGCGCCGAGCAGCACGCGCTTGCCCTCTTTCTTGAGCAGGTTGCAGAGCTTCGCGACGCTGGTGGTCTTGCCGGACCCGTTCACGCCGACGATGAAGATGACCGTCGGACCACTGGCGGCAAACTTGAGGCGGCGATCCTCCTCGCGCCACCCGCCGGCGATACGCTGCTTCAGAAACGGCAGGATTTCCTGGGCCTCACGCAGCGCGCCGGCCTTCCAGCCCTGCCGCACGTCGCCGATCAGCGACTGAACCGCGCGCGGCCCCATGTCCGCCGTGACCATCGCATCCTGAAGCTCGGAAAGCAGGTCCTCGTCGATCTTCCGGCCGAAGGGCAGGATGCTGCGCAGGCCGGCGACGATCTTATCGCGCGTCTTGGCGAGCCCCTTGCGGAAGAGATCAAACAGGCCCATCCGCGCCTCCCGATTCCGTCCCCGCCGGCGGGGCCTCCTCGTGCGGCGAACCCGGCAGCCGCTCGCGCCGGATCGCATCCAGCAGGCCGTTGACGAATGAGGCTGAGTCCGTGTCGCCGAAGCGGTTCGCAAGATCGACGGCTTCGTTGATGATGACCTGCGGCGGCGTGGCGGGCTCTTCGAGCAACTCGTAGATTCCGAGGCGCAGCAGATTGCGATCGACCGGGGTCATGCGCGCGATGCTCCAGCGCACGGCGGTCGCACGCAGGATTTCATCCAGCCGATCGCGGCCCTTCCAGACCCCTCGTGCGAGGGTGGCGGCGAACGCGAGCGTATCGGCGCTCGGTGCCGACTCAAAGCCCAGGTCGACGTGAGCGTGGCTGTCGTGCAGAAACGTGTCCAAGCTCGCGGCAAAGGCCTCGCCCACGCCGTCGAAGACGCACAGGGCCTGAAGCGCCAACATGCGGGCTTGGGTTCGGGGTCGAATGTGCATGTTCAGAGACCGGCCCGCACCGGGGAAGAATTTCAGGAGTGAAGCTGCTTCGCCAGACCGGCCATTTCGATGGCCGCCAGGGCGGCGTCGACGCCCTTGTTGCCGGCCTTCGCGCCGGCCCGGTCAATCGCCTGCTCGAGCGTGTCCGCCGTCACCACGCCAAACGTCACCGGGATTCCCGTGTCGAGCGACACGCGCGCCAGCCCCTTGCACACCTCAGCCGCAATCAGCTCGAAATGCAACGTCTGGCCGCGAAGCAGGCAACCCAGCCCAATGACGGCGTCGACGCGGCCGGACCGGGACAGCTTCAGCGCGGCGAACGGAATCTCGAACGATCCCGGCACCCAAACCTGGACCATCCGCTCCGCGTCGGCTCCGTGCCGCACGAGCGCATCGATCGCCCCCTCGAGCAAGCGCCCGGTGATGAATTCGTTGAAGCGCGACGCCACCAGCCCGAAACGGAACGGCGTGGCATCCAGCTTGGCGGACAGTACCTGCGGCATACACCCTCTCGGCTTCCGCACGCCCAGACTCGTCAGTGTAGCTGGTGCCAATCAAGCGGGCAAACGGGGCGCGCCGGACGCAGGGCCTGGGCGTCAACTTTGCGGGCTGCCAAGCGCGCCGATGCTGATCCGGCAGAACTTCGCCCGGCAGGGCGGACGGGCGAAGGCGGCCCGCCTGCGATAGAATGCAACGACCGGCGGCGAGCCCGTGGTAACCGCTCGCTGGCAGCGGTAAAAGCAGGATCACAACATGCCCACCGGCTCGCCCGCAACGGAACCGTTCGCCCCGATCGAAGAGATACTTGAGGAGCTCCGCGCCGGGCGCATGATCATCCTGTGCGACGACGAGGACCGCGAGAACGAAGGCGACCTGGTCTGCCCGGCGGAGTTCGTCACGCCCGACAAGGTCAATTTCATGCTCCTGCACGGCCGCGGGACGCTGTGCATCGCGTTGACCCGCACGCGCTGCGAGCAACTCCACTTCCATCCTCAGACCATCGTGAACAACACGCGCTTCGGAACCGCGTTCACGGTCACCGTCGACGGCGCAGCGCACCTCGGCGTGGGCAGCGGCGTTTCCGCGCGCGATCGAGCCACCACCATCCTGCGCACCGTCGCGGAAGAGGCGACCCCGGAAGATTTCGTCCGCCCGG
Source organism: uncultured Planctomycetales bacterium (assembly GCA_964465125.1). GTDB lineage: Bacteria > Planctomycetota > Phycisphaerae > UBA1845 > Fen-1342 > CAYOHG01. Next base: position 105,509 of record CAYXIO010000002.1, on the reverse strand, counting down.
GACACGTCAACCCGCTGATCGCACGGGACGGCGGGGTGCTGGTGCGCGTCGGACAGACCGAGGGCTCGGTCGACCTCTGCCGCCTGGCTGACCTCATGCCCGCCGCGGCAATCATCGAGGTCTTGAACGATGACGGCAGCATGGCGCGCGTGCCGCAACTGACCGTGTTTGCGCGCAAGCACGCCCTGAAGATGTGCACCGTCGCGAGCCTGATCGAATACCGCATGCGGCGCGAACGGCTGGTCGAGCGGCTCGAATGCGTTCCGATCCAGAACCTGTGGGGAAGCTGGCAGCTCTTCGCCTACCACTCCCGCGCCGACGACAAGCTGCACCTGGCGATGACCTACGGCGGCGTCGGGCTGCCCGATGAAACCGGCGCGACGCCCGCCGACGCTCAGCCCACGCTCATCCGCGTTCATTCGGAATGCCTGACCGGCGACGTCTTCGGCTCGATGCGCTGCGAGTGCGGCGAGCAGCTTCACGCCGCGATGGCGCAGATCGCCGCCGCGGGGCGTGGCGTGCTCATCTACCTGCGGCAGGAGGGCCGCGGCATCGGCTTGCTGAACAAGCTGAAGGCCTACCGGTTGCAGGACCAGGGGCTCGACACGGTCGAGGCGAACGTCGCGCTGGGACTTCCGCCGGACCGGCGCGACTACGGCGTCGGCGCGCAGATTCTCCGCGACCTGGGGCTGTCGCGGATTCGTATTCTTACGAACAACCCGAAGAAGGTGAGCCGGCTGGAAGTCTACGGCCTGGACGTGGTCGAGCAGATTCCGCTCGAAATTCCGCCAAACGAGGCCAACCGGCGCTACCTCGAGGCCAAGAAGCACAAACTCGGGCACGATCTGAAGCAGGTTCATTAGCGTTTCGCGCGTTCAGTCCGGCGGTCAGCGATCGCAGCGTCAGCGGCTTCGCGCTGGGGATTGCTGTCGGCGTCATCGCCATCGGCGTATCCCTGCCTGCGCGGTCCGGTTGAAACGCAGCCGCGGAAGGCGCGCGGGCTACAATCTGCCAAGCACCAGCAGGAGCCGGCGGTGATCAACCGCTATTTCGAATTCAACGGCCGCAAGTTTCAGTTCCAGAACGACCTGGGGCTGTCCGCCGATTTCCTCGACCTCGTGCTGATGCACGGCGACGAGGCGCTGCGCGCCGTCCGCGAGCTGGAGCACAACCCCGAGTACTCGGAGCTTCTCAAGGAACTGCTGGAGAGCGGGCTGCTGGAGAGATTCCGCGGGCGATTCCGGCTGACACCCAAAGCCGTCAACGCCATGCAGCGCAAGGCGCTGATGGAGATCTTTCGCGACCTGCGGCGCGGGACGCGCGAAGGGCACGCCTCCGCCGAAGCGGGCGTTGGCGGCGAGCGCATCGAGGGCACGCGCCCCTACCACTTCGGCGACTCCGCCAGCGAGATCGACGTCTCGACCTCGCTGCGCAATGCAATCCGTCGACGGGCCGAGGAGGCCGCGCGGGCCCGCTCGCCGAACGACGCTTCGCCACGAGCTGAACGGGCCATCGGCGAGACCGGCGCGCTGCTCCCGTTGCGTCTGCGCGACTCCGATCTCGAACGCTTCGAGAGCGAGTCGCGCGCCACGTGCAGCACGGTTGTGTTACTCGACCAGTCAGGCTCGATGGCCCGCTCCCAGCGCTTCCTGCACGCCAAGCGAACCGCATTGGGCCTGATCGCGCTGATTCGCCAGCGTTTTTCGAGCGACACGATCGATCTGATCGGGTTCGCAACCGGCGCGGAGGTGATCCCCGAGGACAAGCTGCCCCTGCTGATGCCCAAACCGGTGACCCTGTACGATCCCGTGATCCGGCTCAAGGTTCCCATTCACAAGCTCGACCAGGCTCCGCCGCACTTCACCAACCTGCATCTCGGGCTGCTCAAGGCGCGTCAACTGCTGCGGCGTCGCGGCGGCGAGAACAAAATGATCTTCATCATCACCGACGGCCAGCCGACGGCGCACATGCAGGGCGACTATGTGTACCTTATTTACCCGCCCGGCGAGCTGAGCCACGTCACGACCTTGAAGGAGGCGTACCTCATTGCGCGCCAGGACGTGCGCATCTGCACCTTCGCGCTGACGGACGACTACTGGGACATGGACTGGCTCGGATTTGTCAATGACCTTGGCAGGCTGACGCGCGGCGTGACGTTTCACTGCGTCAGCAGCGACCTGAGCGCGTGCGTGATGGAGTCGTACTTGAGCGGGCGACGGAAGAAGGCGCACCTGGCGTAAGCGCGCACGGAGGATACCTTGCAATTCCCTTCGTGACGTTCTTCTTGACGTGCCGGTCGTTTTGTGCTATGTTTCTCCCGTGTGGGTGGATGGGGTGGCTAGATGGGCGCCTTCCGCCTTCCGCCTTCCGCCTTCCGCCTTCCGCCTTCCGCCTTCCGCCTTCCGCCCTGAGTTCCGTGGCGGGCGTCGATCAATGCGGCGCAAGGAGGTTCTGTGTCTTCGCGATCCAGCCTGGCAATGTGCATCTGCGTGTACCTGGGTCTCCTCTTCCTACCTTCGCGCGCCCGAGCGGAGGAGCCGTTGCCTGTTGGCGAATACATAGGCTGCGGGCACGCGATCGCCCCATCCGCTTGCGAGGGTTGCTACGATTCACTCGCCGACAACTGCGTCTGCGGCTCGGACGGCCAGGTCAGTATCTGCCAGAGCAATCAGAAAATATGCTTCAACGTTCCCCGTGCGTTTCGCCAGTGCCAACAGAACGAATCGGGTTGCAGGAAGGTCTACCGGCGCGAGGTGTACTGTTGGCAGCGCAAGCGTTGCAACAACGCCAGCGGCGTCGACGGTGGTAACTGTGAAGCAAGCGGAAACTGCACGCTCTCCGATGACTACGTCAAGTTTGACGGACCGGCGTTCGAATACTACGAGCAGCCAACAGCATGTTCTCTCCAATAGTCGGCTTTGCCATCGGCGCGTTTTCTGCACTGACTGCCACGCAGCAGGCGGCGCAGAAGCGTCCGCCGGACCGCGGCCCGCTGCCGCCGGCCATTCAGGCGTGCATCGCGTATCGACAGGCAATTCAGCGCGCCGACGTGCGCTGGGGCTCCTGGTCGCCGGCAAATTCAGTCCCCGACGGCGAATATGGACGGCGCTCGCTGCTGGCCGGTGACGACGTGATCGAGTTTGACTACGGCGGCCCGGATGGCCGTACCGCCATTGACGGGAATACCGGGCAGATTCTCTACCAGCCAAGCCGGCGGCTCATTCGTAGTGACTACGTGGCCCAATACCAGCTTCCTGATCCGTTCGTTACCGTGTTGCCAGGCGGCGCTATCGCGGCCGAGCTTCCCAGTGTCCGGCTGGTGGGACTTTTTCCAACCGACGGGAACGAATACAGGCGAAAGGGTGGTCTGGAGGAAATTTTTCTTACCTACCCTGCACAGGATGACAGTGCCGGCCGCTATGCGGAGCGCACCGAGGGGAATCTGGTAGAGGTCGCGCTGAAGCTCGAGAGCGGCACCCAGGTCTATTGGTGGATCGACCCGCAGCGCGGACACAACGTCGTGCGCTCTGAGCTTCTCGAACCAGGGCGGGTTCCCCGATACGCGGTCTGTGAGCTGGTGCAGTTTGGCGACATCTGGTACCCGGCCCAGGTGCAGTATTTCGCGGGCGCTCGCACCGACCCGCTGAAAACCGTCGGCTTGCACAGCGCTGCACTCAACGAACCTGATCTGCCCGAGCGACTGACGCTCAAGGAGCTCGACATCGAGCCGGGATTGGTGGTCAGCGACTGTACCCGCCCGGTTCATGATCCCCTCCGAAGCGGAAGTTGGTCCGGCGAAGAGGTAGTGACTGCGACGGAGTGGGACGAGAGGGTCCGTCGGGGCGAGGTAGATTATGGCCCGATCGGCAAAGCCAATCTCGCGGCGGTCGAGTACGACGAGACCGGGAAACTGCCAGCCGAGCCGATTGAGCTGACCCCTGAGCTGGCCCGCATCGCGCCGCACCACATGGTCCTGGTGCTCGCCACGCGGCCCGCCTCGCGGCCCGCCGAGCACCCCTGGACGCTCTACACGCGCGAGATCATCCGCATCGCTCAGCTTGATCACGAGCAGACGCAGAAGGCCTGGCTGATCTGCAAGGACGCCCGCGAGCGCGGCGACGCCGTCGCGGCCCGATTCCGCAAGCCGCTGGACGCGTTGAACGGCAGGGCGCGCGAGCTGCGGGAGTCCGCGGAGCCGAACATCGCGGAGCGGCTGATCGCCATCGAGCGCGAACGGTACGAGCTGCTGCGCCCGTTGGACACCGTGTTCTCCGAGCAACTGCGCGCCCGACTGTTCCGCTTGCTCACGCGCGCTCAAGCGGAGTCGCACCGGAGCGAGCTCGAGGCCGTGCCGCAACCCGTCTGGATTCCGTAGCTCGGCATCGTCAGAGCGCATTCCGTCCAGGTCTTGCTGGGAGTGCGCGCGTCCAGCCTGCATTCTGCGGGCAAGAGGCCCGCGCTCCCCAATCGGTCGCGACACATCGTTGCTGACAATGCCCTAATCGAAATACGCCGCCGCCTTGTGGAACATCGCCAACCCGTCGCCCTCGGCGCGCGCGGGCAGGGAAGTCCAGCACGGGTGCTGCGTCCAGGTGACGAAGCGGTCGGGGTGTGGCATCAGTCCGAAGACGCGGCCGCTGGGGTCGCAAAGGCCGGCAAGGTTCGCGGCGCTGCCATTGGGATTCGCTGGCAGGCGCGGCGCGCCCGCAGACGCCGCGTCCAGCCAGGGCGGATCGACGTAGCGCAGCACGCCCAGCCGATCCCCCAGCACGCGCTGCACGTCGGCGTCATTGCGAAACGCCACGCGGCCCTCGCCGTGCGCGATGGGCATCTCGTAGACGCGCCCGGGCTCGGTGAACGCGCACGGCGACGCCTCGGCCCGCATCGCAATCCAACGATCCTGGAAGCCGACCGGATCGTTCGGCGCGAGCGTGCACACCAAGGGCACCGGCTCAGACGGTACCGGAGCGACGACGACGCTGGCCGCAACGGACGCACCGACCTTTCCAGCCGCCCCCCTGCTCGACGGCCCGGCCTCGCCGCGGGTCGCCGCGCGAAACCGCCGCGCGAATGCCAGCTCAGGATACGGAAGCAGGCCCATGCGCGCCAGCACCTGGAAGCCGTTGCAGATGGCGAGGATCAGCTTGCCGGCACCGAAAAAGCGCGCCAACTCGTCGCCGAGCGAGCGCTGAAGCTGGGTCGCGAAGACGCGGCCGGCGGCGATGTCGTCGCCGAAGCTGAACCCGCCCGGTAGCGTCAGAATCTGATACTCCCGCAGCAGCGACGGATCGTCGCACGCGCGGCGCAGATGAACGCGCTCGGGCTGTGCACCGGCCAGCGCCCAGGCATGCTCGGTCTCGAGGTCGCAGTTCGTTCCGGCGGCCCGCAGAATCAGCACGCGCAGCGTTGCCACCCATTCGCTCCTTCGAATCGACCGGGCTGATTCTACACGCGGTCGCAGGGCGGGTCGCATGCCTCGTGATCGCCCGCGGGATGCGTCGAGCCGCCGGCCGGCGCTGAGATGCGTCTGCCCCACGGCCCGCATAACGATGACCATGTGGATTTTCCACGTGGGCTGGCGGACGGGTCGGCGATTAGCATGGTGCCTCGGATCCGCGGACGCACGGCTTGACCGGAGCATGGTTTGACGGCGGCGAGCAGCAGCTTGTCGATTCGCTTTGCGGCCCTGGCCGACGAGCCGGGGGCACTGGAGCGCGAGTTCCAGCGCTGTGCGGATGCGCTGTTTCGTTACTTTGCGATCCGCACGGGCGACTCGGACGCCGCCGGCGACCTGATGCAGCAGCTCTGGCTGGCGGCGGCAAGCAGCCGGCACCGTGTTCCCGAGCATGAAACCGAGTACTGGCTGCGCGGCATCGCCGCCAACCTCGTCGGCAGCTACTGGCGCTCGCGCAAGCGGCGCGGCGACCGGGCGCCGCGTCAGAATCCGGCCTTGGCGCGCGAACTGGCCGACCGGCTGGGCGGCGTGGAGCTGCCCGACGAGTGGCTCGAACGCCAGGAGGTCCGCGACCAGTTGCTGCTGGCGCTGACCGAGCTGCCGGCGGCCGAGCAGGGCCTGATCGTCGAGCACTACTTCCACGGACGGGAGTTCGGCGACCTCGCACAGCAGTTGCGCGTCAGCGTGCGCGCGATCGAGGGTCGACTGTACCGCGCGCGCCTGGCCCTGAGACAGAAGTTGCGTTGCCTGGAGTGAGCGGCGTTGCCGGTGCAGCGCCGCGGACCACAAGGGACCCGCGACGTTGCCCGCCGGTGATCGCCGGCAAACGAAGAGTGGTAGTGCTATGAGCTCGCATGATCCCCAATCGGAAGCGTTCGATTCGGCCGGTGGCGGCGGAATCGGCTGGTCGAGTGACGCGGAAGATCGTCGTGTGGACGCGAATCTCCGCCGCCTGGCAAGCCGCATCTCGCTGCCTGAGGCGCCGAGCGATCGTCAACGTGCGGCGTGGACGATGGGCGAGCTCTCAGGACACCGCGTACACGACGGGCAGCGTCGCACCGGCTCAAGAGGGCTTGGCATGAACTCGCGAAAAGTGATTCGGTATTTCTCGGCTGTTGCGGCCGCCGCTGTCCTGATCGCCCTGATCTTCGAGCCGACGCGCCAGGAGCGCGTCGAGGCGGCGACGATCTTCCGCAGCTTGCGGAGCACCGAATGGCGCGGGCTGACGCTGCAAGTCGACCGCGTCCGCGTCGAGGGCATCCACCTCGACGGGCAAATCGACCTGGGCTTCAACGAGCCCGTTTCACTCAGCCGGTTGATGAACAGCGAAGGATCGGCTTCGTCGCTCTCCGCCGATTCGCTGCAATCGGTCTTCCTCGATCTCGCGGTCCGCGCCGATGAGACGGCCGAAGCGGACGTGGCGGGGCTGGACTTGACCGTCCGCGGCGCCTATTCCGAGAGCGACACGTGGGTTTTCCTACAGCTCGCAAGCCTGCCCGACCAGGTCCTGGAGGAGTCCCCCGAAGCGGCGATAGCCGTGGTGCTGTTCGGGCGCGGCGTGCTGCTCGACCTGGATTCGGTGAAGGGCGAGCTGCTGAACGGCGTGTTCGGTCTCGAATTGAAGGACGAGGCGCCTGGCAACGAGCCCGCCGAGGCGGACGCCGAGACGTCGGCCTCGATCGAGCTCCGGTCCGATTCGCTGCGGATGAGCGCTTCGCAGCGCAACCGCCTGCACATTGATCTGAACAGTGAAGACAACGCCGACCCGGGCAAGGCGCAGGAGCTGGAGAATCTGCTGAATGGGTTTCTTTCGGGCACGGCGAGTACCGAGCAGCTCGAGGCTCTTGCCCGGCATCTCGAAGAACAGGCCGGCCAGGTCGTCGTCGAGAAGCAGGCAGACGGGCTGTACGTCCTGCGTGCGTCGAAGCTGGCGATCGATGACGACGAGGACGCGGAGTTAATCAAGAACGCCGTGCTGGAGATCGTCTACCGCTCGGGCTCGGGTGTGGAGTCGCTCGCGCTGCTCCATTTCGGCGCCGCGGACGGAACGCTACGGCTGGGATTCAACGACGCGCTGGTCGATCACGGGGCTGCGGCTCGCCAGGAGCTTTCCGACGCGGGCGTGTTGCCCGTCGACGTCGGCGCGCTGATCCAGATGTTCGCCGGCCAGAGTGCCGAAACGCCGAAGCCGTAGTAGTTGCACAAACCTACCCGCGCCGGCTGGCTTCGAGTCAGCCGGCGCTGCGCGCGGCCGGCGGAATCGGGCCGGGCACGCCCCGGGAGGCCGGCGAAACGTTGACGCCGCAATCGCCTGAGGACGGCAACCTCAGCTCAATGCTCTCACCCGCCCGGCTTTCACGCCGCTTCAGCACGGTCGCCCGTATTCGCTGCTCTCCGGGCCGCGCCGGTGGCAGCGGGTCGATCTGCAACCGCGTCACCGCGAAGGTTGGCGAGCCTCGGGGCTGATCGAGGATCAGGAACCCGAGGCCGCCGCCCAGCTCGGCCGCCAGTTGCAGCCGGCGCGAGGTATGGGGATCGATACTGCGCAGCGGAGCGATCACCGTCGCCAGCGCCCGGCTGCGCAAAGCTTGCTCGCACACCCACAACGCATCCAGCCGCTGCCGCACACGCACGACCAGCAGCCAATCGAGCGGCACGCCGAGCTGGACGACTCCTGGCGGGTAGATTTCATCTCTCTCATCGATGCAGAGGATGGGGCGTCTGACCACCGCTGCCGCCGCCCCGGAAGCCTGCCAGGCCACGGTCCAAAGCGGCCCCGCGGGTGAGCTGGACACCAACTCATGCACGCCGCCGCAGGCCCAGCCCCCGCCCAGGAGGCTGTCGAGCGCGGCCCAACCACTGGGGCGTAGCGGACCGCGCCCCCGGTAGCCCCACTGGATCCAGCGCACGCGCTCCGCCAACTCTGCCGTGCGGGGGTGCCGGCAATCCAAACTCAGCGGCAGTGGAACGGGCCCCATATGCACCTAATATAACACGAACTTCGCCTTCGAGCAACTGTATTTGAAGAAACGATGCGGAAAGCCGATCCATGCTGCGCGCTCACTCCCCATCGCGCCCGCCGAACTGTTGAAAAACAGCTCTGTCAGGACGTAACAAACTTAACAACAGTGAGTTGCGGATATTCTGGCGCGTGCAAAAGCTGGGGCAGAACGCGAGAACACAGGCACCGAGCCACGCCAGGATGCGGGTGAACGGGTTCGGTTCCGGGGGGCCGATCGCCGAGGCTGGGTACGCTGGTCCCTGCTCAGGCGGCGACAGTCATGTACTTCCGGGAAAGCTCGACCAGTTTGTCGAACGCCGCCGGATCGGCAATCGCAACTTCGCTGAGCATCTTGCGGTTGAGGATCACGTTGGCGCGCTTCAGGCCGCCGATGAAGCGGCTGAAGGAGATGTGGCGTGCATCGCACGCGGCGCTGATGCGGGTGATCCAGAGCGCGCGGAATTCGCGCTTCTTGTTGCGGCGATCGCGGTAGGCGTAGACGCCGGCCTTGATGTGGGTCTGCTTGGCCGGTCGGAAGAGCGTGCTGCGCGAAGCCCGCGCGCCCTTCATGGCCTTGAGGACCTTCTTGTGACGCCTTCGGGTAACCGGCCCGGTCTTGGTCCGCATCTTCTACGCTCCCGCAACGCGGCCGACGGCAGGACCGCCGCCGGTCAACGCCTGGACGAAGCCCGTCCTACATGGCCCCCAGCGCCCGCAAGGCGCTGCGTTCAAACCGCCCGATCATGCGCACCTTGCGTCGCAGACGCCGGCGCTGCGCGCGCGGCGTACCGCTGAACAGGTGGCCGTTGCCGGCTCGTCGGCGTACGACCTTCTTGCCGGCGCTGACCTTGACGCGCTTTTGAAGTCCCTTGTGCGGCTTGAACTTGCCCATGGTCGTCCTTCTGGTACTATTGAAGCCGCGTACTGTAGCATGCCTGGGAGGCTTGGGCAAGCACCCGGGAATGAAAGCGTATGCAGCCTGCCGACGGCGTGGCGCGGGGGCGTCCCCAGCGGCGAGCGTCGCGGATTCGTCCGGCGCACAGCCGGCGAATCGCCCCGCAGGCGACATCCTCCAGCGGATTCACCCGGACTTCCGACGCAGGGCCGATCGGAGCGGTCTGGTGGAGCTTCGCGCGGCCGGCCCGCCTCGACCGGTCGGACGCAGAAAGGTAACGCCCGAATGCCAGCACGTCGGCTGGGAATTGTCGTCGGCGGCGGTCCAGCGCCGGGAATCAACGCGGTCATCAGCGCCGCCACCATCGAAGCCATCAATCGCGGCTTCGACGTCTTCGGCTTTTATGACGGGTTTCGCTGGCTGGTGACCGACCGATTCGATGCGTCGGTTCATTGCACGCGGCTGGACATCAACGCCGTCGCGCGGCTGCATTTCGAGGGCGGCTCGATGCTGCGCACCTCCCGAACCAGCCTGCTCGACGACGCGCGCCTCAAGCAGCACAAGCACGTCGCGCCCGACGAAAAGAAGATCACCAACTGCCTGCGCACCCTGCGCGTGCTGGGCGTGAACCACATGCTGACGATCGGCGGCGACGACACGGCGCTGAGCGCGCGCTTCATCGCCGACTCGGCCGGCGAGGCCGTCCGCGTCGTGCACGTGCCCAAGACGATCGACAACGACCTGCCGCTTCCGCACGACGTGCCGACCTTCGGCTTCTCGTCGGCGCGGCTGGTGGGCACGCAGCTCGTCAAGAACCTGATGCGCGATTCGCAGACCACCGGACGCTGGTACCTGGTGGAGACGATGGGACGCAGCGCCGGCTGGCTGGCGATGGCCATCGGCATGTCCGCGGGCGCTACGATCACGCTCATTCCCGAGGAATTCCCGCACCGCGCGCGCGTCGCGCAGATCGTCGACATACTTGAAGGCGCGATCATCAAGCGCGCCGCGCTGGGCCGTCCGGACGGCGTCGCGCTGGTCGCCGAAGGCCTGGCGTACAAGCTCGGCGATCGCGAGGAGCTGGAGCGAATTCTCGGGCGCGAAGTGCCCGTCGACGCGGCAGGTCATCCGCGCTTGTCCGAGGTCAACCTCGCCAATCTGCTCAAGACGGAGCTGGAGGCCCGCTTCAGCGCCCGCGGCCGCAAGCTCACCATCGTGGATCATGAGCTCGGCTACGAACTGCGCTCCGCCGATCCGACGCCCGCGGACATGGGATACTGCCGGAGCCTGGGGTATTTCAGCGTCCAGCTCCTGATGAGGCCCGATCCCTCGCCGTGCATGGTCAACATCGTAAACGGCAACCTGTCGCCGATTCACCTGCACGACACGATCGACCCCGAGACCAACCGCACACGGGTGCGCATGGTCGATCTGCACTCGGATTCGTACCGCGCCGCGCGGGCCTACATGATTCGGCTCGAAATGAGCGACCTCGAGCATCCCGAGATGCTGGCCAAGCTGGCCGTGGAGGCCAACCTGCCCGCGGACGAGTTCCGCGACCGATTCCGCGAGGCGGCCACCCCGCCGAATCACGTGGAGATCGTGCCTGCGCATCCGCGCTGATCGCGCGGCGGGCAGCGGCGCGGCTCAGCGGTCGGATTCGACCAGCTCCAGCGCCGAGCCGACCTGGAACGCGCCGCCCTGGACGACCCGCCCGAAGACGCCGGCGCGAAAATCGGGCAGCAGCGCGGAGCGCAATCCGGAGTGCAGCTTGTCCATCAGGCCGCAGGGCTTCGTCTCGCCGCGGACGTGGATCACGACCGGGCCGAGCCGCACGGTGCGGTCGATCAGCCAGCCGAGCGCGCCGGCGTCGACGAGAACATTGGCCCGACGCGTATGCCACGGGATGTCGGCGTTGAGCTCCCCCTGCACTTCGCGCCACTGCTGCGCGGAGATGAAGGTGACGCCGCGCTCCGGCCTCGGCTTGACGTCGCCCAGCAGGCCGCCGTCAACCTCGACGGTCGCGGAGTCGAGTTCGCGCATGGGCATTCCGACGCCCGTCCTGATCGCGATCCCCAGCACTCGGCCGATGATGTTCTGCGTCATGGCGGACGTTTCTCCCCCTCGATTGTTAAGACGGGTGCGAAGCCGCGCCGCGCGGCGTTCGGCCCATCGTATCATAGCGATCAGCTCCGGCCGCGGATTTCGGCGAACGGCCGGTCTATAATGAACCGATAATTCATAGGCGATTCCAGGCTTCAAGAACATGGTTGAGCGAGAGACACGCGCAACGTCGACCGCGTCCAACGAGCCGGGCTTTCGTCGCGTGCTGGTGCAGGACGCCTTCCGGCTGACCGGCGCCGAGCCGTTCCCGATCGGCGCGTTTCCCGGCCGGCTGATCGCGATCGAGGGAACCGACGGCGCCGGCCGCTCGACCCACATCGCGCTATTGCGCGAGTGCCTCGAAAACGCGGGCTACGGCGTGCTGCACACCGGTCTGACGCGCGGACGTCTGGCCGGCGAAGGGCTGCAGCGCGCCAAACGCGGCACGACGCTCGGCCGGCAGACGATGGACCTGTTCTACGCGACGGACTTCGCGGACCGCATCGAAAACGACATCCTCCCGGCGTTGCGGGCCGGATTCGTCGTGCTGACCGACCGCTACATCTACTCCATCATGGCCCGCTCCATCGTCCGCAGCATGGACGCAGCCTGGCTGCGCGACCTCTATCGCTTCGCGCCGGTGCCGCACGGCGTGCTGTACCTCAAGATTGACATCGCGAGCCTGATTCCGCGCGTGCTGGCGCGCGGCGGGTTTGACTACTGGGAGTCCGGCATGGACTTTCAGGAGGAGACGGACGTTTTCCACTCGTTCGTCCGCTACCAGACCAGCCTGCTGAAGGTCTTTGACGAGCTCGCCGCGGAGTATCGTTTCGAGGTGGTGGATGCGAGCCGCGCCGTTGACGAGGTCTTTCGCGACCTGAAAGCCTCGGTCCTCAGCCTGCTCGAGAAGCCCGGGATCACGCGACCATGAAATCCGTCCGACTGCGCCGCAAGCCGACGCCTGCGCTCCAGCCCGAGACGCCTTGCGCCATCGCCGGACGAGCGATCATCCGCGAGCGCATGCGCGTCGTGCTCAAGCTGCTGCCGCTCGCGGCACGCCAAGCCGACGAGGACGTGGAACCTGTGCACCAGTTGCGCGTGGCGACCCGGCGGGCCGACGCGGCCGTCCGCCTCTTCGCACCGTTCTGCTCACTCAAGCGCGCCCGGGAGGTGCGTCGCGCGCTGCGCGAGGTTCGCCGGGCCGCGGCGGCCGCGCGGCAGGATGACGTGCATCTGGCGCGCTTCGAGCAAGAGCAGGGCCTGGCCCCCGAGGCCCTTCAGCCCGCGTACGCGTGCATCGTTGAGGCCACGCGGGCGAGCCGGCGCGCCGCGCAGAAGCGCATCCGCGCCGCAGCCGCTCGGCCGCAGCGCCGCAAGCTCATTCGCCGCACCAAGCGCCTGCTCGCCGAGCTCGACTACCATCGGGCCCGAAAACGCAATGCCGACCGCAGCCTGCCCGCCACGCTGCGCGACCTCTCGCTGGTCGAACTTCCGCCGCGGATCGAAGCGGTCCGATCGCACCCGGCCGACGACCTGCGCGAGCTGGCCACCCTGCACCAGCTCCGCATCCTCGGCAAGCGGCTGCGCTACTCGCTGGAGCTGCTCCAGCCTTGCCTGCCCGAGCGGTTTCGACGCGACCTCTACCCGCGGCTCCAGACCTTTCAGGATCAGCTCGGCGATCTCAACGACCTGCATGAGATCGCCCTGCGCCTGACCGAGCTGCGACCGAAGGAGAGCGAGCCCGCGCCGCCGGACGACGCCGATGAGCGCGAGTGCGCGGCGTCCGCCGAAGCCGGATCCAATGGCGCCCCAGCGGCCCCGCTTGCCCGGCTCGAATCGGACGGCTCGGCCTCATACAAGCCCTCCCAGGCACAGGCGCGCGCGGCCGATCCCGCCGCCCACGCGCACAGCGACGGTCTACAGCGGCTTGCCGACTCCTATGTCGAGCAGCGCGACCGCAAGCACCGGGCCTTCGTGCAGTGGTGGCGCTCGCACGCCGCCGCCGAGCTCTTTGACGAGCTCTCGCTGCTGGTCGTCGCCGAGTACGGCCATCCGGCCCCCGATGCGGGCGGGCGCGACGCCGTCGGCGAATGCGGCGGGGGCGAAAACGCAGCGGACGAAGTGTCCCGGATGGCGGAGCCGGAATCCACACCCGCCGCGGCAAGTCCGACCGGCCCTCAGCCCGCACAGCCGGCCGACGACCTGTCCGACGATTACCGCCGGCGTCACCCGCGCATCGCCGCCATCGACGTCGGCACGAACAGCATCCGCCTGGTCGTCGCCGAAGCCGACGCGCTGAACGGCTACCGCATCATTCAGGACCTGAAGGAGACCACGCGGCTCGGCAGCCATCTCGCCAGCAGCGGGCGGCTCGATCCCGCCGCGGTCGAGCGCTCCTTGGCCGCAATCGAGCGTATGAAGGCCGTCGCGGAAGGCTATCACGTCGCCCACCTCCGCGCCGTGGGCACATCCGCGGTCCGCGAGGCCGAAAACGGCGACGAGTTCGTGGCGCTCATCCGCAAGCGCGCCGGCGTCGAGATCGAGCCCATTGACGCCGACACCGAGGCCCGGCTGGCCTTTTCGAGCGTCGCCAACGCCTTTGACCTGAGCGACGCGCGCGCCGCCGTGGTCGACATCGGCGGCGGCAGCACGGAGCTCGTCTTCAGCTCGGACGGCATGATCGATGCCGTTCACACCGTGCCGCTCGGCGCCGTCCGCCTGACGGAGATGTTCCGCGATGATGACGAGCCCGGCCGCTACCGTTTCGGCGAGATGACTCGCGCGATCGACCGCATGATCGAGGACCGGATCGACCTGCCCGCTCATCGGCCCGATCGGCTGATCGGCACCGGCGGCACGTTCACGACCTTGGCGCGCATCTCAATCCGCCGCGGCATGGCCGAGAGCGGAAGCGACCGCTTCCCGTTCGCGGTGCGCGGCTACGAGCTTCAGCATCGAGAAGTCGCGCTCCTGCTGGACTGGCTGCGGCGCATGCCGCTGGAGAAGCGCCGCACCGTGCCCGGTCTGAGCAGCCAGCGGGCGGAGGTCATCGTCGCGGGCGTCTGCATCGTGGACCGGCTGATGAAACTCCTCGGCGTAAGCCGGCTGCTGGTTCACGACGGCGGAATCCGCGACGGCCTGTTGTTCGACATGATCGACGGACTCGGGATGCACGCAGAGCTGCCGCTACGCGGCGAGTCGTTCGTGCTCGACGCGGTACGCCGCTTTGCGCAGCGCTGCCGCTACGAAAAGGAGCACTCCGAGCACGTCGCGAAACTCGCCGTGCGCATCTACGACCAGCTCGTGGAGCAGATCGGCGGCGTGGCCGGCTGGTCGCGGCGCGAGAGCCGGGTGTTGCTGCACGCGGCGGCCGTACTGCATGACATCGGCGTGCTGATCGCCTGGAAGGGGCATCACAAGCACAGCTACAACATGATCGTGCACGCGGACCTGCCGATGCTTACCAGGCGCGAGATCGAGATCATCGCGAACATCGGCCGATACCACCGGCGCGCCGGCCCCTGCCAGAAGCACCGCAACTTCTTGAAGCTTTCGGACGACGATCAGCGGCTGGTGGCTCACCTGGCCGGAATCCTGCGGATTGCCGACGGTCTGGATCGGCTGCACACACAGAATGTGACCGACGTGGCCGTGGAGGCGGCCGAGCAGGCGGTGCAGTTCCAGATCGCCGCCGAGGAGGAGCCGGCCGTCAACATCAAATATGCCGACCGCAAGGCCGACATGTTCGAGTCCGCCTTTCACCTTCGAACGCGTTACGCCTGGGTCCCCGCGGCGGCCGCGCAGACGCAGGAGCTGAGCCCCGCATGAGCGGTGAACGATACTACGGCGACTACGGCAGCCTGCCCGGCAAACTCTTCATCGTGGAGGGCATCGACGGTTCGGGGAAGAGCACCCAGCTCGACCTGCTGCGCAAGTGGGTGCTGTCGCAGGGCTTTGCCGCCTACTTCAGCGAGTGGAACTCATCGCCGCTGGTTCGGGCCACGACGAAGTACGGCAAGGACAACCAGCTTCTCAGCCCGATGACGTTTTCGCTGATCCACGCGGCCGATTTCGCCGACCGCCTCGAACGGACGATCCTGCCGCCGTTGCGGGCCGGCGCGGTCGTGCTGACCGACCGCTACATCTACACGGCCTTCGCGCGCGACGTGGCGCGTGGAATCGACCCCGAGTATGTCCGGCGGATTTACCGCTTCGCGCCGCGGCCGTCGGCGGCGTTCTACTTCCGCGTCCCGCTCGAGGAAGCGCTTCACCGCATTCTCTCCGGCCGACCGGAACTGAAGCATTACGAGGCCGGCATGGACCTCGGCCTGAGCGAGGATCCGTACGAGAGCTTCCGGCTCTTCCAGCGGCGGATTCTCGACCAGTACGAGTCGATGGTCCCCGAGTTCGGCCTGTCCGTGATCGACGCCACCCTCCCGATCACCGACCAACAGCGACAGGTGCGCGCCTTGGTCCGGCCGCTGATCGACGGCTGCCTAAAGCGACCGGTGATGCCCTACTCGCAGCTCGCGGCGGAGCAGGGGCTGTCCGGCCGCTACCTTGGGGAGCTGAAGACCCGTACCGACGGGTAACGTCAGCCCGCCAGCCGCGCGCTGCGCCCGGTCGGTGTCGGGGCTCGCCAGCGTTCCGCGTTTCGGCTATTGTGCCTTGTTCGCTTGAGGGCGGTTTGCGGAGCGATGCTGCCCGCGACCCGGCATTCCCGGCGCGCCTTGCTGGCCAAATGCGTTTTTGACCTCGCGACGGAGTGGCCTGGCCCGATCCGTGTTGTACCGAAAGGAATCGCATGCGTCTGTACCGAAGCTCGCTGTTTGCGGCTCTAACCGTAATCCTCGCGGCGCCCGCGGTGTCGCTGGCCGACACGATCGAGGACGTGGAGAAGAAGATCGTCGCGGCCTATGAGAAGCTGACGTCGTACACGGCCAAGATCCAGTCCAGCCAGCACATGGACATGGGCGACGGCAACTTCTCCAAGTCTGAATTCGCCGGCACCACCGAGTGGATGCGCACGGGAGACAAGGTGCTCCTGCGGGCCGAGATGAAGGGCGTCACCGAGTCGAAGTTCGGCGATCAGCAGATGAAGATGACCACCACCGCCCTTTCGGTCTGCGACGGTGAATACGTTTACACGCTGAGCGAAACCGAGGGCAACAAGAACGCCATGAAGATGAAGTACGACCCGGCGATGACCGGCGACATCCCCGCCATGTTCAAGACCTGGCGCGATTCCGCCGAGCTCACGCTGCTGCCCGATGAGAAGGTTGACGGCCGCGACACGTACGTCATCCAGTCGAAAGCAAAATCTGCCGGCGGCCCCACGGACAAGTCCACTTTCTACATGGACAAGGCGACCGGCCTGATGCTCAAGACCGTCATCTTCGGAGCGGACGGCAAGGAAATCGGCTCCAGCCGACTCACGGACCTGAAGATCGGCGCCGATCTGAAGGCGGATCGCTTCAAGTTCGAAGCGCCCGCGGGCGTCGAAGTGATGGACATGTCCAACATGCCGCGGCCCGAGGAGCACCCCTAGCAGGTGTCGGCCGGCTGACTTCTTCGAATCGACGAACAACGTAGCAACACAAGCCCCATCGCAGCTCGGTGGGGCTTCGTCTTTGCGCGTGCGGGCGACACAGGACGCGCCGCCACCCTCGCACGCGTCAGCCCACTTGCGGAGCGAGTAGCCCCTGCCGTAGCGAATCTCGCAGGCGCGCGAACTCCGCGGGGGGAAGCGGCAGCTTCGCGTCGGGGGGACGTTTCCAAATGGGCTCGCCCCACCAGCCGTCGTCATGAAAGCGCGGAATGACGTGAACATGAAGATGCGGTTGCTCATTGCCCAGAATGACATAGTTGAGCTTCGCAGGCTTCACAACCGACCGCAAAGCAAGCGCAACGCGATTGACGTCCTCCATGAGCCTTGCTCGCTGCGCCGCCGAGAGGTCGAAAAGCTCCGCGGCATGCTGGTGCAGGAACAGAATGCAGTAGCCGCGGAACGCTCCGTCGTCTTGGAGCACCACGGCACCGGAATCCAGCGATGCGACGAATTCAGGTGTTACCGCGAAGCCTGGCGCGGCGGCGCAGATTCCGCAGGCCTCGCCTGTAACTCTCTGCTGCCACTCGACTAATCCGCGCGTCATGGCGAAACTCCCGCGGGCCGCTGCTCACTGGGCGCAGCATAGTCGCCGCCGCCGACCCGCGACAGCGATGGGTCCGAGCCGGCGTGATCCTCGGAAAAATTTCTGAAATTCCAACTTTTCGTGTGCGAGATCACGGCTTTTGGCGCTAGATACAGTGGGGGAAGGTGGTCGTCGCCGCGTCCACTTCGGCGGAGTTTGTGCCCAAGGCGAGCGGGCACGATGGGGCGCCGGGTGGGAAGGCTGGGCTGTGCGACCTCCCTCAGGAGAGCCGGCCCGCGTGACGGGAAGCCTGATCGCGGGCCGTGCGTCCTTTTTTGCGAAGACAACGCCGCCCCGCGGCGCCAAGCAAGGAGCCGCGGGGCGGGCGTCTTGGGACAACTCTGACTGACCGGCGTCGGCTAGAAGTTGACGTTCAAGTCAAAATTCGACGCCAGCAGCTTCGCCTTGGTGATCGTGATGTACGGGTTGTCGCTGATCTTCGTCACGGTCAGCGGCTCGGTCGCCACGATGTTGATCAGCGGCGAGCGGCCCGGCGTCACGCCATCCTCGGGAACCCGCAGCAGGTGCCCGCTCCAGTTGCAGATGTAGGCGCCGGGCGCGTTGATCTGGTCGAATGGAACCGTCACGCCACAGGTCGGAAAGCTCGTGTTCGTGGTGTTGGGATTCGTCGTGGTGCTCATCCGGGTCTCCTCGTGGAACGCGGTGAAAGGGTGCGTCAGGCCGAAGATCCATCCCCGGCCGATTCGCCGATTTGGACTTCACGCCGGCCTCGCCGGAGGCCGGGCCTCCAAGCCCGCCACCCATCCGTATCGGCGAACGCACGCACGCCGATGAGCGGCGGCTCCGCGCACGGCGCAGAACCTGCCGCCGGCCGACTCCGCACGCGCGAGGGCTGCGCGTGTGAGGGCCGCGCGGCCGAGATTTGACCGTCCTCCGGCCGCTTCGCTACCATCGCTCCCAGAGGCGTTTGCCACGCGGATATCGGGTTCACTTGCACGTCGATCAGCGGGCCCATGCGCCCCGCGGTCGCCGGCAACGAGGAGCGCGCCATGGACTGGGGCTATCGAAACCGGATGGCGGGACTGATCCGCCCGGACACCCAACGCTGCGTGATGCTGGCCGTGGATCACGGGTACTTCCAGGGTCCGACCACCGGACTCGAGCGCCCCGGCGAGGTCGTCGCCCCCCTGCTGCCCTACGCCGACTCGCTGATGCTGACGCGCGGCGTGCTGCGGAACTGCATCGACACCGCGGCGCGCATCCCGATCGTGCTGCGCGTCTCGGGCGGCACCAGCGTGCTGAAGGACGATCTTTCGAACGAGGACCTGACGACCTCGATTGAGGACGCGATCCGGCTCAATGCGTCGGCGATCACGATGTCGGTCTTCGTCGGCTCCGCGAACGAGAAGCAGACCATCACCAACCTCGGCAAGCTCTGCAACGAGGGCGCGAAGTACGGCCTGCCGGTGCTGGCCGTGACGGCGGTGGGCAAGGAGATGGTCCGCGACGCGCGCTATCTCGGCCTGGCGTGCCGCATTTGCGCCGAGCTGGGCGCGGACATCGTGAAGACCTATTACTGCGATGGATTCGAGAAGATCGTGAACGGCTGCCCGGTGCCGGTGGTCATCGCCGGCGGCAAGAAGATCGACGAGCGCGAGGCGCTCACGCTGGCGTACAGCGCGGTCTCGGCCGGCGCCTCGGGTGTCGACATGGGCCGCAACATCTTCCAATCCAAGTGGCCGGTTCCGATGATCCGCGCGGTCCGCTCCATCGTGCAGGAAGGGCGCACCGACGCACAGGCTTGGGACTTGCTCCAGAGCTTGATTCGCTAGGTCTCATGCGGCCTGGTCCCCAGCGCGCGTTCACTGCCAGTTCGGAGAATTCGCATGCCCCTCTTCGTGCTGATTGCCCACGATGGACCCGACGGCGGCAAGCGACGTGACCAGCACCGCGACGCGCACGTCGCATACGTTCGAGCGCTGGACCAGGCCGGGCGCATCGTCCTGGCCGGTCCGATCCGCAACGAGACGAACGACGCGTCGACGGGGGCCGTGATCGTCTTCGAGGACGCGAGCCTCGAAGCGGCCCGCGCGACGGTCGCCCGCGACCCGTACGTCGCCGGGGGCGTTTTCGCTTCGCTGACCGTGACGCCCTTCAAGGCCGCGTTTCCTGAGCGCAAGTCCGCGACCTGAGCGAGGAGCGCCTCCGCCGTCGACGCGGCAGCTCGCCCTTCGCGCGCCCGGTCGCCGGCGCGTCGGCATGCGTTGAAAAAGGCCCGTCCCCATGCGCAACCGCTGGAATGATCGCGACGCCGCCGCAATCGCCGGGCAGTGCGGCGAGGCTTGTCCGCCCGCACTCGCCGCACGCGTTTACTCGGCCCGACTGATCGGGCAGGAACCGGCGCTTGTGCTCCACGGCGGGGGCAACGTCTCGGTCAAATCAACGCTGCGCGACATTCTGGGTGAGACGCTCGACATCGTGTGCGTGAAGGGCTCGGGCTGGGACCTCGCTTCGATCGAGCCGCGCGGGCTGCCGGCGCTGGATCTTCAGCGTCTGCGGCGGCTGCGGGCCGTCGACGCGATGAGCGATGAGGTGATGGCCAACCAATTCAGGCTGCACCTGCTCGACGCGTCCGCGCCGACACCTTCGATCGAGACGCTGCTGCACGCGTTCCTGCCGCACGCGTTCGTCGACCATTCGCATGCCGACGCGGTCCTGGCGCTGACCAACCAGCCGGATGGCGAAAAATGGATTCGCGAGGCACTCGGCGATCGCATCGCCTGTCTGCCGTATGTCACACCTGGGTTCGAGCTGTCGAAGGCAGTGGCCGAGCTGCACGAGCGGAATCCGCGCGCTGAGGGCATCGTGCTGATTCAACACGGGCTGATCACGTACGGCGATACGGCGCAAGCGTCGTACGAGCGGCATGTCGAGCTCGTCAGCGCTTGCGAAGCGTTCATTGAGCGGCGCGTGGCGGGCAGGCGGCCTGTGATCTCGTATCGCGGACCTGAGAGCCCCGCCGCGCTCGCCGCGCTGGCCGCTCCCCTGCTCCGACAAGCGCTGGCGACGCCCAGCGACAGCGAGGATGATCCGCACGTGCGCTCCATTGTCGAGTGGCGCGCTGCGGACGAGATGCTCGCCTTCGTGAACAGCGACGGGGCCGCCGCCTTGGCACGCACCGGCCCGCTGACCACCGACCACTTGATTCGAACGAAGGCCCAACCGCTGTTCATCGAGGCCCCGCGCTGGGACGACGCGGCCGCGCTGCGCGCGCAACTGTCCGCGGCGACGGAGGCCTACCGGGCGGACTACCGCGCGTACGTCGAGCTTCACGGCGGAAACGCCGAGGGCCTCGACGCTTCGCCACGGGTGGTCCTCGTGCCGGGTGCCGGGGCATTCTGCTGGGGCCGCACGAAGCGCGACGCGCGAATCGCGGCGGACATCACCGAGCACGCGCTACGGACCAAGGCTCTCGCGAACTGGATCGAACGCTACAGCGCGTTGTCCGACGATCATCTCTACGTGATGGAATACCGCGGCTTGCAGCAGGCGAAGCTCGGCAAGCCGACCGGGCAGCCGCTGGATGGAAGGGTCGTCATGGTCAGCGGCGCCGGCGGCGCGATCGGCGCCGCGATCGCGGAGACGTGCGCGCGTGCCGGGGCTCACGTCGTGCTGGCGGACCTGGTCACGCAGCGGCTGCCGGCGATCGTCGAGCGCATCGAGAACGCCTGCGGTGCGGGCAGCGCCGCGTGGATTCAGATGGACGTCACGAGCGAAGAAAGCGTGCGGGCAGGCTACGACGAGGCCTGCCGGCGCTTCGGCGGCGTCGACGTGGTTGTGCCCAACGCGGGCATCGCCCACGTGGCGCCGCTCGATGAGCTGACGCTCTCCGATTTCCAGCGCGTCATGAACGTCAACGTCGTCGGCTACATGCTGTTCATGCGCGAGGGGATCCGGCTGCTGAAGCGACAGGGCCTCGGCGGCCACGTCGTGGTGTGCAGCAGCAAGAACGTGCTCGGCCCGGGCAAGGACTTCGGCGCCTACAGCGCCAGCAAGGCCGCCGGCCATCAGCTCGGCCGCATCGCGGCGATCGAGTGCGCCCCGCACAACATCCGCGTGAACATGATCACGCCCGACGCGGTGTTCGGCGACAAGAGCGTGCCCTCGGGGCTGTGGCAGACGGTCGGGCCCGACCGGGCCAGGTCGCGCGGCATGTCCCTCGATGACCTGCCCGAATACTACCGGCAGCGTAACCTGCTGAAGGCGCGCGTGTACGGCTATCACGTCGGCAACGCGGTCGTGTTCTTCGCGAGCAACCAGACGCCGACGACCGGCGCGGTGCTGCCGGTGGACGGCGGCGTCGCGGAGGCGTTTCCGCGGTAGCTGCGTCGGCGGCTGGTGCGTGGCACCCACCGGCCGTCAGGCGGAATCCGCAAACCTGGGACGATTCGATTGCCGAGCAACCACCGCATTCCAACCTGCGACGGCGCCCTGCTGGCGTGCCGCCGATACGAACATTCCGGCGCTACGCCGGTGCTGCTGATCCACGGCCTGGCGGTCAACGTCGACGTCTGGGACGGGCCGGCGGTAGACGCTGCGAGCCACCGCTTCCGCAGCCTTGCAATGCTCCTGCGCGAACAAGGCTACGACGTCTGGCTGCTCAATCTGCGCGGCCACGGGGCGCCGCACCTGCACAGCCAGCCGCCGGCCGGTCAGCGCGACTGGTGCGTCGATCACTTCCTGCTCTACGACGTGCCCGCCGCGATCGAGCACGTGTCAAACGCCGCCGGGTGCCGCCCGTTCGTCGTCGGCAGCAGCATGGGCGCGATGTGCCTGGCGGCGCATCTGTCGGGCGCTGTCCTGGCGAACGACTCGCAAGGGACGCACGTCGTCTGCGATGCCAACCAGGCGCGCCGTCGGCAAGCGCGCGTCGCCGGGGCGATCCTGGTCGAATTCCCGGCGGCGCTGCGCTGGCCGCAGTCGTTTTTCGACGAGCGCGGAGCGTTGCGCTGGGGCGTCGTGCTGAACGAGTGGGGCCGCGCCGACCAGAACGTCAACCTGCCGTTTGAGTGGATGTCGCGGATGCCGTGGCTCGAAGCGGCCTTAACCGCGACCGGGGAGATTCGCCTCGACTGGCTTCGGCCGAGCGCGGCGGCGACGGACTCGCGCTGGCCGGCGGCCTTGCAGCAGGGCTACCAGGGAGTTCGCGATGGTTTCCTGAAGGCCATCGGGCAGCTTGCCGCGCGCTTCCGCAACGTGCGCCAGTTTCACTTCGAGACCTTCACGCGCTGCCTGCTGCCGGCGTTGGACCACCTCCAGGCGGGCGTGCTGCGGCAGCTCGCGAAATCCGTCCGCGCCGGCGGGTTCGTCAGCGCCCTGGGCGCGCCTGACTGCGCCTACAGCGAGCATTATGCACACCTTGCGCTGCCGGTGCTCACGATCGTCGGCGGGCGCGACCGCATTGCCAATGCCGAGGTGACGCGAACCGTTTTTCACGAACGAATCGCCTCGAACGACAAGCAGTGGCTGCTGTTCGAGGACATGGCGCACGGAGAGTTCGAATATTCGCCGGCGGCGACGGAACGCGTGTATCCCGCGATGATGGAGTGGATTCGCGCGCGATCGGGCGATTCCGCCTGAAGCAAACGCGCGACCGGCGCTCTGCCAATGGCTGTCACTGGCGATCGCGCAGCGGCTCCGGCCGCAAGGCCGATGTCTCCCGCGCCGCCGAATCCGTTCCATCCGGCTCTGGGGCCGCCCGGCGCTGCTTCCGCGTCAGCAGGTTGTTCAGCCTGGGAACCAATTGGTTGCGGAACACCTCGTGCACGGGAGCGAAATTCACCTCGAGCTGCTCGAGCAGCTTGCTTCGCGCGTCGGCGCCTGCTTTTTTCGGCGTGGCAAGCTGCTCCCGTATGCGCCCCATCTCGTCGCGCTTCGGGGCAAGCCGTTGCTGCGCCACGGCAAGCGACTCATTCAGGATGGCGCGGGCCTTTTGCGTCTGCTCCGCATCGAGCGCGTGCCGGGCGATGAATGAGTCCACGTAGCGGCGCCAGGCACGCTCCCAATCCGCGGAATCGGCTTGGGTCGAAGCCGTCGCTTTGCGCGAGCGCGGCCGCTCGGCCTCGGTCATGTAGGGGCTGACGAACGGCTCACCCGCGTTGAGCGCGGCCATGGTCGGACCCCAGCTTCGACGACCTTCGTCCACGTCGCGGATCCAGTCTTCCCAGGCAACCACGGCATCGCCGTTCCAAGCCCGCACGCGCCCGTCGGTGGCATCCTTGAAGCCGACGTTGAATCCGGGCTCCAGCCCGAGATCGCGGCCGGTGAATTCGGCCGGGTCATCGTCCCGGTTGAGTCGGGCGTCCCGTATGCGGACCACCTCGGACAACTCGCCGAACAGGTAATACTCGGTGCGCTCGGGCAGCCAGACGCCATCAAACTCACGAAGTGCGTTGTGCACAACATGCGTCTCGTCGCCGTGCTGGCTCAAAACGATTCGCTCCGGGTTCCAGCCGCGTGCGGCGTCGATCTCCCAGACGATCTGCGAGTCGTGGCCAAGGTCCGCCGTGACGGTCCAGCGGCTCCCGTTCTTTGTTTCCCGATAGCTGACGACCTTCGACAGATCGGTGCCCGGCAGCCCCGCCCAGAGCAGTTGGCGCCCCTCCAAGCCGGCCATGCCCGCGGACGTGGCCTGCATGCCGACCGCCAGGATGTTCCGGGCCCCGACAATGAGGTAGCCGTTCGCCATGTCGCCGCGGCACACTCCCACGTTGGGCAGCGTTTCCTGCCATTCCCAGAAACCGTCGGCGTTCATCATCATGAGGACGGGGTAGCGCGATCGGCCGCTCCCGGTGCTGGGGTCGAAACCGGTCCAGCCGTCGGGATCGCCGCGGTGCTCGAAAATCAGGTCCCCGTTTTTCGCCATACGCGTGACGAAGCTCAGGGCCTTGGTCTCGTCGGCCTCGGACAGAACTTCCCAGCGAAACTCGCCGCTACGAACGGCTGAGGCGCGATAGGCGTCGAGCTGCGCCAGGGCGTGCGGACGAGTCACTTGCTGTCCGGAATTCGGCGACAGCATCGACGCGGCGATCAGCATCAGGCACGTCAGCATGTTCACTTCTCCTATACAGGCCGGCAGCGCTCGCCTTGGGCGTAGACATCCGCCGGGGACTCCAGCCAGATTCGCCACTCGCACGGGGACCCACCCACGCAGTTGCCGTTCTCAAGTGAGGCGCAGCCAAGCGACGTTCCGCCGAGGTGGCGACACTTCAGCTACCGCATGCACCACTCCGTGCCGGTTTTCGTGATCCGGTAGCCCTCCCAGTCCTCGATGTACGAGAAATAGCCCGTATTGCACTCTACGATCGTGCCGTTCTGGATGCCACCACTCTGTGTTACACAGTCGCAGTCATCCTGGTTTACGGCACACGCGCAGGTCGAGTCCGCCGGCACCGATGGGGTACAGCCAGGGCAACTGACGTAGGACACCCACCCGCAGGCCACCGGATCCTCCGCTCGAGCGACGACGCTGAATACCAAGGCGGTCAGGAGCGTGCACCCAACACGCGCCAGCGATGCTGATGTTGCCATGCTGTGTTCTTCTTCCCGCTTTGCCGGCTGGGAACGCCGGGATGCGGGATGCGGGATGCGGGATGCGGGATGCGGGATGCGGGATGCGGCAATTGCCCACCCCCAATACTTACGTGAAGCGTACACTATCAGACCGCAGTGGTCAAGCGATCCTCAAGGGAGTCTCGGGCTTGTCGGCCGGCGAGCTGCGCACCCGCCGCCGGTCCGTTCTCCTTGCCTCAGGCCGGCGCGAGCCACAACCACGGGCTCGCGCCCAGCGAGCGGTCTCGCCCCAATCCGCTGCTGCATCTAGAATCCCCGCGCGGGAATCGACTCCCGCGCAGCACGCCGAACGGGAGCGATTCATGGCGGTCAATGAAGAAGCCCTGGTCACGCAAGAGGTCACCGCGTTCCGCGCGTCCTTTCAGGTCCTGCGGGCCGAGGTCGGGAAGATGATTGTCGGCCACGAGGACATCGTCGACGGCACGCTGGTTTGTCTTTTTGCCGGCGGGCACGTGCTGCTCGAAGGCGTCCCCGGCTTGGGCAAGACCCTGCTGATTCGCACCCTCGCGCAGGCCCTGACGCTGGACTTTTCGCGCATTCAGTTCACGCCCGACCTGATGCCCGCCGACATCATCGGCACGAACATCATCACCGAGGACCCGGGCAGCGGGCGGCGCGGCTTTCAATTCCAGCGCGGTCCGCTCTTTGCCCAGATGGTGCTGGCCGACGAGGTCAATCGCGCCACGCCCAAGACGCAATCCGCCTTGCTGGAAGCCATGCAGGAGCATTCCGTCACCGTCGGCGGCACGCACCACACACTCAAGGAGCCGTTCTTCGTCATGGCGACGCAGAACCCGATCGAGCAGGAAGGCACCTACCCGCTGCCCGAGGCGCAGCTCGACCGCTTCTTCTTCAAGCTGATCGTCGGTTATTCGGGCCGCGGCGAGCTCAAGCAGATCCTCGACCGCACCACCAGCGGCTTCAAGCCGAACATACAGCCGGTGCTCGACGGGCAGCGCATCATCGACGCACAGCATCTCGTGCGGCGGGTCGTCATCGCCGAGCACGTGCAGGATTTCATCATTCGCGTCGTGCTCGCGACGCATCCGCAGGGCGCGTTCGCGACGGCGATGGTCAACAAGTACGTGCGCTGGGGCAGCAGCCCGCGCGGCGCGCAGGCCATCACGCTGGCGGCGAAGATCTATGCGATGCTCGACGGCCGCTACAACGTCAGCTTCGACGACGTGAAGAAGTCCGCCCTGCCGGCGCTGCGGCACCGGCTGCTGCTCAATTTCGAAGGCGAGGCCGAGGGGCTGACCACCGACGAAGTGCTCGCGGACGTGCTCGCCAATGTCCCGGTGACGGCGGAGAAGGCGGCGTAGCTGGGCTCAAGTGCGAGTAGCGAATTGCGAATAGCGAGTGAGGAACGGAGCCCGGCCGTGTCGTAGCGCCCCTCCGCAGTGACCCACGGGCGGACTTGCCCCAAAAAACAACGGCGACCGGCATGGTTCGGAGCCTCCTTCGAGGAAGAAGACCGAACGCTCGCCGGCCGCCGCGCATCAAGACTGCGGGCGGATTGGCTTCTCAGGCCTGCACGTCGAGCGTGCTGCCGTCCGTCGGCGGCTTGGCGCTGCCATCGCCGTCAGGTTCGGCATCGATGGCGACGTCGCCCTGCCGCTCGTTGATGCGTGCTTCGCGGCGTTCGAGGCGCTCGTCGACGCGCAGCTTGTCAGCGCTGGGGTTCAGCTCGTTGAGCTTCGTTCGCCGCTCCTGGCGCGTGTCGATGCGCTCTTCGCGGCGTGTCAGTCGCTCATCCACGCGCGGATCGGCGGGCTGATCGGGTCGGCCGGTCACGGGCGGCAGTGCCGAAGCAGAGACGGGTTGAACATTCACTGCGTTTCTCCTTGTGTTCGTCCCCTATCCCAGCAGAATCGGAATCAACGGCGCCCGAATCCAGCCGATCCGCCAAGTTTCTCTTTTCGGACGCGCTGACGCGCTCCCGTGGCGGACCTACCATTCGCTCCCATGCCGCGCACGCTTTACCTGATCGACGGGCATGCGCAGATTTATCGCGCTTACTATGCGCCCTTCGGCAATCTCAGCGCCCCCAGCGGCGAGCCGACCCGCGCCACGCACGTCTTCTGCCAGATGCTCCTGAATCTGGTGCGCGACCGAAAGCCTGATTACCTGGCGATGGTGATGGACGTCGCGGACGAGACCACCTTCCGCCGCCAAATCTATGCCGATTACAAGGCCCACCGCGATCCGCCGCCGGAAGACATGTCCGTGCAGATCGACCGCATCGTTTCCATTCTGGAAGCGATTCGCGTGCCGATCCTGCGGCGGGCGGGCTTCGAGGCGGATGACATACTGGCGACGCTGGCGCGCCGGCACGCGAGCGACGAGCTGCACGTCGTCATGGTCAGTCGCGACAAGGACCTCGAGCAACTGCTCACGCCGAGCGTGCTTCTCTACGATCCCGGCAAAGACGAGCTGATCACGCCCGAGCGCTTGCTTGAGCTCAAGGGCTGGACGCCCCAGCAGGCGGTCGACGCCCAAACGCTGATCGGCGATTCGGTGGACAACATCCCGGGCGTGCCGGGCATCGGCCCCAAAACCGCCGCCAAACTGATCCAGCAATACGGCAGCGCTCGCGGCGTCGTCGAGAACGCGGAAAAGCTCAGCCCCAAGCAGCGGCAGAGCGTGCTCGACTTCGCGCCGCGGATGGAGCTCACGCGGCAGCTCGTGACCCTGCGCGACGACGTGCCGATCGAGCTGGACCTCGACGCCGCGCGCGTGTCGGACTTCGCCTGGCAAGCGGCGCGGCCGATCTTCGAGCAGCTCGGTTTTCGCCGGCTGCCGGAGCAGCTTCCGGCGGGTTTGCCGGCGCGTGACCCGGCCGACTCGAACTCAGCGTCCCCGGCGGATGATGCGACTGGCTCGATCGCATCGCCGGAGATTCGCGCTGCATCTCCCCGCGTGGCTGCCGCTCCGCGCGGCGCACCCCCGGCCGAGTGCGGCGATTTCACCCGCCTGATCCAGGAGGGGGCCGCGGCGCTGCGGTCTCCTGACCCGGGTGCGTTCGAGCTGATCGACACGCCCGCCGCCCTCGAACGCGTGGCGCGTGAGCTGACGCAGCAACCGGCCTATTGCGTCGACACGGAAACCACCAGCGTCAACCCGGTTGACGCGGATCTGGTTGGGATTGCGCTGTCATGGGAAGTCGGCCGGGGCTGCTACATCCCTGTGCAGTCCGTTTTCGGCCAGGCGCTGACGATGGACGCAGTGCGCCCGCTGCTCGCCCCGATTCTGGCCGACGAAGGCACGACCAAGGTCGGGCATCACCTCAAGTATGACATGATCGTGCTTCGCAATGCGGGATTGCCGATCGCCGGGCCGCTGTTCGACACAATGGTCGCGGCGTTCGTGCTCGACCCGCTGCGCGGCTCGTTCAAGCTCGACACGATCGTACAGCAGCTTCTCGGTCACACGATGATCCCGATCACGGACCTGATCGGGAAAGGCCGCGACCAGCTACGCATGGACCAGGTTCCGGTGTCGCACGTCGCGGAATACGCCTCCGAGGACGCGGACTACACCTGGCGACTCTATCGCCTGTTCGAGCCGCTGCTTCGCGACGGCGAGTTTGCCGCGCTGTTCCATGAAACCGAGATGCCGCTGTCGTCGGTGCTGGCCGCGATGGAGCTCGAGGGCATCTCCATCGACGTGCCCTATCTCCAGGCGATGAGCCAGCGCCTGGCCAGCCGCGCAGGGGAGCTTCAGACGCAGGTGTACGCCGCGGCCGGCGCGCAGTTCAATCTGGACTCGCCCAAGCAGCTTGCCGACGTCTTGTTCGAGAAGCTCGGCTTTCGCGTGGTGAAGCGAACCAAGACGTCGCGCTCGACCGACGCCGAAACGCTCGAAACGCTCGCCGGGGAGACGGGACATCCGCTCTTTGCGCCGCTGCTGGAGTTCCGCGAAATCCAGAAGCTGCGCGGCACGTATGTCGACGCCCTGCCGGCAGCACGCGCCAAGCGCAGCGGGCGGATTCACACCAGCTTTCACCAGACGGGCGCGATCACCGGCCGGCTTTCGAGCAGCGAACCCAACCTTCAGAACATCCCGATCCGCACCGAGCTCGGCCGCGAAATCCGCCGCGCGTTCATTCCGCGCAGCCCCGCCGAACGGCTGATTGTCGCGGACTACTCGCAGGTCGAGCTGCGCGTGCTGGCGCATTTCTGCGAAGATGAGGCCCTTCGCCGCGCGTTCGCGGACGATCTGGACATTCACGCGTTCGTGGCGGCGGAGATCAACGGCGTGCCGCTCGCCGACGTGACGCGCGAGATGCGCTCGCGGGCGAAGGCCGTGAATTTCGGGCTGATCTACGGTCAGACCGCGTTCGGGCTGGCGCAGGTCACGGGCATGAGCCGCAGCGAGGCCACGCAGTTCATCGAGCGCTATTTCGCGCGCTATCCGCGCATCAAGCGATTCATTCAGAAGTGCTGCGACGCCGCGCGGCGCGACGGCTACGTCAGCACGATCCTCGGACGCCGCCGCCCAATCACCGACATCGACTCGCGCAACCCCTCGGCACGCGCGCAGGCCGAGCGGCTGGCGGTCAACACGGTGATCCAGGGCTCCGCCGCCGATCTGATCAAGATCGCGATGGTCCGTCTGCATCGGCAGATTATCGCTCAGCAGCTCCCGCTGCGGCTGCTGCTTCAGGTGCATGACGAGCTCGTCTGCGAGGCGCCGCAGGAGCAGGCCGAAGCCATGGCCGCAGTCGTCGTCGAATGCATGCGCACCGCGCTCCCGATGAGCGTTCCGCTGAAGGTCGACGTGGCCACCGGGATGAACTGGCTCGAAGCGAAATAGCCCCGCAGGCCTGCGAACCGTTGTTCTCGGAACCGTGCGCGATCGCGGCGCACAGGTCATTGGCCGGACATTCTTGCTCGGCTACGATTCGATGAACATTTCGTAGGCTACAGGAAGCCCGCGACCCGCTCGCCGCGACCGACCGCGTTGAGCTTCGGCAAGCGAAGGTGAAATCCGACCGCACGGGAACGGATCCGCGATGAGACTACGCCGCCTGCTGACCGTCACGATTCTTGCACACTTGCTGTTCGCGCCGGCGCAGGCGCGCACCATCTACGTCGACAAGAACGCTCCGCCGGGCGGTAACGGAAACCCCGATCGCCCCTATCGCACCATCCAGGCGGGCCTGAACGCCGCCGCGGCCGCTGGCGACACCGTGCTGGTCATGCCTGCGGCCTACAGCGAACGGATCGACCTGCTGGGCAAGGCGGTGCACCTGCGCAGCCATTCCGGCCCGACGGTCACGACGATTGACGGCTACGGCCGCACCGCGGTCATGTGCGACAGCGCCGAAACGACTGCCACGCGCATCGAGGGCTTCACCATCACGGGCGTCAACACGCTGATTTTCTACGACGATGCGCCGCTGCGCGTCATCGGCGCGGCCCCGACCGTCGTCGATTGCGAGTTCCGCGATAACCAGTGCATCTTCGGCGGCGGCATCAGCGTCACGAACGGCGCCGCAACCGTCGAGAATTGCACGTTCGAGGACAATGACACGAATATCGGCGGCGGCATCTACAGCGATCACAGCGATGTGGTCGTGCGCGGATGCAGCTTCCGCTCGAATTACGGCGATTCGGGCGGCGGCGCGGGCATCTACACGTTCTGGGGAAGCGCCCTGATCGAGAACTGCCTGTTCGAGGACAACCTCGGCAACGCGGGCGGCGCGATCGGCAACGTCGACGGCGCCCTCTCGATCAGAAGCTGTACGTTCCGGGGCAACTACGGCTTCTACGGCGGCGGCGTGGGCTCCTTCGGCGGAAGCATGGAGCTCGCCAACTCCCTGTTTGCGAACAACCTGGGCGAAGGCGGTGCGGCGATCTACTGCGAACGCTGCGACGCGAACATCGTCAACTGCACGGTCGTCGGAAACGTCGCCGACAGCGTGGGCGGCGGGCTGATGACCTACGACGACTCCCGCCCGAGCCTTCGCGGCTGCCTGCTCTTCAGCAACGGCGGCGGCGAGATCGTCGACTTCGATTCCGGCTCGGAGACCAGTGTCAGCTACAGCAACATTCCCGGAGGTTGGCCGGGCGTCGGCAACATCGACGCCGACCCGCTCTTTGTCGCCGCCGGCGCAGGCGACTACCGCCTCGCGCCCGACTCACCCTGCATCGATGCCGGCGACAACTTCGCAATACCCGCCGGTGTCACGCTCGACCTCGCCGGGCTGCCGCGCTTTCATGACGACGTGGTGACGCTCGACACCGGGGCGGGCGCGCCCCCAGTGGTCGACCTGGGCGCGTACGAGTTCGACGGCACTTCGCCGATCGACTGCCCGGGCGACATCGATGACGACGGCTCGATCGAGCTCGACGATCTGAGCATCGTGCTGGCGCACTTCGGGTATCCGAACCCTCGGCCCGAAGACGGCGACGTGACCGGAGACGGCGCGGTCGACCTGCTGGACGTCAGCTTCATGCTCTCCCATTTCGGCCAGGACTGCCCGTAGCGACATGCGGTCTCCGACCTGCCAATCGGATTCGCGCCTGCTCCCCGCGCGTCGCGGCCCTACCGAATGCCCCAGTCAAAGTCGAGACCGATCCACCGCAGTGGAAACGTGATCAGGAAGCCCAGCAGCCGCGGAATGAACGTCCAAATCGCTTCGAACATGGCAAGCACCTCCACACGCATCTGAACCGATGCCCAGGGGCATCACACCTCTCGACCGCGTTCAGTAGCCCGGAAGCGTCGGCCCGATCGGCCGACGACGATTCCGCGCGGATGCCTGAGCGCCAGGCACCCGCGCGCGCCTGAGTTTCCTCTCTCCAGATGATACGCGCGCCATGCGACCCGGTGCGGCCGGGCCGTCAGCAGACGTAAGCCTGCGCCCGCGGACCCGCGTCTCGGGAGCGGTATAGGCGCTCGATCTGGACGGCGGCTCCGCCCCTTGCTAGCATCGCGCCCCGTCCCATCCATCCGGCCGGAGAGTCGTGGCAGCATGGCCGATGCGAAGCTGGCGATTGCGGAGGCCGCGGGCGAGCTCGGCCTGCTGCAACAGGGACCGACGGGCACCTGGTATGGCCTGCGCAAGGGCTACCTGCTGCAATTGGCTCCCGGTACGGACGAGCATCGCAACAGCACGATTGTCGTGTTCCTGCAATACCAGGACGCCGCCAAAGACGAAGCAGTCCGCCAGGCACTCGATTCCGACCCCCAACTGAAAGCGCACGGCATCCGAGCCAAGCAGGTCGTCGCAAAGAGCGGCGTGGCGACGTACAAGATCGCCGGGTCGGCACTCGGCGCCTTCAAAGCTGAGCGGGTCCACGATGTAGCCGACGCGCTTCTGGCGACCGTCCAGACGGTCGTCCCGCCGCCGCCCGACGCGTGTATTGCGTGCGGTGCGGCCAGTCCGGGCACGCCGGCGCTGATCGACGGCACCGCCACGCGAATGTGTTCCGCATGCGTTCGCAGGTTGCAGGAGCAATCGCAGGCGGCGCAGGAAGCGTACGACGCGCTGCCGACGCAGTACGGGCGCGCCATCCCGGCTGGGCTTGCCGCTGGACTTGTCGGCGCGGCCCTCTGGGCCACGATCGGCATCGTTACGGGCTACATGACCTGGCTGCTGGCGATCGGCATCGGGCTCGGCGTCGGCTGGGTGACGCCGCGCACCGCCGGCAAGGGTGGCAGGGTTATTCAGGGAATCTGCATCCTCGTGACCGTCGTGTCCGTGTTGGCGGGGAACATCATGATGTATGCCTATTGGGCCGAGCAGAAGGCCAGAGCCGAGGGCGGACAGGTTCACTGGGACTGGTTCATGTCCGAACTGCCGAAGTTGGTGCTGGGCGACGGTCTTCGCGACACGGTGTTTGGCGTGGGAGCCGGCTGTCTCGGCGCTTCCTACGCCGCCCGCGGCGCGGCGCGCCGGAAACTCACGGTTGACGTAGAGCATGGATGATCGGGCGCCCGCTGCGCGTCACGGCGAAACCTGCTCAATCAGCAGCAGGCTCCTTTGCCGGCCTTCGACATAATCGAAACCATTCACGGTGGTCAGCACGCGGGTCGAGAGACTCGCCAGCACGCCTTCATCGGCCGGCACGATCGCCAGGCCGCGCGGGTGCTCGCCGAGCCAATGCGCGAGCTCCGCGGGCGCGATCCGTTCCACCCGGCCGCCGGTCAGGAAGGCGAGACTCTCGCGAGCGAATCCGGCGGCGGCCAACGGGCGCTCGCCGGTTGGATCCACGCTCGCGATGTAATGAACGAGCGTCGAGCTCAGCCACGGCGCGCCCAGGTTCGGCAGCACGATTTGAAACAGGCTGCGTCCTCCCAGTGCGCACGCCGCGGTCGCCACCAGCAGACCGGTGACCATCCGCCGTCGGCGCACAGCGGAAAAGCCCGCCGTTGCAAGCACGATCGACACGAGCACCGTCGCGAGCAGCCCCAACAGCACGCCGGCATCCAGTCGAACGCCGCCGAGGACCGCAAGCGCAACGGGCGCGCCCACCAGGAGCGCCAGGCCGATCAGCAGCCAGCCAAGATCCCCGAGGATCGCGGCGCGCGAGCGCTGTAACGGCAAGTTGCCCGAGAAGCCGACCCAGGCCGCTCGGGCGCAAATCAGGGCGATCGCGGGGTAGAGCGGCAGCGGGTAATGCGGCAGCTTCGTTTCAATCAGCTCGAGCACAAGCCACGCGGGCACGATCCACGCCAGGCAGAACAGTTCGGGACTCCGGCCGGCGTCCAAGACACGCTGTGCCCCAGCCGCACCGGCATTCGGTTCACCTGTTTCTCCCCGCCGCTCTCCACGCACGCCCGAGCGCCAGCGGATGCCGCGCCGCCAGGCGTAGATGAACCCCGGCACCACCAGCAGGCCGCCCGGCCAGAAAAGTCCGGGCAGAAGCACAACGTGATAGCCCGGCGGTCCGGCGCGGCCGCCCGTGGCCGACAAGCCGCGCCCGAACGCCTCCTGCGCGATCGCGGAAAAGAGCGCATCGGCGCCCACAGCAGAGATCGCCAGCAGCAGCGGCGGCACGAACACGAACGCGAGCACGAGGAGACCGAACCCGATCCGCAGTCGGCGAATCAAGCCCCATTCGCCCTCGGCAAGGCACAGCGCCGTCGCGGTGAGCGCCGCCACGGCCGGCGTGACGGGTCCCTTCGCGAGCATGCCCAGGCCAAGGCTCAGCCAGAACAGCAGCACCCAGCCCGTGGACGCTCCGCGGCCGCGCCACAGGTGCCACAGCGCCCACTGCGCGGCGCACGTGAACGCGAGCAGAACCTGATCGGTGCGCGCCAAGCGCGCATCGACAACCACGAGAAAACACCCCGCCAGCAGCACCGCGGCGAGCCAGGCGCAGGTCGGCGCGAACATCTGAAGTCCGATCCGCCAGGTGATCAGCACGGCGAGCATCGTTGCGAGCACCGAAGGCAAACGATAGCAGGCGATTCCGCCGGTGAACGGCATGGTGCGCGTGGGCGGACTGCCCGTGATGGTGGCCTCGCCGAGCGCCTCGTGCTGAAGCGCGCGCGGGTAGGAAAGCGCGTCCGGGTCGCGTCCGGAGAGCAGGTACGCCGACGCGGCTTGCATCCAATAGACCAGCGGCGGCTTGTTCAGGCGCGGGGCTCCGCCAATGTGCGGGATAACCACGCATCGCCAGTCGTCTGCGGCAAGCATCTCGCGGGAGGATTCGGCGTAGCGGGCCTCATCGCCGTCGAGCGGCGGAACCAGCGAGATTCCAGGCAGGTACGCGGCCAGGCAGAACAGCACGAGCGCGACACCGCCGGGCCACGCGCCGGCGGCCTCGAACACGAACCCGCCGACCCCGAACGGATCAGGGGACCTGCGTGTCGGCGAATCGATCATTCGAGCGAAATCCCCGGGGTCGGCGGATGCCGGCGGCGCCGCGCCTCCCGCCGCTGACAGCGATTCGCAATCCCGTCGTCAGAAGATACCACCGCATCGCGCAGCCCGACATCCCGCACCCGCCCCGCGTTTCACAGCACGCCCGCTCGCAGATAGACTTTCCACGTCGCGCGGCACGACGGCGGGCCGCGCTGCACGCGCGGCGCGCACGAGGCACGCGGGATGAAAGTCGACCTTCACACGCACATCCTGCCTGAGTCGTGGCCCGACCTGGAGCAGCGCTACGGCGGCCCCGGCTGGGTGCGCCTCGAGCACCATCAGCCCTGCCAAGCGCGAATGCTGATCGGCGACCGCGAATTCCGCGTCATCGACCACCGCTGCTGGGACGCGGCCCGGCGGTTGGAAGATTGCGACCGCGACAACGTCGGCGTGCAGGTTCTCAGCACGCTGCCGGTCATGTTCTCGTACTGGTCCAAGCCCGAGCACGCGCTTGACCTGTCCATGCGGCTCAATGATCACATCGCGGGCGCGGTCGCCGAGCATCCGGCGCGCTTCGTCGGGCTCGGCACGATCCCGATGCAGTCCGCGGACCACGCCGTTCGCGAGCTGGAGCGCTGCGTCGCGCCGCAAGGCCGGGGCGGGCTGGGCTTTCCCGGAGTGCAGATCGGCACGCACGTCAACGGCCGCAATCTCGACGATCCGGCCCTGCGGCCGATCTTTGATGCCGCCCAGTCGCTCGGTGCAGCGCTGTTCGTTCACCCGTGGGACATGCTCGCGAAGGAGCGCATGCCGAAATACTGGCTGCCCTGGCTGGTCGGCATGC
This sequence comes from uncultured Planctomycetales bacterium, assembly GCA_964465125.1. Lineage (GTDB taxonomy): Bacteria > Planctomycetota > Phycisphaerae > UBA1845 > Fen-1342 > CAYOHG01. Next base: position 69,610 of record CAYXIO010000002.1, on the reverse strand, counting down.
CCACGGAAACGGCCCTGGCGATCTGCTGCTGGATGATGGGCGGCGGCTTCGAGCGCTGGCCGCGGCTGCGGGTGTGCTTCGCCCACGGCGGCGGATCGTTCAGCAGCCTCTTCGGGCGGGTGTCGCATGGCTTCGCCGTCCGGCCTGACTTGTGTGCGGTGGACAATTCCACGCCGCCGGCAGCCTACCTTCGTCACGGCGACTCGCCGGCGCGCTTCTGGGTCGATTCGCTGGTTCACGACGCCCACGTGCTGCGTCTGCTGATCCGGCTGGTGGGGCTGTCGCGGATTTGCCTGGGATCGGACTATCCTTTCCCGCTGGGCGAGCATCGGCCCGGCGAGTTGATTGAGTCGATGCCCGATCTCGATGCGTCGGCTCGCCACACGCTTCTGCGCTCGAACAGTGAGGAATTCCTGGGCTTGTCGTCGCCCACCCGCTAGACTTGGCATCATTCACATTCGAGGTGGCCGCTTTCATGCTGACCGAACCCGCTTGTTCGACGCATCGCGTCGCACGCATCGACGACGTCGCCGCGCTGATCGGCAACACGCCCCTGCTCGAAATCCAGTACCGGCTGGAGGGCAAGCCGCGCCGCGTCTTCGCCAAGTACGAGCAGGTGAACATGACCGGCAGCGTCAAGGACCGCATGGCGCTGCACATCCTTCGCAAGGCGATCGACGGCGGGCAGCTCAGGCCCACGGACGTGATCGTCGAGGCGTCGAGCGGCAACACCGGCATCTCCTTCGCCGCGATCGGCCGAGCGCTGGGCCACCGCGTGCGCATTTACATGCCCAACTGGATGAGCCAGGAGCGCGTGCGGCTGATTCAGAGCCTGGGGGCCGAGATCATCCCGGTCTCCGCCGACCAGGGCGGCTTCGTCGGCAGCATTCGCATGACCGAGGAATACGCCCGCGAGCGCGACGACGTGTTTCTCCCGCGGCAGTTCGACAACAGCGTTAACGTGGACGCGCACTACGAACAGACCGGCCCGGAGATCGAGCAGCAACTGGCCTCGATCGGCCTCGAAGCCGACGCGTTCGTCGCGGGCGTCGGCACCGGCGGCACGGTCATGGGCGTCGGGCGCTTCCTGCGCCGCAACGGCCGCAGCGCGCATATCCATCCGCTTGAACCGGCGAATTCCCCCACCATGCGAACCGGGTGCAAGGTCGGCGCCCATCGCATTCAGGGAATTTCCGACGAGTTCATTCCGTCCATCGTCAACCTGCGCGAGATGGACGACGTCGTCGACGTCTGGGACGGCGACGCAATCCTCGTGGCGCAGACGCTCAGTGCGCAGCTCGGCCTCTCGGTCGGAATCTCGTCCGGCGCGAATTTCCTCGGCGCGGTGCAACTGGCTGAGCGCTACGGCCCCGAAGCGACAATCGTGACCGTCCTTCCCGACTGCAACAAGAAGTACCTCAGCACCGACCTGTGCCGCACCGAGCCGGCGGGCTCGAATTTCCTCACGCCGCGGATCGAGCTCGTGCGTTTTCGGGCGATCCGTCCGGCGAGTTCCACGACATGAGCCGCGCTGCGTCGACGGGCTGCCCGTCGGAGGCTGTGAGCGGGCGCTATCCGCTCGTGACTTGCCGCACCTGCCCGCCCCACGTATACAACCGCTCGCTTGAGATGAGGTGTCACCGATGCTCGAACGCCGCCGTCGCGATCTTCTCCGCCCGCACGCAAGTCTTGCGTGCCTGGTCCCGTTTGGGCTGCTGCTGTGCACGGGCTGCGCGAGCTGGTCCTACAAGCAGGTTTCGCTGGGCCAGGGCCCGTCGGAATACGACCGGCGCTTGCCCTCCGACACGTCGCGGCGCACACCCATCGGACTGTGCGACCTGCGCGAGCGCAGTGGCGGCAACGCCGACGCCCTGCTCGTCCTGCTGGGCACCGATCGGCGGGTAACGGCCAAGTTTCACGCTCAACGCGCCCAGCGAAACTACGGCGTCTGGGGTCAGCGGCGCTACACGCTCATCGGCGAGATTGACCTGGCGCGCAGCGGCTTGCCCGCGAACGAGCCCACCGACGCGCTACGGGCGATCTTCCAGGACATCGCCAATGCCCGCGCCGATCAGCACGCGCGGCAAGCCCACGAGTGGGTGGCCGCGGGCATTCTGCGGCTGATTCAAGCCCGCGCGCCCGACGCTGATCCGGGCATTCCCAGCGAGACGCTCGAAAGTCTGATTGCGCGCGTCCCGGGCGGCGGCGCGGGCAGTGTCAACGTCGCGGACGGCGTGCTGCATGTAACGTATGAAGACGAAGGCGGCGAAAAGTGACGGAATGAAGAAGGGCTAGTAGCGAGTAGCGAATATCGAGTAGCGAGTTTCAGAGCCGCGCCCTTCGGCTGGCGTTGTTCTATGGCGCAGCGGGCTGTTCCCAACTCGCTACTCGATATTCGCTACTCACGATTCAATCTCGCCTTGCAGCGCGCGCAGCGCGGCGTCATGAACATGCCCGTTGGTCGCGATGGCTGTCATCGACGCGTGCGTCACCGCGCCGCTCCAGTCGCTGAAGCGCCCGCCGGCTTCAAGCACGCACGGCAGCAGCGCGGCGGAATCCCAGATGCTCATGCGCGGGTCGATCGCGACCTCGGCCCGGCCTGTCGCCACCAGCGCGTACGCGTAGGAATCGCACCAGCCGCGGTCCTTGCGGCAGGCCCTCAACAGCCGCTCAAAGCCCGCCCCCTGCCCGCTCTCGTGCATCCACTTGGCGCCGCCATACATCAGCCGCGCCTCCGAAAGCTCTCGAACGGTCGAGACGCGCGCGCTCCGGCCGTTCCAGCGGCACCCCAGCCCGCGGGCCGCGTAGATCGTCTCGCTCAGCGCGGGCAAGTGGATCACGCCCGCCAGCACCTCGCCGCGCCATTCGAAGCCGATCAGCACCGCGTACAGCGGCACGCCGCTGATGAAGCTGAACGTGCCGTCGATCGGGTCGAGAATCCAGCGCGCCGGCTCGCCGCCGGCCTTCTCGCCGAACTCCTCGCCGAGGATGCCGTGCGTCGGAAAGGCGCGTTCGATCCGCGCCCGCAGGCGCTGCTCGGCGCCGCGATCCGCCGCCGTCACCGGTGTATTGTCCGGTTTCATCTCAACCGGCGGATCGGCGTTGAAGTAGCCGAGCGTGAACGCGCCGGCGAGCTGCGCGGATTCGACGGCGAAGTCGAGCAGCGATTGCAGATTAGGCAAGGACATCGCAGGTTCCACCCAGGCGCAAACGCGGATCCCGCAGCGCCGACGGTCCGTAGCCGATGTGAATTCGAGTGCTTCGGCCTCCATAGACCAACGGCGCTACGGCGCTTGTGCGCGTCTGCTCTTCCCTCGCTATTCGCAATCCGCGCTTCGCTACTCCGCGCCGCTTCGCCCCGGCTCGAACGGCGGGTACGGCGTGCGCGGCGGAGCCAGCCGCGGACGCAAGTCGTCGCCGTAGGGAACGAACGCCGACCAGTCGTAGCGGAGCATGCCAAGCCCGTGCTCGAAGCCGTCGAACGAAATCTCGGGCTGACGGCCGAGCAGTTCCTGAATCAGCCAGCCTGGATAATCGGCGCCGGCGGCGATTCCCAACGGCGCGCCGCCGCCAAACCGCGGATTGACCTCGAGGAACCGGATGCGCCCGTCGCGCGTACGGATGCACTGAAGGGTGACCAGCCCGCGCGCCGACGTACCGAGCGCTTCGACCACGCGCCGACCGGCGTCCATGATGGCGCGGTCCTTCTCGACCACCCCCTTGCTCACTTCACCGGCCCGCACGGCGATCCGCCGGCGCGGCACGACGCAGCGGGCCTGCCCCGTCAAACCGACGTAGACGTCCAGCGTGTACTCGTCACCTTCGACAAATTCCTGCACGATCGGGTCGGGTGCCGTCTGAAGGTGGTAGTCGAGGTCAGCTTCATCCTCGATCTTTGAGACCGAGTGGCTCGAACTGCCGTAGCGCGGCTTGAGGAAGTACGGGAAGCGGTGCTCCGAAAGCCCCAGCACCTGCTCGGCGGTGTAGGTGGTCGGCGTGTCGATGCCGTGCGAGCGCAGGAACTCGTACGTCCGCATTTTGTCGCGGCAGGTCGAGACCACATTCTGGTCAGCGATCAGCGGGATGCAGCCGGCGGCCTCGAAGTCGCTCCGCCGCGCGCTGATCGCCAGCAAATCGGTGTCGATGGTGGGAATCAGGCCGTTTACGCCGTGCTCCCGCACCACGTCCAGGAGCGCTTCGAGGTAGCGATCGTTGGCGATCGGGGGCACCAGCACGGCCTGATCCGCGCACGGCAACGCCGGAGCGGTCGGCGAGTTTTCGGTCGCCACGATGCGAAGCTGCACCCCCATCCCGGCCGCAGCCGCTCGGAACGCCTGAAGCAGCTCCACGCGGCGTCCCACGCAGGTGAACAGGATGCACAGGCGCGGCGGCTCGGGCCCGGTGGAGTTCATGAAGATCAACTATAACGAGGTCGGCTTCCCCCTGTCACGAAGTCGCAGGCGGGGATGGAAGCGGCTTCCAGCACATGTCCGATTTGACAGGTCCGTTGCGGAGCGTAAGCTGGCCACAGACTGGGGGCGGAAGGGATCGCCCCGGAAACGGGCTTGACGCCTGGAGGGTATTCGGGTGCCGCCCCGTGCGAACCCGGTCGAGCACCTGACCGGCGGTTCGCGATGCGCCCATAGGAGGTCGTGGCGTGTGCAGTCTACTTCCCAGTTGCACCGTCGGCGTTCGAACGCGTCGCGTTTCGCCTCGAGCGGCCCTGATCACCGCGTTGCTGAGCCTCGCCGCGGCCATGCCCGCTTTCTCGCAAGGCCAGCCCGAGCCCGCAATCATTCGCCGGCTCGAACCGGTCACGTCGCAGCCCGCGCCGCCGCCGGCCAGCGCCCCTGTCACGATCACGGAGTTGCCCGTGACCGGGTCGTTGCAGCCCGTAACAACGACCACGGAGCAGGAACCGTTCTGGGTCCGCGTCACCGGCGATAACGTCAACGTCCGCTCCAGCGCCGATCAGAACAGCATCGCGGTTGCGCAGGTGAATCGCGGACAGACCTTGCGGGCCGTCGGCGAGACCGGCGGCTGGCTGCGAGTTCTCCCCATGCCCGGCACCTTTTCGCTCGTGTCGGCCGAGTTCGTCACACGCGCGGACGGCAACCGCGGCGCCGTGCGCGTCACCGAAGGAACGCTGCGCGCCCGCGTCGGCTCTACGCTCGTCGAGGTCGATCCGTTGACCAGCCCGCCGCACGCCTGGCTCGACGACGGCACGACGGTGCAGATCCTCGGCGAGCAGGGCTCGTGGTATAAGATCGTGCCGCCCGAGGGCGTGTTCTTTTACATCGCCAACGAATTCGTCGAGCGCGTCGCCCCCGACGAAGCAGCCCGGCTGACCGCGGCCGAGCCTTCTTCGGCGACCGAGAGGATCGGGCTTGTTCCCGTCGCTCCTGCAAGCTCAGAGCCGATCGCCGACCGCGGCGCCTCGAGCGGGCTGCCCTCCACCGGAACGCTGCCGCCCGTCGCCGCGTCTCAAGGCGAGACTTCGCGGCCCGCGGAGCCGGTGGTTTCCGGCGACGCGCGCGCCGAGGAGCCGAAGATTCCCGATTTACCCGACACGCTGTGGGGCCGTCGCCTGCGGCAGACGCTCGAAGCGGTCCACAGCGAGGGCGATCGTAACGTGCTCGAGCAGCAATGGGAGCCGCTGCTTCCGCCCTTGCAGTCGATCGCCGGCCAGCGGGACGAGCCCGCCGTCGCCGAGGAAGCCCGTAACACGCTGGAGCGGATTGAGGATTTGCGCCGGACGCAATCCGAGATGCGCCGCGCCCGCGGATTGAGCGACCCCTACACAGGTACGCCGTCGAAGATGAAGCTGTTTGAGTTCGACGCCGTGGGTGTGCTGCGTCCCAGCATTCGCGTGCCCGCCAGCGAATCGGGGCTGCGCTATGAGCTTCAGGACCCGTTCTCGCGGAAAGCCCTGGCGATTGTGGAATTCCCTCCTAACCTGGGGTTGAGCGTTCCCCGCCTGGTCGGCAAGTACGTCGGCGTGCGGGGGCAGAAGTTCACGATCACCAGCCCGACGGCCACGATCATCCGGGTCGACAACTACACCGTACTGGCCCCCGAGCAGCCCGAGACCCCTCGCGAGACTCCTTGAGGCTGCGTAGAATGCCGCCGGCGGTCCCGCGGGTGGAATCTGAGCGGTCAGACGCGGGCCGCGCTGGCTTGATCTTCACACTGGAACGAGGACGTTGAGATGATCCGCTTCTGGCTCGCCGCGCGGCTGAACCGTTTCCTGATTCCCGGCGGCTCGCTGCTGGTGCTCGGTGGCTGCGGCCTGAGCGATCAGCAGCTCACCGGCATTCTGCAATCCCTCATCAGCACCGGGCTCAACACGGTCATCACACAAGGTCTGACGGCGATCGTCGAAAGCCTGGCCGGAACCAGCACCGGCGGCGTCGCGTTCTGACGGACCGCGCTCGGTAGCGTCGGCACTCTGCGACCGGCGGTGTCGCGCTCCGCGTCTGCTCCGCGGCGATCAGCCCTTTTGGACGTTCGGATCGACCTCGCGGGCCCAGGCCTGAATTCCGCCGCGCATGCTTCGCACGTTCGCGAAGCCCAGGTGCTTGAGATACGAGGCGACGTTGTAGCTGCGCACGCCCTTGTGGCAGAAGACGACGATTTCCGCAGCGCGGTTCAGTTCGCCGCAGCGCTGCTGAATCTCGCTCATGGGGATGTGCATCGCGCCCGAGATCTCGGCCGTCTGAAGCTCCGACGCGTCGCGACAATCCAGCAGCACGAAACCGTCGGGTTTCTGCGCAAGTCGCTGGCGCACGTACAGCGGGTCGATTTCCTCGACGTGCATACCTACCCCCCACTTCGCGCGTTGGCGCTACGTTGTGCCTGCCGCGAGGTGAATGCGGAACGAGTCGAGCACCTTGCGGAACCGGGGCGCCTGGCTGGCCGGAGTGAAGCCGAATCGCGTCGCATCGCGCGGCGCCTGAATCCGGGCCATGCGCTTCCAGCCCTGGTTCATGCCCAGCACGAACAACGCCGTGGTCAGCGAGCGCGTTCGCAGCAGTGTACGCAAGGCGCGCTTCGTCACCCAGCTCGATCGCGCGGCGGCGAAACGCAGCTCGTAGATGGCTTCATCCAGTTCGCGGGCGCTCATGTTCCGCGGCTGATACACCGTCTCAGTGAACGTGTAGCGCTCCCAGTCCTCCGGATACTGCGTCGCCAGCAGCCGCCCCTCCTCGCGATAGCGCTCGAACATCCTGGTTCCAGGCAGCGGCGTGAGGTTCGTGACCTGGATGATGTCCACGCCCAGCTTGACGGCTCGCAGAGCCGTCTCCGACACCGTCTCCGGGGTGTCGTGGTCCGACCCGATGATGAACCCGCCAAAGACCGCGATGCCCGCCTTGTGGAACCCGTCGACCAGCTCCTGGTAGCGCTCCGCGTTCTTGCGGTTGATGCCCTTGTGATACTCGCGCAGCGCTTCCGGATTGAACGTCTCAAAGCCGATCAACATGCCGCGGCAACCGGCCCGATAAGCCAGCGCCAGCCCCTCCGCGTCGTCGCCCATGTTGATGGTCGTCTGGCTGAACCACAGCCGCCGCTTGCCCTGGCGGATCAGCGCCCGCAGCAGCTCCTTGGCCCACTCGGCGTGCTTCTCGCCGACGCCGAAGAAGTTATCATCCACGACGAAGACGAACTCGTTGGGCATGTCGTTCCATTCGCGGACGATCTCGTCGATCCGCCGGCGGCGAATCGGCGCGCCGTTGAACTTGGTGACCGAGCAGTACTCGCAGCCGACCGGGCAGCCGCGCGAGGTTTGAATCGCGGCGACGTCATATTTGCCGTTGATCGGGTGGAGCGCTTGACGGGCGCGTCCGAGCCCGCTGCGCTCGAGGTCGGGCAGGCTACCGCGGTAGACCGGCTTCAGCCGCCTGGCGGCCACATCCGCGAGAATCTGCGGCCAGATCTCGTCGCACTCACCGATCGCGACCGAATCGAAGTGCTGCCCGGCCTCCTCGGGGCAGGCGGAAGCGTGCGGGCCGCCCATGATGGTGGGAATGCCTCTCCGCCGGCACTGCGCCGCGATTTCGTAGGCACGCGTCGCGCCGCTGGTATACGCGGTGATGCCGACCAGACCGTATCGCTCGGGCGTCAGATGCGTGTCGGTGTACTCGGTGCCGAAAATCTCGTCGACGATGTCCACCTCGTGCTCGGCGGGCGTGAGATCGGCGAGCACGCGCAGCCCGAGCTGCGGGATGAACTTGCCGACCGTGTGATAGCCCTGGTTGCGACGCGAGATCGGATTGACCAGCACAATGCGCACCAGCATCTCCTGCGTTCCGGACGCGGTGAGAGGGAACGTCGAATTCGCGCGCAGATTCCGCCCGCTCGACGCACCGAAAGGTCGATGTGCAGTCCCGCGCCGTGGCAGATTGTAGCGACATCGCCGACCGACACCACTCGATCCAGCCCGCTCGGCTTCGCCCGGCGCCGGACGCCTGCCTCTGCGGCGGCGATCGGCCTACAATCCGCGTCCGTCGTGGCCGTTGTGCGGTCGCGTGTCGTCGATCCAGGAGCTTGTCATGCGAGAACTTTCCTTGCCGATCGTCGTCCTCTTCGCGCTCGCTTCGTCGGCGCTGGCCGAGGATTGGCCGAATTTCCGCGGCCCGCGCTACGACGGGATCAGCGCCGAAAGCGGCTTCGAATCCGCCTGGAAGGAGCCTCCCCAGCTCGTCTGGGAGCGCACCGTCGGCTCCGCGTTCAGCTCCTTCGCGGTGGTCGCCGGCCGACTGTACACCTGCGGCACCGAAGACGACCAGCAAGTCGCGTTCTGCCTCAATGCGTCCGACGGCTCGGTCATCTGGAAGAGGCCGTTCGAGAAGTCGTATCAGGAAGCCCAAGGCGGCGACGGTACGCGCTCGACGCCGACGGTCTACGACGGCCGGGTCTATCTCGTCGGCGCCCGCGGGAAGTTCGTCTGCCTGAATGCCGCGGACGGCGCTGAGCTCTGGTCGCGCCAGTTCAACGCCATGCCGACCTGGGGCTACAGCGGGTCGGTCCTGATCGACGGAGCTCAGGCAGTCGTGTCGGCCGGCGCCGGCGACGGCGCGCTGGCCGCGTTCGACGCCAAGACCGGCAAGCCGCTCTGGAAGGCCGGCGACGGCGGCGTCGGCTACGCCACCCCGTACGCTTTCGAGCTCGATGGAAAGCGCTACATCGCCGGATTCCTCGGAACCAGCGCGATACTGGTCCGCGCGGTCACGGGCGAGCCGGCCTGGGAAATGCCCTGGCACACCGATTACGACGTCAACGCCTCGACGCCCATTTTTCACGACGGTCTGCTGCTGATTTCCTCCGGATACACCAGCGCCGCCAAGCTGCTGCGTCTCCAGCCCGCGGGCAACCGCATTCAGCACGAAGTCGTCTGGGACCAGCCCGTGCTTCGCAATAAGTTCCAGACGCCGGTGCTGTTCCGGGGCGCGCTCTACACCGGCGACCAGGAAGCGCTCAAGTGCGTCGACTTCGCGACCGGAAAGGTGAACTGGAAGCACCGCCGCATCTCGGAGATCGCGCCGGGCGGCGGCTCGGGGAACTTCCAGCACTCGACCGTGGTCCTCGCGGACGGAACGCTGTTCGTGCTCGCGCAGGACGGCACGCTGCTGATCGGGCCGGCCAGCCCGACGGAATTCAAGCCCACGGCCGTCGTGAAGATCCTCGAAGACCGCTGCTGGACGGTCCCCGTTCTTTGCGACGGAAAACTGTTCGCGCGCGACCTGAACCGGATCGTCTGCTACAACCTGAAGCACTAGCCGCCGCCCTGGGTAGCACGGGTTTTCAGCCCGCACGCCCGGCCTCCGCGGATTCTCCCGCGGGCTGGCGGAAGCGCCGGCGGGTAGGCCGAATATTCCCCCGGTTCGTGCGAATTCTCGACCGGATTGCTCAACCCTTGGTGAGGAGGCTGGTTATGGACGTGATCTTTCAGAGTCTGAGTGCCATGCCCTGGTACGGCTGGGTTGCGATCGTGGCGATTCTCGGCGGCGTGGTCGTCAAGCTCGCGGGAAAATCGAAGGAGCGCGCGTAGGCCCGCCGGCAGGTCTCCCGCGCAGCGCAAAAGCGCCGGGACACCCATCCCGGCGCGCTGCATCGCTGCGATTTCGGCTTACTGCCCGCTGGCCGCCTGCTGGCACAGGAACAGCACCGCCATCCGCACGGCCAGCCCGTTGGTCACCTGCCGCAGGATGCTCGAATGCGGACCGTCGGCGACGTCGGCGGCCAGCTCGATGCCGCGGTTCACGGGGCCCGGGTGCATGATCAGCACGTCGGGCTTGCAGCGCGCCAGGCGCTCCCGGTTCATGCCGAAGAGCTGCACGTATTCGCGCGTCGACGGAAACACGCTGCTGGTGATCCGCTCGCGCTGAATCCGCAGCATGTTGACCACGTCCATCTCGGGAAGCACCGCGTCGAAGTCGTGCGTGACGCGCGCCCCGAGCTTCTCGAACGCCTTGGGCACCAGCGTCGGCGGACCGACCAGGGTCACCTTGGCCCCCAGCGCGAGCAGCCCGATCAAATCCGACCGCGCCACGCGCGAATGCGCGATGTCCCCCACGATCGCGACGTTCAGCCCCTCGATCCGCCCCTTGCGCTCGCGGATCGAGAACAGGTCGAGCAGCGCCTGCGTCGGATGCTCGTGCTGACCGTCGCCGGCATTGACGATGCAGCAGCCCAGCGCGCGGGCCAGGTCATGCGGCGCGCCGGCCGACGGATGCCGCAGCACCATGATGTCCACGCCCATCGCCTCGATGTTCTTCGCGGTGTCGACCAGCGATTCGCCCTTCTGCGTGCTGGACATCTTCTCGGCGAAGTCGATCACGTCCGCGCTGAGCCGCTGGGCCGCCAGCTCGAAGCTCATCCGCGTGCGCGTGCTCTCCTCGAAGAACATCGTTACCACAACGCGCCCGCGCAACGCCGGCACCTTCTTGATGCTGCGCGTGCTGACTTCCTTGAATCCCTCCGCCGTGTCCAGGACGTAGAGGATCTCCTCGCGCGTCAGCCCTTCAAGCTGCAACAGGTGCTTGTGCTTCCACAACAACGGCTCGGCGGCAACAGCGTTCATCGGCGCACCACTCCTGCCCGGCTCAGGCCAGCTCCACCTCGTCGGTCCCGTCGATCTCGGCCACCTTCACCTTCACGATGTTCTGCGCGCTGGTCTTCGTCACCAGGCCGACGAAGTCGGGCTGAATCGGCAGCTCGCGCCAGCCGCGATCCACCAGCACCGCCAGCTTGATGGCGCGCGGCCGGCCCAGGTCGATCAGCGCATCCAGCGCGGCGCGCACCGACCGGCCCGTGTAGAGCACGTCATCCACCAGCACGACCCACTTGTCCGTCAGATCGAAGTCGATTTCCGTCCCGCGCAGTTGCGCCTGCGGCCCGATCGTGCTCAAGTCGTCGCGATACAACGTGATGTCGAGCACGCCGTAGTGCTTCGGCGGCCGACCCACCTCCTTGAGGAGCTCGCAGAGCGTGCGGCCCAACACCTCGCCGCGACGCCGAATTCCGATCACCGCGATGTCCGCGTCGGTCGGCGCGGCGGCGGTGACTTCCTTGGCGAGCCGCCGCAGCGTCTCGTTCATCTGCTGAGTATGCATGAGCTTGGACATGCGGCGCAGGATACTGCCGCGCACGCCGCCCGCAAGGTTCGCCTGAAGCGGACCGACGGGCCGCTCAGCCGCGCGACATCTCGTGCAGCAGCTTCAGATAGCTGCGGTAACGCCGCAGGCTGATTTCGCCGGCTTCAACCGCCGCGCAGATCGCGCACCCCGGCTCGTCGCCGACGTGGTGGCAGTCCTTGAAACGACAGCCCGAGACCCGCGCAATGAACTCCACGAAGCAGCCTTCCAGCTCGCCCGGTGCGACCGACCACAGACCGAATTGCCGCACACCCGGCGTGTCGACCACGTAGCCGCCGAAATCCAGCCGCAGCAGCCGCGCCAGCGTCGTCGTGTGCTTGCCCTTCTCGTTGTCCTCGCTGACCGACTGCACCTCGAGCCGCAGGCCCGGCTGAACCGCGTTGATCAGCGAGCTCTTGCCCACGCCGCTCTGCCCCGCGATGACCGTGGTGTGGCCGGCCAGCTCCCGCCGCAAGGCCTCGATCCCGGCTCCCGTCGCGGCGCTGATCAGCAGGACCGTGTATCCCAGCGCGCGGTATTCGGCGATCAGCTCCTCCAGGGTCATGGCCGGACCGGCGTAGTCGCCTTCCTCGCAATCCGGCTCAAAGTCCTCATCCGCGAGCGCGACGTCCGCGGGCGCCGCGTCGGGTGGCGTCGCGCGGTCCGCAGCGTCGGCGGCGTCGGGCCCCGACAACGTCCGGGCGTCCAGGGCATCCGCCGCCTCCGCGGCGTCGCGCAGATCGGACTTGTTGAAGGCGATCAAGGCCCGCAGGTCGCCGCGGGCGGCGGCCACAAGATACCGATCGATGAGGTGCGGTTTCGGGCGCGGCTGTGCAACGGTGGACACGATCAGAATCTGGTCGGCGTTCGCCACAATGGCGTGCTCTCGGCCGCGCGGATCGCGCCGCGAGAGGATGCTGCGGCGCGGCTCGACCCGCTCGATCACACCCGCCGCAAGCCCGTCGTGGTGTTGCGACTGGTCGGAGAACCAGACCTGGTCGCCGACGGTGACCGGGGCGCGCTGCTCGATCAGGCGTGTCCTCAGGACCCGCCGGGCCGTGCATTCCCAGGTTCGGCCGGCCGGGGTATCCACGCGGCAGACGAGCCCGTGCACCATCGTTACCACGCCCCGCAGCCAGCGCGATTCGTCCACCTGGGGCGCTTCATGCTCGTCGACGATGATCGTCCGCTTGCGCGACAGGTCGCCCTTGGCGCGCACCGATTCCGCGGACTGGGCGTCCACGACCTCCTGCTCGTCGGTCCGGAATTGACGCGTCAGGTCGCCGGATCGCCGCCGCGGCTGGCGGTTCTGGCGAAAATCGACGCGGATTTTTCGACCCTTCTTGCCGGAGGCCATGGCACTCATTGTATGCGGGACGACCGGTTGGCCGCTGCGGGCGGATGGTCTCGCAGGCCGCGGCGAGCCGGAGGCCCCCGCCCGTCGGCGTTGCCAAACAATGCGTTGTGCCTCAGAATCGAGGCACTTCATTCACGGGAAAGGCACTGATGACCAGCTTAGCACAACGCATCGCGGAACGGGCGCACGCAACGACATTCGAGTCCCTCAGCCGGGAGGTCGTGCACGAAGTCAAGCGGCGCGTGCTTGACTCCATCGGCACGGCCCTGGGCGCCTGGCAGAGCCGCCCGGCGAAAGTCACCCGCGCGACCGCAGGGGCCGTCAGCATGCCGCGCGGCGCCAGCCTGCTCGGCTCCAAGCACCGCACCACCCCGGACCTGGCGGCCTTCTCCAACGGCGCCCTGGTGCGCTATCTCGACTTCAACGACACCTACCTCAGCCTTGAGCCGGCTCATCCCAGCGACAACATCCCCCCGGCCTGGGCCGTCGGCCAGTCCTGCGGCGCCAGCGGCAAGGAGATCATCACCGCCATCGCGCTGGGCTATGAGCTGCAATGCCGCTTGTGCGACGCGGCATCCCTGCGGAAGCACGGTTGGGATCACGTGGTGTACGGCGCGCTGTCCAGCGCCCTGCTGGCCAGCAAGCTCTACCGATTGACCGTGGAGCAGACCGTTCATGCGCTCGGGCTGGCCGGCGTCTGCAACTTCGCGACGCGCCAGACGCGGACCGGACAAATTTCCGACTGGAAGGCCTGCGCCTTCTCAAACGCCGCCAGAAACGCGGTCTTCGCGGCGAACCTCGCCCGCCAGGGCATGACCGGGCCGCACGAGATCTTCGAAGGGCCCAAGGGGTTGTTCAAGATGATCACGGGCCCGTTCGAGCTGGCCTGGTCGCAGGGCGCGGAGGATTGGATGATCCGCAAGACCTACATCAAGTTCTGGCCCGCGGAGTATCACTCCCAATCGGCGATCGACGCGGCCCTGCAACTCCGCCCGCAGGTGGGCGGACTCGAGAACATCGATTCCATCCGAATCGAGAGCTTCGAAGCCGCAGTCAGCATTATCGGCAGCGAGCCCGAGAAATGGCGCCCGACCAGCCGCGAAACCGCCGACCACAGCATGCCGTTCTGCGTGGTGCTGGCCTTGCGCGACGGGGACGTGACCCGGGCCAGCTTCAGCGATCAGAACGTGCGCGCCGCGCAGGTCCATGCGCTGCTCGATCGGGTGAAGATCGTCGAGACGCCCGACTGCAACGCGGGCTATCCCGACGGCATTCCGAATAGACTCATAATCAAGCTGCGGGACGGTCGCAGCGTCGACAAGAAGGTGACCTACCCGCGCGGCCACGCCGGCAATCCCATGACCGACGACGAGGTGGTCGCCAAGTTCCGCAAGCTTGCCGACGGCGTCGTAAGCGCCGCGACGGCAGCGCGCATCGTCGAGCTGGCGATGTCGATGGAGCGCCTAGCCGATATCAGCGACGTGCTGGAGTTTGAAACCCTGTAGCGCGCCCGCAGGGCGCGCGGCTCATCCGAGGTGTCTCGCGGAGTCCGACAGATGGCGACTACGCACGAGGTCAAGGCCGCGCGCGGCGGCCAGGCGAATGCTGCAACCGAAAAGCCCGAAACCGCAACGCTGAGCTTCCGCGGCAAGTCCTACGAGCTGCCGGTGGTCGTCGGCTCCGAAGGCGAAATCGGAGTTGACATCTCCAACCTCCGCGACAGGAGCGGGCTGATCACGCTCGACGACGGATATGCCAACACCGGCTCGTGCAGCAGCGCCGTCGCTTTCATCGACGGCGAGAAGGGCATCCTGCGCTACCGCGGCTACCCGATCGAGGAATTGGCCGAAAAGTCGAACTTCAGCGAAGTGGCCTACCTCCTCATCTTCGGCGAGCTCCCCACCGCGTCTCAGCTCGCCGAATTCCGCGCCGCGATGACCGACCACATGTTCATTCACGAGGACCTGCGCAATCATTTCGAGGGCTTCCCGCCCAACGCCCATCCCATGGCGATCCTCTCCGCGATGCTCAACGCCACCAGTTGCTACCAGGCCGTCTTCATGAAACCCGCCGCCATGGATGATTTCATGGAGATGTCCGCACGCATCATCAGCAAGGTGCGTACCATCGCGGCGGCGGCCTACAAGAAGTCGATCGGGCAGCCGATGATCTACCCGCGGCCCGACCTGCGTTATGCCGGCAACTTCCTGCACATGATGTTCAGCAAGCCGAACGCGCCCTACGAGCCCGACCCCGACGTGACCGCCGCGCTCGACCAGATTCTCATCCTGCACGCCGACCACGAGCAGAACTGCTCCACCTCGACCGTCCGCATGGTCGGCTCGAGCCAGGCCAACCTCTGGGCCTCCGTCTCCGCCGGCGTCAACGCGCTGTGGGGACCGCTGCACGGCGGCGCCAACCAGGCCGTCATCGAGATGCTGACGCAGATCCACGAGAGCGGCGAATCGCCCGACGCCTTCGTCACGCGGCTCAAGAACAAGGACTCCACCGCGCGGCTGATGGGATTCGGCCACCGCGTCTACAAGAACTACGACCCGCGCGCCGCGATCATCAAGCGCGCCTGCCACAAGGTCCTCAGCAAGATGGGCCGGCGCGATCCCCTGCTCGACATCGCCATGCGGCTCGAGGAAGTCGCCCTCAAGGACCCGTACTTCGTCGAGCGCAAGCTCTACCCCAACGTGGACTTCTACAGCGGCATCATCATGCGCGCCATCGGCGTGCCGCTGAACATGTTCACCGTCATGTTCGCCATCGGACGCATGCCGGGCTGGATCTCCCACTGGCGCGAGCAGCACCTGACCAACAAGGCGCGCATCAACCGCCCGCGGCAAATCTACATCGGGCACACGCTGCGCCCCTACGTGCCGATCGAGAAACGCACCTAGGGCAGGCGGATCGGCGACCTGCGCTTCAAGCCCGCGCGACCCCTCCGACACGCTCAAACGCGGCGGATCGGAGGGGCTCCTTGCCGCACCGAAGGCCGTTTCATCCGTACAATTTCGAGAGCGATCCGGTCTTTGCCCGTTCCCTGAAACCGAGCGACTGCTTGCGGTTCGCCCGCTTCCCGCAACACCGCGCGGTTCCGTAGCGGTGACGCGACCTGGCCGGGTACCCTGCCGCCGGGGGAGACATGGACGGAACCGAGACAGCGTCAGCATCCACCAGCCCGAGCCCGGACGGCGCAGAGCCCTTCGGCAACCAGCCAGCCGCGTCCAAAGCCGTCTTGCACGGCTGGCGAGTCCTGCTCATCCCGTGGGGCGGCGTTCTGCGGCCGCAACGCGCCGCCGAGTCCGCGCTGCTCGCGAGCGCCGCCGCATTCTGGAGCACGTGGCTGATTCACGCGGGGCTGTTCGCGGTTGCGCTGGTCTTTCTGACCCTGTGGAATGCCACCACCGAGCGCGTTTGGCATTACACGCCGTCCGTGCCGCCGCCGCCGTCTGCAACCGCTCCGGCCTCCGCGGTTTCGCCGCCTTCGTTCGTCCCCCCGACGTGGGAAAGCGAGTTGCGGATGCGCTCGCTTGCGGACGTTTGGGCTGAATGGCACAGCGCCTCGCTGATCAGTCCTGCCGAGCTCATGCTCCTCCTCGTGCCGCTCGGCCTGTTGTGCGCCAACGTGCTGTTCGCCCTCCTGTCCATCGTGCAGACGCACCGTCACGGTTCGCTCGCGGCGTCTCTCCGGCGCAACTTCCGAGTCGCGACGGCTTCGCTCGGCCTGGCGCTCTGCCTCGTGTTCGGCACGGGACTCCTGATCGTCGTGGCCTCACACCTGGACGCGATCGGGGCGTTTGGCCGCCTCGCTGAGGCGGCCCAGATGCTCACCGTCCTGTCGGTCGCAGCAGGCGCGGCGCTGCTCCTGGCGCACCTGGGCCGGGCGATCCGCGCGGCGCGCGACCCGTCGGAGCCGCCTCTGCCCCTGCGCTGCGTAACCTGCGGCTATGAACTGACCATGCGGGAGGCGCACGAGCTTTGCCCGGAATGCGCCACACCGGTGAAGCGCTCGACTGCCCCGCAGTCCCGCCCCGGGCTTAAGTGGGACAACCCCGCGAGGCGCTTTCCGAGCGGCATTCGGTTCGTCCGCATGACCTGGTCGGTGCTCGCGCAGCGGGATTTCTACCGCCGGCTGCGCATGCGCAACGGAAACGAGCTCGCCGAGCGCTTTGCGCGCAACACGTGGTGGATCATGTTCTGCGTAGGCTGGGTGTCGATGCAGATCGTCGTCGCCGGCAACGAGTTCATCCGGTTCCACGGCCTGATCGAGGGACTGCTTGTGCCCACGATTGCATGCTCGATGGTCACAATCGTGTGCCTGCTCGCCCACCGCGGGATGGGAACGCTCGCGGGCCTGTACTGGACGCTGGCGGGTTATGTGCCCGACACGCGCTGGGCCGCCAAGGTCGTCGCCTACGAAGCGGCGTTCATGTGGCTGCCCTGCTTGTGGGGAGGTCTGTTCCTCTGCGCCATGCTCAAGGACGAGGACTTTGTGCACCGGCTCATCGGGAGCCGTATGACCCAGGCCATGTTCGGCGTGCCGCCCGAGCCGGTGCTGCTCATCGCCGGCTGGGTCGCGCTCCAACTGCTGTGGGTCTGGCGGCTGCTGCGGATCGGCCGGCAGATTCGCTGGAGCAACTTCTGAACCGACTCGCGTCACGATACTCGCAGGCGTCGTTCCCGATTCCGCCGGACGCAGCGCTGATCTATCATCCCCGCCATGAGCACGCTCAAGCCTGTTGCGCTAGGCCCCTACCGTGTCGGACCCGGCCATCCGCTGGTCCTGATCGCCGGTCCGTGCGTGATCGAATCGCTGGATCACTGCCTCAAGCTCGCTGAAGCGATCGCGAAGATCGCAAGCCGCCACGCACTTCAGTACGTTTTCAAGGCCAGCTTCGACAAGGCCAACCGGACGAGCATCGCTTCGTTCCGCGGACCCGGGCTCGACGAGGGCCTGGGCATCCTCGAAAGCGTGCGCGAACGCGTCGGCGTTCCGGTGCTCTCGGACGTGCACGAGCCGGGCCAGGCCGAAGCCGCGGGCCGGGTGCTCGATTGCCTTCAAGTGCCCGCGTTTCTCTGCCGCCAGACCGACCTGCTGCTGGCGTGTGCCGCGACGGGCAAATGCGTCAACATCAAGAAGGGCCAGTTCGTCTCGCCGGAGAAGATCGGACTCGCCGTCGAGAAAATCCGCAGCCGCGGCAACCCGAACGTGCTGCTCACCGAGCGCGGCTCCTGTTTCGGCTACGAGCGGCTCGTCAACGACATGACCGGGCTCGAAGTGATGCGGCGGCATGCGCCGGTGGTCTTCGACGCGACCCATTCCGTTCAACATCCCGGCGCGGGCGGCTCGATCACCGCCGGAGCGCGCGAGTTCATCCCCCTGCTGGCGCGCTGCGCGGTGGCGGCGGGGATTGATGCGTTGTTCATGGAAGTGCACGACGATCCGCCCCGCGCTAAGAGCGACGCGGCGACGGTCTGGCCGCTGGACCAGCTTGACGGAGTGCTGGCGAGCTGCGCGCGGATTCGAGCCGCGCTGACCTAAGCGCAGCCACCGTCGCGCGCGGTCCGGAGGCCGCGCCCGCGTCCGAAAACCAACGTTTACCCCCCGCCGCCGGCGCTGCCGTTTTTCTTAGCTTGGCGTATCCCTGCGGATGTGCTATTTTGGATTTGTGCGGCCCTTGAGCCGTAGGGCCGCGGGAGCGGGAACGAAGGACAGATTTCACCGCCCGCGTTCGCGGGGCGGGCCTGACGTTGCTCCGCTCATCCGACCTTGCTCCTGCGGGGGGCAGGCGAGCCACTCTGAAAGGAATGCCTTCGATGCTGTCCAAGTTTCTGGCGCGGTCCGCGCTTACGCTGTTGCCGTTCCTTGCAACATCGGCGCTGTCGCAGGTGAACTTCGCTCCCCTCGCCGACCCCGTCGCCGCCACCGCCGACCTCATGCCACCGTCCGATGTCCCGGTTTACAGCGTGTCCTACATCGACCTCGCCGCCGTCGAGGCGGATGACGAGCTTCGCGACGCCAACGGCGAGCCCTGGCGCTTCGCGATTCCCAACGACGTGTTCATCACACCGGACACGGACGGCGTCTGGGAGCCGGCCGACCCCAAGGCCAACGTCTGGCGACTGCGCATCAGCTCCCCGGGCGCCCTGTCGCTGAACTTCGGCTTCACCCGCTTCCACCTGCCCCGCAACGCGCGGCTGATGATCTACGCGACCGACTACACCGACTTGCTCCCGCCCTTCACCGACGCCGACAACGAGGAGCACAACCAGCTCTGGACGCCGGTGATCCTCTCCGACGACGTCACGCTCGAACTGTATCTGCCGGTCGGCGACGAGAACCACTTCGAGCTGGAGCTGACCGCGATCAACCACGGCTACCGCGGCTTCGGCGAACCCGACCCGGTCGACGGCCAGGGCACGCGCGCGGGCTCGTGCAACAACGATGTGATCTGCCCCGAAGGCGACGGCTGGCGCGACGAAATCCCCGCGATCGCAGCGATCTCCACCGGCGGCTCGGCCTTCTGCACCGGCTTCCTCGTCAACAACACCGCCCAGGACCGCAAGCCGTACTTCATGACCGCCAACCACTGCGGCATCACCTCCGGCAACGCGGCGTCGCTGGTCGCGTATTGGAACTTCCAGAGCCCGACCTGCGGAGCGCAATGCTGCGGCTCGCTGAGCCAGTTCAACACCGGCTCCTTCTTCCGCTCAACCTACAGCACCTCGGACTTCACCCTGGTCGAGCTGGATGACGCGCTCAACCCGGCCCACAACCTCTCGCTGGCGGGCTGGGACAAGACCGACCACAACGCCACCAGCGCCGTCGGCATTCACCACCCCAATGTCGACGAGAAGAGCATCAGCTTCGAGAACCAGGCCACCACCACGACCAGCTATCTCGGAACCAGCGTCCCCGGCGACGGCACGCACGTCCGAGTCATTGACTGGGACGACGGAACGACGGAGCCCGGCTCCTCCGGCTCGCCCCTCTTCGACGAGAACCACCACGTCATCGGTCAGCTTCACGGCGGGTACGCGGCCTGCGGGAACAACTCGTCCGACTGGTACGGGCGCTTTTACCGCTCGTGGACCGGCGGCGGCACCAACTCGACGCGGCTGAGCAACTGGCTTGACGCGGGCAACACCGGCGCGAACTCGGTCGATACCATTCTCGCCGTCCCGCAGACCGGGCTGAAAGTCACCCCGACCGCCGGGCTGACCTCCACCGGCCCGCTGCACGGCCCGTTCACGCCGTCCAGCGTCGTCTACACGATCGTGAACCAGGACGCCGTCGCCCGTAACTACACCGTCACCTCCGACGTCAACTGGCTGAGCGTGACGAACGGAGCAGGGTCGATCCCCGGCCTCGGCAGCGTGCTCGCCACGGTCTCGATCAACGCGAATGCGAATGCGCTCGCCATCGGGCAGTACGCCGGCACGATCACCTTCACCAACACCAGCAACCACGACGGCGATACCACTCGTCCCGCGGCGCTCGACGTCGGCCGCAGCGTCGTCTACTCCAACGACCTGAGCACCAACCCCGGCTGGACCACCTCGGGACAGTGGGCCTATGGTCAGCCCACCGGCGGCGGCGGCCAGTATGGCGGGCCTGACCCCACCAGCGGCTACACCGGCTCCAACGTCTACGGCTACAACCTCGCCGGCGACTACGCCAACGGCCTCACTCAGCAGAACCTCACCAGCACCGCGATCGACCTCACCGGCGTCACCGGCGCCACCCTGCGCTTCAAGCGCTGGCTAGGCGTCGAGCAGCCGGCCTACGATCACGCCTACGTCCGCGCCAGCAACAACGGCTCAACCTACACGACCCTCTGGCAGAACGACGCTGAGATTGCCGACACGTCCTGGCAGACGGTCGAATACGACATCTCGGCCGTCGCGGACGACCAGCCGACCGTCTACCTGCGCTGGACGATGGGAACCACGGACAGCTCCTGGCAATACTGCGGCTGGAACATCGACGACATCGAGATCATCGGTTTCGCCGAGTCACCCGGCATCCCCGGCGACATCGACAACGACGGCGACGTCGACCTCGACGACCTGTCGATCATGCTGGTGAACTTCGGAACCACCAGCGGCGCCGGTCCCGAGGACGGCGACCTGGACGGCGATGGCGACGTCGATCTTGACGATTTGTCCATCCTGCTGGTGAATTTCGGTTCGTAGCGGAAATACGCATCGGCGCGGCCCCGAGCTTTCCGAGTCCGGGGCCGAGCCGCTGCCAAGTACTGAGTCTCTTTGCGGGGGGGATTCGGCTTTCAGTTGCAAGGCTGTGCGACCCGGCGGTGCGATACCACACCGCGGATGAGGACCCATGCGGGCACTGCGGCGCCGGACTGCAATGCCAGCGCAGGAGGGAGGAATTCCGGCATGCTGTAACAAGCGAGAGCGGCGTACCTTCCCCCCGGGTTGCCGCACTCCGGCCACGGGCGAGCTTCGCGCTCGCCCGTGTGCATTATTGGCGGGCCCGCGCGGGACCACTCGCCTTTCGATTCCCGGGCGCTTTCGATCCGTTGCTCAGCGGCGCCCAGCCGAAGCTCCACACGCTTCCGCCCGCGACGAGCGTTCCGCTGACCTTGACGCGGCCGGAACCGTCCGCCCGCACAACGAACAGCTCGGCCCCCCCGCCGTCACGAGATCTCCAACAACCGCAATCCGCGCGGTCGTA
This sequence comes from uncultured Planctomycetales bacterium, assembly GCA_964465125.1. GTDB lineage: Bacteria > Planctomycetota > Phycisphaerae > UBA1845 > Fen-1342 > CAYOHG01. The sequence continues at coordinate 47,913 of CAYXIO010000002.1, read as the reverse complement.
TCCACCATGTGTTCGGCGGAAAGCACGCTCTCCACGCCCGTGTAGCTGACGGCCGCGACGCGGAAGTAGCGCCGCCCGCTGTTGGGGTAGAGCAGCACCGGCGCGCGGTCCGAAAGCCCGGGCGCGAACTCCTCGCTCGCCGTCGCCACGGTCGTCGCATCGATCGGAACGCTGTGCTCGCGAATCACGAAGTAGTCCACCGCCGTCGGCCGTGGGACGTCCGCCGAGCGAGAGTCCGAGCACATGCACTGCACGCAGGCAACGACCCGCGGCGAATCGTGCGGCGGTCGTTCGTAGAAAGGGTTCGGGCCTTGTGTGGCCCCTCCGCAGGAAAGTCCCCGGGCGAGCCGTACAGTACATACAGGAACACCGCGCTGCGTGCCGCCGTCCGGGGCGGCCGCCTCAAGTGAACCGTTGGGGAGCGGTCGCTTCCAGCCTTCAAGGTACGGCGGCGGCGGCCTACTGCACCGGACAGATCACGACCGCGGAGCGGCGCGATTCGGGCGAAACGTGCAGCGCTTTCAGCATGCCCGCTTCAAAAACACCGCGAATGACGGTCGGCCCGGGCGCGTGCAGTTGAAACGCAGCGTCCCAGTTCTTCGGCCACGCCGGCAGCAGGTAAATCTTCTCCTCATCGCTCTGCATCAGCATCGCCTGAAGCAGCAGCATCAGGTTGCTGCCGTGATCCTGGTCCGGCAGCCAATCGAAATTCGGACCCCACATCGCCGGAAAGCGGTGCTTCGAGTTGGTGTTGGCGACCTTCGCGAGCAGATTCTGGCGAGCCTCGTCCGTCAGCCCCAGCATCGCCGCGAACGTCCCGTCCTGCGTCCAGCCGACGAACGAGCGGTCCACACGCCGCGCGTACGCCTCGCGCGCCGCGTCCAGCCCTTCGCGCCCCACGCCGTACAACCGGAACGGGAAAACGGCGTAAAGCTCCGGCGTCTCGACGTTGGAGCGCTGCGGATTGAAGCGCTCCGCGGGCGCGAGGACCTGCTTGCCATCTGCGGTGCTCAATGGAATCACGGGGGCGGCAGCCTTCAGCCGCTGCCAGACCGCCCGATCCTCTACGTTGGCGGCCTCCGTCGGCAGCGCCAGCAGGCGGTCGAGCACCGCGTGCAGGCCGGCGACACTGGGCATGTCGTTCACCACTTCGTGCCAGTACGTCTCGACCGCCTGGGTCGGCTGAATCACCAGCCTGCCGCGTTCGTCGCGTTTGAAGCGCGTGCCGTAGTAGCGAAGCACCGAGCGCGCCATCGGCAGCAGCTCCTCGCGCAGAAATTTCTCGTCGCCCGTATACGCGTAGTAGTCGAGCATCAGGTGCACCAGCTCCAGCCCCTGCTGCCACGCATATTGCCACCACGGGCACTGCACGACCCCGCGCTCCACACCCGAGCGCTGCCAGCCGTAGTCGCCGTTGGCATACGTTCCGAAGCTGGTCATCGTCTCCGGGAAGTACGCGCCTTCGGCGCCGTAGTAGAGCTTGGCGCGCGACTCGCACAGCGGCAGCACGTCGCGATACATCGCGAACAGCGGCTGCATCATCTCGAAGTCGCCCTGCGCGAGCATCGGGTAGTAGGGCAGTCGCGTGTTCTGCCACCAGTAGTCCCCGCCCCAGTTGCGCCAGTCGGCGTTGAACGCAGCCCCGTTCGTGTGCACCGGCTCCACCGTGAAGATCGAGCCGTTGAACTTGATCGGGTACGCCCCGCGCCCGCCGCAGGCCGCGATCCAGCGTTGCAGCACATACGCGCGCGTGACGCGCGAGCCGGCGAACGAATCGTCGGCGCGGCGCTCGCCGCTCACCTCGTCACCCCGCACGAAGACCCAGCTTCGCGCCCAGAACTGCGCCCACCAGCGCGCCGTCGCCTCGCGCGCCACGCCGGCGCTCGGCGCGGTGGCGGATAAGCCTCGCACCTGCTTGACCCACGCTTCCGGGCTGTCGCACTGAGCGCTGAGCGTCGCGATCGACAGCGCCAGCTCGCGAAGCGATTGTGCGCTGCGCAGCCCGCGCTCTCCGTCGCGCACCAGCCCCTCGCCCCGCAGGCAGCCGCCGAAGGTGCGATGCAGCAGCGGATCGTGCACGAGCTCCTGGAGCTCCTGAAGGCCCTGATGCCGCAGCGTGAACGGGACGATCGAGTGCTCATTGCGGTGATACCAGACCACGTCGCCGGGCTCATTCGGCACGACTACGTCGGCCGACTCCCAGACCTCCACGTCCGCCGGCGCATCGCGCATCGTCCAGCTCGATTTCAGCTCGGTCGGGTCGCTCAGCCGATGCCGCTCGTTGCGCCAGCACTCCAGCGCGGCCCGTACCGTGCGCGGCGTCTGAAACGCGCCCGTCACGTGTACGACCGGGTTGTCGGCGTCGACGAACACGCGCAGCGCGGCATCGCCGCACGCGATCTCGACGCACCCGTCGCGCAGCTTGAGCTCCTGGCGGAACGCCGAGCCCGGCTGGACCAGCGGGGGGTCAAGCTGCACGCGCACCGCGCCGAGCTTCAGCAGGCGATTGACTTCGCTCCAGGCGTCCGTCCGCGAGAGGTAGAAAACCAGGTCGCCGGAAGGCTCGACCCAGAGATTCAGGCCCACTTCGCCGTTTCCAAGCGGCATCGCGCCGGATGCATTCGCGCTGGGCGTGCTCCAAACCACGTTGTAGGCGTCAAGCGTTACGGCGTCGGCCGGCAACGTCTGCGCCGATGCGAGCGAGAAAACCAGACCGCCCAATGTCACCAGGACCATTGCGCATCGCATGAGATCTCTCCGAATGGCGCGGGCGCCATTCTCGCTCGCCTCAGGCCGTTTCGCGAGGCCTCGCGCGGCATTTGCCGCGTACATCGCCGGCGTGGAGCGTCGCGGCGGGCGTGGAAGTCGAGTATCGACCGCCGCGGTTCGCCGCTAGCATTTCGTCCATGTCAACGCGAACGCTCCAGCTCTCACCGGAACTGCACGCCTACCTGGTCCAGGAGACGCTGCGCGAGTCGCCGCTGGTTCGCCGGCTGCGCGAGGAGACCGCGCGGCTCGAACGCGGTCGCATGCAGATTTCGCCCGAGCAGGGACAGTTCATGCGCCTGCTCGTTTCGATGCTGGGGGCGCGGCGGGCCATCGAGATCGGCACGTTTACGGGCCTGAGCGCGCTGTGCGTGGCTGAAGCGCTGCCGGCCGAGGGTCGCCTGATCTGCTGCGACACCAGCCACGAATGGACCGCGATCGCGCGGCGATACTGGGCCGAGGCCGGCGTAGCGGATCGCATCGAGCTTCGCCTCGCGCCGGGCGTGCACACGCTCGACGCGCTCATTGCCGGCCGCCAAGCCGGCTCGTTCGACTTCGCCTTCGTCGATGCCGACAAGGAAGGCTACGACAATTACTACGAACGGCTGCTGGTGCTGCTGCGCCCCGGCGGCGTGGTCGCGTTTGACAACGCGCTGCGGCACGGCCAGGTAGCGAATGCGGACGACCGCGATCCCGAGACGATCGCGATCCGCACGCTCAACCGCAAGATCCGCGATGATCCGCGCGTATTTCCGAGCCTCGTGCCGATCGGCGACGGACTTTTGCTGGCGCGCAAGAGCTAGTTCGATTCTCTCGTCGCGTGGGTCCTCCGCGGCCGACGCCGCCGCCGGCCCCGGCTCGTCGCCCGCCAGCCGGCTGGCTCGGCTACGACCGGGTCGCGAACTTCTGGCGCTTCTGCTCAACGTCCGCCAGCAGATGCTCGAACGAATCGGCGAATGACTTCACCCCTTCGACCAGCAGACGGTCCGTCACGTCCGACATCTTGATGCCGACGGCGTTCAGGCGCTCCACCACCGCGTAAGCCTCGCGCACGTCCAGCTCGATCGTGCGGGCGACGGTAGCGTGCTGGCGGAGGGCGTCCAGCGTCGCGGGCGGAACCGTGTTGACCGTATCGGGGCCGATCAGCGCGTCGACGTATTTCGTGTCGATGTAGGCCGGGTCCTTCGTGCTCGTGCTGGCCCACAGCGGCCGCTGAACACGCGCCCCGGCCGCGCGCAGCGGCGCAAACGCCGGCCCGCCGAAAACGTGCTTGAAGCGGTCGTAGGCGATCTTGGCGTTCGCGATCGCCGCCTGGCCGCGCTGCGTTGCGAGGAAGCGCTCGCCGGCGGCGATCCGCTCCGCCAGCAGCTTGTCGATCAGCGTGTCCACGCGGCTCACGAAGAACGAAGCCACGGATGCGATCCGGCCGAGCGTGCGGCCCGCCGCGCGCAGGTCATGCAGCCCGCCGAGGTACGCCTCCATCACCCGCTCGTACGTGCTGATCGAGAAGATCAGCGTCACGTTCACGTTGATCCCCTCGCCGATCAGCGTGCGGATCGCCGGCAGGCCCTCCTCGGTCGCCGGCACCTTGATCATCAGGTTCGGACGATCGACCGCGGCAAACAGCCTGCGCGCCTCCGCAACGGTTCCCTGCGTGTCGTGAGCGAGCTTCGGGCTCACTTCCAGGCTGACGTAACCATCGCGCCCGTTGGTCTCGCTGTAGACATGCCGCAGATGGTCGGCGGCCTCGCCGATGTCACGCACGGCCAGCGCCTCGTAGATCGCGCCGGCGTCGTGTCCGGCCACGGCCAATTCCCGGAGCTGCGCGTCATACGCGCCGCCGGTCGCGATCGATTTCTGGAAGATCGTCGGGTTGGACGTCATCCCGGTCAGGCCTTCGTTGACCAGCTCGCGCAGCCGGCCCGATTGCAGCAGGTCCCGGCTGATGAAGTCGAGCCACAGCGCCTGCCCCAACGCCGTAATCTGTCGGATGCGATTGCTCATCGCTTTCTTCGCCTCGCGATCAAGTAAAGTCGTACCCCGCAGCGCCGCCCCGGTCGGCACGACCCGAGCAGCGGCGTTCATTCTATACCCTCACGTCCCGCCAGGACGTCAGGGGCGCCCGAAGAACTGCTGAATCCCGGCCCGCGACTCCGCGGTCAGCCGCATCGAAGCGTTCAACGCGCGCGCCTCCTGCACCGCGCTGGCCTGCTCCAGACCGCGGATGCGATTCCACAGCGATTTGGTCGCAATCAGCGCGGCGGGCGGATAAGACGCGAGCGCGTCGGCCCAGTGCCGCGCGCGCGCGAGCAGCTCCGCATCCGCCACGACCTCATTGCACAGGTTGAATTCGAGCGCGCGGCGCGCCGGCAGGTTCTCTCCGGTCAGCAGCAGGAACTTGGCCTGCCGCTCGCCGACCAGCCGCCGCAGGTAGGTCATTACGATCGCCGCCACCAGGCCGCGCTTGATTTCGGGATATCCGATCAACGCGGATTCGCCGCAAATCACCAGGTCGCAGACCGAGATCAGGCCGGCGCCGCCCGCGACCGCCGGTCCGTTGACCGCCGCGATCACGGGCCTGGGCGACTGGTCGATGGTCTCAAACAGCGTCAGCAGCGCCGAGGAATCGTGCTCGGCCTGCTCCGCGGTGGTCGCCGCGACCTCCTTGAGATCCAGCCCGGCGCAGAACGACGGTCCGGCCCCGGTGAGCAGCACCACCCGCGCATCCGGATCGTTCGCGGCGCGGCTCAGCTCGTCGGTCAGCTCCCGGATCAGTTCGCGCGAGAGCGCGTTCCGCTTGTCCGGACGATTGAGCGTCAGCTCGAGCACCGCCCCGCGCTTTTCCACCAGCAACGCTTCGCTCATCGTCCCCAGTCTCCTCCCGCGTTCCCGTCTCGCGGGCGGTCGACTCGCCCGTCGAACGTTACGGCTTCCGAATCAGGTCGAGCTCCCCGAGAAACTCGGTGATCGCGTCCCAGTCCGTTCGGTAATTGTGATGTCCCGCGTCGGTTTCGACGAGCCGGGCGCGCCGCGCCGCGGCCGCCAGGCGCCGGCTGTGATCCACCGGGATCGTCCAGTCATTGCGCCCGTGCACCAGCAGAATCGGCACGTCCAGCCTGGCGATGCGCTGATCGCTGCGGAGCGGATGTCGCGCCATCCCCGGCGGAATCCCCAGCCGCATCCCAAGACGCGTGATGCTCGAAAAGGTGCTCTCGAGGATGATCGCCGCAGGCGTTCGCCTCTCGGCAACCCCCAGCGCGATCCCACCGCCGAGCGAGATGCCGTGAAGAATGACCCGCTGCGGATCGACCTCCGGCCGCGAAGCCAGCCAGTCCACCCAGTCGATCCCGTCGGCAATCAGCGTTGGCTCCGAGGGCGTGCCTGCCACGCGGCCGTAGCCGCGATACTCCCAGATCAGGAACGACACGCCGTGCTCGAGGTAGGGGCCTGCGACGTACCAGCGCTCGTCCACCACGTCGCCGTTGCCGTGGAAGAAGATCGCGGCCGGCCGGGGATGGTCCGCCGAGGCGGCCGGCGCCGCCTGGTACCAGGCTTCGAGCCTGACCCCGTCCGGCGATTCCCGCCAGATCCGCGTGGCGCCCGCGGCGATCGCGTCATTGTCGGTATGAACCTCGAACGCGCGCGGGAAGATGAAGCGCTCCTGGGCGACGTAGATGACCAGCAGCCAGCCGCCGTACACGATCAGCACGACGGCGAGAATGATCCATGGCAGCCGGCGAAGCAAACGAATCCCCTTCCCCGGCCGGCCGAGCGGAGCTTCCGGCGGCGTGCGCGACCGGCCGGTCGGCGTGGTCACTGCCGGTCCTCGGGCGGCCCAAGCAGCTCTTCCAACTCGCGCAGGGCCTGCTCGCGGGTCACCACCTGCTCATTCAACTGACGCGCGTAGAGCAGATCGAGCACCTGTTTGTAGCGCGGCCCGGTGGGAATGCCTCGCGCTACCAGATCATCTCCCGTCACCAGCGGCGCGGGCTGCAACATCTCGGGCGTCAGCACCTCCAGCCGCCGAGCCAGCGCCGCCCGTCGCTGCGGACCATCGTCCAGCGATCGCCAACGCACCTCGACAACGTCACGCAGGGCATCGAAGGCGTCGTGAGCCGCGAGCCGCTTGAGTTCCGCCAGGGAGAGTCCGTCCGGGTTCAACAGATCGTATTGATGCTCGACCAGCCACGCGACCGTCTCGCGCAGGTCGTTGGAGGCGCTCAGCGCACGGGCAACGCGGCAAACCTCGTCGACCGTCTGGTCGGCCAGCAGCAGCGCCCACGCCGCCGCGAGCGACCCATCGGGAACGAGCGCCTGGAGACGATCGGTTGCCGCGGCGGCACGCTCAGGTGTCCAGCCCGACTGCGGCCACAGGTGCGGCAGCAGTCCGCTCGACTCCAGGAGCCGGACGGCACGGCTGCGCGTCGGATGCGTCAGCGTGCGGTTGAGCTCTTCCAGCACGCGCTCGACCGCGACTCCGGCCACCCGCGGCGCCGCTTCACGCATGGCCTGCCAGGTATCCGGCTCGATCTCAAACTCCAGCGCCGCGGCGAAACGCACGGCGCGCAGCAGGCGCAGGTGATCCTCGCGAAAACGCTCCTGCGGTCGCCCGATCGCACGCAGCAGGCGCTTTTCGAGATCGAGCCGCCCCTCGACGTAATCCAGAACTTGCTCGGCCCGCGGATCATAGAACAGGCCGTTGACCGTGAAATCACGACGTTGGGCATCCTCAATCTCGCCGCAAAACGTAACGCTCTGCGGCCGGCGGCCGTCGAGGTAGGGCCCGTCGGCGCGGAACGTCGCCACCTCGATCCAGGCCCCGCCTTTCCGGACGAGCACGACGCCGAAGTGCGCCCCCACGCGGCGCGCCGGCTTGAACAGCCGGCAGACTTCGTCCGGCAGCGCGCTGGTGGCGACGTCGAAGTCCTTGGGCGGCCGGCGGAGCAGCAGATCGCGAACGCAACCGCCGGCCAGCAGCGCGCGGTAACCGGCGTCGGCGAGTCGCCGCACGGTTTCCACGGACGGCTGCGCCTCGGGCGGCAGAGTCAGCTTGGGGTCAAACGTGCTCATGCCTTGCGCATCGTACCCGCTCGCACCAAACAGAACGGCCGGGGAACCAGCCCCGGCCGTGCAGAGTCGAATTCCTGGTCGTCGGCGTCTACCAGGCGAAGTGCGCAAACGCCTTGTTCGCATCCGCCATGCGATGCACGTTCTCACGCGTCTGCATGGCGGTGCCTTCGCGGCGGAAGGCGGCCATGAGTTCGTCGGCAAGGATCTCGGCCGAGGGCCGGCCCTTTCCGCCGCGGGCCCCGCGTGTGGCTTCGAGCAGCCAGCGGATCGCCAGCGACTGACGCCGCCGAGCGTTGACCTGCATCGGAACCTGGTAGTTCGCGCCGCCGACGCGCTTCGAACGCACCTCGATCTCGGGCTTGACGTTCTCGAGGGCCGTCTCGAAGACCTCGATCGGGGACTTGTCGGTGATCTTCTGGGCGATGCGGTCCATCGCGGAATAGAAGACGCGCTGCGCGACGCTCTTCTTCCCCTGGTACATCAGGCAGTTAATGAAGCGCGAGGCCAGCTTGCTGTTGAAGCGGCCGTCCGGTTGCAACTGGGATTCGGATGCGGTGAACTTCTTCTTGGCCATGGTCTCGCCTTGAGTTGCTTATTTCTTCCGCTTCACGCCGTACTTGCTGCGGCTGCGGTTGCGCTGCTTGCCTTCCTTGTCCTTGGCCACGCCGGCACAATCGAGCGAGCCGCGCACGATGTGATAGCGCACGCCGGGCAGGTCGCGCACGCGGCCGCCGCGGACGAGCACGATCGAGTGTTCCTGGAGGTTATGGTCCACGCCTGGGATATAGGCGGTCACTTCGCGCCCGTTGGTCAGGCGAACGCGGGCCACCTTGCGCAGCGCGGAGTTGGGCTTCTTGGGGGTCTGCGTCTTCACCTGAAGGCACACGCCGCGCTTTTGCGGACTGGCCTCCAGGTCGCGGACCTTCGACTTCGAGCCCAGCGGACGCCGGGGGCGCCGAATGAGCTGGTTGATCGTTGGCATAATCGCCTCTTGCACACCCGGTGCACGGCGCGGCGGATCGTCCGGCCGCTTGCCGCCTCCCAGCGGGAATCCGGAAGTGTAGCGGAGATAGCCGCCGCGCCAAGAGCCTTGCGGCCGATTCTCGGGCGGCTTCGTTCCGAATCACGTCGGTTGGGTCGTGTGCGCCGCCCGCGCGGGGCCCAAGCCGGTCGCTACCCGGCGGGGATCCATCCGTTCCCGAATTGCCGCGGTACGCGCCGGACCCCGCGGATCGGCCGGACGGATTCCAGCCAGACCAGGACGCCAAAGCGGCAGCCCAGCCGACGTCGCCAGTAGGCTTGGTCCGCGGCCACGAGGGCGTTCCAGCGGCGTCGCAGAGAGTTGACCGACCGAGGTGTCAGGTTGGTGAATTCCTGCACGCGTCGAACCCGGGCGTCGACGACGCATGGGCCGCCGCTCAGCTTGAAGACCACGCGATCGCCCGCTCCCACACAGCCGAAGGGCGGCCGGCGGGTCCGCGAGAAACGGGATTCGATCGTCTTTGTCCCGTCGAGCAGCCGCCGGGCGACGGCGGGTGCGATAATCGCAATGTGACAAGGCCGCTGAGGCATGCAATCCCGTCCCTCGCTCCGTCCTCGGCGAGCCAGGCAGGCGCTCCGCCGACTCGGCGTTTCTACTCCACCTTCGCCCGTTCCGCCTTCATGCGTTTACCCGAATCTGGAAGTTGAAGCAGTCGCGAGCGCGGGCTGCGGACTGGCTGTTCCAGGCGGGCAGGCGCGGGCTCGATCCTTTCGCGGAATCGTGCGGCGCTCCGGCGGCGCTGGTGGCAGTCGGATTCGGGCGTGCCCGGGCGCGCGCTACGCGTCGCCGTTGCGCTTCATCATCCACAGCTCGTTGCCGCGGTCGGCGTAGTGCACGCGCGTCATGTAAGCGCGGATCAGCATGATGCCGCGGCCATTCGGCCGCTCCAGGTTTTCGTCGCTGGTCGGGTCTGGAAGCAAATCGGGCTCGAACCCGGCCCCTTCGTCGCGCACGCCGATCACAACCCGCTGTGAGTCGACGTGAAACCGCAGGTGCAGCGACTTGCTGACGTCGTTGCGATTGCCGTGCTTGATCGCGTTGGTGAGAGCTTCTTCCAGCGCCAGCTTGATCGCGAAAACGGACTCGGCCGAATAGAGCTGCCGGGCCACTTCGGCCAGCACCATCTGCTCGAAGTGCTTGGCACTGCGCAGGTCGTTCGGCAGGACCGTCGCACACAGCGCCGCCGGGGGGATTCCGAATTCGCTCGGCGGATTCATGCGGGCCCTCTACCTGCGGGCAATATCCCACCCCCGAACCGCGGCTACGCCTCGGCGAAGCCGGTCAGCGCCTGGTCCGCCGTATCGTGAATCTCGAAAACGCGGTTGAGGCGCGTGATCTTGAAGACCTCGAAGATCTGGCGATTGATGTCCGAGAGCTTCAGCGCGCCGTTCTGCTCCTTGACCTTCTTGTTGAGCGTGATGAGCATGCCGAGCGCCGCGGAGGAAAGGTGGTCGACGTTGCGGAAGTTCAGCAGCAGCCGGATTCCCGGCTCGTTCTCGACCAGTTGGTCCAGTTCTTCGCCGATCTCCTGAATGGAGAGCTCTTCCAGGATCTTGCGATCGGCAAACTCCACGACGGACACGCCGTCGGCGCGCTTGATCCGCAGATGCGACGATGGCTGTTCCATGCCTGGAGTCCTCCGCGATGCGCAATGGAACCGATCACAAGCCGCGGTCGGCCCCGCGAGGAGCTTGATACCGGCTCTGCGTGATTCTCGGTGGGTGCAAAAGCGGTGTCAAGCTACGACCCGCTCGTGTTTGGCCGCTCCGACCCGATCAGCTACACTTTCCGGGCGCGGCGGCCCGCAGCCCCGGCCCGCGCCGGTCCGAATCGGCCGGCGGCCAGGCGCCGCCCCGATCTGCGCAGGAAAGGCGCTCGAGTTGGAAGCGACGGCTGTTCAACGATTCTACCGTCTCCACGCCTACGTCTACGACCGCACGCGCTGGATGATCCTGCACGGTCGGCGGCAGGCCGTCGGCCGGCTCGCACTGAAACCCGACAGCCGCGTGCTCGAGGTCGGCTGCGGCACGGGGCTCAACTTCCGACACATCCTCGATCAGCTCGCCCCGCAGCGCGGCAGCCTGGTCGGGCTGGATTTCTCCTCCGACATGCTGCGCCGCGCAGCGCAGCGCTGCGGCAGGCTGGGCTGGACCAACGTGAGCCTGGTCGAGGCCGACGCCACACGCCTCAGCTACCGCGGCGAGTTTGACGCGATCCTCTTCGCCTACAGCCTGACGATGATCCCCGACTGGCGCGCCGCCTTGCACTGCGCGGTCGACGCGCTGCGCCCCGGCGGGCGACTGGTCGTGCTGGATTTCAGCCGCTTCCACGCCTGGGGGCCGCTCGCGCCGGTCATGCGGGCGTGGCTGCGCGCCAATCACGTCGAGACGCTGACGCGCTACGAGGATGAATTCCAAACGCTGCTCCGCGACGCCACGGTGCGCTACTGGCTGGGCGGATACAACTTCACGGCGGTCGGCCGCAAGGAGTAAGAACGGTGTCGGTGGTTCCCGTCCTCGATATGCCCACCCCTGCGGGCCGATCGCTGCTCGAACGGCTGGTCTTTCACGGCATCGTGTTCAACATGTCGTGGGAAGACCCGGAAATGGACCGTCGCTCGCTGTGCCTCGGCGCCGACGACACGGTCATCTCGATCACGTCGGCCGGCTGCAACCCGCTCAACTTCCTCTGCCAGAGCCCGAGGCGCCTGATCAGCGTAGACGGAAACCCCGCCCAGAACGCCGTGCTCGAGCTCAAGCTCGCCGGAATCGCGGCCCTGGATCACAAGACGTTTTTCGACATCTTCGCGGCCCGGCGCCCCACGGTCGTCGCCAAGGTCTATCGCCGGCGGCTGCGTTCGCTGCTCTCGCCGCGCTCGCAGGAGTTCTGGGATCGCAACCTCTGGATGGCCTACCGCGACCTGTATCGCTTCGGCCGCATGGGCCTCGCCGCCCGCATCGTGCGCTTCGTATTGCCGCGGCTTGGCATTCCTCGGCACAGCATCGAAACGTTTTTCGAGCTGCGAACGCTCGCACAGCAGAAGACCTGGTACGACCGCTACGTCGCGCGCCGGCTGTGGGGGCCGGTGGCCGAGCGGCTCTGCCGATCGCGCTGGTTCATGTATCTCTGCGGCGTGCACCCGCGCCAGCTCAAATTGGTGCACGGGCGACACGACATCTACCAGTTCGTGCGCGAGCGAATTGAATACGCCCTGACGCGCGTGCCGATCTACGACAACTACTTTCTGAGCGTGGTGGCGACCGGCCGTTTTCGCGGCGAGCGCGTGCCGCCCTACCTGGAGGCGGCCAACTTCCCCACTCTGCGGAAGAATCTCGATCGGGTGCTGGTGGTCAACGGCTGGCTCGGGCCGTTTCTCGACACCCAGCCGGCCGGCTCGATCTCGCGCTTCAACCTGCTCGACATCTTCGACTGGATGCCCCCGCCGACCTTCGAGGGCACGCTCAGGAGCGTGCTGCGCGCGGCGTCCCCGGGCGCCCGGCTGATCTACCGCTCGGGCAGCTATCAGCTCGAGCCCCCGCCTGCGATTCGCGAGCACCTGATTCCGCACACCGACCTGGCCCGCGAGTTGCTCGCGATCGACCGCTCGGCGACGTACGGCAGCTTCTACGTGTTCAGCGTCAAGGAGAACGGCAGCGCGCCGCTGAGAGGCGACCTGGGTCTGCGCCAGTCGCCGGCGGACGGCCCGCAAGCGGCGCGCTTCGCGCCGGCCGTCACGAGCGCCTAGCCGCGTTTTGCATGTTGCCCGCCGCCACTCTGGTCCTGATCGCCGCGCTACCCGTCCTGGAGCCGGGGGAATCCGCCTGGCTTCGGATACTCATGCTTGCATTGGCGACGCTGGTCTCCGAAGACCTGACATGCATCGCCGCCGGCATCCTCGTGCACGACGGGCGGCTCGCCCTGCCGGTGGCGCTGGCCGGGTGTTTTCTCGGCATCTTCGTCAGCGATACGGGGCTGTGGATGCTTGGCCGGCTCTGTGGCCAATGGCTGATGCGGCGGCGCTGGTTCCGCAAGCGTATCTCGCCCGAGCTGCTCAATCAGGTCAGCAGATGGTTTCAGCGGCGTGCCTGGGCGGCGGTGCTCGCCGCGCGTTTTCTGCCCGGCACGCGCGTGCCGGTTTACATTGCGGCCGGGATGCTCGGGGCGCGCGCCCGCGCGTTCATCCTGTGGGCGCTGATTGCGGGCCTACTCTGGACACCGTTCCTGGTGGGGTTGGCCGCCGCCGTCGGCAGTGTCATTCTCCGCCCGCTGCAAGCCCGGCTTGGATCCACCTGGGTCGCCGTCCTCTTCGGCGCCGTGCTGATGTACATCGCCATCCGAGCGGTGGAGCTGCTGGCGACCGAGATCGGCCGCGCCCGCCTGGGCGCCCGAATCGCACGCATCCGGCACTGGGAATTCTGGCCGCAGTGGGTGCTTCAGCTTCCCCTGCTTCCCGCGCTAGGCTGGCTGGCCGTCCGCCACCGCGGGCTGACCATTGCGACCGCGGCCAACCCGGGTCTGCGGTCGAACGGCGCGAAGGACGTCTCCAAGTCCGCGATCCTCAGTCGCCTGCCGCGCGACACGGTTGCCGCCTGCGAACGGCTTGCGCCAGGAAGCGTCGACGAGCGCTTCGCGCGGCTTTCGGACGCCGTCGAGCGCGGCGAATGGTTGCTGCCGTTCGTTCTCAAGCCTGATTGCGGTCGGCACGGCGCCGGCTTCAAGCTGGTGCGCGCCCTGGACGACGCCTTGCGAGTCTACCTTCCGGAGCAGACCGGCGAGCTCGTCTTGCAGCGCTACCACCCCGGCCCGCACGAGGCCGCCATCGTCTACTACCGTCTGCCCGACGCGCCGGGCGCCGCCGCCGCGCGCGGCCGCATCCTGTCCCTCGCGTACAAGCAGTTCCCGGTGCTCATCGGCGACGGCCGCTCGACCGTAGAGCGCCTGATCTGGCGCCATCCGCGCTACCGCTTGCAGGCGCGCCTGTTTCTCAAGCGCCTCCGTAGTCAGGCCGGCCACGTGCTGGCCATCGGCGAGCCGATGCCGTTGGCCATGGCCGGCAATCACTCCCAGGGAACGATGCTGCGCGACGGCAGCCACCTGATCACGCCGCAGCTTGAGCAAGCCATCGATCGGATCGCGCAGTCGCTGCCGGGGTTTCACTTCGGCTGCCTCGACGTGCGTTACGCCGACCCCGAGGAACTGAAAAACGGCCGCGGGTTTCAGGTCGTCGCGCTGGGCACGCGCGTCTCTGAATCGGCGCGCATCGCCGAACCCGGCTGGTCCGTTATGCACGCCTGGCGCGCCTTGCACGCGCAGTGGCGCCTGCGGTTCGAGATCGGCGCCCGCAA
>CAYXIO010000002.1:0-33680 GCA_964465125.1 uncultured Planctomycetales bacterium | reverse complement strand
CAGGTCGTGGCCGGCCTCACCCGCCGCGCGCCGAACCGCTCCTCGGCACTCGTCGCCGATTGATCCGGCCCAGGGCGCGGAGGAGCCGCCGACCACGGCGAGCTGACGCGGCAGTGGGCCGCAAGCCCCGCAAGCGTTACGGCTTCTTGCGGAACCGCAGCACGTAATTGTCGAGCAACCGCGCGCTGCGCGGGTGCCGCTCCACCAGCTCGAAACCCGCTTTGGCGATCTCGGCGATCACGACGTCGCGGCCAGCGCGAACGTGCTCGAGCGTCCAGTCGCTGCTGACGCCCTCCAGCCGCTCGAAGTCCACCACGACCAGGGTGCCTCCCGCGCGCAGCGCGCCGAACAGGCTGCGCAGCGTGTCCGAGGGGTACTCAAGATGGTGATAGGTGTCGCAGAGCAGGGCCAGATCCACCGATGCCGGGGCGAGTTGCGTCGAATCCGCCGTGCACAGCAGCGCGCGGACGTTTCCGCGGCCGGCCTGCTTCATCCGGGTCTCGATGTGCTGCACGAATTCGGGGGTGATGTCCACCGCGTAGACGAGGCCCGCCGGGCCGACGCCCTCGGCCAGCAGCTCGGTGAACGCGCCCGTGCCCGCGCCGACGTCGGCCACGGCCATTCCGGGCTTCAGCCCCAGGTCGGCCACGATTCGCGTCCGCTCGCGGTAGACCTCGCGGTTGTCGGTCTCGAAGCGCTCCACCCACTGGTCGATGTCCGCGTCTCGATAGGCGTCGTTGATGCCGGGCCGGACGCTGACCTTCTGCGACGCCGGCGCCGATTGCGCTGACGAGGAGACGGGCTCGTCGGCCGGCGATTGTGCGGCGCCGACCACCAGCCCGGACACGATCGAGGAACGGACCATCCTGCGAATCAACCCCATCCTCACTCCTCCTTCCTCCGCATCCGAGTTCGCAATCCGCGGCCACGCTCCTCAAGGTTCCTCGTCGCCGCCGGGCCCGCCGATGTAGCCCATCGCCCGCAAGGCGTCGAGCTGCGACGGATCAAACCTGAGCGGATCCAGGTTCCGGCTGCGCTCAAAGGGGCGCTGCGCCCGGGCGTAGGCGAGCATCCGGCCGGCGAGGCGCCGCAGGATGTCCGGATGCGCATCCAGGACATTCTGTGTCTCGCCGGGATCCGTCTGAAGATCGAACAGCTTGAAGTGATGCAGCGGACCGCCCGGCGTCGACGCCTCCAGCCGGCTGCAATAGTAGAGCTTCCAGCGGTTCTCCTCGATGTAGGAGTGCTCGATGATTCCGCGCCGGCGAAACATGTGGTTCGTCGAGACGATGTCCCGCCTGGCCGTCAAGCCGCCCGCCTCCAGCTCGCTGGCCGGCGCGCCGCGTAGCAGCGGCGCCAGACTGACGCCGTCCAGCGCGTAGGGGCGCGGCAGGCCGAAGAGCTCGAGCAGCGTGGGCTTGAGATCCAGAAGCTGGGCCGGAACGTCGATCGCTCCGCGCGCCTTGATCAGCGGGCTGCGGATGACCAGCGGCACGCGCAGCACCTCGTTGAAGAGAGCGCCACCATGCGCCCAGCGCCCGTGCTCCATGAACTCCTCGCCGTGATCGCTGGTGACGAACAGCGTGGTGCGGTTCCCAAAGCCGGCTTCGTTCAGCGCATCCAGAAACAGCCCGAGGCGATAATCGGCGTAGGCCAGCTCCTCGTCGTAAAGGGCGACGATGTGCTCCAGATCGCGCTGGCTGCGCGCGTTGACGAAGCCGTGACGCTGGTGCAGCGTGCCGTCCAGCTCCCCCGTGTAGTCGGGATCGAAGCGGCCGGCGAATCCGGGCGGCGGCGTGTAAGGCGCGTGCGGTTCAGCCGTGTGGATGTACACGAACGCCGGGCGGTCGCGCCAGCGGTTCACGAAGGCCATCACCTCGGCCAGCGGAATCGTGCGGTCGGCGCCCGTGTCCTGAAGCGTCGCGATCCGGTCCACCAGCAGGTCGTAGCCCTGGTCCATGTTCTGGGCCGGGCCGGCGTTGACGTTCGTGATGAACGATCCGGTCGCGAACCCCGCCGACTGAAACGCCTCCGCCACCGTCACCAGCTCGTCCGCCGCCGCCATCGACGCGTTATGCACGCCGTGCTTCTCCGTCGTCAGCGCGAGCTTCAGATTGGGCACGGAGCAGACGGTTTGCGGCGCGTTGCAGTGCATGAAGCGGAACCACGCACCCTCCCCGGCCAGCTCCGTCAGGCGCGGCATCGTCTCACGCTTGTTCCCGTACAACTCCAGATGACCGGCCGAGACCGTGTCGATCAGGTACACCACCACCAGCGGCGGATCGGCGACCGGCTCATAGACCGTCGGCGCGCCCCAGAGACCGACCAGACCCGGCTCCTCGGAGGTCGTCCGCAGCACCAGGTGCACGCTCTTGCCGGCCCACGCGGTCAGCGATGCGCTGGCGTCCTTCCAGACGCCGGCCTGCGTGACCGTCTCCGACAGCACCGGCGTTGCCTGCCCGGCCTCCTCCACCAGCAGCTCGAAACGCATCGAGACCGGACGGTCGCCGGCGCGGCGATCGCGCGGCGAGACGCCCAGCGACGCCGCCCACTTCGCCTCCTTGGGAAGCGAGACATTCAGAAATCGAATCTCGCTCGAACCGTGCGTGTAGATCGCGTCCTGCTGCGTGCGGTCCAGCACAACCGTCTGGGTACCGACCGGCTCCGGGAAGCTGTCCTCGTGGCTCAGAAACTGGATCGAACGAAGCTCGACCGCGCCGCTGTCCGGCTTGTCCACCGCGAACTGAATCCGCAGCAGTCGGCCGGTCCACTGCGGGAGCTCCGCCGTACTGACCCGCAGCTTCCAGAAGTTCTCGTTGTCCGGCACGGGGACGCGCAGGCGGTTCTCCTTGCCCCAGAGAATGTCCAGCGAATCCCCCTTGGGCACCTTGATGTCGATGGCGATCGTGCCCACGTCCTCGCAGCGCAGCCGGAGGCTCCCAAGCACGATCATCATCTGCTCGGCGAGATCTCCGCTGCCGTCGACGTCGTTGCGCACGACGGTGCAATTGAACGGTGAACGCGCGTGCTCGGAGGTGCTGTACGGACCGTAGCTGGCCAGCGGTTCGCGCGCGTCCGTCTGCCGCGTCCAGCTCGACTGCACTTTCGCGCTGCTCAGGCGGCGATCAAGATGCTGAATGAACGTGTTCGGCAGGGCCAGCTCCGCGGCCTCGGGCAGAGGCTGCGGCTCGCGCGGCTGGCGAATCTGCTCGTCGAGCCACTCCAGGAAGCGGGGAGTATCCGCGGGCGCGCCGGCGAGTGGATCGTCCCCCTGCTGCGCAGTCGCTCGACCGGCGGCGGCCGCCACCAGCCCGATCGCCACGCCAGCCGCTACGGCAAGCGCTCCCAGATTTCGCAAGGACATCACGCACCCCTTTCGCACAACATCTTATCAACTACGAAGCCAACCGGCATGCAATCCGGGCTGGCCGGCGATCCGGTCCCGCGTACAATCCGCCGACGATCGGGAAACCACGAGACGAGCCATGCCCCTGAGAGTTCATAACAGCCTCACGCGCCAGCGCGAGGATTTCGTTCCGCTCGACCCGCCGCACGTCAATATGTACGTCTGCGGACCGACGGTCTACGGCCACAGCCACCTGGGGCACGCCAAGAGCTACGTGAGCTTCGACGTGGTCGTCCGCTGGCTGCGTCACAGCGGCTTTGAGGTTCGCTACGTGCAGAACATCACCGACGTCGGGCACCTGACCGACGACGCCGACGCCGGTGAAGACAAGATCATCGTCGAGGCCCGCCGGCGCGGGCTGCATCCGATGGCGGTGGTCGAGTCGTTCATGCGCAGCTACTACGAGGACATGGACGCGCTGAACATCCTGCGGGCGGACATCGCGCCGCGCGCCACGGGCCACATTCCCGAGCAGATCGCCGCCGTCCAGGCCCTGATCGAGCGCGGACACGCCTACGTCGTCAACGGCTCAGTCTATTTCGACGTCCGCTCCTACCCCGGCTACGGACGGCTCAGCGGCCGCACCGTCGACGAGCTCGAGGCCGGCGCCCGCCTGGCCGTCAACGAGGAGAAGCGCCACCCCTCCGATTTCGCGCTGTGGAAACGCGCCGAACCGACCCACCTCATGCAGTGGCCCAGCCCCTGGGGGCCGGGCTTTCCCGGCTGGCATATCGAGTGCTCCGCCATGAGCACTAAGTACCTCGGCAACACGCTCGACATTCACGGCGGCGGCATGGAGAACAAGTTCCCGCATCACGAATGCGAGATCGCCCAGTCCGAATGCGCCACCGGCGCCCGCCCGTTCGCGCGCTACTGGCTGCACAACAACATGGTGACGATCAACGGCCAGAAGATGGGCAAGAGCCTCGGCAACGCGGTCCTGCTCAAGCAGATCTTCCGCGAGGGGCATCCGCTGCTGGAGCGCTGCTTCGAGCCGGTCGTCGTGCGGCACCTCATTCTCACATCGCACTACGGGCAGCCGAACGACTTCAGCAACGAGGCGCTGCGCGCCGCGGAGAGCGGCACCTACAAGCTGCGCGACGCGCTGACGCGGCTTGAGGATGGGGCGCGCCGCGCCCCGGAACACGCTCCCTCGCAGGCCGTCGCCGCGCTGCTCGACCAGACCCGGGCACGCTTCGGCGAGGCGATGAACGAGGATTTCAACACGGCCGGCGCGATCGCCGCACTCTTCGGACTGGTGCGGGAAACGTCCTCCTGGAACGCCGACGGGGGCGTCGGCCGGACCGACTTCGCGGCGGCGGCGGTCCTGCTCCGCCGGTCGGCCACCGATGTGCTCGGCCTGAAATGGACCACGCCGGATGCTCCGTCAGGCGCGCGCGACGACGACCTGATCGGGATGCTGGTGGAGCTTCGCCAGGCTGCCCGGCAGCGAAAGGACTTTGCGCAGGCCGACCAGATTCGCGATCGCCTCAAAGCCATCGGGATTGAGCTGCGCGACGGCCCGGTCGGCACGACCTGGTAGCTCGGTCGCTCCGCGCGCTCTACTCGCCGCCGCTGCCGCGCCGGAAAACCGCGACGACATCTTCCACCGGCACGACGAACAGCCGGTTGTCGCCCTCGAAGTCGACCGGAATCGCCTGCTTGGGATTGAACAGCACGCGGTCGTACTGGCGGATGGGATAGTCCTCGTCGCGCTCCACCTGCGCCGAGACCGCCACCACACGCCCGGTGATCGTCGGTATCTCGATGTTCCCGGGAAGCTGAATGCCGCCCTTGGTCGTCTTCTTATCCTCATCCTTGCGGATCAGGACGCGTTTGCCGACCGGCTCCACCGTCTCCAGCCGCTGCTTCGAGCTCGCTTGACCCATCGTCCCATCTCAACGGCCGTGCGGCCTGCTGTACAATCCCCTGGGGACGCGGTGATGCACCTGCGTCACGTCGGATTCACCGGCCGACCGCACGCCGCGGCCCGGCTGCCAGGAGACTCTATTGCATCCGCAGGCGCTTCGCAATTTGCTCTCGGAAGTCGCGCAGGGCCGGCTTGATCTCGATGAAGCGATGCGCCGACTGGCCACCCTGCCCTTCGAGGACATCGGTTTCGCGAACGTCGACCACCATCGCGCCCTGCGCTGCGGTTTTCCCGAGGTGGTCTTCGGCGCCGGCAAGTCCGACGAGCAGATCGAAGCGATCGTTGCCCGGCTTGCGGCGGGCGGCGCGCCCGTGCTCGCAACCAGGGTCCGCGCCGAGGCGGCCGAGCGCGTGCGGCGGCGCTTTCCGCAGGCGGTCTTCCACGAAAGCGCCCGTGTCTTGACGCTTCGAACTACGGGTGAAACTCAAGATGCCTCCAATCCGAACGATTCCGGCTTTGTCGCCGTGGTCGCCGCCGGAACCGCCGACCTCCCCGTTGCGGAAGAGGCGCGCCTGACCGCGACGATGCTCGGCGAATCCGTTCAGACTATCTACGACGTCGGCGTGGCCGGGCTGCACCGCCTGCTGGCACGTTCGCAGACCCTGCGCGCTGCCAACGTGCTCGTGGTCGTCGCCGGCATGGAGGGCGCCCTCCCGAGCGTCGCCGGTGGGCTCGTCAGCGTCCCGGTCATCGCCGTCCCGACCAGCGTGGGCTACGGCGCCAGCTTCGGCGGCATCGCAGCGCTGCTGGCCATGCTCAATAGCTGTGCGTCCAATGTGTCCGTCGTCAACATCGATAACGGCTTCGGAGCGGGCTTCCAGGCGGCGCTGATCAACCGCCTCGCGCGCGGAGCGCAGCGCCCACCGGCTCCGGCCGACGCAGCGAAGGCCCGCACCGCGGCCTCAGGCGCCGATACGCCGCACTCGGAGTGACTCCGATGGGACGCCCCCAACGAGACGCCTCAATCCAACCGCCGCAACGCATCAGCGACCTTCCGCGGCTCGCCCCCCGCGATCCGCAGACGCACAAGGGTGAGGTCGGCCGGGTCGTCATCGTTGCCGGCAGTCGCGGCATGAGCGGGGCTGCCGCGCTCGCCGGGCTCGGGGCGTTGCGCGGCGGGGCTGGGCTGGTGCGTATTCTGACGCCCGCGTCCATTCAACCGGTGATCGCCGCGGGTGAACTCTGTGCCATGAGCGTCGCGATGCCCGAGACCGACAGCGCGACGCTTTCGCGAGCCGGTCTGCCCCTGCTGGATGAGTCGCTGGCCTGGTGCGACGTGGTCGCGATCGGCCCGGGCATGGGCTTGGCGCACCGCGACGACAACATGGTGCTGCTGGCGCGCGTGCTCGACCGCGCCTGCCCGACGGTCATCGACGCCGACGCGCTCAATTCGGCCGATGACGCCCTGCTGCGAACCCGTCCCAACGCCGTCTTGACGCCGCATCCGGGCGAAATGTCGCGCCTGCGCAAGGTGCTCGGCCTGGATCCCCGCGTCGGACGCGATGACGACGCACGCGTCTCCTGCGCGCACGAGCTGGCCGTGTTCACCGGCGGAACGGTCGTCCTCAAAGGCCACCGCACCGTCGTCGCCGACCCCCAGCGCGCCTTCGTCAACGAGACCGGCAACCCAGGAATGGCCACCGGCGGGATGGGCGATGTTCTGACCGGCCTGATCGCGACGCTGATGGGACAGAAGCTGCCGCCCTTCGACGCAGCCTGTCTCGCGGTGCACGTGCACGGCTCGGCGGCCGATCGCTGTGCCGAACGCATCGGCCCCGTCGGCTATCTGGCGCGCGACGTCGCCGACGCGATCCCCGCCGCACTGAACGAAGCTTTGCGCCCGCGGCTCGGATTCCGACCGTAGCCCGCGGCGGTGCACGCCTTCCGAACCAGCTTCTCAACCGCCGCGCGATTTCCGGACGTGCTGGCCGCGCGGGCTGTGACGTGCTCGCGCGATTGCGGCCTGCCCGTTGGCGCGCACGGCGGAATCGGCTATCAGACAAGGCATGTCACTTCGATTGAGCCGTACTCCCCATCGTCTCGGGCCGCGGGGTCTCGCGCTGCTGAGCGTGCTGGCGCTGGGCTGCTTCGGTTGTCACCCACGCAACACCGACGCGCCTCCGCCGCCGGATGCGCGCCGCCCGGAGCTCAAGAGCGAGGCGCAGCTCGCCGGCGAGCGCCGGCAGTTGCTGGCCAGCGGATCGGTGGTGGAAGTTGAGCCGCCGACTGTCCGCCCCGAGCAACGTGCCGCCGCCAACCCGACGCCGCGCCGCATTGCGGCCGGGGCGGGCGCGATCGAAGGCGACATTCTGCTGGTCAACGACCACGCGTTGACGGTTTCGGAAGTGCTCTGGCCGCTGCGCCGGAAAATCGCGGAGCTGCGCAAGGAGGGCGTCCGGGCGGGCATGCTGGACGAGATGCGCGGCGCGATTCGCGTGCAGACCCAGCAGGAGGTCGGTTCGCTGCTGCTGTACGACAAGGCCCTTTCGGGCCTGAACGACCCGCAGAAAGAATCGCTCGACCGCGCCGTCGACCGCGAGATCGAACGGCAGATCGCCAACGACTTCGGCGGCAGCGCGGCGCGGGCCGAGGCGATGCTCAAGAGCTTCGGCCTGACCCGCGACCAGCACCGCGACCTGGTCAAACGCGCCATGCTCGTGCAGAGCTACGCCCGCGACGTGCTGGCGCCGCGCGTGTCCGTGCGGCGCGTCGAGCTGATCGAGTATTTTGACCAGAACCGCGAGCGCTTCTCAACGCCGGAAACGCGCGAGCTGCTGATGATCGAGCTGCCGTTCGCGTCGTTCCTGCCCAGCGGCGTGAGCTGGGACGGCGCGGCCCCGAACGCCCGGGCCATGGCGAAGCTCGAGGCGATGCGCCGCGCCCGGGCGGCGCACCAGGCGCTCTCGTCGCGCTCCTTCGACGACGTGGCGCGCGAGTTTTCGCGCGGGGCCCACGCCGACCTAGGCGGCTCCTGGGGCGAAATCGGCGCTCCGCTGCAAGCCCCGTACGATGAGCTCTCCCAGCGCATCTTCTCCTATCGCGAGAAGCAGTTCAGCGAGCCGGTCGAGACGCCGACCGGCTGGTACATCGTCGGCTGCGGCAAGGTCCAGCACGCGGTGACCAAGAGCTTCCGCGATGTGCAAACCGAGGTACGCCGGCAGATCGAGGATGAGCGCTTCAACGCGATGACCAGCGACTACGTCATCAAGCTGGCTCAGAAGGCGAGCATCAGCGCGTTGGAGAGCTTTCTGAGCGCCGCCGTCCGCCGCGCCGCCGGCCCGGAATGGCCCGATCTCGAGCCGCCGCAAGACCCGCCGGCGCCGTAGCGTTGACCCTCCGGGGCTCAGGGCGTCGGCGCCAACTGCACCGCACGCACGTGCAAGCCGTCGGGCGTCGTCCGAACCGTCATCAGAGTGCCCGTCTTGTATCGCAACAGGCCGCGCGCGTCCTCCGCCGCGCCGGACTTGATGCTGTTGCCGGCGAGCGATTGCGTCAGGAACGCCACCGGGCTGGCCGGCGGCATGTGCTCGCCACGCGCGGCCAGCTCGACCGCCAGTTCAAATAGGGACCGCTCGTTGACCCATACGACCAGCCAGGCCTCCTGGTCGACGGCCGCCAGGGCGCGCCGAAAGAGCGGGTCGTCCCCCAGGCCGCGTCCGCCTTCGACTTCCTGGAGCTCGCTCTCGACCGCGGGCGTCACGCCCAGCACGACCCGGTCGGCAGCCGCCGCAAGGCTAACGCCGCCGAGCGGAATGTCGTACACGGGTGTGCCGCGCAGGTCGCGGTCGATCAACATCCCGGGCGCCAGCCCGCGCAGCGCCTCGATCGCCCGGACGATCGCATCCTTGCCGGCGTGCCCGATCGACAGCAGCACGCGCGCGCTATCCGGGCCCAGCGGCCGGGCGAACGAGAACGTAAGCGTCGCGGGTGCTCGAAGCCGATCGATTACGTCACGCCGCAGGTTGAACGTCTCGGTCTCGGAGAGCGGGATCGCCTCCAGCGACGTCCGCAGCTCGTCGGCCGCCTCGGGGTCGATCCGCCGCGTGATGCTCTCGATCTCGTTAACCAGCTCGCCCGGATTGATGTTCGCGCGGGCGAAGATGAACGCATCCGGCGGGATTCGGCCGGTCGGCGCGGTTGGCATGGAAGGTTGGCTGAAGATCTTGGCAAGCCCGGTCCGCTCACCCTGCACCGGCAGGAATACGTCGAATGTCTGATCCACGCCGTCCGCGCCACAGTCCCCATGGGCGACCGCGCAGCCGAGCCGGTCGAGCCCAAGTGCGGCGAGCTGCTTGACGGCGTCCGCGTCCTCGCGGTTGAGCTCCAACAAGCCCGGGATATTGGCGAGCATGCGAACCCGCCCCGGCTGCTTGAACTCGCGCTCCAGCGCCTTGTACCCCTCCGTATCGCGCAGCGATTCTCCGCCGCGCTGGAGCCGCAGGATGTCCTTCACTTCCTCCACGGATTGCGCAACGATGAAGTAGCGCTCACCCAGGCAGACGGCCAGGCGCTTCGGGATGCTCTTTTCGCTGAGAATCTCGGCGAGCCAGGTCTCCACCTGCCGCTCGATCTCATTCTCATCCATTCCGAACGGATCGGTCTCATTCGGGTCGGCCGTCGCGCCGTCTTCGTCCGAGTCTGCGTCGGCCCCACTCTTGCCGTCACCCTGTTGCCGGTAGCTGTCGATGTCGAACTCGTCAAACGTGATGCGCTCGAACTCATCGACGCGGTCGCGCAGCCGGCTGCGCAGGCGCTCGTAGTAGCTGACCAGCGAGTCGCGGTCGCCGATGCCGAGCACGATGGCGGGGCGCAGTTTCTCGTCCTTGTCGCCGGTGGGCCGCACGAAGAAGGAGACCGGACCGTCGAACGGGTTCTTCAATTGCTCGGGGGCAAGATCGAGCGAGCTGGCCAGGCGCTTTTTCAAGCCGTCGAGCAGGTGCTTGACCATGCCGATGTCCACGAGCGCCTTGCTGGCGGCCGGGTCGTTCATCAGCTTGCTGGTGCTGGTCCGCTCGTAAGCGTCGAGGACGTCGCTGAGGTCGGTAACACCCACCCAGAGCAGCGCGTCGCGCGGCGCGAGCGAAGCGGGGTCCGGCGCGGGAGCCGAATCCTGCGCCGCGCACGCGAGCGCGCCGGCAAGCCCGAGCGCCGCCGCCACGAGTCCAATCCTGAATCGCATCGCTGGTTCCTTCTTTCAATCGGGTGAATCGGAGTGCTACGGGGCCTTCAGCGGCGACGCCCGATCCGTCTCTTCGCGGGCCGGCGGCTGCAAATATCGATATCCTGCCTCGGAGCTCTCGCTGTTGTAGGCAAACGCGTCGCGGTTGCGCAGAAAGTCGATCACGTAGCGTACCGGGATCGCAAAACCCAGCCCTTCCGCCCCCATCAGCTTCATGTTCGTCACACCCACGACTTCGCCGCGCGCGTTGAACAGCGGACCCCCGGAATTCCCCGGATTGATCTGCGTCGTCGTCTGGATGTACGCCAGGCCGGCCTCGGCGCGATTGCGGCGGCTGACGATGCCCTCGGAGACGCTGCGCTCCAGGCCGAGCGGGTTGCCGATGGCGAAGACGGCGTCCCCGTCGCGCAGCTCGTCGTGATCGTCGAGGTAGGCGAGGGTCGGTCGGTAGCCTTCGGGCAGCGACACCTTCAGCAGCGCCAGGTCCAGGAAGGGGTTGGTTGCCACCAGGTCGACATCCTCGAACTTGTCGCGGCGGAATTCGTCCCCCACGCGGCGAAAGACCGCTACCGAAAGCCGCGTCTCGCCCTCGACCACGTGGAAGTTGGTGACGACGTGCCCGTCGGGGCTGATGAAAAAGCCGCTGCCCTGCCCCGATGGCGACGCCACCAGCACGACCGCTTCGCCGAAGCGCTGCGAAAGCTCCTTGACGTTGCGCGGGGGAAGGTCGGCGGTGCTGTAGAGATGCCCGGTGCTGCGGGTCGACTGCGAGGTCGCCAGCTCCTCCCGGGCGGCCTCCATGCGCGTGATCTGCGAGCGCGGGACGGCGACGACGTCGAAGCCGAGATCGACAATCACCCGCTCGGGGGTCTCTTTCAGAACGCTGGCCTCGATCACCTGCCCGCCGGAAAGATAGAGCACCTCCGCCGAGACCGGAGTGGCCGTCAGCAGGCTCATGAACACGAGCGGAATTGCGAGTGGCAGTGCCAGGGACAGCGTCTTGGCGCGAGAGTGCATGACCGCCTCACCACGATAGAGCCTCTGAATTCGAGAATCGTACGTTGCCCGCCTGAACCCAACGGGAAAACGCCGCCTGTGACCTGACGGGTCGCACCGGTCAAGCCGACCTGCGTAGAATAACCGTATTCCTCTCGGAGGTGCCACGCTCGTGGTGCACGACCCGTCGGCGGCCCAGATTGTGAAGACCGCGCGCAGCCTACCGCCGGCCGAGCGCGAGTCCTACGTGGCCGAGGCCACGCGCCGCGATCCGTCGCTCGCGCAAGCAGTGCGCCGGCTGCTCCAGGAGCCGGAGCGCGGCTCCGCGTCGCCCCCCGCCGCACCGTACCCTCCCGAGCCGGGATGCCCGGGCGATTCACACGCCGCAGCGGTGCCACCCGCCCTCGGCGGCCGAACGCGCATCCTCAGCCTCGCCGAGCTGCGCCAGAACGATGCGACGGTGCACGCGGACGGACTCGACGAGCTGATCCGCGCCGGAAACCCAGCCGCAAGCCCCGCCGCCGTCGCCGAAGCGGCTGCCCACCCGATCGATCCCGCCACCCGGTTCGGCCCCTACCGGCCGCTACGAGAACTGGGTCGCGGCGGCATGAGCGTCGTCTATCTGGCGGAGCAGCAGGAGCCATTGCGCCGACAGGTTGCGATCAAGGTCGTTCCCCCTGGGCGCGACTCGGTCGAGCTTTCTCGCCGATTCGAGCAGGAGCGTCAGGCCCTGGCGCGGCTGAATCACCCGAACATCGCCGACGTCTACGACGCCGGCGAGCTGCCTGACGGACGGCCCTACTTCGTGATGGAATACATCCCCGGCCGGCCGATCACCAGTTACTGCGACGAGCAGCGCCTGACGCTCGCGGCCCGGCTGAGACTCTTCGCCGCCGTCTGCCACGCGGTTCACCACGCCAACCAGCGCGGCATCGTGCACCGCGATCTCAAGCCCTCGAACATCCTCGTCAGCAGCGCCGACGGGGTCGCCATACCCAAGGTGATCGACTTCAGCACCGCCGCGGCCTCGATCCCCGTCGCTCAGTCGGTCAACGAGTTGGACCGCCCCGGCGTCCTGATCGGCACCCCGCAGTACATGAGCCCCGAGCAGGCGCGCGGCGAGGCGGCGATCGACGCGCGCAGCGACGTATTCACGCTGGGAACCCTGCTGTTCGAGCTCATTTGCGGGCAGCCGCCGTTCCGCGAGGACGGCGGCAGCCTGGCGGGACTGCTCCGAGAGGTCGTTCAGACGCAGGCGCCCGCCCCGAGCGACTGGCTCGCGCAGCACGATGCCCAGAGGGCGTGCCGCGCGGCGGCCTGCGGAACGTCGCCCCGCCGGCTGCTGAGCGCGGTTCGCGGCGACATCGACGCAATCGTCGGTCGGGCGCTCGAGAAACCTCCCAACCAGCGCTATCCATCGGCACGCGACATGGCGGACGACGTGGAGCGACATCTCCACCGCCGGAGGATTTCCATTCCGCTGCCGCCCGGACTGGCGTTCCGCTCGTGGCTGCGACGTCATCGGACGCTGCTGCCCGTCGCGGCGTTGACGCTCGCCGCATTGCTGGTAGGCGTGCTGATTCAATCACTGACGTGAGCGGTAAGCGAGCAGCGCGCCGAAGTACGCCACTCCGACGCGCTGCTTGTGATTCAGGCCGATCAACCACTTCGCGATCTCAGGCCGTTACGGGCACTGGGCCGCGATCGGATCCTGGCAACCCGCCGGCGACGTCAGCTCGATCGACTGCGCGCCGCTCTGGCCCGCAAGCCGCAGCACCGCCAGCCGGCGATTCACCGCCACGCTGTGCGCTTCGCCGTTCACCGTCACCTCGACCGCCTGACCGTCGTGCGCCGCGCTGGTCAGCACGACCGCCACGATCAGCGTTCCGTTCGGGGTGCATGCGGACACCATGCGGCTGATGTCCGCGCACTCGATCGGCTCGGGCAGGTTGGTGGTCATGTTGTGCAGGTCGAAGCCGGCGGCGATCTCGGCCATGTGCGGGGTGCCGTTGCTCAGGTCGGCATCGTCATCGTCGAGCGTGAGGTAATCGAGATAGATGTCGGGCGCGATGCCGCTGCCGGTGTGCAGCAGCACCGAGTTGACCGCCAGGCTCTGGATGATGTCCATGTAATCGGTCGGCTCGGTCACCTGGAGTTCGAGCATGGTCTCGTACACGCAGCCGGAGAGGAGCTGGCCGCAGTAGTGGATTTCGCCGACGCAGGGATACGTGAGGTTGTTGTCAGCGGTGCGGATGCCCGTGTTGCACTGGTTGAGATAGAACCCACGGCCGGTGATCGGGTCTCCGGTGATGACCAGCCCCATGACGTCGCCGAGGCCCTCGCCGTACGCCCCCTGTCCGCTGCCGCCGCGATCGACGACGTGGTGGCCGTACTCGTGATGCACGACGACGGAATACGACGTGTTCGAGCAGCCGCCGCCGGTGCGGTAGAAGTTGATCGACGAACCGTCATAGTAGGCGTTGCAGCTCGAGTTGATGTTGACGTTGACGGCAAAGTCCGTCTGGGTCGCGATGGTCGGATAGCTCGGGTTGGCGCGCAGCACCATGTCGCGCACCACGTTGGACTCGACGTAGCCGTTCACCTCGGCCCGGCGCAATTCGTTGTCGTTGGCTTCGTTGAACAGGAAGTCGGCCGGGCCCGGCGGCGAAACATCCTGCGACAGCGAAGCGCCCGCGCCGGCCTGGTTGTTCACGCGGAAGAATTCCCCGCGCACCGTCGCCGTCACCGTCACCGGATCGCCCGTCACGCCCAGAATCACGTAGTCGCCGTTCTCGTCGGCAAACGCCGCGTTCGAGCCGACCGCAACGCGCGCGTACTTCATCGCCGTGGACTCCTCCGGGCCGCACTCGGCGGCGCCGGAGCCCTGGGTCGCGTTGCCGGAGACGTTGCCGACCACGTCGGCGTTCAGGATCAGGTCGTCGGTCTGGAGCACGGCGCCGCTCGTCGCGTCGGTGATGAAGCGATAGCGCTGGAACTCAGCGGTGGCGGGCAGTGCGTTATCGGCCACGAAGACGGTCGCCAGCGTTGCGGGGGCAGCGCGATCCACGTCCCCCGCCCAGACCACCAGCTCGGGCTCCGTGAACTGCATCAGGCCGGGGTACTGTGTCATCACGGTCTGCACACCCAGCGCGGTGTCGATCGTGCCGGCCCGCGACGCGTCGAGCCCACCCACCGGCCGCAGCGTCGAGCCGGCCCAGACGCTCGGGAAGCCCGGCTCGTTGCGCACCAGCACGCGCAGCTCCGATCCGAGCACCGACACGCCGTCGGCGACCTGCTCGTAGCGCACAAGCATGAACTTGTACGTGCCGCTCTCTGGTTCCAACGTTACCGGCTGGGCCGAAAGGCCGTCGTCCGTCGGCACGCGCTGCAACTGCGTCGAGCTCAGCCCGAACACGTCGGCGTGATCCTGCACGAACGCGTCCGCGCTGGCTTCCGCCGAGTTCCCGAAGCTGAAGGCCGTGCCGAAGACGCGGCCGATGCGGCCGTCGTCGCCGTAGTAGAAATGCACGCCCGGGTACTGCTGCGCCAGCGCGGCGCTGGCCTGACCCGACGACAACTGCTTGCCCGCGAACGCGGGCAGCGCAAGGGCCAGCGAAGCGGCGCCGAGCGCCGCGACTTTGAAGCAAGTCATTCGGTCGTCCTCCTGGGATTAGGTGACGCGTGCCCGCTGAGAAACGCCGCCAGAACCCTCCCCGAGAGCGGCGCGCGCGGAAACACTTGGCTCGTTCCTGAGCGCCAGTATAGCGGGTCGCCCGCGGACCGGCGCGCGAAATCGCACTCCAAGGCGCTCGGCCAAGGACTATTTCAGGCTGCGGAAGCTTGACGATGACCCCCCGCCGGTCACGTCGCAGCCCAGCTCGCGCAGCCAGTCCGCCACCATCGTGTTGCAGTTGCGCGAGCCGGAATACGGCTGGGGATAGGGCACAAACGCCATCAGAACCTTCGGATTATAGACTTTGCTCGCCCCCGGACGGTTGAAGATCGCGTCGAGCCGGCTGCGCAGCCCCTCGACCAGCGACGATTCAACTTCGACCTCCGTCAGCGGCATCTTGAGCTCAGCCTCGAGCTCTTCGGCGGTCGGAGCGGCGTAGATTTCGCGCGATCCGAGAGCCGCCGGCTGCTCCATCAGCACAGCGCCGGGCGCCCGGTACCATTCATCGCGGTTCAGCACGAACCAGTCCCACTGGCCGTAGGCCCACTCCACCGCCTGCGCATCGCCGCGCGGCAGAATCAGACCGGCGTGGTAGCCGTAGTCCGCCACGAACACGGATACGGGGTCGCGAACGTCCGCAGGCGGACGAATGGAATGGATGCAGCCGGCCAGGGCGACGCTCATCCCGACCAGCGGCAGCAACGCGCCTGCGGCGGTGGAGCATCTTCGCCGCGTCACGGTCGCACCATCAGAATCGGCAAGGCGCGCCCGCGCTCGCTTCGGTCGCCCTCGCTGGGCGCCATGCACGAGTTGCGGGCCGGCGAGACGACGCTCACGACGCGCCCGAACAGCGTATGCGCACTGGCGTCTTCCACGCGCACTCGCACGATCGCGCCGATCATCTCCGGCGCAGCGTCGAAGACGGCGATCCAGTCCTGCGGCGTCCGTCCGACGAGCTGCGCGCCGCTTTCGGCCGACACTTCGCAGCCCCGATCCTGCTCGGATTCCTGCGTGCTGCGGGCCTGCTGCCGGCCGGCCGCCATCGCCGGCGACTGCTTCCCACGGGTACGAAGCTCGGCGTTGCGCTCCCCGCGCGTCCGGCGGCTGAGCTTGCTGAATCCCTCCACCAGCACCTCGACCTCGCTCCCGATCGCGGATCGGCGTAGCTCCGCGCCGCTGGACTGCTGCGCGGCAAGCACTTCGTTGCAGCGCGCTGCCTTGCAGTCGTCCGCGACATCGTCGGCAAAGACGCGATCCGCCTTGGTACCCGGCCGGGGTGAGTATTTGAACACGTACAGGCTCGAGTAGCCCGCTTCGCCGACCAGCGCCAGCGTCTGCTGATGGTCTTCTTCCGTTTCGCCGCAGAAGCCGACGATGATGTCGCCGGCCAGCGCGATGTGCGGAACGTGCTTGCGCGCCGAATCGAGCAGCCGCAGGTAGCTGGAAACGGTGTAGGAACGGCGCATGCGCTCCAGCACGCGATCGCTGCCCGATTGCGCCGGAATGTGCAGATAGGGCATGACGCGCGGGCAGTCGCGCATTACGCGAAAGATGTCTTCGTCCCAGTCGGCCGGAAAGCTGGTCACGAATCGAATGCGGTCGATCCCGCTCACCTCGTGCACGCGTTCGATCAGGCGCGCGAATCCGACCGGCCGGCCGGCGTCCTGGTGCAGGTAGCTGTTGACCGTTTGACCGAGCAGCGTGATTTCGCGGCAGCCGCGCTGCGCCAGGCGGCGCGCCTCTTCGACGATGTGATCGGCGGGCCGGCTGCGCTCCGCGCCGCGCGTGAACGGCACGACGCAGTAGGTGCAGAACTGGTCGCAGCCGCGCTGCACGCGAATGTACGACTGAAGCACGCTGGCGTCGTCCGCCGGCTGTCGCGCCAAGTCGAGTGCTTCCAGGCTGTCGTACTCCAAGGCGCGCTGCAACACCTCCGTCCGCCGCGACAGGCTGCCGGCCAGCAGGGCGATCTGGTCGTGGCGCTCCCGCACCTCATCGATCAGCCCGACCAGGCGGTCCAGCTCACCCGGTCCGCAGAGCAGGTCCACGTGCGGCGCCTTCGCGAACAACCCTTCCTTCTCGCGCTCCGCCATGCACCCGATGACGCCGACGATTTTCTCCGGATAGCGCTGCTTGTGCCCCTTCAACTGCCCGAGGCGCGAAAGCACCTTGTCCTCGGCGTGCTGGCGGACGGAGCACGTGTTGAAGAGAATCAGCTCGGCCTGCCGGTAATCACTGGTCGATTCGTACCCGCGGGCGCGCAACTGAGTCTCGACCAGTTCGCTGTCCAGAATGTTCATCTGGCAGCCGAAGGTCTCGAGAAAGTAGCACCGCGTGCTCACACCCAGCCCCCAGCCCGTCCGACGCCGGCCGCGTCGCCCACCCGCTCCGGTCGCGCTCACGGCGACGGCCGAGTCACACGCTCCAGACCCATTCGCGCCAGCGCCCTCAGCTCGCTGGTTCCCGCGCCAGGCTCAAGAAGCTCGCGGTAAGCGCGTTCGGCGATTCCAGGCCGCCCGAGCGCCTCATGCGCGACCCCGACATAATACTGGGCCTCCGCGACCAGCAAGGGATCGGAGGCCGACTCCACCACGCTGACCATCTCGGCCGCCGCCGAGGCCGGCTGACCGGCCTCAATCCGCGCACGTCCCAGAAGGATTCGCGCGCCGAAGACGCGTTCCGAAGGCAGTTGCGGCAGCGCGGCTTCGAGCACACCGACCGCCAGCGAGGCATCGCCGGCGTCGAAGGCCCGGGCGGCGATCCGCAGCAGGATGGTGTCCTGCGGGAGCTGCCCCGCCGCGGAGCGACGCGGATCGGCCTGCCGCGCCGAAGACCTCGAAGCAGGCTCGGCTCGCTCGACGGGCCGCTGCGCGCGATCCCTCGGCGTCTCAACCGTGCCGGTGTCTTCGCCGAAAAGCCGCGGCGGCTCCCTCCCCGGCTGATCGGCGGACCTCGCGTCGCTCTCGGACGGCTCGCCAAGCACGGCGGGCGGCTCGCCGCCGCCGGGGGCTGCTTCGCCCGACGGCGCGGCGGGTTCCGATTCAGCGACGCGGCCGGCCTCGGGTTCAGCGCGCCGTGAGCCAGAATACAACTCAAGCTCGGTCATATAGTTACGCATTGTCTGCCGGCTGGTAGCGCCGCGCGTTCCTTGAATCGCTTCCGAAAGCAGTTGGCGCGACGCCGCCAGCGACGGATCGTCGGGATCGGGCGCGCGCCAGGGGCGCACCACCTCGGCGGCATCCGGATGCTCGCCGGCCAGTCGGATGAACGCGCCTATCGCGTCCGCAAACCTCCCGGCTTCGTCCGCGGCGCGCACCAGCCGCGCCAGGATCAACTGTCGACGCCAGGGTTCCAGGTCCGACTCCAGCGCCCGCTCATAAACGACGATCGACTCCGCTGC
The DNA here is from genome assembly GCA_964465125.1 of uncultured Planctomycetales bacterium. GTDB lineage: Bacteria > Planctomycetota > Phycisphaerae > UBA1845 > Fen-1342 > CAYOHG01. Next base: position 15,096 of record CAYXIO010000002.1, on the reverse strand, counting down.
ACCCCCGGAAACGCGGATGCGCTCGGCGGCATTCAGGTCCTCCATGCCGTCGATCTTCACGGATTCGATTTCGCGGATGTCCTTCCGGAGCGTCTCGCCGCTGGTTCCCAGAAACGTCAGCCGGCCGTTCTGAAAGCTGAGCACGCGGACAGCGCGGAAAAGAGGACGGCCGGCAAGCAGCACCTCGTCCGCGCGGACGACCGGAAGCGCGAGCGCTGCGAGGAATCCAAGAAACAACCAACTCCGCAGCGCGCGGCATCCGATGGAATTCGCAGGAGTTTTCTTGAAAATCGCCGTGCGCGGTTTGAAAGAACTCCGTAGATGATGTAAACAGTATCTTAGCATGGATGCTCAACCGGCCTTGACAAGGGATTGCACGTGAACCCCGACAACCGCAATGCTCGCGTGATCGCGCTGCTCGTCGGCGCCATGACTGTTGGCGCTTCGATTCTGCTCGCGCTTGAGCCGGCGGGCATCCGCTGGGGCCGCGCCCCACTGCTCCAGATGCGCAACGTATCCAGTCTCGATTCCGCGCGGATCTCCTTCATCGGCAGCGCGCTGGATACGAACCTGGCCGAGTACGACTGCGTGATCCTACCCAGCGGCGAGCCGATCTGGCAGCCGCGCTCCCCGAATATTCGCGTCGCGGTCGTCGGTTCCGGCACGCCGCGCCTGCCGGAGTCGCAGGCCGAAGCGCTCTTGGCGGTGCTCGGCAATCTGACGCAGACGCTCGGGCTCGATCCTCGCCAGATTGTGCTCGACGAGAGCTCCGATCCGCGGTTGAATGCCAACCTCGCGCCCGCCGCGGCGCACCTGCGGAGCGTCCTCGAGCGCAAGGGCATCGCCCGCTGACCTGACCCGCGCCGGCGCGCCGCGCTTCGCTTGTTTCCAGAGCTCGCCGTTCGGACCGGTTCAGACCTTGCGATGGTCCGTCCGCGCGACCTGCGTGCCGTCCGCAAGCGTGTCGATGCTGTAGTCGCCGAAGAGATTGGGCGACTCGGACTGTAGCAGGCGCAGCACCTCGATCGCCGCCGCGCGGATTTCCACCTCGGCGTGCTCGTTGGCGCGCAGCTCGATGAAGTGGCGCCAGGCGCGCGCGTTGCCCGTGACGAAGATCTTCGTTTCGGTCGCGTTGGGAAGAACGCTGCGGGCCGCCTGACGGGCCAGCTTCCGCCGCAGCGTTCCGCTCGGCTCCTCGGCGAATGTCCGCGCAAGCCCCTCCACCAGGCGGCCGTAGGCTTCGTGCGATTGCTCAACCGCCTCCATCCAGATGCGGTGCAGCTCGGCGTCCTGGGCGATGCAGTCGGGCTCGACGAAGTCCGCCGTGCTCTCGTCGACGTAGCGCTGCGAGAGCTGCGAATAGCCGAAGCCCGCTCGGTGCCGCACCAGCTCATGCGTCAGCGAGCGTGAAACCCCGGTGAACAGGAGGTTCCAGACCGCGTGCTCGAGCACCGAGCCGTGCTGGCTTTCGAGAATGTTGCCCAGGTACTCCCGATTGCTTTTGCGGCCCTTGCCGAAAGACATGTAGCAGACGCGCCCGGCGACTTCGCAGAGCGCCTCGGCGCCGATCTCGGTATCTGTCTGCCACGTGGTCTCGTGATCCCGCAGGAACTGATCGATGGCGGCGGAGTCGATCGACTGCCGACCGACAAGGTAGATGCGCGGCTTGTGGACGATTCTCACGCGGATGCTCCTTTGGATCGGCCGCATTGTAGCGGCCCCGTGTTTCGCGGCGAGCGCTTGCTGTTGCGACGCGGCCCAAGTACAACCGCGCGAATGAACCGTCGCGGAGGCGTCGCCCTGCGTGCGCATCGAGGCTCGGCCGCCGCCCTGGCCTCGCTCGTGCTGCTTTGCAGCAGCGCTGCCGGACAGGAAGGAATACCACGCTATGAGTTCCGCGCCGGCGACGCGTTCCTCTACGAAGGCAAGCTTGAGCAGGTTTCGCTCAGCGACGGCAGCGCCGCCACCCGCCCGCGCGTCGTCACGCTGACCTGCCTCGAATCCGACCCTCGCCGCGCGATCCTGCTGCTCGAAACGGAGTCCGCCGAGGCGCGCGGCGCGTCGTCCGTCGACGGCGAGGTGCTTCGAAGAGGCGTGCTGCTGGAGATTCACGAGCGCGGCGAAGCGGTGTTGCTGCCGGAGTTCGCCGCCCGCACCGAGGGAATCGAGTGGGCCCTGGCGCTCGTGCCGGATCTGCCCTCCAGTGTGCGATTGCTCGATCCTTGGACCACGCCCGCCGACCTGCTCGGACGGCGCTGGAACTGTCGCCTGAGCGGCCCGGATGCCGAGTTTCACGACCACCTGCGGCTTGAGCGCCAGCTCGTCGCGAACGACTGTGTCGCAACGATGACCTCGGAATCGCTCGACGGCGCCTGCTGGTTCAATCCTCGCCAGCAGGTGCTCACGCGCGCGCAGCAGCATTGGACCTATCCGAAGGCCCAGACGCGCGTCTCGGTCGATCTTGAGCTGCGCGGCATTCAGCGCCGCAACGAAAGCTGGATCCAGACGCGCCGCTTCGAGGCGGAACGGTTCCGGGCGCGGCTCCGCAGCGAGGATCGGCTGATCGGCGAGGTGGTCAGCGCCGCGCGTCCCCCGGATCAGCTCGTCGCCGACTTTCAGCGCAACTGGAACGAGTTTCTGAAGGAGCTGGGTCGCGAGGACACGCCGTTCCGCGCGATGGCGAACGTGCAGGGCTGGGATGCCGCCCGGCTCGAAACTCTGCACCGCGAGCAGGCGGAGCTGGCGCGGCGCTGGATGTCGCATCCGGCGGCGGGCTGGACGCTGCAATCGCCTGACGGGACCACGCACAGCAGCGAAGCGGTCCGCGGGCGGCGCACGCTAGAATTCTTCTGGACGCTGAACTCGCGCGAATGCCTGCGCATGTTCGACACGCTGCACGCGCTCGCGGAGCGGTTCCCGCCGCCGCGTCTGGCGATGGTCTGCCTGAACGTCGATTCGGAATACACTCAGGCCAGCCAGGCGATTGAGACCTGCGGGCAGGGTTTGCTCCACGTGCTGTCCGGCCCGCCGGTCGGCGGCGAGCTGCCCAGCCAGCTTCCCGTGATCCGCCTGCTGGACGAGAACAACCGCGTCGTGCGGATGGCGTTCGGCTACCAGCCGGCGCTTCAGGAGCTGGTCGAGCCGCTGCTCGAACCGCTGGAACCGGAGACCAAGCGCCCTTGAACGTGACACCCTCTCGATTCCGAGCCGTCTCGCTGCTGCTTGCGACCGCCGCCATTTGCCTTGCGGCCGGCTGCGCCGCGAATCAGCCGCACACGGTTCAGACCGGCCCCGCCGCGACACCGTCGAACGACGCCGCGCCCGCCGGCGCGTCGTCCATGACGTTGCTACCGATCTCGTCGACCGTCGCTTCCGCCGCCGCGCCCGTCCAGGCCCGTCCGGACATTCAGACCGCGCCGCTCGACTATCTGCGCTACGTCGCCCGGAAATGCGCCGCGTTGGAGCAGTATTCGCTGCGCTTCACGCGTCTCGAACGGCGCGGGCTGTTTCCGTTCATCAGCCTGCAAGGACCGGAGGACATCTCCGTGCGGTTTCGCCGCACGCCGTTCAGCGTTCGCATGAGCTGGCTCGACTCGAACGTGAAGTACGGCGAGTCGACGTATGTCGCGGGTCAGGCGGACAACAAAGTCCGCTTCGTTCCGCGGAACGGGCTCTTCGGACTGCCGCCGGTGCTGACGCGCGTGGACCTCTTGACCCCTGTTCGCTGGGGCGAGTCGAAGCGCCCGCTGACGGATTTCGGGCTCGAGCGCCTGGTAGTGCGTGCGCTGGATTCGTTCGAAAGCTCAGGCGGCGCCGCGACGATTCAATACGACGGGATTCGAAACGTGCCCCAGCGCGACTACAGCGCCCATTGCCTGCGGCTCGACTATCCGCGCGAGCGCTTCCCCGCACCGCGCGTGTTCATCTACGTCGACGCGCAGACCGACCTGCCCGTGTGCACGCAGGTGTTCCTGCCGGCCGGCGCGCTGGACGCTTCGTATCACTACGAAAGCCTCGACACGCACGTGCACTTCGACGACGACGACTTCCTGCTCGACGCGGAGCGGCGCACGCCGGCCGCCGACGCTCCCGTCATAGGCACCGAGTGAATCAGGCATGCCGGCGCGTCGAACAGTCCGCGACAACGACGAGCGGTTCATGCAACGCGCGCTGCGCCTGGCCGAGCGCGGCCGCGGCTCCGTCGAGCCCAACCCCGTGGTCGGTTGCGTGCTCGTGCGCGACGGCCGCGTGCTGGCCGAGGGCTGGCATCAGCGCTTCGGCGGCCCGCACGCCGAGATCGTGGCCCTGGCGCGTTGCCGGGAGTCGCCGCGCGGCGCCACGGCGTACGTCACGCTCGAACCCTGCTGCCACCACGGCAAGACCCCGCCCTGCACCCGCGCGCTGATCGAGGCCGGCGTCGCGCGCGTGGTCGCCGCGACCGTCGACCCGAACCCGGCGGTCTGCGGCGGCGGCCTGCGCGAGCTCCGGCGCGCGGGAATCGACGTCCGGCTGGGCGTCTGCGAGCCGCAGGCGCTCGCCTCGAACGGGCCTTTCTTCAAGCGTGTGCGGCGGCAACTGCCGTGGGTCATTCTCAAGTGGGCGCAGAGTCTAGACGGCAGCGTCGCGACGCGCAGGCGAGACTCCCAGTGGATTTCGGATGAAGTCTGCCGCGCGCACGCGCACCGCATTCGTGCCAAGCTTGACGCCATCGTCGTCGGCGTCGGCACGGTGATCCAGGACGACCCGCTGCTGACGAGCCGGGTCGGACGCACGCGGCGAATCGCGACTCGCATCGTGCTTGATCCGCAACTGCGGACGCCGGTCTCCTCACAGCTTTTCCGAACGGCACGCGAAGTCCGCACCTGGGTCGTGGCGTCGAAACGGGCGCCAAAACGCCGCGCGGCGCGACTCGAACGAGCCGGCGTTCGCGTGCTTGCCTTGCCGCTCAGACGCGACGGCCTGCCGCTGCTGCCACTTTTGCGGCAACTCGTGGAAGCGGGCATGACCAACGTGCTGGTGGAGGGCGGCGCCGAGACGATCGGCCGATTCCTGGATCAGCGGCTGGCCGACGAGCTGCACGTATACATCGCGCCGCGGCTGATCGGCGGACGTGACGCACTCGGAGCGATTGGCGGAGTCGGTCCCGCGCGCGTTCGCGATGCGCTCGCGCTTCCGGAGACCGCCGAGCTGCGCCGCATGGGAAACGGCTGGTTTCTGCGGGCGGTGCTCACGGCGATTGAGCCGAGCGCAGCTCCTCGCAGATATCGGGGAACTCCTGGCACAACGCCTGAATGATGCGCTGGAGCGACTCCGGCGGGATTCCCGCGTCGCGTGCCTCGCGGAAGATCTGGCGCACCTCGGCAAGGTCTTGCGCCGCGACCGCCAGCCACGCCCGCCAGGCCCACGCCTCAACATCCGCCGGTCGACGCCGCAGGGCGCCCTCCAGCCAGCGCTTCACGATCTGCGGGTCGATTCGGGTCGCCACCGCGGCCGGCCGACGAAGCACCCGCCGCACAACATCCAGATAACGCTCGGCGATGCTCCCTTCCGGATCGACCCACGGCTCGGCCGCGCGCAGCACGTCGAGCGCCTCCGGCTCGCGCCCCGCCGCCGCGAAATAGGAAGCCAGGCTCAGCCGCAGCGGCCGCGCCAGGTCGTCGCGCTTCTGTTTCGAAATCGCCGGTAACGCATCGAGCGCTGTCTTCATGAGCGTGATCGACTCCTCGGGAGCGCTCGGGTCGGCGGCAAACTGGTATTCCGCCTGCTCCGAAAGCGCGATCGAGCGCATCCCGGGCAAACGCCGCCGCAGCGCGTCGTACATCGCCGCCGCCTGGCGGGCATCGTCGGCCGCGTCCAGAAACTCTCCGTGGGCCGCGCGCCAGCGCGCCCGCACGCGGTGAATCTCCGGCGCGCCCGAGATCATCAGGCTGTTGGCCTCGCTTTGCGGCCCGTAGGGCGCGGCCGCGGCCACCATGCCGTAGAGCACGCTTTCGAACGACGCGGCCTCGGCCGCTCGGGCCAGGGCGCGCGACCAGAGATCGTCGATGGCGCCGCTGCGCAGTGCATCGCGCAGCAGCCCGATGTAGTCGCCCAGCAGCGACGCGTCGTCGCGGGGAAAGAGGTAGTTGCTGATCGCCAGCAGCGCCTCGCGATCATAGGGACGCGCGCCGCGCAGCGCCACCCAGGCCTGAAACGCACGGCCGCTCCATTCCTCGACCGCGGCCCGATCCTCCGGCGGCCTGCCGAGGCTGTGCAACTGCGCGACGAGCTCAGCCGCCCGCGCTCGGTGCCCCTCGACGCGCGCGAACGCCGGTGCGCGGCGCGCCAGCGCCCAGGCGTCCGTGAACGTGTGCTCGGCCACGCGCAGCCCGGCACGCCGCTGCGATTCGAGCGCGCCGTCGTCGCTTCGCGCGCTGCCGCTCGAGCGGGCCGAACTCGTCGCCGCCACAAGACGGGCCATCTCCTCGCGCGCCGCTCCCAGCGCGCCCAAAACGCCGATTTCCGCGCAGGCGAGCTGACGGACAGGATCAAGGAGTTGCGCGGCGGCCGGCGCGGCGAGTTGCCGAGCTGCCGATGGACTGCCCCCGTCGAGGGCGCGCTGGGCGTCGTATTCGCCCAGCACTCCGAGCCAATTGCGCTGCGCCAGCACGAGCAGCACGATGGCCCCCACGGTCGCGGCCGCGGCCACCACGTACCGCCGCCGCAGAAGACCTTGCATCCAGGCGGCCGTCCGCGCGGCGCGGTCGGTCTCGGGCCGGCGGGTGGCTTCGCGGCATTCCGCCCAGATCAGCCCCAGGATGGTGTAGTGCACGAGCGGCACCACGCTCAGCCGCAGACCGGGGCCCAGCAGACCGTCCGTGAGCAGACCCGCGAGCGACGCCAGCAGAGCGGTGCGAATCCAGCAGCGGTCTCGTCCGGCCTGTTCGTGCAGGCAGGCCCCGCCGGCGACGAACGTCGCGACGTATCCCGCGACCAGCAGCAGTCCGCCGAGCAGCCCGATTTCCGCGAACACCTCGAAGAACTCGTTGTGGGCGTGCTCGATCAGCTCCGCCATGAAGGCCGCCGGGTCGAGCGCCCGATCTTCCACCGCCAGCGAGCCGGCGATCCGCGGGTAGGCCCCGGCCCCGAACCCGCTGATCATGCGGTAGCTCCACAGCACCGCGGCGTACTTCCACGCATATAGCCGAAAGCGGATCGTCTCGCCGCGTGCCATCGCGAGGTCGAGCGGCGCACTGGCGGCATACCACACGCCCGCCACCACCAGCAGCAGCAACCCAACCAGCACCGACCAGCGAATCCATGGGCGCACGCGCACCAGAACCACGGCCAGCACACCGGCGACCAGCCCCAGGTATGCGCCGCGCGAATCCGCCAGCCGAAAACCGACCACGATCATCATTACGGCCGCAAGCGCCAGCGGCGAGAGCAGCAGCCAGCGGCGCTGCTTGTCCGGCAACACCCCAACACGACCCTGCGCGAGCCAGGCGCCCGAAATCATCAGACCGGCCAGCAGAAGCGCGGCGAGCGTGGCGGGGTTGCCGATCGGGAATCCCGGCCTGTGCTCCGGGTTGCGCTCGGTGTGGTACCAGAGACATAGTCCCGCCGCCGCAACCGCTGCAATGCACAGAATGGCCAAGACCGCGCGAACGTGCCGCGATTCGAGCGTCCAGCCGACCGTCAGGGCCCAGGCGACTCCCATCAGGTAGAGCGATGACTGCCCGAACGCCGCCGCCGGATCATCCGTCCAGGCACAACTTGCGAACGAGAAGACGACCCACCCGAGAAAGAACCCCTGCGAGGCGAACCAGACGCCCTTGTTGGTCGGCCGCGCGGGTGGAACCAACCCGCTGACCAGCGCGCGGGCCGCAAGCACGAGCAGCGCGATTCCGGCGGCCAGGTGGAACGCGTAGTCCTTGATCTCCGTGCCGCGCGCGGTGTGTACGAGTCCTCCCAGGGAGAGGACGTCGGTCAGCGGCTTGAGCCAGGAGCCGGCGGACCAGGGAATCGCGCCCGAATACCCGGCGGATTCGGGTGCGCTGATCAGCAGGACGCTGGCCAGCAGGGCCGCGGCAGCCAGAATGAGACTCGCCAGGGAGATGCGTTCGCGTGCGTTCAACCTGCCCTCAGCTTGCCGGTCGCCGACCCCCTCCGCACGATCGCCGCCGCCGCGCTCGACGATTCGGTGTACCATGAGTACGCGTGAACCGCAATCGTCGTTCGCAGAGTGACCGGACCGACGGAATTCGCAAATCCGGCGGTGAAACGCCTTGTCGCGGCGCGCGGCGAAGTGTATTTTGCCCGCACACGGACAGGGAAGTCACACGTGATCGCACAACTCAGCGAGCGGCGGCCAGGACGGCCGGCTTTGAGTAGTTTTCTAGGCACAGCCATTCACCTGATTGGTATTGGTGGGAGCGGCATGTCCGGTCTCGCCGAGATGCTCCATCGCAAGGGCGCGCGCGTCAGCGGCTCGGACCGCTGCGCCTCCCCGCTGCTGGCGCGTCTGGCCGGTCAGGGAATCACCGTGTCCACCCTCCAGACCGCCGAGTCATTCCCTCCGCAGGCCGAGCTGGTGGTGATTTCCGCGGCGATTCCAGACGACCACCCCGAACTTCAGCAGGCCCGGCGGCGCAACCTGCGCGTCGTGCGCTACGCCGAGATGCTCGGGCTGCTCCAGGCCGACGGCGGCGGCATCGCCATCGCCGGCACGCACGGCAAGAGCACCAGCACCGCCTGGCTGACTTACACGCTGCGCCGCGCCGGCCTCGACCCGAGTTTCATCGTCGGCGCCGAGGTCGAGCAGCTCGGCGGAAGCAGCGGCGCCGGCGACGGTCCGCACTTCGTCGTCGAAGCCTGCGAGTATCAGCGCTCGTTTCTCAACCTGAGGCCCGAGTCGGCGGCGATCCTCAACATCGAGGAGGACCACCTCGACTACTACTCCGGGCTCGACGCCATCTGCCAGGCGTTCGGCGAATTCGCGGCGCGCGTCCCCGCCGACGGTTTGCTGGTCACCAGCGGCGAAGACCCGAACTGCCGGGCGATCGTGCGCGCCGCAGGCTGCCGCGGCGAGCTCTTCGGCCTGTCTCCGCTGTTCGACTGGTGCGCGTGCGATCTGTCGCTCGTCGACGGCTGCTACTCCTACACGCTGCTGCTGGAAGGCAAGCGCCAAATGCAGGTGCGGCTCGGGCTACCGGGCATTCACAACGTCCGCAACTCGCTGGCGGTGATCGCCTTGGCCCGGCATGCCGGCGCCGACTGGCCCTTCATCCTCCAGGCGCTGGCCGAGTTCCGCGGCGCCCGCCGCCGGCTGGAGACCCGCGCCGTTCAGCACGGCGTACGCGTGGTGGATGACTACGCCCACCATCCGACCGAGATTCGCGCCACGCTGCGTGCCGCCCGCGAGCAGTTCAACCCGCGGCGCATGGTTGTCGTTTTCCAGCCGCACCAGCATTCCCGCACCCGCTTTCTGCTGGACGATTTCGCGGCGAGCTTCGTGGACGCCGACGAAGTCGTGGTTCCCGACATCTACTTCGTCCGCGACAGCCTGCGCGAGCGCGATCTGATCGGGGCCGGCGACCTGGTGGACCGCATCGGCCGGCGAGGCGGAAACGCCCGGCACGTCTCGGATTTCGAGACCATCGTGCGCGACCTCGTGCCTAGGCTCGAAGCCGGCGACGTCGTGATCTCGATGGGGGCCGGCGATATCTGGAAGGTGGCGGATGAGTTGGTTCAGCGGCTTCGAAGCGATCTGCCGGCCTGAGGTTCCGCTGCGCGACCACACGTGGTATCGCCTCGGCGGCCCGGCACGCTGGCTCTGCGAGCCGCGCAACGCCGGCGAACTCCAGGCCGTCATCCGGCGCCTGCGAGACTCCCAGACCCCCTACCGCATCCTCGGCCAGGGCGCCAACATTCTTGTCCGCGATTCCGGCGTCGACGCCGCCGTCATCCGCCTGGCCGGCCAGTTTGAGCAGACCGAATTCGGCGACGATTTCGTCCGCGCCGGTGCGGCCGCGGACGGCCCGCGGCTGGTCCGCTCCGCGTTGCAGCGCGGCATGGTCGGGCTCGAAGTGCTGGCAGGCATTCCCGGCAGCGTCGGCGGCCAGGTGCGGATGAACGCCGGCGGAAAGTACGGCGAAATCGCCTCCTTCGTCGAGTCGGTGGACGTGCTGGAGCCGGACGGTGAGCTTGCGTCGCGCTGCGCCGATCAGCTTGGCTTTGCCTATCGTCGCAGCGACCTGCGTGGCGCGATCGTGCTGGGCGCGACGTTGCGCCTGAATCGCGGCGACGCCGCCGCCGCGCTCGAGCAGCACCGCCGCATCTGGAACGAGAAGTACGAAACGCAACCGCCGCTGCGGGAGCGCTCGGCGGGGTGCATTTTCAAGAACCCTCCCGGCGCGAAGGCCGGCGTGCTGCTGGATCAGGCCGGTCTGAAGGGCTTTCGCGTGGGCGGCGCCGAGATCAGCAGCCGCCACGCCAACTTCATCGTAGCCTACGACGGCGCGACCGCATCCGACGTGCTCGCTCTGATCGCCGCGGCTCGCGATCGCGTTTTCAAACGCTTCGACGTGGAATTGCAGCTCGAAATCGAAGTCTGGTGAGGCATGCCTTCGACCTGCGCCCAAGCACCGGTGGTATCCATGAGCGCCAGCACCCTGCGCATCCTCGTGCTCGCCGGCGGCCCCAGCGCCGAGCGCGACGTCAGCCTCGACTCCGGCCGGGCGATCGCCGAGGCGCTGCGCCGTCGCGGACACGCCGTCACGGTCGCCGATATCCGCCCCGATCAGCTCGCCGCGCTGGACGGCCCGTTTGACGTCGTTTTCCCCGCGCTGCACGGCACCTTCGGCGAGGACGGGCAATTGCAGCGCATCCTCGAGGACCGGGGGGTGCGGTTCGTCGGCTCGGGCTCGCGCGCTTCGGAGATCGCGATCGACAAGGTTCGCACGAAACAGCGCGCGCTGCAACTGGGCATTCGCACGCCGGAGTACGAGGTCGTCGCCCCCGCCGGAGCGGCCCTCCTTTCGCCGCCGGTGGTCGTGAAGCCCATCGACCAGGGCAGCAGCGTCGAGACGACCATCGTTCGAGAGCCGGCGGCGCTGCCCGGCGCGGTGGAGCGCGTGGTGCGCATCTTCGGCGGAGCGCTGGTGGAGCGTTTCATCGCCGGAGACGAGCTGACCGTGGGCATCCTGGACGGCCGCGCGCTGCCGCCGATCTGCATCCGCCCCAAGACCGCGTTCTATGATTACCGCGCGAAGTACCAGGACGACCGCACCGAATACCTGTTCGACGCCGGCCTGCCGATCGGTGCGCTCGCATACGCCCGACGCGAAAGCGAGCGGCTCTTCGCCGACCTTCACTGCCGACACCTTGCCCGGATCGACTGGATGGTCGACCCCGACGGACAGGCCTGGCTGCTCGAACTGAACACGCTGCCCGGATTCACCAGCCACTCGCTGCTTCCGAAAGCGGCGGAGAAGACCGGCGTGCCGTTCGATGAGCTCTGCGACCGGCTCGCGCGGCTTGCCCTGGGAGGAAATGCATGAGCCGAGCCCGCTCGCGAACCAAGACCAGCGCGGCGCGCAACGCGCCGGCCCCGACAGGGTTTCGACTGTCCTGGCGCGGCTGGCTGGGCACGCTCTGGCTCGTCGCGACCGCCGCGACGGCCCTCGGACTACACAACATGGACCAGTTCGTGCAACGTACCCTGCCGATCGAGCGAAACACCCACGTCGAGTTCGCCGACCTGCCCCCTTGGCTGAGCGACCCGGCCATGAGGGCCGCGATCCTCGACCAGGTGCTGTCGCAGCTCTCGGCGGGCATCGCCCCGGACACGAACATCCACGACGAGCGCGTCTGCCCCTACGTGGTCGGCCAACTCGGCAGCTCAGGCTGGGTTTCGCGCGTGAGGCGCGTCGCGAAGGTCGCGGACGGGCGGATCGTCGTCTATGCCGACTTTCGCAAGCCGTTCGCATTCGTCCAGTACAAGGGCCTCTGCTACCTGATCGATGCGGAGGGCGTGCGTCTTCCGCCCAAGGGCATCGCGGAGAGCTCCGTCAACCGCGCGGATTGGCTGGTCATCGAGGGCGTCGAGGTCGCCCCTCCCACGCCGGGAGCGCGCTGGCCCGGGCCCGATGTCGAGGCGGCCCTTGCCCTCGCTGGAACCCTTTACGATGCTCACGCCGCCGGCAACCTGCCATTTCGCCGGGAGTTGCGTGCGATCGACGTGAGCCGTTTCGACCCGCGCATTGGCGGCCTGCGGCTGATTACGGGAAATCCGCAAAGTTATATCATCTGGGGACTTCCGCCGGGACAAGAATACGATGTAGAAAGCAGCGCGGCGCAGAAGATCGCCGGCCTGATGACGCTGTTTGATTCGAATAACGGGCGCCTGCCGACCGAATACCCGATCGACGTCCGTCCGCGAGGATGGATCGGCCGCTGGGTCGGCGATCGTGACGCGTCACCCGGCACTGCCGCCGAACCTCAGGGCTCCGGTCGGAGGACACCATGAACCCACAGCAGCTTCTGGCCGCGATTCTCGACAGTCTGCGCAGTCACCTTCACTGGTCCAGCGCTGCGGAATGGGCCGGCCTGGGTGCGGCAGCGGTCGTCACGCTTCTGGGTCTGCTGTTTCTGCTGCGCGGGGCGCGCTGGGCGCGCGGCCTGGCCGGGCTGACGTTTCTCGTGATCGGTTGCGGCGTGGGTGCGGCGGCGGCGCCGCGGATTGGCGTTTCCGCGTTGCCCGCGATCGGCATCGCCGGCGTTGGGGCGCTGCTGATCGCCCTGCTTTTCTTCCGCTTTGTTCAGGCCGCCCTGCTGGGCGTGACGTTCGCCGCGCTGGCGACGGGCATCTACGCCGCTCGCGACCTGAAACCTGCGATCGACTCATGGCTCGATCCGGTCGTCGCGGAAATCACGCTGCCCCCTGCCGGAACGGTCGTCGGCGACACCGCGCGAACCGCCGTGGACGAGATGGGGAGTCTCTGGCAGCACCTCAGCGCGAACGTGCCGCACTTTCAGCTTACCTTCGGCTCGCTGGTTGCGATCGCCGGCATTGTCGGGCTCGTGCTGGGCTGGCTGCTTCCCCGGGCCGCGAGAGCTTTCTGGGCCAGCACGTTCGGCACGCTTTTCCTCGGGATGGGAACCGCGGCGATCCTGACGGAAACCGCCCCCAAGACGCTCGACTTCCTGATCGCCAACCCCGGGCCGAGCGCGGCGGGGGTCGGCACGGTCTGGCTGGCTGGCCTCCTCTACAACCTGTTCAGAGTTCGAAAGCGGCCTCGAAAGGTCGATGCGGACGACACTGAGCTTGCAGCTCGGCCGGGGCCTGCGGCCGCCGCGCGCGGCTAGGTCCTCCGCGGTCGGCCGTTATCGGGCCTCGCCGTTTTTTTTCAACCGCCGAACGGCGCCCAACCGTCCCGTTGACCGACTCACGTTGCTGATCACTGGCTGCGGTGCTGGCCTCGGCGGACCGCAATTCCGATGATTTCTCCAGTCGCGCCTGACCTGCGCGCCCGGAGGAATCACGTGCCGGATTTTCAGAGCCTGATCCTTCAAAACGCCCTGCTGTGGAGCGCGCCGACCGCCGCGGTGTGCATCGGCATCGGGCTGCTCTATCTGATTCAGGGGTTCCGCCTCGCGCGGGTGCTGATCGCGCTGGCCTGCGCCTCGGGCGCCGCCCTGGCCGGCTATCTCGTCTCGCAGGAGACGGACGGCGTCGGCCTGTTTCCCGGTGTGCTCGCCGGGCTGCTACTGGCGATTCTCTCGCTCGTTCGCTTCCGGCTCGGAGTCATCGCCTGCTCGATGCTGACGTTCGGGCTCTACGGCTTCTATCTGACCAACCTGTTCGGGTTCAGCCGCTCCGTGGTACCCGCCGCCGGGCTGATCTGCGCGGGCATCGGCGGGTTCATGTTCCTGGTGTGCGTGCGGGCTCTGCCGATCGTGCTGACGTCGCTGGCAGGCTCGGCGGTGATGCTGCTGGGGTTCGTCGGGCTGGCTGCGAACTTTGCTCCGAGCCTGGCATCCACGTTCGTGAACTGGGCCACCACCTGGGTCGCGGTGGTGCCGGTGTTCCTGTTGCTGCTGAACGTGACCGGAATCTCGGTGCAGTCCAACGCCCAGCAGGGCGACGTCCGCACCGGCGCCTCGAGCACGTTCAACAGCGTCGAGGCGACGTGAAGCGCATTCAGAGCGGGATTGCCGGCCTTTGGGCCGCGATCTGCGGTTGACTTGCCGGTCGATCCGGGTACAGTGGTGTGTGTTCGGTGCCTTGGTTCCTGAGAGATTGTGCGTACGATGGTGTACACACGGACAGCATGACCCGACGCGGACGGCGGCCAACGACGTCGCGCGCGGGGATTGCTCGCAGGAACCGACTCGATCGGCTCACCGGCTCTTCATGCGAATCAATCACGCGCTTGACGCTCGGCACGCTCGTCCATGAGGAATAATTCCCCATGGTGAAAGTGCGTTTGCCTGACGGCAAGATCGTCGAGCACCCCTCGGGCGTTACCGCCGCCGAGGTCTTCCAGGCGATTCATCCCCGACTGGCACGTGAAGCGGTCGCCGCGCGCGTGAACGGGGAGATTCTCGACCTGCGCCGCCCCCTGCCCGACGGCGACGTCGAGCTGGTCGCGCTGATGGCCGGCGATCCCGACGGCCTCTATGTCGTGCGGCACAGTTGCGCCCACGTGATGGCCGAGGCAATCTGCGCGCTGTGGCCCGAAACCAAGCTCGTCTACGGCCCGCCCGTCGAGAACGGGTTCTACTACGACATCGACCTCGATCACCGCATCACGCCGGAGGAGTTCGCACAGGTCGAGGCCAGGATGGAGCAGATCGTCAAGGAAGCGCGGCCGTTCACCCGCTACGAGCTGCCGCGCGGTGAGGCGATGCCCAAGCTGCACGCCGAGGGGAACGAATACAAGGTCGACAACGCCGAGCGGGCCGAAGGCGACACGCTCAGCTTTTATGTCACCGGCCTGCCCGGCAGCGGCTGCTTTGAAGATCTCTGCCGCGGTCCGCACGTGCCCGACAGCTCGCGCGTCGGCGCGTTCAAGGTCATGCAGGTCGCCGGCGCGTATCACCACGGCGACGCCA
>CAYXIO010000001.1:0-195963 GCA_964465125.1 uncultured Planctomycetales bacterium | reverse complement strand
GCCACGAGTTTATTCAAAAAGCGCGCGGGAATCGGGGATTTTCAGGGGCCCCGATGGCAATCCCGCAGCCCACGTAGACTGGATTGAACGGCTCTTCCGCGCGCGTCAGCGACCGATCGGCGAGCATCCAGACCATTCCAGCAAGAACGACCGTGGCCAATCGAAGATTCATGAACGATCCCCCCTGTGCCCAGCGCCCCGAGCAGGGGCATGCCAACTCCCGCTCCACCATCACGGCGCACACGCGCCGCGGGTGATCGGGTGATCGGGTGATCGGGTGAAACGCCGACGGCCCGCGCCCGCACCCATCTACAACATACCATGGCACCGATTTGCGGACTGTCAAGTCAACAATCGCCGGGACCGCGTAGCGCTCGCAGCTTTTTGAGCGACGAATGAGTGTCGATTAGCGAATAGCGAGTAGCGGGTGAAGAACGGCACGCGACGGACAGCGTAGCGTCGCCCTGCCGTGGGCGACGAGGAGTTCGAGCCAACGTCGGCCTATACCTCGCCGCGATTTCACGTCGGCCGCTGAGGGCCGGCGCTACGGCAGCGTCTCCAGAATCTCGGCCGCCTCGCGGGCCTCCTCCGTGCCCGGCCAGTTGTCCACCACTTCGTGAAGCAGCTCCTTGGCCTTGCTCTTGTTGCCGCTGCGCAGAAACGTCCGCGCCATCAGCAGCTTCTGCTTGGCCTCGGGGTTGCTCGGCAGGCGCCCGCTCGTCGCCGGCTTCTCCTTGCTCTTTTCGCCGCCGCCCGCCTCGACAACCACCTTGGCCTTGGCCGGCTCGGGCGATTTGCCGGCGATGTTCTTGGGCAGCACAAGCTCGTGCGCTCCCTCCGCCTCCGCGACCGCGCAGCGCACCGCGTATGCCAGACCCGGCTCCGCGCAATCCCCCACCGCGCGCACCAGCCCCTGCGCATCCACCAGGACCTGCCACGGCGGCGGACCGGCCCGAAACGCCTTGTGCGTCAGCGGCGCGTCGGCGGACTGCTCCTCGAAGCAGTGCTTCCACACCAGGCCGTTCTTCTCCGCAAACGCCTTCGCCGCGGGCTTCTGCTCGCGCGCGTCGGCGTTCACCCCGACGAACTCGATGTTGGTCGAATATTGGAACTCGGCGTAGACCGCCTTGAGCGCGTCCATGCTCTCGGCCGGGGCCGGCTGCGTCGTGTTCCAGAAATCGATCAGCAGGGCGCGGCCGTCCCGCCGCGACAGCGAATATTCGCTCAGGTCGTCGGTGCGAATCAGCCCCTCCGGCGCCGGCTTGCCCATGGCGTTCAGCCAGCGCCGTTGCAGCGAGATCTGCTTGCGGCGTTTCTCATCCGCCGACTTGCGCAACTGCTCGAGCGCCTTGTCGGCGCGCTGCGCGTCGCCGGCGGCGAACCCGACCAGCACGCCCACTTCGAGCGTTTCGGCTTCCGCCGGTGCGTCGGCGAGCATGCGGTCGTGGCGAGTCAGCGCCGTCGCCGCGTCGCCGGTCGCCAGCGAAAGGACGATGCCGGTGGACAGCGCCCGCACGCGGTCCGCGGGCGCGAGCTTGTCGAGATCCAGCTTCCAGCCTTCGAACAGCTCCGCCGCCTGCTTGGCATCCTGCGGGCTGACCGTCTTGCCGGGCACCACGATGCGATCATGCAGCCGCTGAAGCTCCGCCAGTCGATCCGCGGACTGGCCCGCGGCGATCGCGACCGCCGACAGCGCGATGCACGCCAGCGACAGTGTGCTACGCCAAGGTGGATGGAACATTGCAAGACTCCCACAAGTCCCCCGGGGCACAACCCCGTTACTGACTCTGATATCACGAATCGTGACGACCGGCTGGAATTCCGCAAGCTCCCGGCAACACTGAACCTACCTGAAGTCCGGAAGCGCCGTGACGGCTCGTCTGTCACTCGCTACTCGCTATTCGCTATTCGTAATTCCTTCCTGCTCCCCCGGCCCGTAGCGCTGCGCAAACCATCCGATCTGCTGCGCCATACCGATCAGGATATCCGTCTCGTTCACGCTCAGCGGCACGCGCCCGAGTATCCGCCGCAGCGCGAAGCGCAGGTGTTCGGGGCTCTGCTGGCCGCGGAAGAAGCCGATCCGGTCGAGGCTGGCGGTCAACTTTTCGAACATCACGCGCTTGCGAACGTCGTCGGCGCGCGGCTCGCCGTCGGAAGCGTCCGCGCGGATCGCGCCTCTCGCGAGAAACGCGCGGCGAAGCTCGTAGCACACGATCAGCACGGCCGCCGCGACATTCAGAACCGGGTAGCTCTCCTCCGCGGGAATCGTGATCAGCGCGTCGAAATGGAGCAGCTCCGGCAGCGTGAAGCCGGTGCGTTCCGGACCAAACGCGATCGCGACGCGGCCGTGGACGCAGGTCTCGACCGCTTCGCAAGCGGCATCGGCCGGCGAGCAAAGCGCCTGGCGATGGTACAGGCCGCTCTTGGCGCTGCTCGCGTAGCTGCGAATGCAGCCGGTCAGCGCCGCGGGGATCGTCTCCGCCAGCCGGGCCGCTTGCAGCACGTCCGCACCATGGGCGGCATACTCGACCGCCGGCTCCGAGAACGGGTCGCACTGCGGCGAGACGAGCACGAGGTCGCGCAGTCCCATGTTGGCCATCGCCCGCGCCGCGGAGCCGATGTTCGTCGCGCCGCTCGTGTGAACCATCACGATACGCACTCGATCGAGCATGCGCGCATTCTACGGCGGGGCCGTCGGCTCGCGCAGCACGTGCTCGGCCAGGCGAACCACGGTCCACGGCGCCGACCCCTCGGCCTTGTTGTTGGCGACCATGAGCAGGCGCAGCCGGGCGCGGACGGCGGCGGCGCACAGCTCCGCCACCTCGGCCCGCGTCGCCAGGTCTTCGTCGACCAGCTTGTCGAACGGCTCGTACGCGGTCTTGGCGCCCTCGTAGCTGAAGCGCCGATGCAGCATCCAGCGAATGACGACCGCCGGTCCGCGCGTCGCGTCGATCACCATGCGCTGCCGCGCGATCGGCGGCATGGCAGGATGTGCGTTAAAGCAGTGCGCCGCGCCGACGTCGGCCAGCAGCGTGGCGTATTCCGGAGTAAGCAGCTCCTCGTTGCGCAGCTCGACCGCGTAGAGCGGGCCGTGCGGCAGCCCCCGCAAGAACTGATGCAGACGATCATGAAACGCACCCGCGCCGGCCGCGGCGCCGGCGCTTAGCGGCGGAAACTGAAATACCAGCGGCCCGCAGTGCTCGCCCAGCCCATGGACGGCGGGTTCGACCATGGTCGCGGCCGCATGGTCGGGATTGAGAAACAGCCGGTTCGAAGCCGCGTCGCGCCGCCGCGACGCGCGCCCGCCCGCGCCGACCTTCGGCGCGACCAGAATCTCCGGCGCTTTCACCAGGAACAGAAAACCGGGCGGAACCTGCCGGGCGTAGCGCTCAAACTCCGCGGCGGCGATCGGCGCGTAGTAGGTGCGGTCGATTCCGACGGCGCGGAACAGCGGATGACGCGCGTACGCCGGCAGCCCGTGGCGCGAAAGCGCCGTCGTACTGGCACGGCGGTCGTAGACCAGTCCATGCCAGCCGGCGAACGACCACGAGGATGTGCCGAAGTGCAGGTTCGCGGGCAATCGCCGGCCGAGCTCGACCCATTCCGCCCGCGGCTGGGCCGCCGCGGGCCGCGTCCCCTCACCGTCCTTGTCGCGACCGGCGCGGCCGCGGCTGGAAGTTGAGCGCGATGGATGCGGCGATTCCGGCGCCCGTTCGTTGCCGAACAGCTCCAACTGCCGCGGGTCGTCGGGAGGCTTTCGGCCCATGAACCGCATTCTGTCGGCCCGCGCGGGCCGTGCCAAGCCGATTCGATCTCCGCCGCGCGTTAGGATGTGCGGCAGGCATCGTACGGATGACAGGCAAGCCGCGGCGCGCCGGGATCGTGGCGCGCCGGCGTGCAAGGATTGCAGCATGGATACCACTTTCGCTCTCCTGACCGGCCTGCTGATCGGAACCGCAGCCGGCGCGCTGTGCGGCTGGCTGCTGGCGTCCACCCGCGTGCGCGCCGCGCTGTCCGCGGCGCTGCAACAGGCTCAGCAGGCCGCGGCGGCGAATGCGAGCACGCTGAACGAGGTGCGCGGACAGGCCCAGGCGTCCCAGGAGCAGATGCACCGACTGCGGGAGTCGCTGGAGGCCGAGCAGCGCGCCCGCGTGGCCGCCGAAACGCGGCTCGACGAAAGCCAGCGCAACCTGGAGCAGCAGCGGCGATTGCTGGTGGAGGCGGAGCAGCGGCTGCGCGAGGCCTTCACGGCGCTTTCGAGCGATGTGCTGCGCAAGAACAGCGAGGAGTTCGCGCGGCAGACCGAGGAACGCGTCAAGCCGCTCTCGGAAGCCCTCCAGCGTTACGAGAAGCAGATGCTCGAGATCGAGCAGACCCGGCAGAACGCCTATGGACGCATGTCGCAGGCGCTGGAGGACGTCGGCAAGGCCAGCCAGCAGCTTCGCCAGGAGACCTCGCAGCTCGTCACGGCGCTGCGCGCCCCGCAGGTGCGCGGCCGCTGGGGAGAAATCACCTTGCGTCGCACCGTGGAAGCGGCCGGCCTGTCGAGCCATTGCGACTTCAGCGAGCAGGTCAGCGTGGAGGGCGAAGCCGGCCGGCTGCGGCCCGATCTGGTCGTTCATCTCCCGGGCGAGCGCACCATCGTGGTGGACGCGAAAGTGCCGTTGCAAGGGTTCCTCGACGCGCTGGAGGCCGCCGACGAGCCGACGCGTCAGCAGCAATTGCAGCGGCATGCAGCCGCCATCCGCACCCACATGAAGAACCTCTCGGCCAAGGCCTACTGGTCGCAGTTCGACCCGTCGCCGGACTTCGTCGTGCTCTTCATTCCCGGCGAGTCGTTCTTTTCCGCGGCGTTGGAGCGCGACCGCACGCTGATCGAGGATGGCATCGCGTCGCGCGTGATTCTCGCCACACCGACCACGCTGATCGCTCTGCTCCGCACGGTCGCGTATGCGTGGCAGCAGCACGACCTGGTGGAGAACTCCCGGCAGATCGGCGAAGTGGCGGGCGAGCTCTTTGAGCGCGTCTGCAAATTCGCCGAGCACTTCGGCCGCGTCGGCGATCACCTGCGTAAGGCCACCGACTCCTATAACGACGCCAGCGGCTCGTGGGAGCGCCGGGTGCTGCCGCTCGGCCGGCGAATCAGCGAACTGGGCGTTGCCACCAAGACCACCGAGTTCGCGGAACTGCCCGTGATTGACGCGAACGCGCGCAAGCCGGCAGCGGCTTCCGAGCGCGAGTAGCGGCACAGGCGTCCGCTCAAGCGGTCGCCCGGCGCGGCGAACAATCGTCGCGAGCGGCTTGTGGCCCCTGGGATGAGTGCGCTGTTTCGCCGTAGAATCACCGGATTGCTGGAAAAGGAGCGCTCATGCCCGACGTCACCGCCGCCCCCGCGACCCCCGTGCCGCCGCTGAATCTCGCCGCCGGCTTTCAGACGCTGCGCGAGGAAATCCTGCGCGAGATCACCGCGATCTGCGACTCGGGTCAGTATGTCCTCGGGCCGCGCGTCGAGGCCTTCGAGCGCGACCTGGCCGCCTACGCGGGCGCGGCGCACTGCCTGGGCGTTTCCAGCGGCACCGACGCGCTGCTGATGGCGCTGATGGCGCTGAACATCGGCCCCGGCGACGAAGTGATCGTGCCGACCTTCAGCTTCTTCGCCACCGCCGGCGTCGTGCACCGCGTCGGCGCCAAGCCCGTCTTCGTCGACGTCGACGCCGACACCTTCAATCTCGACCCCGCCGAGTTCGAACGCCGGAGCACCCCGAAGACCCGGGCCGTGATTCCGGTGCATCTGTACGGGCAACTGGCCGACCAGCGCGCGATCAACGCGATTGCCGCGGCGCGGAACATCGCGGTCGTCGAGGACGCCGCCCAGGCCATCGGAGCACGCGACGAGTGGACGGGCACGCGCTCCGCCGGCGCGCTCGGGCTGTTCGGCGCAACCAGCTTCTATCCGACCAAGAACCTCGGCGCGATCGGCGACGCCGGCGCGCTGTTCACCTCCGACGACGCGATGTTCGAGCGCTGCCGCAAGCTGCGCATCCACGGCAGCGGGCACACCTACTTCCACGAGCTGGTGGGCGGGAACTTCCGCATCGACGTGCTTCAGGCCGCCATCCTGCACATCAAGCTGCGCCGGCTGGACGAATGGAGCACCGCCCGGCGGCGCATCGCGGCGCGCTACAATGCGCTGCTGGCCGACGCGGGGCTGGCGCCCGAATTCGTCCGCACGCCCGTCGAACGGCACGGCCAGCACGTCTATCACCAGTACGTCCTGCGCGCGACGCGCCGCGACGACCTGGCCGACTCGCTCCGTCAGCGCAAGATCGGTTGTGGCGTGTACTACCCGCTGCCGCTGCATTTGCAGACCTGCTTTGCCTATCTGGGACACCGGGCGGGCGAATTCGCGCGGGCCGAAGCGGCCGCGGCCGAAGTGCTGGCGCTGCCGATGTACCCAGAGCTGACGGACGCGCAGCAGCAGACGGTGGTGGACGGAATCGCGCGGTTCTATCGGCGC
Source organism: uncultured Planctomycetales bacterium (assembly GCA_964465125.1). GTDB lineage: Bacteria > Planctomycetota > Phycisphaerae > UBA1845 > Fen-1342 > CAYOHG01. The sequence goes on along the minus strand of CAYXIO010000001.1, from coordinate 189,446 downwards.
TGAAACGCAGCAAGTCGAGAAGAAGAGCGAATGTCGAATAGCCAACAGCGAAGGAGAGAACGCGGTCTTCGCTCGGCCGCGGCTCTGTAAGTCGCTACTTGCTACTCGCTACTCGACATTCGCTATTCGTGTTCGGGCGGCGTCACGGCTCGGTGCGCAGCGAGGCCTTCAGCACCCGAAGTGCATAGCCGGTGCCGTAGGCCTTGCCATACGCGTGCATGTCGTAGTCCCACATCGAGCCGTCGGCCTGCTGGGTCTTGAGCGTCTCGTATTGCAGCCGGCGCCACCACTCCTCGCGCTCGCCGGCCGGCAACAGCTCGATGATGCGGGCGGCGTAGTAGTGCCCGAAAAAGTAGAAGTAGCCGGAGTTGTAGTAGTACGTCTCGTGCGGAATCGGCCGGTTACGGGCGATATCGAGAAAGCGGTGATGTTGGAAGAACTGCCGCAGTCCGGTGCGAAGCTGTTCGTCGCTGATCGGGTCGCCACCGCGCTTCAGCGCGAAATGGCACACTTGAATGCGCGACAGCGAGCCTTTCACCTGGTCGATCCACTCCGAGTGCCGCGGGTCGGCGATCGGAGAAACACTGTACGTAAACGCGCCGCTGGGCAGCCGGCAGCGCCGGATCGCGGACAGCGCCCGGCGCTGCATCGCATCGTCATGCGCCAAGCCGGCGGCCTGCGCATCCTGCATCGCGACCGCAGCGGCCGCCGTCATGAAACTGGTCGCCCATTGCGGCTGCGCGGTGCGCGGCTCGTCGAACTCCAGGTACCCCCAGCCGCCGTTGAGCGACTCGTGATACGCCAGCTTCCGCACCAGCCGGGCGCTGAGCGTCTCGATCTCGCCGCGGCGCGGCCAGTCGCGCAGCCGCTCGTCGGCGTACGCCGCCGCCAAGCCCTGTAGCCCGTAGATATAGCCCCAGTTGTTCATGGTGTCCCACTCGTTGGGACGCCCGACCGCGGCGTTGTCCAGCAGATACTCGACGCCTCGACGGGCGGACTCCCGCTCCGCCTGCGATGATTCGCCGTGCAGCAGCGCCTCCACGCACAGGCCCGTCGTTGCGACGATCCAGGCGCGATGCGTCTCGGGATTGGACCAGACGTCGCCGGTGAAAGTGTAGACCGCGTCCTGCGGCCCGCCCCAGGCCCCGTCCGGCTTCTGAGCGCCCAGCAGGAACTCGATCGCTCGCGCCGCGCCCGCCCGCACTTCGGCCGGCTCCAACGTGCGCCGGCCGTGCCCGGCAATCGCCTGCTGCGCGCGCGGCGCGGGCGTTTCGGGAGACAACTCCATCGGCATGAGGGGCGGCAACGGGGCCGGCAACGTCAGCAGCGCAGCGGCCAGCATGATGGAACTCACTTCTTGCTCTCGTCGGCGGACTTCAGCTCCGTCTCCGCCTCGGCGATTTCCGCCTGCAGCGCGGCGAAATCCGCCTCGGCGTTGACGAGGTCGAACTCGGCGCTTTGCAGCCCGATCCGACGCTCCAGCAAGGTCGTCTCCATGGTGCGCCGCGCGGTCTCAAGCGCCCGCTCGGCCTGCTTGAGCTTGTTCTCGGCCTGCTGCGTCTCGAGCGGCATCGTGCGCTCTTTCAGCACGGTCATGTCGGCCCGCTGCAACTCGAGCTCACGCCGCGAGCGTTCGAGCCGGCGCCGGCCGCGCTCCAGCACGATCTCCTTGGTCTTGTCCGCGAATTCCTCCTGCTGGTACATCAGTTCGAGCTGGTGCAGCTCCTCCTCGGCTTCCTTTGCGCCGTCCTCGGCGTACTGGAGCGACAGCTCGGCCCGCGCCAGGCGCGTCGGCGCTTCGTGAGTGCGATAGCGCTCGAGCTCCTGCCGGGCGACCCTGAGCTCGAATTCCGCCTGCGTGACGGCCTCCTGCTGCTCGATCTCCGCGTGGGTCGCGGACAGCCGCGTTTTTTCGAGGTTCTTTCGCGTGATGGCGAGGGCGCGTTCCTGTTTCGCCCGCTCGCGCTGCTTGGCCCCGAGCGCCTTGGCCTTCTCCTTGGCGTCCTTGTCGTCCGCCGGTGCGGTCGCCGGTGCGGTTGCCGGCGCGGATTTCGCGCTCGCGGCCTGCGCCGAGTCAGCCCGCGGCGCCGCAGCCCACCCGCCGGTGGCCGCCAGGCCGAAGGCCACCGCCGCCAGAAACTCAGACCATCCGAGGCCCGCCGATCGTCGATTGCTGTGCATTGCGAATTCCCGCCTTTCCGGTGAATCATGCCCTGGTCGCCGGCGCCGCGCCGCCGGCGAATGCCGCGCGACGCCGACGGAGCGCATACGCGGGGTGCAGTATATTCGGCCGTGGCGGGTTCGTGGGATCGCGCCGCACGTGGCGGCGGTTGCGCGCAGCCGCCCGCGTTCGCCCGCAAGCTGGCCAGCATCAGCGAGGCGGCGGCGGAGCAGTCGCGCGGCGTCGAGCAGATCAACGCGTCCACCGGGCAGCTTGACCAGACCGTGCAGCGCAACGCCGCGGGCGCCGAGCAGACCTCCAGCGCCGCCGTCTCCCTCCACACGATGGCCGGCACGCTCAAGAACGAGCTCTTGGGCGACCTGATCGGTTACGTAAGCGGAGGCCCGCGCCAGCCGGCCGGGTAGGAATTGCGCCACGAGCACCGCGGGGAACCGGACAGTCCATTCAGCCGATGCAGCGGGCGTGCGCGGAAACGCGCCGCGCCCGCCGCTTGGCCCGGCCGACCGCGCCGCTTGCGCGGACGGCGGCGCGCCGGCAACGGTGCCGGCGGTCGCCCAGGATAGGTCGAATTGGGCTTGACATCGGAGACTCCCGCCCCAACGATGCCTCACCTAGGATTTTGTGCCAGCGCCGGTTCGCTCCGGCGCGGCTTACGTCACTCGCAGGGAGGCCGATTCGATGAACAGACTGCTTCGATTGTCCGTTCTGCTCGGGTGGGGGTGCGGCCTGGCGTTTGCCGGCAACACATCCCTGATCGACGCGTCGGGCCTGGAGTATTTCATCCAGACCGACACCACGTCCTCGTCGAGCTCCGCGTCAGGCGCCGCCAGTGAAGCGAGCTACACGCACTCGGTCATTTCCACCACGACCAGCGGCGCTTCGACGACGACGACGCTTACCGACGCCTTCGACGGCTACGGCGCGCTGTTCGTCAACGGCACCGCGTACACCAACAACGGCGCCGTCACCACCGAATGCAACAACCGCCAGCTCATCTTCAACCCGCAGACCATCGGGAACCTGACCGTCAGCCGGAAGGTCTTCGTGCCCGACAACGACGCTTTCTGCCGCTGGCTCAATATCATCACCAACAACGGCGCGGCCACTGAGTCGGTCACGGTTTCCTGGGACGAGAACAACCTCGGCTCGGACAGCGACACCCTGGTCATCGCCTCGTCGTTCAACGACGGCCTCGTGACCACGGATGACGACTGGGTGACGACCAACGGCGACATCGCCGACCCGCGTCTGGCTCACGTCATCCAGGGGCCTGATGCGCCCGAGCGCCTCGACACCATCAAGTTCGTTCCGTTCGACGACGGCCCTTCCTGGTCGTTCATCCTGGACATCGACGCGGGCGAGACGATCATCATCATGACCTTCGTCAGCGGACAGCCGACGAACTTCTCGGCGGCGCTGAAGGCCCAGGAGCTCGTCGAGCTGCCGGCCAACACGATGCAGTGCCTGACCGACGCCGAAATCTCCCAGATCGTCAACTTCGCCTTCGCGGACTGCGACGGCGACGGCCTGAACGACTTCACTGAGCTGGCCGACGGCACGGAACTGGACTGCAACAATAACGGCATCCTCGACTCCTGCGACATCGCCGACGCCACCAGCGAGGACTGCAACAACAACGGCGTGCCGGACGAGTGCGAGGACGACACCGACGCCGACGGCACGATCGACGACTGCGACACCTGTCCCGACGACGCCAACGCCGACCAGGCCGACGCCGACGGCGACGGCATCGGGGACGTTTGCGACAACTGCTCCGCAACGGCGAACGCCGACCAGGCCGACGTCGATGGCGACGGCATCGGTGACGCCTGCGACAACTGCGTCGACGACGGCAACTCCGACCAGGCCGACAACGACGGCGACGGCGTCGGCAACGCCTGCGACGTCTGCCCCGAGGACGCCGACGCCGCCCAGACCGATAGCGACGGCGACGGCGTGGGTGACGCCTGCGACAACTGCCCGACCGACGACAACGCCAACCAGGGCGACCTCGACGGCGACGGCGTGGGCGACGTCTGCGACAATTGCCCGTCGGACGGCAACGCCAATCAGACCGACACCGACGGCGACGGCGTCGGCGACGCCTGCGACAACTGCCCGGATGACGCCAATCCGGACCAGGCCGACGTCGACGGCGACGGCCGCGGCGACGCCTGCGACGGCAACAACTTCACCGACCCCAATGACGGCGTCGATCCGAACGCCGGCGGCGGCGGCGCGGCCTGCGCCGTCTGCGGACCGACCGGCGCGGCCATGCTGCCGCTGCTGATCGCCGGATACGCCGGCATGCTGCTCATCCGCCGCAGTCACCGCAAGGCGGCCTAGCGGCCCACGCGGCGGGCCTGGCGGCCAGCCGCCTGCATCCTGACTGACGGAACCCCCCGGCACGGCCCGGGGGGTTCTTTTTTCACCTGCGCGGGCGCCTTCCCACGGCCTCAGTCGCCGCTCGGCGCGGCATCGTTGCCCGCTCGCCTTCCCGCCGCTATCGTTCGCCGTTTCCGGCAACAAAGTGCCTGTGTGTTCGGCACTGCCCCGACGTGTGCGAGTGCGCTGCCCTCCACGCCGCCAACCCAGTGCAGGAGACCAACGAGATGGCCAAGGCCAAGTGTGATATCGCGAATGTGAAGTCGGCTGAATCCGGCCGCAAGCGGATTCTCTGGGCCGAGCGCGACATGCCCGTGCTCGGGCTGATCAAGCAGCGCTTCGAGCGCAGCAAGCCCCTCAAAGGGCTGCGGATGGGCTGCTGCATGCACGTGACCAGCGAGACGGCCAACCTGATGCGGACGCTGAAGGCCGGCGGAGCCGAAATCGCCCTCTGCGCCAGCAACCCGCTCAGCACCCAGGACGAGACCGCCGCCAGCCTGGTCGCCGATTTCGGCATCCCCGTCTTCGCGCGCCGCGGCGAGTCGGTCAAGACCTTTTACGAGCACCTGAACGCCGTCATTGACATCAAGCCGCACGTCACCATGGACGACGGCGCCGACCTGGTCAACGTGCTGCACACCAAGCGGCAAAACGACGCCGGCAACATCATCGCCAGCATGGAGGAGACGACCACGGGCGTCATTCGCCTGCGCGCCATGCACCAGCAGGGCCTGCTGAGGTTCCCGGTCGTCGCCGTCAACGACGCCGACACCAAGCACATGTTCGACAACCGCTACGGCACCGGACAGAGCACCCTGGACGGCGTGCTGCGCGCCACCGACCTGCTGCTGGCGGGCAAGAAGGTCGTCGTCGCCGGCTATGGCTGGTGCGGCCGCGGTGTGGCGATGCGCGCCCGCGGCGCCGGCGCGCTGGTCACGGTCACCGAGGTCGACCCGCTCAAGGCCCTCGAAGCGGTCATGGACGGCTTCGACGTGCGGCCGATGAGCCAGGCGGCGACGGACGGCGAGGTGTTCATCACCGTCACCGGCAACAAGCACGTGCTCCGCGACGAGCACTTCAAGAAGATGCGCAACGGCGCAATCGTGTGCAACAGCGGTCACTTCGACGTCGAGATCGACATCCCCGCGCTGGAGAAACTGTCGCGCAAGGTCGTGCGCGACGTCCGCGTCAACGTCGACGAGTTCGTCATCAGCGACCGGAAAAGCATCTTCCTGCTGGCCCAGGGCCGGCTGGTCAATCTCAGCGCCGCCACCGGCCACCCCGCCAGCGTCATGGACATGAGCTTCGCCACGCAGGCGCTCGCCGCCGAGTGGTGCAAGAAGATGAACGGACGCATGTCGCTGGAAGTACACGACGTGCCGCGCGAAATCGAAGAGACGGTCGCCAGGCTCAAGCTCGAGGCCATGTCCATCCGCATCGACAAGCTCACCGCTGAGCAGGCGAAGTACCTGGTCAGCTCGGGCGAAGGGACATAGGCAGAAGCAACCGCGGGACGCCGAGCCGGGGCCGGCGCCAGCCCCAGCTCGGCCGTTCCGCAGCGTCCAGGCGCCGCCTCAGCGGCCGCGCTCCACGACGGCCAGGTGCCGCTCCAGCGAAACCTGGCGCAGCCGCTCAAAGACCGTGCGGATGTCGGTCTTGTCCGTGCCGGATAACAGCCGGTCGTAGAACGGCCCCTCGCCGCGCTCCAGGTCCGCCGCCAACGCATACGCACCCGCAAGCGTCTGCGCGGTCATGGCGGGCCTGGCGGCATCGGCGGCCGGCGGCGCAAGCTGATAGTGATCGAACAGCGCCAGGATCGCCTCCACATGGCGTTGCTCGGCGCGCTCGAGGTTCGCAAACGGGCGCACCGCGCCGAATCGCGCCCGGGCGTCGTGATAGAAGCTCCGCGCCCGATACTCCTCCAGCAGGGCTTCGTTCAGCGCCGCGACCTCGGCGGTGCTGAGCACGACGGATGCCGATCGTGCACTCGAAGTTGCGACGCACGCTCCAGCGGTCGACGCCGGTCCTCCGGAGCCGCGCCCCTGGGTGCACCCCATTCCGCAGCGCCCACCGCCGCATCCGCCGCACGCAGGGCCTCGACACGGCCCGCTCGCGCAGCGACTGGCGGACGGCCTGCGCGACGGGCCCGCTGGAGCAGCCTCGTCAAGCTGCGCCACGCCGCGGCCGGCACAGGGCGACGATCCACCACCCCGTTGTTTGCCGCGGCCGCGCTCCATGTCCGCATGCGCTGCGGCGTTTCCTGGGGACGGCGCTGCGCTGCGGCCCCAGCCGCCACCGGCGCCAGGCCGACCCTGGGCAGAGGCCGAGGACGAAACACCAAGCGCAGCGACCAGCATGGTCACGCTGATGAACCAGGTTCTCATGGGACTTCTCCTTCGTTGGAAACAGGCTGCGATTGAGCCTCGCGGCCGAACGGACTCCACGGCGGCCCCTGGCCACGCCGGCGTCCTGGTCCGCGCTCCGTCGGCGGGCCACCGCCGCGCGCGCCCGCGCCGTGTCGCCAGCGCCAGCCGCCGGCTTCTCGAATGCTCTCGGCACACCGATCGAACAGGGCAGCGCGCTGCTGCCCGTCGAGATGCGGGCGAATCGCCAGCAGGTACGTTGCGACGCGGCGCTCAAGCTGATCATGAACCGCGATCACGCGCTCCGTCTGCTCGATGATGGCAGCGTCGCTCGCCTCGGCATCCTCGAACAGGCCGGCCAGCCGGTTCCGCGCCTCCTCGAGCTCCCCCTCGAGTTCGGCCCGCTCGCGCGCAAACGACGGGTCGATCGCCGCCAGCTCGCGCACCTGGCCGCTCGGCAACCGAAGCCAGCTTCCGAGCACCGACGCAGGACTTGTGGGTTCGAGGTCCGGTTCGCGCTCGAGGGTCGGCGGCGGCCAGGCGTAAGCCGTCAGAAACCCACCGGTCACACAGACGGCGAATACGGCGATGTGGGCCACAGTCCTCCTCGCGATCATGGCGCGCCCCCCGCAGAATCCTGCTCGGCCGATGCCGGATCAACGACCGCGTACAATCCGGTCGCCGACGTAAGCTGAATCGCGTCAAACCCGAGCGCGGCCAGCGCGTCGCCCGCATCGGCGCGCGGAGCCTCAGTCGGAGCAACCGCGTAGCGCACCTGTGCCAGTCGGGTGCTCCCGTAGCCCAGACCGACCCCCAGCACGACGATGGCCGCAATCCGACTGAGACGATGAACCCCCACCCAGGCCACCCGAAGCGCGCCGCGAGCTTCAAGACGCTGCTCGAGCGCAGGCCAGACGTCGTGCGCACCCGCGTCCGGCTGCCAGACGCCCAACAGGCGGCGCACCGAGTTCAGTTGCTCCAGCGCCGCCCGACAGACGGCGCAGGCGGCAACGTGCTCGTTCAACCCGGCACGTTGCTCCGGCGGCAGCTCACCCGCTGCAAGCCTGATCAGAATGGATTCGCTTGGATGCTCCATGGCTCGGCCCCACTCTCTTGAACGCATGATCGTCGCGAATCCGGCGGTCGATTTTCGTGCCATTCGTCAGCGATCGCGCAGCCCGCCGAGTCGCTGCCGCAGACCTGCATAGGCCCGCACCAGGCAGGACTCGACCGCGCCCGCCCTCCAGCCCGTGATCTCGGCGATTTCCGCGTGGTTCAGCCCCTCGTAGCGGTGCAGGATCAGCGCCAAGCGCTGGCGTTCCGGCAATTCCTGAATCGCCGCCTGCACGCGCTGCTGAAGCTCGCGGCGCTCGGTCCCGCCGCGCTCACGCACAGGCTCGGTCAGATCGTGCGGCGACTCGACCAGGCGCCGCTCCCGGCGCCATCGGCGTCGCTGGTCGAGACACAGATTCGAGAGGATGCGATAGAGCCAGGTGGTGAAGCGCGCGTCGGGCTTGTACGAGCCGGCGCTTCCCCAAACACGCAGGAACGCTTCCTGGGCCGCGTCCTCGGCCGCGTCCCAGCGCCCGAGCATGCGATAGGCCAGGCTCAGCACGCGGTCCTGATGACGCCGCACGAGCGCAGCGAGCGCCGCGCGATCGCCGGCTGCGACGCTTCGCACCAGCTCATGATCAGTGCGGCCGTCGGCGCCTGATCCCGCCTGGAATCCTTCCATCGTTCTACCGCCGCACCGCAGGTTGCGGTGAACCGTGTCGTTTCATCAGCGGGAGTAACGATTGTGCCGGGTGACGTTCGTCGCGACAACGAGCCTGACGCCCGGTTGGGATGAAGATTGCACGAGCCAGGTTTTTTTCTGAGGCGCGTGGCGTGGCCCGTCGCCGTCCCGCTCCGCCCGCGGGCGTAGACGATCGACCCGGCCCGGGCTCCGCGACGCCATGGGAGACACTCCATGAAACGCATCGTTCTGAGTCTGACGGGATGGGCGTTCCTGGCGCTCGCAGCCGGCTGCGACGAGGCCATGCTCAACGGCTTGCCGAGCGACGTGCAGGCGGCCCTCTCCGGCCTGACGCTCAAGCCGGCCTTCGCGGGCCAGGTGCCCGAAACCGGCGATCAGGACCAGACCCGCGACCGCGTCCAGCTCCGGCTGATGGACGGCTCATGCTCCGGCGACAGGTTGCAGGATCGGCACGTGTATGGCAGCGACGGGCCCGGCGGCGGCACCGGCGATCCGCAGCGCTTGCGCGACGGAAGCTGCGGCGACTAGCGCGACGCCACGGCTTTTCCTGAACGCGGAGATTGAGGGCGCTGGGACTCGAACCCAGGACAAACGGCTTAAAAGGCCGCTGCTCTACCTACTGAGCTACGCCCTCGTGAACCGCGCCGCCCCGCATGCCCGGGGGGCGCGCTGGCAGGTCAGTATAGCCATCCTGGTGATGTGCGGCACCGCCCGCTACGGCGCCGCGCGCGACTCCAGGACCAGCGTGTCTCCCGGCTGGATCGGCCGCGTGGATGAACTCGGCAGCACGAAGCCCGCGGAGCGGCCCTGCTCGGACGTGACCGTCATGCCGACCGCGATCGTCACGCCGTCGCGCTGAATCGCCAGGGGTTGCAGCAGGAGGCGCGCGATCGCGCCGGCGTCGCGCTCCAGAGGCTCCAGCGGATCCGCCAGCCAGGCCTGGCCGTTCACCGATTCGATGCGCGCGACGGACAAGCGCTCGGTGCCCGGCTCGGGTCGCACCCGCACCTCATCCAGAAGGTGCAGCGGCCCGTCGCCTTCCGAAACGCGCTGCACTTCCGAGTAGGTGCTCTGCACGCGCGCCACACGGACCTTGCCAACGGGCACGCCGGCGCGCGTGACGCTCAGCAGCGAGTCGCGCGTCAGGTGATCCAGCTCGCCGGCGGTGATCAGTGCGGTACGGCCGTCGATGTTGAACACACGGCCGCACGCGCGGCCCGCGTTGAGCGAGTCCTCGCTCCGCGCCAGCGCCAGGTCGCCCACCTGAGGGGGGCCGACGCAGGCCGCGGGCCAGGTGCGAATCTGCCAGAAGCGCGCGTCGCCGCGCTCGAACATCCCGAAGCCGACATACCTTCCGTCGCGGACAAAATCGAAGCGCAATTCGCCGGCGGACCAAAGCGGGCCGGGCGCTGCGACCCAGGCCATCGGGTCGCCCTGCCCTTGCTCGACGAACGCCACCGCCGTGGCCGGCGGAAACTGGCGCGACAGCGGCGGCGCCGGCCAGCGCTCGACCCACTCGTCGCGGTGCGGTCCCCATCCATCCGCCAGCGGCACGCACTGCGCGTAGCAGACGTCGGGCGTGACCGTGCGCACCTCGAAGCGCGCCACCGGCTGGCCGGCCTGACGCAACCAGAATCGGTCGCCCACACGAACCGCGGCCCACTCACCGACAGCGAGCCAGACACCTTCGCCGGTCGGTCCCACCTCATCGATTCGCGCGAACAGCGCGGCGCTCTCCGGCCAGCGCCCCGCCGTTTCGCCCACAATCGTCGGGCGTACGCGCCAGGCGCGCCAGAGAGCCGAATCGCTCGTCAGCGGAGGATTCTCCGCTGCCGCACTGCGCCAGAGCGACCGCGATGCGGTCCCGCCGGCCGGCACAAGCCAGCCGACTTCGCCGGCGCCAACCACTAGCAGGCGGTCCGCGCTGCTGTCGGCAACCGCGGACTGCGGAGTGCTCAAGCCGGACTCCTCGACGCGAACCGGATCGGCCCGCTCGAGCCCGACAAGCTGGCCGGCGACGGGGCGTACCCAGCCCGCCAGCATCACCAGTACGCACATCAGCCGACGCGCGCGGGTCCAAAGGAACGTGCTCAAAACCGGGGATTGCGACCGTTGGCAGCCACGGTGCGACGTGCCGCGCAAACACGCCCCCGGATGCACCGTGCAAGGCGCATCCGGGGGGTGGGAGAGGAGGAGAAGCCTGCTTTGCTTCATGCTCTGTAGGATAATACGAGCCAGCTCGTGGTTTGTTCGGCGCGCGGGGGGCGGCGGAAAAAAGTCCGACGATCCCGGACGCGCCCGCCCGAACGCAGCGCCCTGCGAAACTCGATCCCCGGCGCCCTTTCGCCGACCCGTCCCACCGATACAATGCTTTCCCCAAACGGGGCTTGGCCGGGCGGCGTGCGCGGCGTTCCGGCAGAAGCCTCGCGGGTTCTCGATTCGACAAGCCATGCGCCGTGCGCGCCGTTGAGCCTTCGTCGCATCGGTGAATTCGGTTGGCAGACCGTGCGGCAAGGGTCCACGGCGACTGCGGCGGGCATGGCGCGCCGCGCGGAGATTCGGGGACGTCCGCTTCGCGCGACGATCGTTTGCCGGAGGTTGGAATCGGGCATGAAGCCAAGCGTGGCGAACCTGCACAATCACACGCCCTTTTCAGACGGGGCCTATTCGATCGACGAGCTTTGCGAGGCGCACCTGTCGCTGCCGGACGTGAGCGTGACGGCGGTGGGGATCTGCGACCATCTCTTCTGCACGCCGGCCTCGCGCCCCGTCGCCAGCGAGAAGGAATTCGAGCGGCTGTTCGCAGCGGAGACGCGCCGATACGTCGCGACGGTGGCGGAAGCCCGACGGCGCTGGGAAGGCCGTGTCCAGGTGCTCTGCGGCGCCGAGGTCTACTGGCCGCTCAACCGCCCGCACGTCAACACGATGCGTGCGCTGCTGAGCGGCTTCGACTACGTTCTGGTCGAGTGCCTCGACTGGGCCGGGCTGACCATGCTGGCCAACCAGTCGCGGCGCTGGCCCTGCCCGATCGGCCTGGCCCATACCGACGTCGAGTCGCAATTCAAGAACACGTCGATGGACCAGGTCGTGCGCACGATCAGCAACGCGCGCATCTTCTACGAGGTCAATTCCAAGCTGATGCCGCTGGGGCGCCAGCGCCCGTGGTACCAGACGCTCACTCGCCACCGCGTCAACCTGACGCTGGGCAGCGACACGCACGATGAGCTCGCGCGCCTGAGCGACCTTCGTGAAATGCACGGCTTTCTGGCCGACGCAGGCCTCGACAGCCGGCTCTTCCTGCCCCAGCCGCACCAGCGCGAGCCCGCCGCCCAGTCGGCCTGAGCGCTCGCCGGCGCAGCTTCGGTCGATCGCCCGCGACCAGGCGGCGCTACTCGCGACCGTAGTGGTCCAGCTTCCACGCCCGCCGACGCCGGCGCGCTGCGGCACGACGCTCGGACGCGGCGGCAATCGCGCGCCAAAGTTCGCGCCAATCGTTCGGCGACGCACCAAAACTGGACGCATAGTTGCGCAGGAACCGAGCCCGGTCGGTGCGGTGAACCCCGCGGATCGCCGTCACGCTCGCGTGCAGTCGCTCCAGCGCGCGGAGCTCGTCCGCCGGCCGCACGCTCCGCCGAAGCCTCAAGCCGTCCCAGTCAATCCACAGCACGTGCAGCGGCGCGGTCGGTGCGACGAGCAGGTTGGAGGCCTTGCAATCGCGATGCGCGAAGCCGGCGGCGTGCAACGCGCGAAGCTGCCTGGCGACCAGCGCGACCACCTGCCGCTTGAGCCGAAACCACTCGCGCGGAAGCCGGCGCTCAAACTCTCGCCTCAGCAGCGATTCCAGGTCGATGCCGCCGGGCACCGCCTCGGTGACCAGCAGGCTGTCCTGCACCAGCGGACCTACGCGCCGCTCGAGCACGGCCAGCGGCCGCACCGCGGGCAGGTCGCGGTTCAGAAGCGCGTTTCCGATGCGCCAGGCGCGCCAGGAGCGCGACGGCGCTAGCGCGTTGCGCATCCTGCGCCGCAGGCTGCGCGAACGCGGCCGTTTGATGAAGACGGGCACCGTCGCTCCGTCGCAGCGCAGCACGGCGCGCGCCACCTGCGCGGAATGAGAGTCCTTGTGGGTCTCCCCCTCGCGCGCCAGCAGACTCAGCGGCTTGGCGAGCTGCGAAAGCCATACTTCGCGCGACCAGCGCGGCTCCCCCTTGCGGGCCGACTCGGTGGCGCGCCTCGTCGACAGCCGCGCCACCCCGCGCCAGCCGCCGGGGAGCCGCAAGCGGACGAAATACCTGCGATCCCCCGTGCAGCGCCCATCGCGCCTCACGTGCAGCCCGCGCGCGTGCGCTGCGGCGCGCCGGCCAAGCGCCGCCACAAGCTGCGGGAAGTCGAGCTCCAGGGCGCGGCCGTGCGGCAGCACGAGCTCGAACTCGTTCCGCCAGCGCAGGTAGGCCCGCAGGAAACGCAGCCGGTCGCCGATCGTGCTGGATCGGCGGAACCACTGGTTGAGCTGAGCCAGGTTGCGCACGATGTCCTCGTCCGCCAGCGGGCGCTCCAGCCGGGCGCTTTGCAGATCGACGAACAGCGGCCGGTAGCGGCGCGGCCCGACGGTCTGGACGAGCAGATTGGCGGCGTGCATGTCGAGGTGCGCGAAGCCGGCCTGGTGCGCCCGCGCGACGAGGCAGGCCAGATCGTCGATCAGGCGGCGCGCATCGGCACGCCGGCGGCGCGGATCAGGATCGGCCGAAAGATGCCGCCAGAACTCGTGCAGCGGCAGCGACGGCGTGACGGCGGGCGTCACCAGCAGACAGCAGCGCCGCCCGTCACGGCGCAGCGCATCACAATAGGCCACCGGCCGCACCGCCGCGAGGCCGCGACGCAGCGCCACGCACCCGCCCTGCCATTCTCTCCGCGCCGGAGAGCCGCGCAGCCACGCCTTCAGGTCCGCGGCCCAGCCGCGGTTGAACGAGTACTTCAGAAAGTACTCCCCGCCGAGCAGGTGGGCGCGCCAGACTTCCCGTTGCGCGTGGTTCTTGACCCTCTGCCAGCCGTGCGCGCCGGGATCGCACCAGTGCTCTGCCGGAGTTTGCGCCAGAAGCGCCTCCGCCTCCGGCCGGCAGGTCCAGCGCAGGCCGGCAAACGTCGCGCGGCGGGCTTCGCCTGCGGCGCTCGGTGTCGAATCGGGCGCCGCAGCCGCGCCGTGCTCCGTGAGGATGATCTCGGGCTGGCTGGTCATTTCATCGCTGCGCGCCGGCATCCCGCCGCGCGCGTCAGGGCGCAACACGCTCGAACCGCCCCAGCGGGCCAAGCTGGTAGGCGACCTCGTCGTCCGAATCGAACGCGACGACCGTGCCGAAGGGATCGAAGTCGTCGGTCAGCAGCGCCCGGCGGTTGCCGGCCCGATCCGCCGGCAGCGGACGCATCCAGCGCGAGCTGGTGCCTCCGAATCGCGTGGACGCCTCGATCAGCCAGGACCCCGTTTCGTAGGAAGCCACCGTGCGCTCGACCACGGACTCGAGCGGCACGCCCACGAACGCAGGGCCGACGCGCACCCGCCGTTCGGACCCGTCGTCGCCGCGGCCGCGTTGATACACCAGCTCGTTCTGGCGCTCGTCGAGGTATTCGAGCCGGGACTCCGCCGCAACGCCGCCGCGCGTGGGTGTCCGGTGCTCGGTGGACAGGCGATAGGCGCGGCCGTCGGGCTGAAGCGTCCATTCCCAGGTGATCCGCTCGCCGCTGTCCAGCCAGTCCAGCCTCTCTCCGCCGCTGAATCCCTTTCCGGAGGGATCGTTCCGGCGGAGCGTGATGTATCGCACCGGGCGCCCGGCCATCGTCCCCGCCAGCTCGCAGCGCGCCGGGGTCGCGTTCCACCAGCGCGACGGGCCTTGCGCCAAGACCTGCTCAACGAGCTCGCGCCCCGCGCTCTGCCCCGCCTCCAGATCAGGAACCAGGCTGGACGACGACAGCTTCAGCTCCCGGACGATTCGACCCGCCGCATCCGACGCCGCTCCCGCAAGATCGCTGCCTGCGGCAACGGGCAGCAGCACGGCGGCGCCGTCCGCCTGGCTGAGCAGAAACGCCTCGCGGAGCGGGCCGTCACCGGGGGATTCGCGGGTCCGGCGGATGTGGAGCACGCGTCGCTCGGAGCCCTCTTCCGCCAGCGAGGTCAGCTCGCCGTCTTCATCCCAGGCGGTATCGGCGAAATTCCGCAGCAGTTGCTCCGGAGTTCGACCGGGGGCGATCCAGGTGCGTACGACTCCGACCGTCCAGGTTGGAATGTCGCCGCTCATGCCCTGCACGAACAGGCCGGGAATCTCTTCAAGGTGCGGGCCGTCGACGCGCCAGTCGGGATCGAGCGAGAAGCTCATTCCCGCGCGCTGCTGCCAGTACGCCCCTTCATGCTGAAAGGCCGGATCGTCGATTTGAATCGCGCTGCAAACCTCGTCGAGCAGCTCGATGTCGCCGGCGGTGATCTCGCCCAGCGGAATGTACTCGACGCTGATCTCGTCGCCGCGACCGCTGCACGTCAGCCGATAGACCGTCTCGCCGCGCTCCTCGCCCCAGGGGGTCTGAAGCCGCCGCTCGCGACGAACCTGGACCGCGGGCAGCGGCCCGATGCGCGACTGCTCCGGCTGGTAGGCCGCCATCCGATCCAGGTAGTTGTTCAGACGAAGCAGGTCGAGCAACGGATGAAACGACGGCCAGCGGCGATAGCGAAACTGGATTCGCCGGCTGACCTCCCACTTCTCCTGGCCGCGTACGTCCACCCGCACGGCCTGCACGAACACGCTCGGATTGGAGGGATCCTGAATCCACCCGCGCGGTGGACGCACCACCAGCGGTGTGCCCGGAATCTCCGTCGGCGGGCCGAGCGCGAGCCGATCGCGGACCTGAAACCACGCCGCCCCCAGAGCCCCGGCCACCGCGACCGCGCAGACGATCAGCGCGGTAATCGGGCGAGCGGGTCGCGAGCCGGAGAGCACTTCCGCGGACATGGGCGGCATGATACGACGCCGCGGCGCGCGTGGGGAGCGCCGCTGCTCAGCGTTTACGCGTCCAGGCCGGGTCGACGTAACGCGCACGACGCCGGTCGACGTCCGCGAGCTGCTCGGCGGACCATTCGGCCAAAGCAGGCCGCAAGCCCAGCGCGTCGCCGAGCCGCTGCGCCACGTCGGCCATCCAACGCGCGAGCGTCGGCGCGTCGGGAGCGCCGAGCGCCACACCGGGGTGCGCCGCGAAGCGCTGCTCGAGCAGCAGCGATCCGTGCTGAAGCACGCGGCCGGGGATGCGCCGCTGCGCGCTGCCGAGCAGCTTCGCGTCCCCGATCAGCAGATCGGTGCGGCCCGGCCGCTCGAAGCAGAAGAACGGCCCGCTGCGAGGCGAAGGCAGCGGCCATTCCTCCGGCGCGAGGCGCGTCGCGGGACCGCCCTGCACGAGCGCCTCGCGAAACGCCGTATGCACCGCCCGGTACAGTTCGGCCGGCGCCCGCCGCGCGATCTCCGTCGACTCGTCCAGCACGATGCAGTACGTCAGCTCGCGATCATGAAGGATCGCACCGCCGCCCGTAAGCCGGCGCACGACCGCGAGGCTGCGGACTTCCTCCGGAAGCTCCGCGATCGCGTCGAACGATTGGAAATAGCCCAGGCTGATGGTGGGCGGATTCCACTGATAGAAGCGCAGCGCCGCGCGCGGCGCACCCGCACCGTGCAGCAGATGCTCGTCGCGGGCCATGTTGGTCGGACCGTCCAGCGCGGCGTCATGATAGGTGAGCAGGGTCGGCGTCATGCAGCTCGGAAAATTCAGCCATTGCAGTCGCGTTGCGGATGATTCACCAGCAGCACGCGGATTTCAGTCATGTCCTCGATCGCGAAGCGCGCACCTTCGCGCCCCGCCCCGCTGTCCTTCACGCCGCCATAGGGCATGTTGTCCGCACGAACCGTCGGCACGTCGTTGATCACGACCCCGCCGACCCGGAGCGCCTCGAAGGCGTGCAGCGCTCGATCGATGTCGCGCGTGAAAAGTCCGGCCTGAAGCCCGAACGGACCGTCATTCACCCGCGCCAGCGCCTCGTCGAACTGATCGAACGGCTCCAGCGTCAGCACCGGCCCGAAGACCTCCTCGCACGAGAGCGGCTGGTCCGCCGGAACCTGCTCCACGATCGTCGCCTCGAAGAAGGCGCCGCGACGGCCGCCGCCCCGCACGATCCGCGCGCCGGCGGCGACCGCCTGCTTGACCCACGACTCGACCCGTTGCGCGGCGGCCTCGCTGATCAACGGACCCAAAAGCGTCTGCTCGTCCAGTGGATTCCCCGGTGGCAGCCCGTCAGCCTTTGCCACCAGTCGCGCGCGCAGGTCGGCAACGACCCGCCGCTGGGCCAGTACGCGCTGCACGCTGATGCAGCTCTGCCCGGCGATCGCAAACGCACCGGACACGATTCGGCTTGCGGCGAGCTCCAGGTCGGCATCGCGCTCGACCACGCAGGCCGCGTTCCCGCCCAGCTCCAGCACGACCTTCTTTCGCCCGGACCGCTCGCGCAGCGACCAGCCGACCGCCGCCGACCCCGTGAAGCTCATCAGCTTCAGACGCGGATCGGAGACCAGCGCCGAGCTGTCCTCGTTTCGACAGGGCAGCACCGACACCGAGCCGGCCGGCAGATCCAGCTCCCCCACGATCAATCCGAGCAGGATCGACGTGAGCGGCGTCTGCGGCGACGGCTTGAGTATCGCGGGGCAGCCGCAGGCCAGCGCCGGCCCGAGCTTGTGTGCCGCCAGGTTCAGCGGGAAGTTGAACGGCGTAAACAGGCTGCACGCGCCGATCGGGAACCGCCGCCACAGGCAGCGCAGGTGCTCGCCGCGCGACGATAGGTCGACGGGCAGCACCTCTCCGCCGATGCGCGTGGCTTCCTCCGCCGCTAGCCGGAGCGTATCGAGGGTCCGCTGCACCTCGGCCCGCGCTTCGTGGAGGGTCTTGCCGACCTCAAAAACCAGCGTTCGGGCGAACTCCTCGCCGCGGTCGCGCACGCGGTCGTGAATCTCCAGCAGCGCGTCGCGCCGACGATAGGCGGGCAGGCGCCGCATCGGCTCTTCGGCCGCCAGCGCGGCCGCGATCGCTTGCTCGATCAGGTCCGGACCGGCACAAGCCGTGCGGGCGACCTCATCCGGCTCAGCTTTTGAGCGAATCGTCAGTGCGCCATCGGTCTGCACGGCCGCGTTGGCCAGCACGAGCGGCAGCGGATTGGGAAAGTGCGGCACTGGTTTGCTCCGCGATCGTCCGCGAGGCATCATAGCACGTCGCCGAGGACCGGCCGAAGCACCGTTCGGCTCGCGACGAGGGCGCGTGTCAACATCAGACCTGCACAGCTCGACGCGCAGCGGGCCGCTACGGACGGCGATTCTCGGGGTGCTGCTCGGGCTGGCCACGTCGGGACTTTATTTCGGCACGCTACGCCTGGCAGACCGATTCGAAACACCCAACGTCGCCTACTTCGATCATCTCGCGGCGTCGTTTCTGCGAGGGCGCCTCGACCTGCCCGATCCGCCCGGCCGCTCGGACCTCTCGCCGTACAAAGGTCGCGAATACGTCGCGTTCCCGCCGCTGCCGGCGATCCTCCTGATGCCGTGGGTCGCGGCGCTGGGCGTCTCGGGCGTCAGCACGCCGGTCTTCTCTGTGGTCTTGGCGACGCTGAGCGTACTGGTGGTGTGGCGGATGCTCGATCGCCTCGCCGCCCGCGGGTGGATCGAGCTGAGCGCGACCGGTCTATTGTGGGTCGTGGCGTTCTTCGCGGCCGGCTGCGTGCACTGGCAGGTCGCTTGCGAAGGCTCGGTCTGGTTTCTCGGTCACGTCTGCACGACGCTCTGTCTCGCTCTGGCCGGGTGGCTGGCGGCGTGCACGCCGCGCGCGTCGCCCGCGGGCACGTTCCTGGCCCTGGCCGTCCTCGGGCGTCCGCACGTGCTGCTGACATGGCCGCTGCTGCTTGGGTGCCGGCTGATGCACGCACGCAGTGACTCGCAGCCGATGAGCCGAGCGGCAATCCTGCGCTGGAGCGCCGTCTCGCTGCTTCCCTCCGCGGTCGCCGCGCTCGCACTGCTGAGCTACAACGCGGCGCGTTTCGACCACCCGCTCGACTTCGGCTACGCGCGCCAGCGCGTCGACGCCAGCCTGCTGGACGATCTTCACCGCGTCGGGCAGTTCAGCCTCGACCACGTGCCGCGCAATCTGCACCTGATGCTGTTCGGCCCGCCGAGGTGGAGTCCGCCGCCGTGGTATCCGCTGCCGGACGACCGCGGCATGAGCGTGCTGCTGACCTCGCCGGCGCTGTTTCTGCTCGCGTTGGCGCGACGGCGCGACCCGCTGGCGCGCGGGGCGTGGACGTCGATCGGGCTCGTGCTGATTCCGCTGCTGCTCTACTACAACACGGGCTGGCGGCAGTTCGGCTATCGCTTCAGCCTCGACTTCATGATCCCGGCGCTGGTGCTGCTCTCGACCGGGCTCGGGCCGCGGGCCGGCTGGTCGATGCGCATCGCGGTGCTGGCCGGTATCCTCATGAATGCGTGGGGAGTCGTCTGGTGGTACACGGATTGGCTCGAAGCACCACCCAACGCGCTCCAGGACGCAATTCCGGGCTAGTACACCCGGCGAACGCCCGGCGCGGCGGTACTATCAGACCTTCGCGCCTCTGCAACTGACGACGACCGGGAATCTGGTCGACCAAACGATAAGACGCGAAGGGCGCTCGGCGAGGACAAGCACGATGCTCTCACAGGTCAGCGGACGTGCCGCGCGGCAGCCCAATGCCGTCGAAGCGCGCATCAGCGCAGTGCTCCGGCCCGAGCCGGCCCGCTGGCTGCCGCTGTGCGCCTTCCTGCTCTACCTGGCGGCGATCCTCCTGCTTCCGATCGCGGCTTCGGGATTTCATCCCCTGCCGGCCGCCGCGCAGGCGTCCGGAAACGACGGCTCCGCGTTGAGCGAGCTCCGCCGCGTCGAAGCCGCCTTCGCGAGCGTCGTCCGCCGCGTCACCCCCGGCGTGGTCGGCATCCGCGTGCAGCGCGCCGGGGGCCATGCGGCCGGAGACCCGATCGCGATCGTCAATGGCAGCGGGTCGATCATCGACGCGAACGGCCTGATCCTGACCAACGAGCACGTCATTCAGGCCGCGCAGCGCATCGAAGTGCTGCTCAGCGACGGCAGCACCGTGCTCGCCTCGGTGCTTTCATCCGATCCGCGCAGCGACCTCGCCGTGCTGCGCATTCCGCGCCACGGACTCACCCCGGTGCGGTTCGTCGATTTCGGCAAGGTCGAGCGCGGCCAGTGGAGCGTCGCGCTGGGCAATCCGTTCGGCCTGGGTGGAGACGGAAAGCTCAGCGTCTCCGTCGGCGTCATTTCCAACCTCGGTCGGCGGCTGCCGGGCCTGGGTGAAGTCGACGACCGGCTCTATACCGACATGATCCAGACTACCGCTTCCATCAACCCAGGAAACTCCGGCGGCCCGCTGTTCAATCTCGACGGCGAGCTGATCGGAATCGTCACCGCCATGCACACACGCGCGCCCGCCGACGAGGGGATCGGCTTCGCCATCCCGCTTTCCGCGGCGCGCCGGCAGATCATCGAGCGGCTCTGCGCCGGCGAGCGGATCGAGTACGGCTATCTGGGAGTGCAGGCGGCCGGCGGCGAGCTTGCCGAACGGCGCCGGGCGGGTTTGACGGACAACCTCGGCGTGCGGGTCGAGCGGATCGAGCCGAGCGGTCCGGCCGAGCAGGCCGGGCTTCAGGCCGGCGACTGGCTGCTGCGCGTCGACGGCGAGCCGATTACGGACGCCGGCCAACTGGCCGAGCGCGTCGGGCGCCTGCCGGCGGGCTTCGTGCTGACCGTCGACTATCGCCGCGCCGGAAGCGACGCCGCGGTGCAGATCAAGCTGGGCCGGCGTCAGATCGGGCGCGTCGCTGCGCTGCGCGGCGACGCCTTCGAGTGGCGCGGAGCGCGCTTCAGCGAGGCCGGTTCAGTCGTCCCCGAGCGCGTCCAGATCAAGCAGGACGAAGTCGCCGCCGGCGTCGTCGTCAGCGATGTCAGTGACGGCAGCGTCGCCGCGCGGGCCGGACTCAAGATCGGTGACGTCATCGAGAAGGTGGACGGCGCCGTCGTACGCGGCGTTAACGACCTGCGCAAGCTGCTGTCCGATCGTCCAGGGACGGTCAAGCTCTCGATCCGCGCCCGAGGCGAAGTCGAAATCCGCCCCTGACTCAGGCGCCAGCGCCGCGCCCGGCGCCGAGCCGCGGATGGACGCGATCTGCGCCCGCAGGAACTTCCCAGGACACTTCGTCATGCTCGTCACCTGTCCGTGCCCGTACACCAGGCGCGAATCGACGCTCGCCGCTCGGCTCAGATAGCTCACGAGCCGCTTCAGCGACGCCATCTGTTTGGCCGTCGGCCGGCTCTCGTCAAAGTTCCCGATCAGGCAGATCCCGACGCCGTGCTCGTTAAAGAAATTCGCGTCGCGGGGCACGCCGAAATAGACGCCTCGTCCGGCCTTGCAGTGGGCGCCGGTGATCTGCTGGCGCCAGCGCGGCCCGACGAAGACCTGGCCGTCGGGATAGTTCACGCCGTTGCCGATGACGAAGTGGTAGCCGAGCCCGTTCTCCCAGCCGCGCTTGCGCAGGTGATACTCGTGCATGCCCTGGGGCGTGTCCCTGTTGCTGGCGGAGTGATGCACGACGATGACTTTCCAGCGTCCGCGCGCGATTCCGCCGCGCGGCGTCCAGCTCGCATCGCCCTCGCTGGTGTCCGGCTGCGCCTTGGGCACCACCTTGGTGGCCACCGGAGGCGCGGGCTGCGGCGCGGCCGGTCTGGGCTGCCGCGGCTGCGGCCGCGTTCGCGTCTCCAGCAGTGGTTTGGGCAGGGTGGTGGTTTTGGGTTGCGGCGACTCGCACGCCGGCAGCAGCAGCACCAGCGCAAGCAAGCCGAAGAAGCATGCAGTCCTTTGCATGAGCCCCATCCGTGTTCTGTCGCGAGATGTACGCAAGTCCGATCCCGAAAGTCGACAATATAACTCGCGAGGCGGACGCGTAAAGGTCCGCCACGAGCCGGTTTGCCGATAGAATGCCGGACACGCGCGCACCTGGGGAGGATCCTGGCATGCCCGCAGGCCGTTTCGGACAGGATGACGACTTCGCCGGCTGGGCGGAGAACATCCAGAACCTCATGGATGAGATGCTGCGGCGGAGCTTCGTCGACTTTCGCAGCATCGGCGCCTGGCAGCCCAACGCGAATCTCTTCGAGAACGCCGAGGCCTACTTCATCTGCATCGAGCTGGCCGGCGTCGACGAGAACCAGATCGACGTGCGCTGCGAGGACGAGCGGCACGTGCTGGTGCGGGGTCTGCGAAAGCGCCCGCATCGCGCGGAGATGACCAGTCCGCTGCGCGCCCACGCGCTGGAGATCGACGAAGGGCCCTTCGCGCGCACGTTTGACCTGCCCGAGCCCGTCGACGTGGACCGCATCGACGCCGCCACCCACAACGGCCTGGTCTGGATCATCCTGCCGAAGCGAGGTGAGGAATGAAGGCCCGCAGCGACGCCGCCCGCCCCGCAGCGGATGAACTGGACGCCCTGGATCAGGCGGCCAGCCAACTCGCCGAGAATGCCGGCGGCGAAACGCCCGAGGACGGCATCCCCGTCCCGCGCGAGCTGCCCATTCTCCCGGTGCGCTCCGCCGTCGTATTCCCCGGCACGGTCGTGCCGCTGTCGATCACGCGCGAGAAATCCAAGCGCGTCGTGGAAGCGGTTCTCCCGGAGAGCCAGGTCCTGGCGATCTTCGCCCAGCGCCACGAAGAGACCGACGACCCCGGAATCAACGACATCTACCGCGTCGGGACCGCCGCCCGCGTGCTCAAGCTCCTGCGCATGCCCGACGGAACCAGCAGCCTGCTGGTGCACGGCGTGGTGCGCGTCGGTCTTGAGGAGATTCTCTCCAGCGACCCGTACTGGCGCGCCGCCGTCAATCCGCGCCGCGACGAAATCGTGCCTTCCATGGAGCTCGAAGCGCTCGCTTTCAGCGCCCGGCGGACCGCCGAGAAGGTGATCGAGCTCAGCCCCAACGTGCCCGAGGAAGCGCTTCAGATTCTCCGCAGCATCGAGGGCCCCGGCGCCCTAGCCGATTTTCTGGCGGCGAATCTCTCGCTCGGCGTTGTGCAGAAGCAGGAGCTGCTCGAGACGTTCGACGTCGGCCAGCGCCTGCGGAAAATCAACGCGACGCTGCAAAGCCAGCTCGAAGTGCTCGAGCTGGCCCGCAAGATTCAGACCGACGTGCGGAAGGAGATCGACAAGACCCAGCGCCAGTACTACCTGCAAGAGCAATTGAAGGCGATTCAGAAGGAGCTCGGCGAAGAGGACACGCGCGAGGCCGAGCTGCGAACGCTGCGCGAGAAGCTCGACGCCGCCGGCATGCCCGAGTCCGTCCTCCGCGAAGCCGACCGCGAGTTCGAGCGGCTCAAGCGCATCTCGCCGGCCTCGGCCGAGGTCGGCGTCATCCGCGACTATCTCGACTGGCTGGTCGAGATGCCCTGGAACCAGTCCACAGCGGACAACCTCGACCTGAACCGTGCCGCGGAGGTGCTCGAAGCCGACCATTTCGGCCTCGAGAAGGTGAAGCGCCGCATCCTCGAGTGCCTCGCCGTGCACAAGCTCAATCCGCAGGGACACGGCCCGATCCTCTGCTTCGCCGGCCCCCCCGGCGTCGGCAAGACCTCTCTGGGCCAGAGCATCGCCAGGTCCCTCGGGCGCAAGTTCATCCGCATCGCCCTGGGCGGCGTTCGCGACGAAGCCGACATCCGCGGCCACCGCCGAACCTACATCGGCGCCATCCCCGGCCGGCTCGTGCAGGAAATCCGCAAGGCCGGCGCCCGCAACCCGGTCATCATGCTGGACGAGCTCGACAAGCTCGGCAAGGACTTCCGCGGCGATCCTGCCGCCGCCCTGCTCGAAGTCCTCGATCCCGAGCAGAACGCCACCTTTACCGACAACTACCTCGGCGTTCCTTTCGACCTTTCGGCGGTGATGTTCATTGGGACGGCGAACTACATGGACCCGGTCGAGCCGGCGCTGAAGGACCGCATGGAGGTAATCGACCTGCCCGGCTACACCACGGCCGAGAAAGTCGAGATCGCGACGCGCTACCTCATCCCGCGGCAGATCGAGCGCAACGGCCTGCGCGACCACCCGCTGCGATTCGGTCCGACGTTGCTGAGGCGGCTGATCGACACGCACACGCGCGAGGCCGGCGTCCGCAACCTCGAGCGCAGCATCGGCACGATCTGCCGCGGCGTCGCGGCCCGCGTCGCGCGCGAGCAGCCCGCGCCGGAGGAAGTCAACGACGCCCTGGTCGAGGAATGCCTGGGATCACCGCGCTTCGAGCCGGAAACCGCCCTGCGGGCCGGCGCGCCGGGCATCGTCACCGGCCTGGCGTACACGCCCGTCGGCGGCGAGATCATCTTCGTCGAAGCGGCGATCATGGACGGGCGCGGGCAGTTCATGCTGACCGGCCAGATCGGCGACGTCATGCGCGAATCGGCCCAGGCGGCCCTGTCGCTGCTGCGGGCGCGCGGCCGCGAATGGAGCGTCCCGCTCGACCTGCTCGCGTCCCACGACATTCACATCCACGTCCCCGCCGGCGCGATCCCCAAGGACGGACCCTCCGCCGGCGTCGCGATGCTGACCGCCTTCTATTCCATCCTGACCAACGCGCCGGTCGACCCGCACGTCGGCATGACCGGAGAAATCACGCTGCGCGGGCTGGTGCTCCCGATCGGCGGCGTAAAAGAGAAAATCCTCGCCGCGCACCGCGCCGGCCTCAAGCGCGTGGTCCTGCCCGCGCGCAACGAGCGCGATCTGAGCGAGGTGCCGGCGGACGTGCGCAAGGACCTCGAGTTCGTGTTCGCCCAGCGGGTCGAAGACGTGCTGCGCTGCGCCGTGGCGGGGTTCGATCAGCTCATGGCACGCCGCGGCGCGCGAAAGGCGGCCCGCAAGCGCCCGGCGCGGACCAAGACCGCGCGTTCCGCGACCCAACCGGCCAAGCCCGCCCGAGGCCGAGCGGCAGGCACCCGCCGGAAATCGCGCGGCCGCTCGGCGCGACGAACGTGAGCGGAATCGCCGCGAACGGGCGCGCTTTGGATTATCGGTCGCCGTTCCCGCTCCGGGAGCCGTTCTGGGCCGTTGTAACTCGTTTCCAGCGATGGAATTCCGCTTGAACGCGACCCGCGCAGCCCCTACCATAGCGTTCGCGTCGTCGCACGCCGCACGCGCGGCACCCGTGGTGAATGGGCGTGAGACGCCGCGACTGCCGACGTGGTACGACGCCAATCATTCGTCTCGATTGGGGACCGTGATGAGCACGATTACAAAGAAAGACCTGGTCGATCGAATCTCCGAATCGACCGGCGGGAAGCGCGTCCTCGTGAAGCGGATCATCCAGGATTTCCTGGATTTGATCATCACCGAGCTGGGGCGCGGGAACCGTCTGGAGTTTCGAGACTTCGGAGTCTTCGAGATTCGCGAACGGGCCGCCCGCCTCGCGCAAAACCCCAAGACGATGGAGAAGGTCCGCGTCCCCAACAAGCGTACCGTCAAGTTCAAAGTCGGACGGTTGATGAAAGAGAAACTGCAACTCGGGGGCGGCGGCATGTCCTCCGGCGTGGCGGTCGTTCAGAACAGCGTTAACGCCGCCCCGCAGGGCGAAACGCTCGTTCCGGCCGGCACATCGCAGCCCTGAAGGGCCCGGGACTCTCGGCGGCGAGTTTGCGCGGCGAATCAAGCACGCGCGAGTCGCCGTTCGGTCGTGTGAAGTCTGCGCGCATGCGGTTAACGCTGCGCACGCGAGGACTTCGAACCCCGACAAAGATGAGAATCGTGCTAAGCGAGCACCAAGCCGCGTTTAACCGTTCGACTCTTCTTCACCCGCCGGGCTCGTCGGCGCCGAATCACCCTCGGCCGGAGCCGACGCCGGCGCCTCGCCGCTGAGCAGCGCGTACAGCCCGAGCACGTGACCGCTCAGATAGGGCGACTGCTGCCGCCCCTCCACGGCGGTGCGGATCGCCTGCGCCGCCGTCACGCGGTGCTGGGCTTCGTTCGCCGAGTCGACCTGCGATTGCAGAACCGCGACGCCGGCCAACGCTGCCTGCGAAATCCAACGTGCCGCCTGCGGTCCGCGCTGCGCCAGCTTCTCGTAGTCGGCCGCAGCCGCACTGAGCGCTTCGGCGGCCGCGGTGCGCGCGGCGTCGCGCTGTTCGGCGAGACTCTCGGCGCGCTGGGGTGCGTCGGGAATCGCCGCACTCACGCGTGCGAGCAGGTCCTCCAGCGTCAGCAGCGCGGCAAGGCGCTCGGCCTGCGCTCGGCCGAGCATGGCCTTGGCCTGCGCCTCGGCGCCGGTTCCCAGCAGCTCGCCGAATTCCGCCCCGCGCTGAATGATCTTCAGCCGCTCGTTCTTGCCCTGCTTGTCGTAGTCCGAGGCGAGCTTCCGCGCGTCCGACGCGGTTCGATCGAGGATCGACTTGGCCGAGCGAAACGCGCGGCTGGCCTCGCTGACCGCGCGCACGGCCTCTTCCTCGCGCGCGGACGCTTCGGTGGCGGTGGTCAGCAGCGCGTCGAGCGAAGCGTTGAGCTGCTGGGTCAGTTGGCCGAGCATCGCTTCGATCGATGCGACGCTCGACGTCGCCGCCTCGCCGCGCTTCTGCGCAGCCGTCTTGCGCGCGTCGAGCTCGGCGAGCGTCGCGGTCAATCGCTTCTGCTCGCCCTGCGCCGCGGCGAGCTGTCGTTCGAGCTCATTGAGTCCGAGGACCGCTTCGCCGCCCTTGATCTCTCCCGCCAACACGTCATCGTCGGCGAACGCGGCCTCTGAAATCCCGCCGAGGGCCAGCAGTTGCTCGCGACGCTGCAATGCGTCGAGCTGGCGGGAAATCTCGACATAGCGCGTGCGATAGGCCTGAAAGGACGCGTCCTGACCGGGCTTGAAGCTCTCCTGCTCGAGCGCTATCAGCGCCTCGCGCTGCCGGGCCAGCTCGGCTCGAACGCCTCCCAGCTCCGTGCTGCGCGCGTTCACTTCCGACTCGAGCTGCGCGAGCCGCGCGCCGATCTGGGCGGAATCCGAGCGGGCCTGCTCCGTCGCATCCGCGAGGGCCTTGTCCAGCTCGGTGGAATCCAGTCCCGCCACACGAGCCTTCTCGGCGGACAGCACCCTCCACTCGGTCAGCTCGGCGATGACGCGCTCGGCCTGGGAATCGACCGAGGCGCGCAGCACTCGTGCATTGGCCAGGGCCGTTGTGCACTCGGTCAACCGAACCAGGCCCTGAACGTGAGCCGCCAGCCAGACGCGATCGCTGGCCCGCGCGGCTTCGCCGACGGCGCGGCCCGCCGCGCTCAGCAGGTTCGCGTTCTCCTTTTCGTGCTTCTCGAATCCGCTGATCAGGCTGCCCAGTGCGCCCGGATCGAGTGACACCGTCCGCAGGGCGCCGGCCTTCTGGCCCTGCTTGCGGTCCGAGGTCTGCGCGTCGCGCACCATGCCCTGAAATTGCTGTCCCAGGGCCTGAAAGTCCGCTTCGGCCCGGCTGAACAGCGCCGCCGCGTCGGCCTGCCGCAGGTCCTCGACCTGGCTGCGCGCCGCCGCCAGGGACAGGATCAGGTCGGCGTCGTGGAACTCGGCGAGGGCGTTCTCGGCCTGGCGGGTGGAGACTGTCGCGGCGACGTCCGCGGAAGAGCGCAGGAACGACGGGGTGAGGACGGCCGCCGACAGGAGCACGCCTGCCAGAACCAAACCGGTGATGACGGGTCGCACAATCAGGCTCCTGCTGCGAGGCTCAGTCGGTCCCGGGAGACCGGACGGTTGGTGTACCGGTCGGCGCGGGTGGTGTCAATTCGAGAGAAGGGCATCCAGGGCCTGCTGCCAGTCCTGCGGGCCAGCGATCCGGGTCAGTCGGCCGTCGGTCCCGATCACAAACAGCGCCGGCAACGAGTCGATCGCCCAGCGCCGGGCGAACTCCCCCGCCCAGCTCAGCCCGTCGCAGGCCAGCCCGTCCGGCTGGGCCTGCTCGGCAGCGCGGGCCGCCTGGGCCGGGTCGGTATCCAGGGCTATCGCCACGACGACCAGTCCGGGCACCGACTTCCGAAGCGCCGCCGCCGCCTCGAGGCAGCGGCGCGAGGCAGGATCGAAGCTCGCCCAGACCACCAGGACCGCCGGCCGCCCCGACCATTGCTGCGCGGACCGCGGCTGGTCATTTAGTCCGCGGGTCTGCCATTCGAACGGCGTGCCGATGGCATCGATGCGGCGGAGGCGCGCTTCCAGACGCTCCGCGGCGATGGACTGCGGGAACGCGCGCCGCGCCTGAGCCACGAGACGGACCAGCTCGTCATGGTCGCCGCGGTCGGCTGCCGCCGTGAACAGCAAGTCCGTCAGCATCGGGGCATGGCGCGAGTTCGGGTACTTGTCGATGTACTCGCGGTAGGAAGCGAGCAGATCGGCGTCGCGCGCGCTGCCCGGCTGGGTAGCCGGCCGGCTGGCCGCTTGCAAGCGGCGCTGACGCTCGACGAGCATCAGCCAGTACGCGGCTTCGGATTCTTCCGCCGGGGAACGGGCCTCGGCGAGAAAGCGCCGGCAGACTTCTTCGAGCGCTGCGAGCTGGCCGCCGCTCAGACAGGCCAGCTCGAACTGCGCGTTCAGCAGCACGCGCACCACTTCGGAACGATGCTGTCCGCCGGGGTAGTGCGACAGATACGCCTGCGCCTGTTCGATCCACAGCGCGATTTGCCGGCGCCGCTCGGCGTAGCGCTGATCGGCATCGGCGGGCTGCGACGCGGGCGCTGATCCGAGGCGTTGGATCTCCGCCCAAGCCGATTGCTCCGGTGTTGGGCTCTGCGCGTACGTCGGCAAGACGACGCCCCAGGCGATCAATGCAATCGCCAGCCGGCCGGCGGAAACGGCCGCCAGCCGCTGGGGCCTGAACCTCGGGCCGGAGTTTCTCACCAGAACATCCAAACGCTGGCGTCGTGCCACGCGACGGCGCGCCAGATCACCCAGGCATAGAGAAACAGGTTGGTGAACCCGTGCACCAGCACGAGAAACAGCAGGCTCTTGCGCCAGATCATCAGTCCGTTGAACAGCATCCAGCAGGGAATGCTCACCGCCCAGTTCGCCGGGTGCTGAATCGTCGAGATCAGGCTGGTCAGCCAGAAGGATCGCGGCGACCAGTGCCCCAGCGGGAGTTTCTCGAAGTTCTGCCAATCCGCCAGCGCTCGAAGCAGGAACACCCGCCAGAACAGCTCCTCGACCACGGGCACGCCGACGGCCGCGACGGCGATTCGCGTGCCGACGTCCATCCAGAAGACGGCGTCCGCTCCGAGCCGACTGACCCAGAAGAGGCTGGGATCGGCGAGCTTCGTGCGCGGGTCGATCAACTCGCCCGCCGAGAAGAGCGGGATTGGCAGCACGCGCGGCACGCCGAGCGCGTCGAAGAGGTATTGCCCGTAGAACCACAGCGCGGCGGCGAGCAATCCGCATCCTGCGGCCAAGGCGACGTGTGCCCGACCCCAGGGCGGCATCTTCCGGCGCAACAACCAGTAAGCCCCCAGGCCACCGGCTCCGCGCAGCAGCGCCGCCAGCCAGCGCCAGTCGTAGGGCAATTGATCCTGCACGCCCAGCAGGATCAGGTAGGCCATGATCGGCGCCATCAGAACAACGTCGGGCCGGCCCTCGGCGAACGCGTCAAGGCGTGAGCGGGAGGATCGCACCGCCGGGCGTCGCGTGGGCCTTCCAGCCGGCGTGTTCGAATCGGGAACTGGAGTCAAGCCGCAATCCTCTCCGCCAGTCGTCGAGGCCACTATAGAGGCTTGCGAAGGCGCCCGCGAGCGCGCCGCGCCCGCGGCTCACGGCGTCGGCTGCGATGTCGCCGAGACGAGCCGCTGAATCCACTGCCGCAGATCCTCGCGCTGCGGGGCCAGCGTTCCAGCCTTCAGTGCCCGCGCCAGTGCCTCGTCGTGCTGATGGAGCGCGGCCAGGGCGACGGACGAGCCGGCCAGCGCGTCCACGTCCTCGGGCGCTTCGGCGAGGATGATGTCATAGTGCCGCAGCGCCTCTTCGCGGCGCTCCAGCGCGAGCAGCGCTTGGGCCAGCGCGGCGCGCGGCTGGAGAAGCGCCTCATCCAGCGCCAGGGCACGCTCGAACCACGGCACCGCCTGGGCGATATTGCCTCGGGCCGCCTCGAAAACGCCGTAGTTGGTGAGCAACCGGGCGTCGTCGAGTCCGTGCGTCAGCGCGTCGTCATAGATTTTGCGGGCGACAGCGAAGCGCCCGAGCACGGTGTTGAAGAACCCGGCCCGCACGACCAGGTCGAGATCGCCAGGCGTTCGCTCGAGCAGCTCGACGTACTTGGCGGCAAGCTGCTCCTGCATCGCAGGCGTGAGCGGCGCCTGGTACGACGCCGCTTCGAGCCGCGCGATTTCGTGCTGGAGCCGGCGCGTGGAAGCCTCGCCCGTCAGGGTCGCGGCGCCATAACCCGCGCCGACGAGCACGAGCGCGCAGAGCGCGAGAAACGGATAGGCCGCCGGTTGAAGGCGACCGTGGTGCTTGAGTCGCCAGCCGCGCAGGCTGAGCTGCGGCCGCTTGATCAGCAGCAGCGCGTGCAGCAGCAGGTAGGCGATGATGGCCGCGAGCGCCATGGCGAACAGGAATGCCACCAGTCCGTGCAGGCCGTGGAACGCGTACATCGCGGCCAGGAACAGGCCGCCCAGCAGCAGCTCTTCGCCCACGCTGTAGTCGAGCTTCCGATTCGCATGCCCCGCGAACACCGCCAGCGTCAGCGCGGTAACCGCCGTCAGCACGCCGACCACCGTCCAGTCGTCCGCGTTCATGGCATAGCCGCGGTCGAAGCCGAGAAACTGCGCGTAGGCTGCGAAGCTGAAGAGCAGCACGGGAAGCGAAAACCGCCGCAGCAGCGGCGCTACGCGCCCGCGCAGCGGAACCCGGCCGCGGGGAGCATCGCGCCGGGATGCGAACAACGACGGCGCTCCCCAGCCGACGTAGAGCGCGTGGTTGGGGCAGACCGAGACGCAATCCAGGCACTTCATGCAGCCCGGATCGACGACCATCCCGTAGCGCGCCACCTCCTCGTGCACGCGGACGTTCGAGGTGCAAGCTGCCGTGCAGTGCCCGCAGCCTTTGCAGGCATCCGTCACGCGCACGCGCAACGGGGCGAACTGGTCCGCCGCGCCGAACAGCGCGCCGTAGGGACACGCGGTCGAGCAGAACCCCTTGGCGCCGAGCAGGTAGATGGTGGCGAAGCAGCAGACCAGGACCGCGAGAATCGCGGGGATCCAGGACGGGAACGTGGCCCAGAAGTCGTCCGTCATGAGTTGCACGGACGCAATCAGCGGGGGGGTCGGCTCTCCGCGCCAGGCGTAGAGCCCGCGATAGATCAACGGACCGATGAACATGTAGAAGAACGCCAGCAGCGGCACGACCGCCAGCAGCCGTGAGCGAACCGGGCGCGGGCGGATCTTCATCCTGGCGAGAATCCAGCGCGACAGGTCCTGCATCCCGACCAGGTGGCAGGTCCACCCGCAGAACCAGCGTCCCAGCAGCAACGTGGAGACGGCCATCAGGGCGAAGAAGATCAAGCCGGCGTTGACGATGCCTTCCTTGCTGAACTGCATGGCTTCCGACGGCTCGAGCGGCGCGAGCGTGCGTCCGGAAAACCACCATTGGGCGAAGTGAATGCCGATCAGGGCATGCACGAGGATCAGGGCGGCGGCGCGCCAGCGGCTGGCGCGGGAGGACGCGATGCGCCGCGGCACGACTGGAAGTCGTATCGTGCCTGCGGGTTGCGTTTCCGCCGGGGTGCAGGATGGCTTGCTCATGTGCTACGCCTGAGGCAGGCCGCGGGAGGGCCCGGAAAAAAGGGCTGAGATTTCGCTTGCATCCAGGCCGAATCGCTCATAGTCTAACACCCTGCGAGCCAAGTGCATCTAGCGATTGGAAGTTCTTCGAGGGGATTCGTCCGTCCATCAGGGGTTCAGTGCTCCTGCGCCGTAGGCTGAGTTAGCTCCTTCCGGCGACGCAGGATCCGTCCGATCGAGCAGCTTGGAAGCGGTTGCCCGACCCGGGCGATTGTATTGCGCTCACAGGATTGGCGAGCGCCCACCCGAGGGGACTTTATATGCCTGTCGAGCCGGTGATCGGTTTGCCGGCCAACGTAGTTTCAGGGCCTGGAGGTTGTGCAGATGCAGAAGTGGACACGCTCGGCGATGACGATCGGAAGCGCGCTGGTCCTCGGTTGGGGAATGGTCGCGACGGCTCACGCCTGGACGGATTGCAATCGCCCGGTCGGTCCCGACGTGATCGTCGGCGACCTGTACAATGTGCTTGCCTACGGCAGCAATGGGACCTCGGCCGCCTTTGCCGTCGGAACCATCTCGTGCAACCCGGGCGATGCCAAGCTTCTCTGGGAAGGCAACAACGCCAATCATCCCGTGATCAGCCAGAATCTTTTCCGTCTCAAGGACGGGCGCTTCGAGCACATCGGCCAGGCGTGGCTCAAGCACGGGTTCACCGCGCTTCAGCAGAGCCTCTGCTGCACCTGCACCCCGCACGGCAACGGCACGCGTCTGGGCGTCGGCTGCTCCGATCCGTATGACGCCAGCCTGAACGGCTCGCAGGGCGGCATGGGGCCGAAGTACCAGGTCAACGCCCACACGGGCGTCTTTTCGTACCCGTACGCCGGCCAGGGTCAGACCGGCGGCGCGACCTACAAGCGCCTCCAGGCGCGCATCACCGACATCGACCCGGCCCAGAACCCCGGCGCGCTCTACTTCGTCGAGGGCCAGTACGTCTCCCCGGATGACGCCGCCAACGGCAACGGCAACAACAACGCCTCCTACCGCCGGGTGACCCCGAGCCTGAGCGCCGGCCTGTGGCGCCTCTCCCTGAACGACACGACCCAGCGCGAGCGGACCGCCATTCGCGCGTGGAAGGACAATGACGCCACCGTCACTGAGACCGACGTGCAGATCCCCGGCGAGGGTCTGCTGATCGTCTCGGCCCAGGCGACCGACCTGGGCGGCGGCGAATACCACTACGAGTACGCGGTGCAGAACATGAACTCCGACCGCTCGGTCGGCTCGTTCAGCGTGCCGGTGCCCGCCGGCGCGACCGTCACGAACATCGGCTTCCACGATGTCGACTACCACAGCGGCGAGCCGTTCAACGGCACCGACTGGCCCGGCAGCTTTGCCGGCGGCGCGGTGACGTGGACCGTCGCCGAAGATTACGCTACCAACCCGGACGCCAACGCGCTGCGCTGGGGCACGCTGTACAACTTCCGCTTCGACTGCGACGTCGCCCCGGGAACCGCCGCCGTCACGCTCGGCCTCTTCAAGCCCGGCACGCCCAGCTCGGTCAGCACCACGACCGTCGCTCCGGGCGCCGCGATCAACGGCGACCTGAACGGCGACTGCGTGGTCGACCTCGACGACCTCAGCATCATGCTGACCAACTTCGGCCAGACCAGCGGCATGTCCTATGAGGATGGCGACCTCGACGGCGACGGCGACGTCGACCTCGACGACCTGTCCGGGCTGTTAGTCAACTTCGGCGGAAGCTGCTAGGCGCAGCCCGCTTCCTGACCTGCACAAACCGAACGCGCTGCGGCCGGTGGAGCTGATCCGCCGGCCGCTTGTTTGCGCTGTGGCCAGGAACCGTTAAGAGCGATGAAGTGCGAGCGCGGACTGAGAGACCTCCACGAGCCGCGCCCGACCATCGATACGTTCGGCGAACGGGCGTGCTCGGCGCCGGTTTCATCCGGGCGCGCCGCCGGCGCGGACGGCTCAGCGTTCGCACCGGCCATCGCTTTGTCGCCTGCAACGCGCACGGCGGCCGCCCGGCGCTTCGACACAAGACAAGGCGGGCGGAAACGGAGCCTCGCCGCCGCCTGAGCATTCGCTCGTGATCCTCGCGTCTACCCACAGGCCAGCTCGCCCGGAGGGCGCACGAAAGATGCCAGGCGACTCAACGCCTGGCTTAAGGAGGGCCCAGCCCCTTTTTCTCTACCCCTCCGCCGGACGGTCGAATTCTGAGCCGTACTTGCGGCGCGCGTACATGCGATAGAACGACGATCGCTTCACCGCCTGGATCGCACGATACGCCCGGCTCGACTTGATGCGGTCGAGTCGAACGCGCGGATCCTCGCCCGCCGGCGGGCGGTCCCACTCCGCGCCGAAACGCAGTCTCGCATAGGCGCGATACAGCGGATTGCGCTTGAACGACTGCAACAGCTTCCAGAATCGCGAGTTTTCGATGTAGTTCAGCTCCGCGCTGGCGACGAGCGCCTGGTGCAGCTCGTTGTCCACCGTGCTGATCGCCGCCGATCCGCCCTGCCGCGCCAGCGCCTCGCGCAGCCGCCACGCGTCAAGATGCGCCGAGAAGAACATCGAGTCCTTCTGCGTAAACGCGACCTCGAGCGTCGAGGCGAACAGGCCGCGGTGGTGCTCGATCATGCGCTGAACCATTTCGTGCCGGCGCTTCTGCGTCTCGCTGAGCATCGAGCCGCCCGCGTGCTTGCGGTAAAAGAACAGCGGCCGCGGCGTGCAGCGCCCGTGCCAGCCGATCGACAGCAGCGCGATCCAGAAATCCCAGTCCTCGAAGCCGTGCACCATGTCCGTGCTGTAGCCGCCGACCTGGTCGAACGCCTGCCGCCGCACGATCGCGCTGGCAACGCTCAGGTTCTCCACCAGCAGCCGGCGCGGATCGTAGGGCGGACACTCCCAGGCGCCGCTCGACGCACCGAAGAACTGCGCCTGGCAGTAGGAATAGCCGAGCGCCGAATCTTCGATCAGCGGCGGGAGCAGCGCTTCGATGAAGTCCGGCGCGATGCGGTCGTCCGCGTCGAGCGGCAGGTAGAACGGCGCGCTCGTCGCGCGCACGCCCGTGTTGCGCGCGGCCGACAAGCCGGCATTCGGCTGGTGAATCACGCGAATGCCCTGCCGCTCCGTTCGATCCAGTTCGCGGAGGGTGTGCTCGTCGGTCGAGCCGTCATCCACGACGACCAGTTCGCCGACCGCGACGGTCTGAGCGCGAACGCTGGCGATCGCCTCGGGCAGGAACTTGCCGTGATTGAAGCACGGAATCACCACGGCAACGCGCTGATCCGGCGAGCCGGTCGGCCGCGCCTGGCGCGCTGCAACGGGCGTCGCGCGCGGCGATGGGCCCTGATGTTCGCTCACGTAGCGCTCGTACAGGCGTTCGAGCTCGCCGGCGATCACGTCCGGGTGGTAGCGCGCTCGAATGCGCGCCGCGGCGGCCGCCCCCATCGTCTGCCTCTCGGCGAACGGTCGACGGAACCAGTCGATCAGCGCTTCCGCCAGCGGCGCCCCAGCGCCGGAGGGCACCAGCACGCCGCTGACCCCTGCCTCGATCATCTCCGCCATGCCGGAGTGAGCGCCCGCGATGACGCACGAGCCGAGCGCCATGGCCTCGAGGCAGGTGTTCGGGAAATTCTCAAAGTGCGACGGAAACACGCACAGGCGCGCGGCGCGGTACTGCTCGATCAGCTCGGCCCGCGGCAGCTTGTCGACAAACTGGACTCGCCCGGCCAGCCGGCCGGGAATCTGCCGCTGAAGCCAGGCCTTCATCGACGGCTGGTCGGACGAGCGCTCGGTGTCGCCGCCGATGAGCTTGAGTCGGGCGGCGGGGCAGGCTTCGAGCAAGCGCAAGCCCGCCGCAACGAGCGTCTCGACGCCCTTGCGCTCTTCCAGGCGGCCGACGTAGAGCACGTCGTCGGACTCGCTCGGTCGGGGGCCGAAGTCGCGGAGAAAATCGGGATCGACCGGATGCGGCGAATGCTCGATCGGCGCGTCGCCCAGCGCGCCGCGCATCTCCTGCGCGAGCACTCGAGATGGCGAGACTAGCCGACCCGCGCGGCGCAGGGCTTCGTGCTCGAACTCCTCCAGCACGGCATAGCGGGTGTGCGATCGGTTGAAGCGATACAGCACGGACAGCGGCGTGTGCAGCCGTGCGACGCAGACGGGACGTGAGGCCGGCTCGCTCAGCGACAGGTAGCTGACGCCCTCGCCGCGGTAGTCGGGGAATTCAATCAGGTCCACGCCGCCGCGGACGAGTTTCACAAGCGCATCGGCGACCGCATCCGCGCGGGCCTGCCAGGTGCGCAGGGTCTCGACCGGTCCCTCGCGGACGTTGCCGGCCAGCGGCA
This sequence comes from uncultured Planctomycetales bacterium, assembly GCA_964465125.1. Classification (GTDB taxonomy): domain Bacteria; phylum Planctomycetota; class Phycisphaerae; order UBA1845; family Fen-1342; genus CAYOHG01. The sequence goes on along the minus strand of CAYXIO010000001.1, from coordinate 153,528 downwards.
CGCGCAGCACGCACACACGGTTGCGCTCCTCGCGCAGCGGATAGCCGGCGGAGCTGATCGTCAGCACCGTGACCGAGTGCCCGCGCGCTGCCAGCGTGCGCGTGACGGCGTCCACGTAGGTCCCGATCCCGCCGCCGAACTCGGGCGGGAATTCCCACGACACAAACACCAGTCGCAGGGGCGTGCGGCTGGACTGCGGCGGAGGCGAGGCTGCGGTGTCGGTTCGGTCCAGGGCGGAATCTCCAAGCGATCGCCCGCCGGAGGGATCGGAGTCTCCGCGCGGCCGGCAGGCCGGCATGATATGCCAGCCTCCGCCCGCCACGATACACTGCCGGGCGCTACGCGCCGCCAGCGGGACGCGGCGCGGCACGGAGCCGCTCGGATGTATCGCACAGGCATCGGATATGACCTGCACCGGACCGACCCGGATCGCGCGCTGATTCTCGGCGGCGTGCGAGTCGAGAGCGACCTCGGCCTGCGCGGACACAGCGATGCCGACGTCGTGCTGCACGCGCTGTGTGACGCCCTGCTGGGCGCCAGCGGCCTGGGCGACATCGGCGAGCTGTTCCCGGACAGCGACCCGGCGTTCAAGGACGCCGACAGCCGCGTCCTGATGCGCGAGGTTGTGCGGCGCGTTCGCGCGGTCGGCTTCGAGCTGGTCAACGTCGACGTGGTGATCGTGGCGGAGCGGCCCAGGCTTAAGGACGCCAAGCCCCGCATCCGGGCTTCGATTGTCGAGTTGCTGGGCCTGCGGCCTGAGGCCGTCGGCGTACAGGCCAAGACCAATGAGGGCGTGGACGCGGTCGGCCGGCGCGAGGCGATCGCGTGTCACGCCGTAGCGCTGCTGCGCCAGTCGTAGACGGCGCCGCAGGCCCCGACTACTATCGCAGCCCAGCCCCAGCGGCGTGCGGCAGCGGTCGCCGTGCGCAATCAGGAAACGGTTGCGTCGGGTCGGTGATTGGGGAGGGTTCTCCTTGCCGGGTTGGTCGTTGCTGGATTTCCTGACTCACAACTGGGCGATCGTGGCGATCGCATCGACGGTGGTCGTGCTGATCGCGGTTCCCGCCCAGGTGCTGATGAAGTACATCCGCATCGCGATCAACATCATGCGCAGCACCGAGCCCCCGCTGGCGCGCGGTCCGCTCGATTTCGACCGGCTCGAAGGCGAAAACGTCGCGCTGACCGCGTACGACGGGCTGCGGCTGAACGGCATGCTGCTGCGTTCGAGCTGCCCCGAGCCGCGCGGTCTGATCCTCTTCGCGCACGAATTCTGCTCTGACCTCTACTCCTGCGCCCGATACTGCCGGCCGCTGCTGGACGCGGGCTACGACATCTTCGCCTTCGATTTCCGCGGGCACGGGCGTTCGAACGGCGATCCCGGCTACACCCCGCGGCAGTGGGTCTCCGACCGCGAGCTCTACGACATGCGCGGCGCGCTCGCCTTCACCCTGAACTGGCTTGAATCGCAGGGCCGCCCGCGCGAGCTGGGCGTCGTCGGGGTCTCGCGCGGCGCCTGCGCGGCGATTCTGGCGGCGGCGGAAGATCCCGCGATCCGCGCCATCGCCGTCGACGGCGCCTTCAGCACCGACTGCATGGTCGAATACTTCATGAAGCGCTGGGCCTACATCTTCGCCAAGGTCCGCGTGGTCTACGAAAACCACCCGCCCATGTTCTGGCGCTTCCTGCGCTGGGTGATGATCCGATTCGCGCAGCGCGAATTCAATTGCCGCTTCCTTTCCGTGCGAAAGGCGATTCAGCAGATGCAGCCGCGGCCGCTGCTGTTCATCCACGGCGAGCGCGACAGCTACCTGCCGGTCGAGCAGAGCCAACTGCTGTATTCGCTGGCCGCCCAGCCGAAGTATCTCTGGATCGCACCCGGGGCCCGGCACAACCAGGCGGCGCTGCTTCATCCGGAGCGATACGCCGCCCTGCTGGTCGGCTTCTTCTTTCGGCACCTGGCCAGCGCCGAGCCGGCCGAGACCGCAACCCACGCCGCCGACGCTCCGCGCGACGACTGGTCGGCGCCGGCGCCTCGGCCGGCCGAGCCCGCGGTGCCGGATCGGCTGGTGATCTAACCGATCGATGGAGTGCCGTGGTGGGGACGCTCCTCGAACGCATCGCCGCCCAATTCGCCTTCTGGCATGCGGCGGGCGTCTACCGCAGCTTCGAACGATCACTGCAAACCTCGCCGGAGACTCAGCAACGGACGCTGTCGCGCGTTCTCCGCTGCGTGGCTGGAAGCGCCTATGCCGCAGGGCTGGGCCTGCACGCCGTCCGAACGGTCGTCGATTTCCGACGGGCCGTTCCGCTGAACAGCTACGAGGCGCTTCGCCCCTGGATCGAGCGCGTCGCCGCCGGCGAGACGCGCGCCCTGTTCGCGGCCGGAATCCCGGTCGTCATGTTCGCGACCTCCAGCGGAACCACCGCGCTGCCCAAGCTCGTCCCGGTGACCCCGGGATTCGTCCGCCAATACCGACGCGGCTGGAACACGTTCGGACTCAAGCTGCTCAGCGATCACCCGGAGGCCGTCCTGCGCAGCATCCTCCAGGTCAGCGGACGATGGGACGAGTCGCACACCGCCGCCGGCATCCCCTGCGGCGCCATCACCGGGCTGCTGGCGCGGACGCAGAAGTCCATCGTCCGGCGCTTCTACGTCGGCCCTCCGGCCCTCAGCCGCCTCTCCGATCCCCAGGCGAAGTACTACGCCCTGATGCGTCTGGCCGTGGCGCGCGACGTCGCCTTTGCGATTACGGCCAATCCAGCGACGCTTATCCGGCTGGCACAGGTCGCCGATCAGCACAGCGAAACCCTGATCCGCGACGTTCGCGACGGTTCGCTCGATGCGACACTCGTGCCGGATGAGAGGGTACGGTCCGAGGTCAGCCGCGTCCTGCGCTCGGCGCGGCAGCGCGCCGCCGAATTGGAGCGCCTTCGGACGGAGCGCGGCGGGCTCTTCCCGCGCGACTACTGGAAGCTCGCGTTTCTGGCCTGCTGGACCGGCGGAAGCCTCTCGCACTACCTGCCGCGGCTGCGCGAGGCGTACGGCGACCTCCCGGTCCGCGACGTGGGCCTGCTGGCGAGCGAGGGGCGGGTGACGATCCCGCTGAACGACGGCACGCCGGCGGGCGTTCTCGACCCGCAAGCGGCGTTCTTCGAGTTCATCCCGCTGGCGGAAGCCGAATCGCCGCGGCCCACGACCTTGCTGGCCTCGGAACTGGAGCCGGGGCAGGACTATGTCGTCGTGCTGAGCAATGACAGCGGGCTGCTTCGTTATCGGCTTGACGACGTGGTTCGAGTCCGCGGGCGGGTGCACGGCACACCGTTGCTGGAGTTCCTGCACCGAGCCGGGCGGATCTCATCCGTCGCCGGCGAGAAGCTCACCGAGAATCAGCTCGTCGCCGCGATGGACCAGGTTCGGCGCGAGCTAGGGCTGGCCCCCGCGGAGTTCATTGCCGCGCCTTGCTGGGGCGACCCGCCGTGGTATCGCGTCACGACGACGCTGCCGGCGAGCCCGGAGTTGGCCGAGGCGATCGATGAGGCGTTGTGCGCGCAAAACGACGAGTACGCATCGCGCCGCCGGTCGGCCCGGCTCGGTCCCGCACGCGTTCGACAAGTCTGCGCGCAGATCTTTCGGGAATTGGATCGGCGTGACGCGACGGCCCGACGATCAACGATGGAGCAGTACAAGCGTACTTACCTATTTTCACAGCCGGGCGACGATGACCGTGCCATCGCCGGAGAGTAGGACTGCTGGCGTCCGCGAGCTGGATTGCGCGAGTCCATCGCATAACTGACTAATACTGGCGCATTCTGCACATCCGCGACGGGCTTCTTCGCTGTCCATGATCCGATCTGAATCGTCATTAACACGTTCATTGAAATGGGTTTATTGAAGTAACCGTCACGATCGAAGATGTCGTCTGGGGCGGCCGTCAGCCTAGCCGTCGGCCGCGCTGACGCCCCGCACCTGGGAATCCACAACTTACCAACTCTGCCAGAAAAGAGATAAAATAGGTAAAAATCTACCAGTAGCCACTTGTCAATCTGCGAAAGGCTGCTTTACCTTTCGCGGCGTCGACGGCGTAGCCAAGTCCCAGCGCTGTCGATCGGCCGAGCACGGGCGTTCAGCCCGCGACGTTGAACGAGAGTGGAATCGCAAGGAGCACAGGTCCCATGAAACGCATCGTCAAGGATGACATGCCGGCGCTGTGGCGGAGATTCTGCAAGTCCCGCACGGAGGAGATTCGCAACAAGATCATCGAGCGCTACGTCCCGCTCGTGAACAAGCTCGCCGAAATCCTGGCACGCCGCCTCTGGCCGCGCGTCACCGCCGACGAGCTCGCCAGCGCCGGCTACGACGGCCTGATCGGCGCCGTCGAGGGGTTTGACCCGCAGCGCGGTGTGAAGTTCGAAACCTATTGCCGCCAACGCATCGTCGGTGCCATCCGCGACTGGCAGCGCGAGATCGACCCGCTCGGCCGCTCCGGCCGAAACTTCGAGCGTGCCATGAACGCCGCCGAGGAGCGCATCCAGGCCGAGAACGGCCGCTGCGCGACCAGCGAGGAGCTGGCCCACCGAATGGGCCTGCCGCTGCCGAAGTTCCTGCGGCTGAAGAAGACCATGCTGGCGTCGCACACCGTCCCGCTGGAGCAGCCCGCCGAGCGCAGCGACGACTCGCGCGGCCAGAGCTTCCAACCGGCGGACGACGGCCCCAGCCCGATCGAGCAGACCGAGCGCGAATTGATCCGCGATTACCTGACCCGCGGCTTGAAAGAGCAGGATCGCCTGATCATCACGCTGTACTACTACGAGCGGCTGACGATGTCCGAGATCGGGGCGGTGATGGGCGTCAGCGAGTCGCGCGTCTGTCAGCGCCACGCGGAGATCATCGACCAGCTTCGCGGCCGCTTCGCCACGCAGGCGCAGGACCTGGTCGCCTGACGCGACCGGGACCGAACCGACACGCCGAAGCCGGCCGCGCGGCTCAGCCCCCGGGGCGCGCGGCCAGTTCGGCTTCCGCCTGCAAAGCGTCGCGCAGGTTCTGGTGCTGCGGCTCGTCGTCGAAGCCGTACGAGCGCAGCTCGTCCAGCACCTGCGCGACGCTCCAACGGTCGCGGTGAATGCGGTACATGCCGACCGCCAGCCCGGTACGGTTGACGCCCGCGGCGCAATGGACCAGCGCCGCAGGACCCTGCGCGGTGCTCAGGACGAACGCGCGGATTCGGTCGCGGTCCGCGGGCTCGCTCGCCCCATTTCCGGGCAGCGGCACGTTCACCCACTCCATGCCCAGCGACTCCGCCGCCCGGCGCTCGGCTTGCGTGCGTGGATCGTCCGGATTCAGCAGGCAAAGGACGCGCTCGATTCCGTAGTTGCGCTTCACGTAGTCAAGCTGCGACGTCGAGATCTGCCCGCTGCGATACAGGTGCCCTGCCTCGACGGTGCCGAAGCGACGGGGCGTGAGCGTCAGGAGCCACCAGACCAGGACAACCGCGCCGGCCACCAGCACGGCGCCTGCCAACGCACCGATCCGGGCGCGCAGCGGCCCACGCGATCGCGGGCGCGCGGCGCCGGCGCAGGGCACGTCACTCTGGGTGATCACGGCATCCGGCATATGGACAGTCCTCCACCAGGCGACGATTCTATCCCCCATTCGAAGCCGCGCGAACCGCACCGGAGTGCCGCTGATGCTGGCGTTCAGTCCGCTCGAAATCTCGATCCTGGGCGCGATCGGGCTCGCCGCCGGCGTGCTCGGCGGACTTCTGGGAATCGGCGGCGGCCTGGTCATGATCCCCTGCCTGGTCCTGCTGCTGGGCGATAGCTGGCGCGGGCCGGCGTCGTTTCATCTCTACAAGCTCGCCTCGCTCCTGACCGCGATCGCGCTCTCGCTCCCGGCCGTCTGGCAGCACTTCCACGTGCGCGCCGTCGTCGTCGGAACGCTCTGGAGCATCATCCCGTTCGGCGTCATCGGTACCTTCGCGGGCGTCTGGCTGGCCGGAGAGCTGGCCGGCGACTCGAGCATCCGACTGCGCCAGGTCTTCGGCGCGTTCATGCTGGTCACGGTGGCGGTCAACGCATGGAATCGGCGCAAATCCACGGGCGCGGGCGGCAGCGACCGCTGCCCCTTGCCGAGCCGCTGGACACTCTACGGCACGCTGGTGGGCCTGCCGGCGGGGGTCATCGCCGGCCTGCTGGGGGTCGGAGGCGGCATCTGGGCCGTCCCGGTGCAACACTACCTGCTCGGAATCCGCGTGCAGTGCGCCATCGCCAACTCGGCCTGCGCGATCGTGGCGATTGCGGCGGCCGCGGCGCTCGTGTTGTCCAACTGGCTGGGCACGCAGCCCGGAGTCTCCGCCGTCGACGGCTGGCTCCTCGCGGCTTGCCTCGCTCCGGGCGCGGTCGGCGGCGGGCTGCTCGGCGCCTGGCTGACACACCGCATCCCCACGCGCGGGCTCCGCGTCGTTTTCGACGGCATTCTCGTGATCACCGGACTTCGGCTGATCTGGCCGTAGTCGACTGCGGAAGGCATTGCCCAACGTCCGATCCGACAGTATGTTACTTGATCCCGCACGTGTCGGGGTCACTGCCTGGGCGGGCGAAACCAGGCAGCTCGCAATCCGCTGAGGCCTACTGCTCAGTGCATGGCGCCGGACGGCGCTTCGCCCGGCCGTCGAAGCTCCATGTGACGCCGTGTCAGGACCACCGAATGGTTGACGCCAACATCATCCGAGACTTGAACATCGACGACGCCGAGTTGAACGCCCAGATTGCGGCGGCATTCGGCGACGACGCGGAGACCGAGCTGCTGGAGCAGCAGCTTGCGGGCACGCTCGGCCCGGTCGAGAACGAAGCGATCCGTAAGGCTCGGATCGTCAGCATCGCCGGGAACGAAGTGGTCCTGGACGTCGGCATGAAGAGCGAAGGCCTGGTGGACGTGTCGGAATGGGACAACCCGGCCTCGATCAAGCCCGGCGACCTGGTCGACGTGCTGGTCGAGGAAGTCGACCCCGACACGGGAATGGTGCTGCTGAGCAAGCGCCGCGCCGACCGCATCCTGAACTGGAAGCGCATCGTCGAGACGTGCAACGAGGGCGACCGCGTGCGCGGCCGCGTGATCCGCAAGATCAAGGGCGGCCTGCTGGTGGACATCGGCGTTCCGGTGTTCTTGCCGGCGTCGCAGGTCGACATCCGCCGCCCGGCCGACGTGGGCGACTACATCGGCCAGACCATCGAGGCCAAGGTGCTCCGCATTGACAAGGAGCGCCGCAACATCGTCATTTCGCGCCGCAAGATGCTCGAAGAGGAGCGCAACGCCGCCAAGGAGCGGTTGCTGGCCGAGATCGCCGAGGGCCAGCTTCGCAAGGGCGTCGTCAAGAATATCGCCGACTTCGGCGCGTTCGTCGACCTGGGCGGGATCGACGGTCTGCTGCACGTGACCGACATGTCCTGGGATCGCATCGATCACCCCAGCAGCATGCTGAGGATCGACCAGGAAGTGGAGGTCATGGTGCTCAAGATCGAGCGCGAGCGCGAGAAGATCGCGCTGGGGCTCAAGCAGAAGACCGAGAACCCCTGGCAGCGCGTCGCCGAGCGCTACCCGGTCGGCACGCGCATCCGCGGCGAAGTCGTCAACATCGTCAACTACGGCGCCTTCGTGAAGCTCGAACCGGGCGTCGAGGGCCTGGTGCACATCTCCGAGATGAGCTGGACGCGCCGCATCAACCACCCCTCCGACCTGGTCAAGCCCGGCGACGCGGTCGACGTGGTCGTGCTCGACATCAACAAGGACAAGCAGGAAATCTCGCTCGGCATGAAGCAGACCGAGCTGAACCCCTGGACGATGGTCGCCCAGAAGTACCCGCAGGGCACGGTCGTTGAGGGAACCGTCCGCAACCTGACCAACTACGGCGCGTTCGTCGAGATCGAGGAGGGCATCGACGGCCTCCTGCACGTCTCCGACATGAGCTGGACCAAGAAGGTCAGCCACCCCTCCGAGATGGTCAAGAAGGGCGACCAGCTCCGCTGCGTCGTGCTCTCGGTCGACCAGGAGAAGATGCGCGTCGCGCTCGGCCTCAAGCAGATGACCGAGGACCCGTGGATTCGCGCCATCCCCGAGCGCTACCAGCCCGGCATGGTCGTCCGCGGAAAGGTCACCAAGATCACGAACTTCGGCGTGTTCGTCGAGCTCGAGCCCGATCTCGAAGGCCTGCTGCACGTCTCCGAGCTGGCCGAGCACAAGGTCGAGAACCCCGAGGAAGAGGTCAAGATCGCCGACGAGATCGACATCAAGATTCTGCGCGTCGACACGGTCGAGCGCAAAATCGGTCTGTCGAAGAAGCGGGCCGAGTGGACCAGCGGCGACACGCAGGATGCCGGCGACGAAGACGGCCGCGGGCGGCGCGAGCGCAAGCTGCGCGGCGGCCTCGGCGATACGCAGGATTCCGGCAGCAAGTTGATCGACCAGACGATCATTCGCCGCGAGCGCGGCAACTGACGCGCGGACCGCGGGCCGATCACCACGCGGGCAGGAGCCGGCCGCACAGCCGCAACGACACGTTGCAGTAACTTCCGTGACGCGCCGGCCGATCGTGGCCGGCGCGTTGCGTTTCCACGGCGCCGCATCCAGCGCGCTCGATGCCCGACCGCCACGGGCGCAGCAAAGTGTCGCGGGCGGCGCTTCCTGCGGCCGCCCGCGACGGGCTGAGAAAAAAGGGTGATTGCTCTGAGTTCAGCGGCCGCCTGCACTCTCCGCGGCTCTGACCAACTCTAGGCAGGCCGCCCGGCATGTCAATCGCGACTCGCGCGGTTCCGAGAAAGGCGACTTCGAGGCGCAGCCCGATCGAACGTTATACTGCCGGAACCTGTAGATTCTCATTCCGGCGGCGCGGACCGGCTCGGCCGCACGTCGCCTCGTGGAGTTGGGGACCGATCATGCTGCGCACCGTCGTGATGTGGACGTGCCTCTGTGTCCCCCTGCTCGCCGCCGACCCGCCCATGCCCGATCTGAAGCAGCCGGTGGACTACGCCGCCTGGCTGAATGACACCTACGGCCGGCCCGGCGAAGGCGAGAACGCCGCCCTTCTGTACAACAAGCTCTTCAAGACGGAGTTCGTCCAGAACGAAGCCGCCGAGAACGCCGCCACGATGCGCGCGGGATACCAGTGGAGCGACCGCGACCTGCTGGCGGTGCAGGACTGGGTCAGCGCGAACACGAGCGCGCTCGACGCCTTCGCGGAAACGTCGCGGCTGAAGTGGTGCTTCTTCGAGTTCGGAGCGAATCGCGGCCTGCGGCTTCAGGACAGCGTACCCAGCTCCAAGGCGGTGCGCACCATGGGGGCCTGCGCCACCGCCAGGGCGCGGCTGCGGCTGCGCGACGGGGATGCGGCCGGTGCGGTTCAGGACGTCGTCGCGGTGCTGCGGGCCGCGCGGCAAGTGCAGTCTCAGCCGACCCTTCAGCAATACAAGCACGGCCGCACGCTGGCCGACAAGGCCTACGCGACGCTGCGCGAGGCGCCGCGGCTGGGCAAGCAGCCCTTGGACTATCAGCACATGCTCCAGGTGCTGCGCAAGGAGGATCGCGCGGCGATCAGCATTCGACTCGCGCTGGAAACGCAGTCGCTCTTCGTCCTCGAGCAGCTTCAGCACGACGGCCGGGATGAGGACGGAGACGGGCGGATCGAGCGCGTCACGATGCCGGGCAACAGCCAGCTCTCGATCGAGCCGCCCAGCAGCGTCGCCGACCTGGCCGGTTCGCAGCGGCAGGTGATGGAGCTGGTGCAGCGGATGCACGCCGCGAAGTACGCTGAAGCGCGGGAAATCGCCCGCCAGGGCGCCTCGCTCATCGCGCGCATGCGGCCGGAAGCGTTGCAGGTTCTGATGCCCAGCCTGTGGGAAATCGACAAGGAGCGCCGCGCGCACGACGCGCGCTGCAACGCCGCCCGCGCCGTGCTCGCGATTCACGCCTACAAGGCCGCCAACGGCAAATGGCCGGCGACGCTCACGGAGGCCATGAAAGACGAGGCTTCCAGCCTGCGCGACGACCCGTTCTCCGCGAGCGACCTAGTCTACAAGCTTCAGAATGACGAGCCGCTGCTCTACTCCGTCGGCGCCAACGGCTCGGACGACGGCGGCAAGCGGCAGATTTACGACCGCTACGGCGACAACAGCGACATCATCTTCTGGCCGCCGGCGGAGTGAACCCAGCGCGGCAAGGCCGCTGACCACGGAAGCGCCACAATGAGCCAGGTACGTCACATCGCCATCTGGTCCGGGCCGCGCAACATCTCGACGGCGATGATGCGCTCGTGGGGCAACCGCGCCGACACGTTCATCTGCGACGAGCCGCTGTATGCGCACTACCTGCTCAAGTCGGGCGCCGATCACCCCGGCCGCGACGAGGTCATCGCCGCGCACGAAACCGACTGGCGCAAGGTGGTTGCCTGGCTGACGGGACCGGTGCCCGAGAACCGCGCCATCTTCTACCAGAAGCACATGTCGCATCATCTGCTGCCGGAAATCGAGCGCCACTGGCTGGCGAAGCTGACCCACGCGTTCCTGATCCGCGCGCCGCGCGAGATGCTCACCTCGCTGATCAGGAACGTGCCGAAACCGACGCTGGCGGACACCGGCCTGCCGCAGCAGATCGAGATCATCGAGCTCGTCCGCGAACGAACCGGCTACACGCCCCCGATCGTCGACGCGCGCGACGTGTTGGAGAACCCGAAGCGGATGCTGGGGCTGCTGTGCGACGCGCTGAACGTGCCTTTTGACGACCGTATGCTGTCATGGCCGGCCGGCCGACGCTCAACCGACGGCGTGTGGGCGAAATACTGGTACGACGCGGTCGAGAAAACCACGAGCTTCGGGCGCTACAAGCCGAAGGACGAGCAGGTGCCGGACGAATTGAGCGGCGTGCTGGCGGAGTGCGAACGCTGCTACGCCGAAATGTACGAGCGGCGGATTCGGTAGCAAGCTCCGCGTCGTTTGCGCCCGGCTGGCTCGGAGTGCCCGCCGGTTGCTGCACCTGGATCAACGCACGCGCCAAACCCTCGTGCCCGGGGTGTGTCTGTTGAGAAGCGCGGCAGTCGCCGCCCGCCGGAGGATCAAGCGATGAAGCGACGTTCGCTCAAAATGCTGCTGGCCGTGGTGACGCTCGGCGCCGTGTTCCAGGTCGACACGTGCACGATCATCATCCCGCCGCGGGTGTTCCTGGCCCCGTTCCTGAGCGACTGCGAGATCGAGTTCGACGATGGGTTCATCGAGGACATCGAGTGCGATGACTGAGCCGCGGCGGGCGGGGCGAACCGTCGACAGGTTAATGGGTCGAAAGGTCGGCCGGCCAAAGAGGCAAGACCGAAGGTGAAAGGCCGAGGGCACGGGGCGCGAAAAGCGCCGCTCCGCGCACTTCGTCTCTTCGTCTCCCCGTCTCTCCGTCTCTTCGTCTCTCCGTCTCTCCGTCTCTCCGTCTCTCCGTCTCTCGGTCTCTCGGTCTCTCCGTCTCTCCGTCTCTCGGTCTCTCCGTCTCTCGGTCTCCCCGCCTCCCCGCCCCTCAGCCCCTCGCGCCCTTTCTTTCGACCGGTCACGGGCACAGCGCCCGTCTGATCAACCGTCGCCCGCCGCCGCGGCCGGCAGTAGGATTCGCACACCGTAGATCGGTGAAGAGGGCCTTTGTCTCGGGAGTCCACCATGTTCCGCACGGATGTCCACCACCGTCGCGCCTGGTTAGGCGCCGGCCTGCTGCTCGCGCTCGGCACAACGCTGTCCGCGACCGCTCAACATCTGACCTACCCGCCGACGGCCAAGGGCGACGTGGTCGAGACGCTGCACGGCGTGAAGATCGCCGACCCCTATCGCTGGCTGGAGGACCTCGATTCGCCCGAAACAGCCGCCTGGGTCGAGGCGGAGAACAAGGTCACGTTCGCCTACCTGTCGGAGATTCCGCAGCGCGAGGCGATCAAGCAGCGCCTGACGCAGCTCTGGGACTACGAGCGCTTCGGGCCGCCGTTCCACGAGGGCAATCGCTACTTCTACGCGCGCAACGACGGCCTACAGAACCAGTCGGTCTGGTACACGGTGGACCGCCTCGATGGCACGCCGCGCGAGCTGCTGAATCCGAACACGATGTCCGCCGACGGAACGGTCGCGATCGGCGCCGTTTCGGTCAGCGAGGACGGCAAGCACTTCGCCTACGGCATGTCGAGCGCCGGCTCGGACTGGGTCGAGGTCAAGGTGCGCGACGTCGCGACCGGCCAGGATGCGCCGGACCACCTGAGGTGGATCAAGTTCTCCGGCCTGTCGTGGATGAAAGACGGCTCGGGGTTCTTCTACTCGCGCTATGACGAGCCGAAGGACGACAACCCGCTGACCGCGCTGAACAAGTGGCCGAAGGTGTACTTCCACAAGCTGGGAGACGCGCAGGAGAAGGATGCGCTCGTGTACGAGCGGCCGGACGAGCCCGAATGGGGCTTTGGCGCCGGCGTGACCGAAGACGGCCGCTACCTGATCCTGAGCGTCAGCCAGGGGACCGAGCGCAAGAACCGCCTGTTCTTCCGCGATCTGAAGGCCGGCGTGGCGCCGCAGGCGACCGGCCTCGACCAGAAGATTCGCGAGGTCGAGAACGAAGCCCGCGGAGCCTGGGCCCAGTTCTACGCCGCCAAGGACAAGGCCTCCGACGCCGCCCGCAAAGCCCGGGCGCGCATCGAGGAGCTGCGCGCCGCGCGGCGCGAGCTGGTCAAGGCCGCGCGCGGATCGGCGCACGGCTTCGTCGAGCTGCTGACCGATTTCGACGCGGAATACGACTTCGTCGGCAACGACGGCGGCAAGTTCTACTTCCGCACGGATTACGACGCCCCGCGCGGCCGCATCGTCGCGATCGACACCGCGCAGCCGGCCCGCGAGAACTGGAAGGAGCTGATCGCGCAGAGCGCCGACACGCTTCAGCGCGTGAACATGGTGAACGACCAGTTCGTCGCGACCTATCTGAAAGACGCGCACACGCAGGTGAGCCTCTTCGATGTCGCCGGCAAGCACGTCCGCGACGTGGACCTGCCCGGTATCGGGTCAGCCGGCGGCTTCGGCGGCAAGCGCACCGACAAAGAGACCTTCTACACCTTCTCCAGCTTCACCGCGCCCGGCACGGTCTATCACTACGACCCAACCACCGGCCAGAGCACGATCTGGAAACAGCCGAAGGTCGAGTTCGACCCCGCCGAGTACGAGACCCAGCAGGTCTTCTACAACGCCAAGGACGGCACGCGCATCCCGATGTTCATCGTGCACCGGAAGGGGCTCGCGCTCGACGGGAACAACCCGACCTACTTGTACGGTTACGGCGGGTTCAATGCCGCGCTGACGCCGAGCTTCTCCGTCAGCAACCTGGTGTGGATGGAGATGGGCGGAGTGTTTGCGATCGCCAACATCCGCGGCGGCGGCGAATACGGCAAGGAATGGCACGACGCCGGCCGGCTGACGAAGAAGCAGAACTGCTTTGACGACTTCTGCGCCGCGGCCGAGTGGCTCATCGCCAACAAGTACACCCAGCCGGCCAAGCTCGGCATCGGCGGCGGCAGCAACGGCGGCCTGCTGGTCGGAGCCTGCATGACGCAGCGGCCCGAGCTCTTCGGCGCCGCCATGCCGCAGGTCGGCGTGATGGACATGCTGCGCTTCCACAAGTTCACGATCGGATGGGCCTGGACCAGCGACTACGGCAGTCCGGAGAACGCCGACGATTTCAAGGTCGCGCTGGCTTACAGCCCGCTGCACAACCTCAAGCCCGGCGTGAAGTATCCGTCCGCGCTGATCACCACCGGCGACCACGACGACCGCGTCGTGCCGTCGCACAGCTTCAAGTTCGCGGCGGCGCTCCAGGCGGCTCACGCGGGCGACAATCCCGTCCTGATCCGCATCGAGACCCGGGCCGGACACGGCGCCGGTAAGCCGACCACCAAGATCATCGAGGAGCAGGCCGACCGCTGGGCGTTCCTGGTCAAGACGCTGGGAGTCAAGACCGGCGAGTCGCAGTAGCCGGACCCCGCGGCCCCGCCCATGCCGGGGGCCGAGCCACCGAAATCAGGGGCGTGGCGGACGTCGCCTCGGACGGCGCTCTCCCCGCGCCGTCTTGTGCTGGGCGATGGCTGCGACACCGCGGCGCTCGCCTCGATGCGTCTTAGGTACCACGCCCCCACGTCCTTGCGCGACGCGCGGCCCGACTTCGGCCCACCGCCCACTTTGCCCGATAATCGATACTGGGGCATAATCCACGCTGCTCAGGGGGCGTCTCGCGGCCCCTCCGGCGTGGCGCGACGTGGCGCGGTCGCGACCCCGGAAGGAAACACTGTCCGCTCGCAGGCGGAGCGCCGGCCGACGCGGGCGCAGCGTAGCTTGGCGACTAGGGGGAAACATGCGTCGCCGTCTTTCGATTGTGCTGGGTTCGTTGGTCCTGCTGGCGGCGGTGGCTGGCGGCGCGTACTGGTTCCACCAATACCGCGTGGCCTCGCTGGCGCGCGCGGCGCTCGCCGAGGCGCGCGTGGCCCACGAGGCCGGCCGCTACGCCGAGGCGTCGGAAAGCTACCTGCGTTACCTGTTGCGCTGGCCCGACGACCGCGAGGTGCTTGCGGCACGGGCGGATGTCAGCCTGCGGGTCCGTCCGCTTCAGCAGCAGAATCTCCGCGACGCGATCAACTGCTACCGGCGACTGCTGCTGGTCCTGGCGCGCGAACACGTCGCCGTGGATGACCCGGCGGTTTCTGACATCTTCGGCAGACTGGCGCGGCTGTACGAGCAGACCGGGAATTTTACGGAGCTGGCGTTCATCGGCCGCAAGCGCATGAGCGAGGCGCCCGACGACCTGCGCGGCTACCAGTGGTTCGGCAAGGCCATGCTCGTGCAGCACGACCTGCCGAAGGCGCGCGAAGCGCTGGAAGCGCTGGTGAAGCGGGCGGAATCACGGCCGGACGCGGGCGATTCCTTCGTGCAGGCTTGCGACCTGCTGTCGGCGATCGCGTTCATGGACCGCGCGCCCGACGCGGGCGCGGCGGCGCTGACGTGGGTGAATCGCGGCTTGGAGCGTCATCCGGATTCGGTCGACGGGTTGCTGCAACGCGCGTCGCTGCGCCGCGAGCTGGGCCGGGCGGCGCCGCCGGCCCAGCACGACGAGTTGCTCAAGGACGCCCGCGCCGATCTCGAACGGGCCGAGTCGCTCCAGCCGCGCGATCTACTGGTGCGCCTGGCGATCGTAGAAGAGTGGCTCAACGCCGGCGAGCTTCAACGGGCGGAAGCCCTCCTGGCCGCGACCGTGACCGGCGCCGATGAGGCCGGCATCGCCGCCGCCTTCATCGACCCGGACGACTGGACGCTGTCGCGATTCCTGCCCGCGGCGCGGCTGGCCCTGCTTTCGTCGGCGGGCGAGTGCGGGGCCGCGCTGGCCGACGAAGCGCTCGCCGCGCTCAGCAAGGCGCGGCAGCGCGTGGCGATGCTTCCGCTCGCGACGCGGCTCTACGTAGCGGCGAATCAGGCGGCCAAGGCGCGCGCCTGCCTGGACGAATACGTGCAGGAGACCCGCCTGGCCGAGGCGGCCCCGCAGCGCATGGCCGAAACCGCGCTACTTCAGGCGCTGGTCGCGCTGGCCGAGAACAAGCCCTTCGACGCGGTGCGAGCGCTGGAGCCGTTCGCCGCCCGCAGCGACGCTTCGCCGGCCATTCGGCGCGTATTGGCGGAGGCCTACCTGAAAGCCGGCCAGTCGGAGCGGGCCCTGCCGTTACTGCGTGACTACGCCGCCGCCCAACCCGCCGACGTCTCCGCGCTCACCGCCCAGGCGCGCAGCGAAATCCGCCGCGGGGCGTGGAGCGAGGCCATCGCCGCGGCCCAGGCGGCCGCGCAAGCGCGGCCGGACGACCCGCTCCCGCGCCTGCTGCGGATCGAGGCGATGCTCGGCCAGGCGCGCTCGAACGGCAAGCTCGACGACGCCACCGCGGAGTCCCTCCGCAGCGAGCTGGACGCGCTGCGGACCGCCCACCCGAAGCGCGGCGACGTGTTCCTGCTGATCGCGGATTTCGCGGACTTGCGCGGCGACAGCGAGACCGCCGAACACACCCTGCGCGAGGCCGTCGAGCAATGCGACGATCGGCTGGCCGCGACCTTCCGCCTGGCGGCCTGGCTGGCGCGGCGCTCAGGTCTGGACGAGGCGGTTCAGCTCTGCGCCAAGGCCCAGGCCGAGTTCGGCCAGGACCCGCGTGCGTACCTCGCGTCGTACGGGTTGTTTGAGAACGCCGGCCGATCGGGGGACGCCCTCGCCGCGCTCGACGCCGGTCTCGCACGAATCAACGATGCCGCTGAACAGCTCGGGCTGCGCCGTCAGCGAGCGCTGCACCTGCTCGCGCACGAGCAGCGTCTCGAAGGCATCAAGGAGCTGCGGGCGCTGGCCGGCGAGCTGCCGGCGGACCTCGAGCTGCGCGACACGCTGCTGAATCTCACGGAAGTCTCTCAGGACGCGGCGCTGGCCCAGCAACTGATCAACGAGCTCAAGCTGATCGAGGGCGAGCAGGGCGTGCACTGGCGCGTGCAGCAGGCCCGTCAGTGGATCAGCGGCGGCCAGGGCAAGGAGAAGCGGCGCGAGGTCGAGGATGCGCTGCGCTTCACGATTGCCGCGGCGCCGTCGTGGGACGACCCGGTGCTGCTGCTGGGCCGCTATTACGAGAGCCTGGGCCTGGCCAACGAAGCCGAGACGACCTATCGCAGCGGCCTGGCGGCCAACCCGCGCTCGCTGCCGGTCGCTGACCGACTGCTGAATCTGCTGGAGATGCAGGGTCGGGCGCGCGAGGCGCTGGCGCTGACCGAGACGCTGCGAAAGCAGACCACCTCGGACAGCCTGTCGCGCCGCTCGATCGCCCTTTCGCTGGCGGCCGGCGAGTTGGGCGGCGCCATCCAGCAGCTTGAGCTGCGCGCCGGAGCCGAGAAGCCCGACGTGGATGAGCTGGTCCTGCTGGCCCGGCTGATCTACCTGCAAGACAAGAACGCCGAGCTGGCTCTGAGGCATCTCGACCAGGCCGAGCAGCTTGAGCCGGAGCGCGTGGACGTGCTTGCGGCGCGCGTGTTCGTGCTGCGCGGCGAAGAGCGGCTTGAGGAAGCGCGCAACTCGCTCGACGCGTACGTCAGCAGGCACGACAACGTCGCCGCCCAGCTTCTGCGCGCGAATTTCCTGCGCTCGACCGGCCAATCCGACGCGGCCGACGAGTTGCTCGCGGGCCTGACAATCTCCGCCCAGGACGCCGACGGCTTCGCGCTGCTGGGCGAGTACCACGCCCGCGAGGGCCGGCTCGACCAGGCCATCGAGATCTGGCGAAAGGGCCTGGAGCGCTTCGGCGACGATGCCCGGCTGAAGCGCGGTCTGAGCAAGGCGCTGATCCTCCGCAAGCAAGCCGACGATCTGACGGAAGCGGGCCGCCTGCTCGACGAGTTGCAGCGCGCGCTGCCCGACGACGCCGACCTCGACTACACGCGCGCGATGCTCGCGCTTCAAAACGGCGACCGCAAAGCGGCGCGGCAAGCGCTTGGCCAAGCCCTGGCGCATGATCCCGCCTCCGTCGACGCCTATGCCCAGCTCATCCCGATTGTGCTCGGCGACGACGGAGCGGCCGCGGCGCAGGCGCTGGTCATCCGCGCGCTTTCCATGCGTCCCAACGACGACCGTTTGCTCGCCGCGCGCGCGTTTGTCGAACTGGCGCTGGGCAACGTCGGCGTCGCGACCGAAGCAGCCCGACAGGCGCTCAAGACCAACCCCGACAACGCGCAGGCGCTCGACGCGCTGCTGGAATCCGCGTTCGCCAATGCCGACCTCGCTCGGCTTCAGCAGCTCAGCGAGCTCGTGCAGCGCGGCGTCGAGCGCGGCAGACCGTCGCGGCGCGTGCTGATCGCGCAGGCGCTGTTGCGGCTGTCGGCCTCAGACCCGCCCGGCCCTCGGCTCGGTCCGCCGGAGGTGTTGGCCGGGGTCGCGTCGGTCCTGGGCCGGTCGCGCGAGGCCGGGCAGCGCTCCGCCGCGCGGTCGATTTACGCGCAACTGGTCCAGAGCCGGCCTGACGACGTGGATTCGCAGTTGGCCCTGGCCGTCCTGACGTTTGATGACGGGGATGTGGAGCAGGCGGTGGCGTCCTATCGAGCGGTGCTCGAGCGGCAGCCTGACCGCGTCGAGGCGCTCAACAACCTGGCCTGGACGCTGGCCCAGATCGAGCCGCCCGACCCCGCTCGGCTCGTGGAAGCGCTCGCGCTGGTGGATCGCGGCATCGCCCAGAACGGGCGCGACCCGAACCTGCGTGACACGCGCGCGCATGTCCTGCTCAAGATGCCGGGCCGCCTCGCTGACGCCCGCGCGGAATTCGAGCACTGCCTCGAGCTGAGCCCGCCGGACAGCCCCGAGAGAGCGCAAGCCCTGCTCGCCCTCGTGCGCGCGTGCGCCGAACTGGCCGACAAGGAGAATGCGCGGCGGTGGCTGACGGAAGCGGACCGGATGCTGGCGGCTCAGCCCGGGGTCTACGACGCCCGGCAGCAATCGGAGCTGAACGAGCTTCGCATTCGTGTGCAAGAGAAACCGTAGCGCGCGGCGAGTCGCCGGGCGCGCGCGGTAAAACGCGGAAGGAGACTCAGCGTGATTGGCCATCAGGCGTGCCGAAACAACGGATCCACCCCGGGCGAACCGCGCGTGGCGCGGCTCGGCGCGGGGTTGGCCATGACGATCGGCCTGCTCGTGGCGCTGCCCGGCTGCCCGCCCGACACGCGCACCACGTTGAAAACCCTGCACCAGGCGGAATCCGACCTGGCCGCAACCACGCAGCCGACGATTGACCCGCGACAGGTCGCACTGACGGAGTTGCGGCCGTACACGATCGCCGCCGGCGACGTGCTCTCGCTCGACTTCACCGGCCTCGAGGCGGAGTTCGCGCACACTCAGGTGAAGGCGCGCGTGCGCAGCGACGGCAGCGTCGCGCTGCCGCTGGTCGGCTTCGTGAAGCTCGGCGGCAAGACGCTGGCGAGCGCCGAGGAGGCCATCCACAGCGCGTTCGTGCCCAGCGTGCTGGCGCGGCTGAGCGTCTTCGTCGAAGCCGTCGACTCGGAGACCACCACGGTGCTCGTCAGCGGAGCGGCGCTTCAGCCCGGCGTCGTCAACCTGAAGCGAAACGAGCGCAACGTGCTCTACGCCGTCGCGCGGGCCAGCGGCTTCGGCAGCACCACCGGACGCGTCCGCGTCCAGCCGCTGCGGCCGGAGCGCGCCCCGCAGGTCTACCAGCTTGACCGCATCGACGACCTGCGGGCCGCGCTGCTCGCGCCCCCGCTGGAATCCGGCGACCTGGTGTACATCGAGCCGGCGGAGGCCAGCCAGGTCTACCTGACCGGCCTGGTCAACACCCCGGGCGCGATCCCCGTGCCGCGCAACGCGACCATTTCGTTCATGCGGGCGCTTTCCGCCTCCGGCGGGCTGGTCGACTTTCTCGAGCCGAAGGAAGCCACGCTGTGGCGGCAGCTCAGCGACGGCAGGCAGATGCGCGTAAAGCTGGAGCTGGCTTCGATCCTCGCCGGCGAGACGGCAGACTTCGACCTGCGGGCCGGCGACGTGATCGACATTCCGCATACGCCCGAAACCCGCTTCCGTCAGTGGTTCGCGCAGAACATCCGCATCGGCCCCTTCGGCGTGACGGCCATCTACGACCCCATCGCCGACCGCCGGGCGCGCATCCTGAAGAACGACAACAACGACAATACGTTCCAGCGCTCGCTGCTTCAGTCACTGGGTACGGGCATTCCGGAAGCGGTCATTCCGCAGGTGCCGGTGCCGTAGCGTCCGGGCCGCTCGACCTTTTGAACTGCCGGCGCGGTCGTCCAACCGGCCGCGCCGCATGACGCACAAGGGAGACGATGGTGCGAACCGCATCGCTGCTTCTGATCGCCGCGGGCCTGGTGCTCACGCAGACCGGCGGCTGCCCGGTCATCACGGACATCGTCGTGCCGGGCGTGAAGGTGCAGACCAGCGCCGGGTCCTTCACGGTCGCGCTCGATCCCAACAGCGCGCCGGGAGCCGTCACCGCGCTCCTGGCGTATGCCGACAGCGGCTTCTACACGGAAACGCTCTTCCACTCGGCAACGCCACAGGCCGTCGAGGCCGGCCGGTTCGAGCTGGCCCTGACGCAGAAGGAAACGCGCGATCCGATCGCGAACGAGGCCGCTCAGACCGCCTCCAACACGCGCGGCACGATCGCGATGGCACGGACGGACGACCCCGATTCCGCCACCTCGCAGTTCTTCATCAACCTGAGCGACAACGGCGAGCTCGACGCCGGCAATTCCAACTTCGGCTACGCCGTCTTCGGCACGGTCCTCGACGGTATGAGCACCGTGGATGCGATCGCCGCGCTCGAAACGGAGGATCGCGACGGGCTGAGCGACGTTCCGCAAGTCCTGGTCACCATCACTGCGGCGGCGCGTGAGTCGGTGAACCCCGGGACGGGCCCGGTCGAAGGCGTGCGCCTGACGACGACCGCCGGCGACATTCTGATCGCGCTCGACGCCGTCTCCGCACCGCTGTCGGTCGCGAACTTCCTTCAGTACGTCGATGAGGAGTTCTACGTGGGAACCGTCTTTCATCGCGTGCTCGCCGACTTCGTCATCCAGGGCGGCGGCTTCGAGCTGCGCGGGCTCGCCGAGAAACCGGCCGTGCTGCCGACGATCGACACATCCGCCGACGAGGTCGGCGCGCCGGCGCGCGGCAGCGTCAGCCTGCTCGACAACGGTTCGACGCTGTTCGCGCCGGCAGCGTTCCGCGTCAACGTGACGGACGATCCCAACGCGCCGGCCGACGGCACGGTCGTCGGCGTCGTGACCGAGGGCCTCGACGTGATCGACGCGATCGCCGGCAGCGCCACCGAGACGCGCGGCGATCAGGCCGATGTTCCGGTCGACGACGTCGTCATCGAGTCGGTCGAGCTAGTCGAGGTGAACCTCGGACAGGGGCTCAGCCCCGAGGCGCGGGCCTACTTCGACAACCTCGGCTACCGCATCGCGGTGACCACCCGCACCGTGCTGGTCGACCTGGGCAGCCTGCTGCTGTACCAGCTCTGGACGGGGCTGTAGCTGGGTCGTTGTGAATGGCGAATAGCGAAGAGCGAACGAAGAAGTAGACGCTGGCCGATTTCGGCGCGCCTGCCGCTCGCAACTCGCAACCGCTCTTCGCTACCCATCAGTCGCGTCAGATGTCGCAGATGTGCGCCGCCTGCCGCAGCGACTCGATCGGATCGCGGCGCGGCACGAACTCCTGCCCCAGGTAGCCCTGGTAGCCGGCGTCGACGATCGCCTTGCAGATCGTCGCGTAGTTCAGCTCCTGCGAATCGTCGATCTCGGCCCGGCCGGGCACGCCGCCCGTGTGGAAATGCGCGATGTGCTGGAAGTTGTCGCGAAGGGTCTGGATCACATCCCCTTCCATCCGCTGCATGTGGTAGATGTCGTAGAGCAGCTTGAAGCGCGGCGAGCCGACGCCCTGCACGACCTCCACGCCGTACGCCGTGTGATCGCACTGGTAGTCTGCGTGATCCTTGCTGCTGAGCAGCTCCATGATGACGGTGACGCCGAGCTGCTCCGCCAGCGGGGTGATTCGCTTGAGCCCGGTGATGCAGTTCTTGACGCCCTCGCGGTCGGGCTGGCCGTCGCGATTGCCGGAAAAGACGATCATGTTCGGCAGACCGGCGGCGGCGATCAGCGGCAGCAGCCGTTCCGACTCGGCCACGAACTTGTCGTGATTCTCCACGCGGTTCCAGCCGACCGGAATCGGGTTCGGGCCGTTCGCAACCGCGCAGGTCAGGCCGTACTTGCGGGGCATGTCCCATTCCTTCTCGCCCAGCAGCTCGACCGACTTCAATCCGATCTCCGCCGCCGCCTTGCAGAGATCATCCAGCGGAATCTTGCCGTAGCACCAACGGCAGGCCGATTGCTTCAACCGCCCCTTCAGGCGCGGGCCGGCGTCATCCTGCGTCTGGCCCGCCGCATCGCCCGCGGCCAGCGCGTTAAGCGCGGCGGCGGAGGCAACCGAGGATTTGAGAAACGTGCGGCGGTTCATGGTGAACTCCTTGCCCGGCGGCGCAGGGGGCGCGCCGCTTCGAATGCGCGTATCATTCCCGCAGCGGCCGGCAAAGAAAAGAGCGGATCACCTCGCGGCGCTCGATTTCGCGCGGCGAAGCCGCTGGCGGGCCGCGGAAACGGTCTGAAATGAGCAGAGCCGGCCTATCACGGACCGACGCCGTTCCACTCCTCGCGGCGCTGCTGCTTTCCGCCGGCTGCACCCAATCACACGGCCATCCGCAGCGCGCGATGCAGCCCGAGTTTCGCCCGCGCCTCACCGTCCAGCACAGCGGAACCACGGCAAGCCTCCGCGGCGTCTGCCCAATCGCGCGTGAGGTCTGCTGGGCCAGCGGCAGCAACGGCACGATTCTGCGAACGACCGACGGCGGGCGCACCTGGTCGTCGATCCAGGCTCCGGGACTGAGCGCGCTTGACTTCCGCGCCATCCACGCCCGCACCCGCGACGAGGCGATCCTCGTGAACGCCGATGAGCCAGCCTTTGTCTTTCAAACGCGCGACGGCGGCACACGCTGGGTCCAGCGCTACTTCAACGACGCGCCGGGGATCTTTCTCGACGGACTCGCGTTCTGGGATGAGCGTCGCGGCATCCTTTTTGGCGATCCCATCGACGGCCGCATGGTGGTGCTTCACACCGACGACGGCGGGGAGCAGTGGCACGCCCTGCCGCCGGATGCAGCCCCGCGGGCGGCGCCCGGCGAGGCCGCGTTCGCGGCCAGCGGAACGTCAATCGCAGCCTGGGAAATGAACGCCGTCTGGATCGGCACAGGCGGCAGCGCCGCGCGCGTGTTTCGCAGTATCGACGCCGGCCGCACCTGGTCCGCCGCTGACTCCACACTCCGCCACGGTGCGGCGTCGCAAGGGGTTTTTTCGCTCGCTTTCTGGAACGAGCGTGAGGGCGTCGCCGTCGGCGGGGACTACCGCGACCCGCAGAACACACAGGCGGTCGCCGCCCTCACGCACGACGGCGGACGTACCTGGAGCCCGGTCGAAGTCGCCGGGCCGCGCGGATACCGCTCGTGCGTGTCGATCGTGCCCGGATTGGCCGGCCCGACGCTGATTGCGGTCGGCGAAGCAGGCGCCGACGTGTCACGCGACGGCGGCGAGACGTGGACGCCCGTCGATCTCACCGGATGTCACGCCGTCCGCTTCGTCGAAAGCGGGCGCGCGGGCTGGGCAGTTGGCGCGGGCGGCAAGATCGTGCGGATCGACTACTGATCGCCTCGCCGCTGACCGGCGTCGCTAGTCGGGCTCACTCGAATGCCGCAAACTCGCGCAGAGCCACCTCGCCGGCCGATTGCGTGACGCGCAGCCGAATCCGCTCGAGCACTCCCGGCGCGACGCGGTCGATCTTCTTGTGGCCAACCGCGCTGCCGCGCCCGATCTCCTTCCAGGCGCCGTCCGCGAATCCCTCCAGCACGTATTCGCGAATCCGCTCGCCCTGCGCGATCTCTTCCATCGTCACCAACCGGGCAATCCGCGCGCCGGCGGGCAGACGCAGCTCGCATTCCCCGCTGCGCAGCTCACTGCTCCGTGCGATCGACTTGCCATAGCGCCGCCGCACTTCCGCCGCGAACTCGCGGCCGCGCTCGGCGTCGGCGGCGGGGATGCGTCCGCTCGTATCGGGCGTCTGGTTGAGCAGCAGCACCGCGCCGTGTCCGACCGAGCGCTCGTACATCTCCATCAGTTGCTCGACGCTTTTGAGCGCGCCCGCGTTGCGCGTGTTCCAGAACCACGTGTTTCGCATGCGTGCGTCGCACTCGTTCGGCAGCCAGGCGTCACCGTCCGGTCGGCCGTGCTCGGCGGTCGCGACGCCGGCGCGCGCGGCGTCGAGCGGCACCGAATTCCAAGCGGGATAGGGCGCGACGCCGTCCTCGTTGCCGACCCAGCGGAGGGTGGCGTGCGGCCCCTGGAATACCATGGCCCGCGGCGCGAGCCGCTCGAGGATGTCGCCGACCGGAACGACGATGCTGCCGTCGAACCAGACCTCGAACACGGCGCCGTCGCCGTGAATCGGCTCAAGAATCCGCCGCACGGTGCCGAGCGCTTCCTCGAGCTGCGTGCGGTAGATGCGGTCGTACTTCTCCTGGGCTTCGGGCGTGTCGCATTTGCCGCCGCCGCCCGCCCCCTGCTTTCGGTCGGTGGGTGAAATGTAGATTCCCAACCGCATGTTGCGCGTTCGACACGACTCCGCCAGGTCGGCGAGGACGTTGCCTTTCCCGTCGCGCCAGGGCGTGCTGCGGACGCTGTAGTCGGTCGTGTCGGTTGGCCAGAGGCAGAACCCGCCGGCGTGTTTCGCAACGAAGACGATGTAACGCGCGTCCATGGCCTCGGCGACGGCGACCCATTCGTCCGTGTTGAGCTCGGCCGGATTGAAGCGCTCCAGCGGAAGCGAGAGGTCGTCGTATTCCTGGTCCGTGAACGTGTTCATCGAGAAGTGAATGAACATGCCCAGCTCGCAATCTTGCCAGGCGGCCTGCTGAGGCGTCGGGCGCGCGACTGGCGGGCCGTCGAGCGCCGCGGCGGTCGGCGAAAACGCGGGCGCAAGCAGCAGCGCGGCGAGAAGGACCCGCCCCAGGCGCGGGCGGGCGACGCGCGTCCGAGCGCACGAGGAGCCGGGGCGAATCGCGATCATGGAAAGTCCTCGCAGTCAGACCGATGCACGGTCGAGAGCGCAGACTAGCCGATGTGCGCGATTCGTGCTCTCAGGCATGCCAGGCGGGGCGTGCTCAAGGCCAGTACCAGTAGTCGACGGCATACCAGTCGTCGTAGCAGCAGTCGTCATAGTAATACTCGTCGACGACGACGTAGTCGTACCCGGTCAGCCAGCCGGTCAGCCCGCCGAGCGAGATGTTGACTTCCTCGAGGTCTTCGAGGTCGCAGCCGGCCAGCGGGACGGTCAGGGCGGCGGCCAGGACGGCGATCCGGCCGGCGCGAAGCAGGGATTTCAGGGTCATGTCGTTGGCTCCTCGACGGCGCTAGCGCCGGCTCGCTCGCGGGCGAACCGCGCCATCCCTTGTGTTCAGACCTATTGGCCGACGGCTGGTTGGCCGGGATTATTCAATCCAGATCTCGCGGCCCCTCGCCCGGAGCGATTCCCATGGCGCCGGTGCTCAACCGGTGGGTCGGTAGGCCGGTCCTCCAACCGCAGAACGTCGAAGGGCCGGACTTGCCGACCGGTCCCGACGGACCGAGGGAGTCTCCCACCGGGCCGCGCTGAACGGCTTCCACGCGGATCCCTCGCGCCTCCGCCGGCCACCTTTCCGCCGCTTGCGTGGCCCCGACGGCACGGCTACGCTGCGCGCGAAGGACGTTTGGTCCCAGAGTTAAGGTTCATTCAGCGAGGCTGATCGTGAACAAGGATAGCGTCAAGATCATCGTGGCCGTGGTGCTCCTGGCGGGCGCCGGTTTCGTGTGGTGGAAGTACGGCTCGGGCTCCGGCAAGGGCAGCGGCAAGGGCGTCCCGCAGAACATGCCGCTTGCCTGCGACAACTGCGGCAAGAGCTACGTCGGCGAGGTGAGTCCGGACGATCTGCCGACCAAGTGCAAGCTGTGCGGCAACAAGACGCTTTGGCGTGCGGTGCTGTGCGAGCCGTGCCACGTCGTGGTGCCGCTGATCATGCAGGAGCCCAACAACCCCAACAGCGGCAAGCCGAAGTGCCCGGAGGATTGCGCCAAGGGCGGCGAGAAGCTGAGGGTGGTGACCCCCCAGCCCAAGGACCTCACGAATCCGTAAGGATTCAAGGGCGCGGACGCCGGGCCGAAAGTCCGATAACCAGTTGAAAGGCGAGCGCCTCGTGACAGGCCCAAGCGCCATAATCACTTGGCCACGACAGGCCGTGAGAGATATACTTCAAGCAGTGAAAACGTCCGGCTTGAGCCGGGCAGCAAGGGACGTGTCGTGAGTCAGTTGCGGCTCTGGCGGGGCGCGGCTGCACTCTCGACGAGGAACTGATCGGTTCATCGATTCTTCATAACTGGGGTCTGACATGCGCAAGACAGTGACATACGCAAGAAAGGAACGCGGCTTCACGCTGATCGAGCTGCTCGTCGTGGTGGCGATCATCGCATTGCTCATCAGCATCCTGCTGCCCGCCTTGCAGCAGGCGCGCGCGATCGCGCGGCAACTCGTCTGCAAGACCAACCAGCGGTCGATCGTCCAGGCCGAGTATCTCTATGCCGAGGACAACGAGGGATTCTTCCCGCGCGGCATCATGTACGTCACCATCGGGGACGAATGGGGAAACTTCGTCTACGGCCTCCTTCGCAACCTGAACTGGACGAGGAACATTCCGAAGTGGGCGGACGCCGAGGCGCCCAACAGCGCTGCGGAAGAGGAGCGCTACCAGATGATGCTGGGCATCCCGTTCTTCCAGTGCCCGGACCATCCGGACGATCGTCAGGGCCTTGACTACGTTGGCAATGCGTTCGGCATTCCGGTTGCGAATAACCCGCAGACGATCGCGCTGGTTCTCCAGGGCGATGTCGAGTGGTCGGCTGACGGCGGCTGGGATGCCGAGGACATGGCCGCGCCCACCGGCTACACGTCTTTCTCGAAGCTTGAGCAAATCTCGAACGTCGCTGGCACCGGCCAGATCTCCTACGTCACGGAAGGTCACAAGTCGATGACCGAAAACGGCAACAAGAAGGGCTTCCGCTTCCATCACTACTTCTTGATGGAGATGCTCCCGCTGGCCGGCTCGCCCCGCATCGCGAGCGATCAGCGCCATCCGGGCGGCCTCAACATTACGTTTTTCGACGGGCACGCAGACACGATGCAGCTCAAGACGATCGACCCCGGCTATCCCAACTCACCCGGCATTCGCCTGAAGTACATGACCGTCGTCCCGCCGGGCTACGAATAGACACAGCAACTACGTAACGGTTTTCGCCTGCTACGCCGCAGGCATGGCCGACTGGCTGTGCCTGCGGCTCTGTTGTTCTCGCACGTCGGAACCGTCTCACAGGCGGCGCCCGACTCTCCGCCCTGCCTGCGTCCCACCCGTGAACTCACGCGCACCGCCTGGGGGAGATCGCGCAAACTTCGCGGACTTCGCCGGCCATTTGAAAGGCGACTCGCCGTGAGGAATGCTTATGGGAGACACGCCACGTACGAGGAGTTGTCCATGGTCGCACGATTGTTCGTTCCACTAATTCTGGTCGCGTGCGCAACAGCCCAGGCAACAGACATTTACGTCGACGACACTGCAACCGGCAGCAACAATGGCAGCTCGTGGGTGAACGCGTATACAGATCTTCAGGCCGCACTGAGCGCGGCCACTTCCGGTGACATGGTCCATGTCGCTGAAGGTACATACAAGCCCACAACCGGTTCCGACCGTTCTATCTCGTTCGTCATTCCCGATGGTGTCGATGTCGACGGCGGATACCCCAACGGCGGGGGCACGCGCGATCCGCAATCGAACGAGACGGTCCTCAGCGGAGAAATCGGGTCGTCCCAAACGGCGGACGACAACAGCCGGCATGTGGTCCGCGTGATGGAGGGATCCTCCGCGGTTCTGGACGGTTTCACCGTTCGTGACGGATACGCGTCTGGCAACTCCACCGTCGACCAACACGGCGGCGGACTGTACATCGGAAGTGACGACTTCAGCTCCGCGGACGATCCAGAAGACACCGTGGCGACGTTTCAGCATTGCCTCTTTGAAACAAACGTCGCCCAGACCTCGGGCGCCGGGGCGTGTGTTGCATCGGCGACCGCAACGTTGGAGTGGTGCGAGTTCTCGGGAAACTCGATGGTCACGGGAGATTCGACGTACGGCGGCGGTACGGCGGCACACCACGCAGTCATTACTCTCAGCGACTGCGAGTTTGTCGGCAACTCGGCTTTCATGCAGGGAGGCGGGCTGTTCTGCGCAGACGGGTCTGTGACCGCGGTGATTGAATGCACATTCGAGTCCAACGAAGTGGCCGCCACCGCGTATGCGCACGGAGGCGGAGCATGCTTGTTCGGCGACTCATACGTCAGCGACTCCCACTTCGTAGGCAACACTGGAAAGAGTGGCGCTGGACTCAGCTTGTCATTCGCAGAATTCGGGTGCCCGCCGAATTCGGTCGCCGTCAAGCGGTGCGCGTTTCGAGAAAACTGTGCCGACGGAGGCGTTGGGGGCGGACTGTGGTTGGTCGGAACACAGGGGCTCCGATTGAGAGACGACCCGTGCGACCCGAACAACCCGGACTTCGGGCCTGCACGCGTTACCAACTGTGAATTCGAAGGGAATCACGCCGCCCAGGGTGCGGGGCTGATGTCTGAAGACTCGAATGTCCGGATCCAGAACTGCCTGTATGTTGGGAATGGAACCGACCAGGCACGCGTTCTGACCGGATGCGACGTGACATGCCAGTATGGGGGAGGGGCCAGCTTCACAGGCGATCCGAATGATGTCAGCCCAGTGCTCGCAAACTGCACGTTCAGCGACAATCACGCTACGACTGGCGGCGCCGTGTACACGAGGTACGGGGTTCACTTGAGCATCTCGAACGGAATACTATGGGGCGACTCGACAGATGAGATCGCGTACACACAGGGCGCGCCGGCCCCGACAGTGGCATATTCTGACGTTGAGGGCGGATGGCCAGGGGATGGAAACCTTGACGAGAATCCTATGTTCGTTGCGTCGGTCCTGTCCGGGGGCAACTATCGCCTGCTTTCTTGCTCGCCCGCAATCGATGCCGGGGACAACGACCTGGTGCTGGACGACGAAGCAGACTTGGACGGCGATTCGGACGTCGACGAGCCTACGCCCTATGACCTCGACGATTTGGCTCGCTTTGTGGACAACCCGAACAAGGACGACACAGGTAATGGCGACCCTCCGATTGTCGACATGGGCGCCTACGAGAACCAGGGGTGTGCGGGTGACTTCGACTCAGACGGAGATATCGACTTGACCGACCTGAGCATCGTCCTGGCGTCGTACGGGTGTAGCGGCGGCGGGTGTGCGGGCGATCTCGAGTGCGATGGCGACGTGGACCTGATCGACCTGGGACAGGTCCAGGTGCTGCTCGGGAGCGACTGCGAGTAGACGCGGCAGCTCACGCATGTTCTATCATCGCCCTGTGGGCACGGTCCGGCGACCGTGCCCGCGTCGTTTCTCGGTTGGCGCGACGCTCCGCACGCCGAAGCATTCTGGCTCGCGGGACTCGCAGGGGGTAACTCGCGTTGCAATTCGCCCGTGTGAAGCTATGATTAACTGGACGGCGGGCCGTCGATGCGCGGCATCAGCGGCCGCTGCACGGAGCAACTGGCGAAAAGCCGCCATACGCGATGGCTATTTTTTTTGTACGATCGTTCGAGTCGCCTGAGGGAGCATTCATGCACGCATTCCGTAATCATAGCGCCGGCCGGCGCGGCTTCACGCTGATCGAGCTGCTCGTCGTAGTCGCGATCATCGCGCTGCTGATCAGCATCCTGCTGCCGGCGTTGCAGCAGGCTCGCGCCATCTCGCGCCAGCTCGTGGACAAGAGCAACCTGCGGTCGCAGGGCCAGTCCGCCTACATCTACAGTGAAGACAATTCGGGGCTGATGCCGCGCGGCATCCTCGGATGGGAGACGCAGGAGTTCGGCACCTACGGCACGGCGCTGCTGCGCTATCTCGGCTATACCGGGCACATGCCTTTGTGGGAGCCGATGGAGCAGCCCTGGCTGATTCCGATTTACCTGAGCATTCCGTTCTACCAGTGCCCGGACTTCCCCGACGACCGCCAGGCGCTGGATTTCGTCGCCAACGCCACGGCGATTCCGTACCCGCAGGGCGCCATCGACTACGACACCGCACTGGAGTGGAACCCGAACGGCCAGTTCCGCGGCGAGGACGGCGACGCGACCGGCTACACGCCGCTCTCCAAGCTCGAAGAGATTTCCAACGTGGTCAGCCCGGCGTCGATCATCTACGTGACCGAGGCCAACACGGTCATGACGGAAGGCGGCAACAAGGACAACTTCCGCTACCACCACTTCTTCCTGACCTCGATGCTGCCCTTCGGCGGTCACCCGCGCATCGCCAGCGACCAGCGGCACCCGGGCGGCTTGAACGCGATGTTCTTTGACTCGCACGCGGAAACGCTTCCGCTCAAGACCGTCGACCCCGGCTATCCGAACTCGCTGGGCCTGCGGCTGAAGTACATCACCGTGGTGCCCCCGGGATACGAGTAGTCCAACTTCGCCGCATCGGCAGCGCCCCGCGCGCGAGGCGAGCGTGGATCGCCTTGTGCGCCGGGCGGGCGGGTCGGCATGTCGAAAGGCCGACGCCGCAGCACGTCGGCCGCTCCGCCCGGCGGCGGGTCAGGACGTTGGCTTTCCGCTCTCAGCCGGCCGCCGTGCTTCGTCCCTTCCTCCCTTCCTCCCGCCCCCGGTTACCATGCCCGCAGCGCGACGGCGCGGCGCTGGACGGGCCTGCCTGAGCTGAGCCGCGCAAGACGGAGCCGATGTGTCGGTGCGACTGACCATTCTGGGATCTGGAACCTCGCACGGCATTCCGATGATCGGCTGCGACTGCCGAGTCTGCACGTCGAGCGACCCGCGTGACAAGCGCACCCGCACGAGCGCGGTGTTCGAGGTTTCCGGTCGGCGCATCCTGGTCGACACTGGACCTGAGCTGCGGTTGCAGTGCGTCGCGTGCGGAGTCGACGACGTCGACGCCGTGATCTACACGCATCATCACGCCGACCACGTCGTCGGCCTGGACGACGTGCGCATTTTCAATCACCGCAAGGGCCGGGCGCTGCCGATCTATGCCAGCGCGGCGACGCTCGATCGGCTGCGCGCGATGTTTGCGTACGCCTTCGAGGACGACCCGGACTACCCCAGCGCCAAGCCCGAACTTCGGCCGTTTGAGATTCGCGGGCCGTTCGAGATCGACGGGATCGCGATCCGCCCGATTCCCTACCAGCACGGACCGTTGGAGGTGCTGGGCTTTCGGGTCGGTGACATCGCCTACTGCCCTGATTGCAGCCTGATGCCGGAGAACTCACGCGCGTTGCTGCGCGGGCTCGACGTGCTCGTGCTCGACGCGCTGCGCCGCCGCCCGCATCCCACGCACTTCAATCTCGAACAGGCCGTGGCCGAGGCCCGCCGCATCGCTGCGGAGCGAACCTGCTTCACGCACATTGCGCACGAGCTGCTGCACGCGGAGACCAACGCCGAGCTGCCGGCAGGGATGGAGTTGGCCTACGACGGGTTGGTATTCGAAAGCGATTGAGTGCTTGCGGCAGCGCGTGCGGCACGTTGGACGGCGCCGCAGTCCGTGCCGTTCAGCGGGAGACCGTCGCCACGCGGGCGCGTTCGCACTCGCTGCGGATCAGTGCGATCAGCCGGCCGCGATCGATCGGTTTGGTTGCATACGCGTCGCACCCCGCTGCGAGGCATCGCGCCTCGTCGCCGCTCATCGCGTGTGCGGTCAGGGCGATGATCGGAGGGCGGTAGTCGCGGCTGCGGAGCTCCGCGACGGCGGAGTATCCATCGAGAATGGGCATCTGCATGTCCATCAGAATGGTGTCGAACGGCCGACCCGACGTTTGTGCATTCAGCGCGGCGTCGACGGCGCTGCGGCCGTCTGCGACCAGGACGACTTCGGCGCCCGCGCTGCGAAGCACCGCGGAAATGAGGCGCTGATTGTCGGGGCCGTCTTCGGCCACCAGCACGCGCAGGCCTCTTAGCGCCCGCGGTTCCAGCCCGCAAGGCGGAGCGGCTTCCAGCTTCGTCGATTGAGGGTCACCGGTCGCGTCGACGGGTTTCGCACTACATTCGCCGGGATCGATCGTGACGGTGAAGGTCGTGCCGCGCCCCGGGACACTCTCCACGCGAATATCGCCGCCGAGCGCACGGGCCAGGTGTCGGCTGATGGCCAGACCGAGTCCGGTTCCGCCGAAGCGGCGGGTCATGCTCTCGTCGGCCTGAGTGAAGGGCCTGAAGAGCAGATCGAGCCGATCGGAGGGAATCCCGAAACCGGTGTCGCTGACACGGAATTCGAGCTGTTTCGCCGGCGGTTCGTCGCGCGACGCTCTGCCGCCGGCGTCGGTCGCGCGGATCAGATGGGCTGAAAGCCGGGCTTCCCCGCGCTCGGTGAACTTGACCGCGTTGCCGACGAGATTGAGCAGAATCTGTCGCAACCGGGTCGGGTCCGTGCAGATCACCGTTGGCACGGCCGGATCGCAATGGACGCTGAAAGCGAGCCCCTTCTGCCGGGCGCGAGTCAGCGTCAATCGCGCGACGTCGTCCAGCAGATCGCGCGGACGACAGGGGATGCGCTCGATGCACAGCTTGCCTGCTTCGATCTTGGACAGGTCGAGAATATCGTTGATGATCTGGAGCAAGTGGTCGCCATTACGCCGCATCGTCTCGACGGCATCGCGGCGCGCGGCTTCCGACAGCTCGGGCTCGAGGAGTTGTTCGGCGAACCCGAGGATCGCGGTCATGGGTGTGCGGATTTCGTGGCTCATGTTGGCCAGAAAGTCGTCCTTGGCGCGATTGGCGCGGACGAGTTCGCGGGTTCGCTCCTCGACCTGGCGCTCGATCGCCTCGTAGGACTGCTGGACCCGATCGGCCATTTGGTTGAATGCGTTGGCCAGCGCCCCGATCTCCCCCGGGGCCTGCTCGCTTGCTCGCGTGGCGCGGTCTCCTTCCGATATGCGTCGCACTGCGTTCATCAGCTCGCGCAGGGGGCGCAGCAGCTGACGAACGGCCAGCACCGTCGCACCGATCGCCACGGTGAGCACGCCCGCGAGAACGGCGACGGCTGTCCGGATGCGCGCCTGAATCTCGCGCTGCAATCGTTCCTTGCTGTAGCCGACCGCCAGAAACGCGACCGGCTGCTGGCTGCTCTGCGCGGGCGGATCCCCCGGCTCGAGGCCGATGTCGAGCGCGTCGTGGCTCTGCCACAGCGGTATGACAACCTGTAGCTGCGTTGCAGTGGCATGCAGCCGCGGGCCGCGCTCTCCCGCCCTGGCCCGGTGAATCAACGACGCATCGATCGTGAAGAGGTCCCTGGAATCCGAATACACGCTGCACACCTCGGCGCCGGCGGCGTCGATCACTACGCCGCAGATCACCGAGTCGTCGTTCCGCGATGATCCGAGGATTCGCAGCATTTCCTCCCGGTTTCCCAGGAGCACCGCCGGCTCGATCGCCTCCCCGATGGCACCGGCGTGGACGCGCGCGTGATTGGAGAATTCCTGAAGGGACTGCTCGTGCGACTGGCGGATCAGCGCTGTGCCGACCAGAAACGTTGTTCCGGTCAGCAGCACGGTGCACAGCGCGATCGATCGCCCTCGCAATCCCATGCTCATGGAGCTTCCAGCGTCCCCCGCAACGGCGACTCACGCGCGTTCTTGCACGCCGCACTCGCACCAAATGATGCGACCCTCGCCGCACTCAAGCGTAGTATCGGCCGGTTCGCCGGCCCGGTTCTTGGCCAGCACCGGATGAAGCGGGCGGTGCAGCGGCCGACCGTGCCGGACCTCAAATCCGTGGCGGGACACGCCGATAACACACTGAGCGGGTAGTCGGCTTGCGGCGTTCCCAAGCGGCGCGGAAATGCGCCGCTGAGATGCGGGCGTGACCGCAGCATCGGGAATCCGGCTTCGAGGCCCCGCCAGCCGCGATCGCACGAGGAGCCCGCGCGGGGGGGGCCGAACGGCGCGCTGGAGCGAAACGGACCGATTCGCGGCTGCTCGCGATGACGAGTGACGCCTTGAGCGCAGCGCTACACACGAATCGCCCTGGCTTTCCGGCGCGCGGGCACCGAATCTCTCCGCTGACCGCCCGGCTCGCCCTGATCCTCCTGGCGATCGTCAGCGGACCGCACGGTCTCAGCGCCGAAACGGAGGCGCGCAAGGCACTTCTCGTGCTTCCCGAGAAGGAAATCTACCGCCAGGCCGCGGACGCCATCGCGCAATCGCTGCGCGGAAGGGGCTGCGCTGTCGAGGTCCTGGCGCTACCCGACTCCGAGGCACAACGACGGGCGATCGAGCGCTGCCGAGCTGAGAAACCCGCCGTCATCATCAGTGGCGGCACGGCGTTGACCACGGATCTGCTGCGGGACGTACCCAATGCGGCCGTTGTTTTCTTCATGGTACCGAACGCTGCGGACGCCCCGTTCCTTGCGGAGTCCAGCCCGGATCGCAGCCGTGTCGCGGGCGTCTCGAGCGACATCGCCCCGGGGGGGCAGCTCGACTGGCTCCGACGCACCGCGCCACGCGTGCGGAGCATCTGCCTCTTTCATAGCGAACGGACCCGCCGTACCGCCCAGGCCTGCGCGACAGCGGGACAGTCGCGGGGCATCAAGGTCGAACTGGTCGAGACCAGCGCCGAGAAGATCGTCGACGCCACCGATACGGCGAAGACGCTCGGCGCCCAGGGCGTCCTGATGATCCCTGACGCCCAGGTCTACAACGCCAACAACGTTCAGCACCTCCTGGTCTGGGCGGTGCGCGAGAAGCACGCGGTGTTGGGATTCTCAGACAAGGTCGTCAACGCCGGCGCACTGGCCGGCATCTACGCGGATCCGGCCGAGGTCGGCCGGCAGTGCGCGGAGCTCGCCCATGAAGTGCTGAACGGGCGCTCGCCCGGCGAGATCGGATGGGAGTCATGTTCTGCACCGCGCCGCGCCGTAAACCTGCACACCGCCGAGCTGATTGGGATTGATTTGGGTGACGTGCGTCGCGAGCCAGGCGTCGAGGTACTCGGAGATTCTCCATGACGCGAACCCGTCCAAGATACAGGTGGACCGATCTGCTGGCGAGCGCAATCGCGCTGCCTGCGGCCTTGTCGTTCGCGCAGGACGCCGTGCCCACCAGCAATCCCGCAGACGCACTCGACACACCGCTCCCGCTGACGCAGTGCGCGGACGATGCCGATCTGCTCAAGATGGAAGTCCCGGTGGTCGTGACCGCCGCCCGCCGCGAACAGCCGATCGCGCTGGTCCCGTATGCCATCAGCGTGATCACGGCGGAGGACATTCGCCGATCCGGGGCGCGGTCGATTCCGGATGCTCTGCGGCTAGTGCCGGGCGTGGACGTCGCCGACCTGGGTTACGGCAATGCGGCGGTGTCACCGCGGGGATTTCACGGGTTCCTCGCGCGGCAGGTGCTCGTGCTGGTGGACGGCCGGCAAATCTTTGACAGCTTTTTCGGCGGAACGGTCTGGGGAAGCTGGCCGATCTCGCTGGAGGACATCGAGCGGATCGAGGTCATCCGCGGACCGGCCGGCGTGACCTGGGGCGCCAATGCCGTCAACGGGGTGATCAACATCATCACGAAGGATCCGGCGGACCAGACGGGTGTGACGGTTTCCGGCGGGGGCGGCACCCAGGCGACTCATCGCGAGTACGTCGGCGGGGGCCTGGCCGACGAGCGGCTGCATGTCCGCGTGTCAGGCGAATACGAGGGCAGCGATGGATTCTATCACGGCGGCCTGGCGCTGATGCGCCCGGACGACGACTATCGCGCGGCGCGCGGTTCGATGATGCTGAAGTACGCACCCTCCGACAGCGATACGTTCATGCTGTCGGGCGGCAGCAGCGTCGTCGGCAGCGGATTTCCGCGCTCGCCGCTGAGCGGTATCGGCGGAGCCCGGCAGGACGAATCGCAGGGCAGCTTTCTGCTGGCCCGCTGGGACCGGAAGCTCGAGCGCGAAGGCTCGCTGGAATGGACGATCTACGCCAACGACTCTTTCGTCTCGCCCGGACTCCGAGCCGTCGACTACCGCTACCAGCAGTACGCCTTCCAGGTCAGTCACCGTTTCAAGCCGAGCGCGGCGCACACGTTCACCTGGGGGTTGGACGCGCGCGCCGACACCTTCGACGGAACGAACGCCGACCCGTTCATGTCGACGCGCGACTACGTCTCGGGCGGCATCCTCGGGCTCTACGCCGAGGACGAATGGACGTTTGCCCCGCGCTGGACGCTGAATCTGGGGGCGCGGGTCGACTACGACACCTACGGCGGCTTCCAGCCCAGCGGCCGGGCCGCGCTCGGCTACCAGTTCTCGGAGCACTCGTCGGCCTACGCGGCGGTGGCGCGTGCGTTTCAGATGCCGCCGATCGGAATTCGGTTCGTCGACACGCCGTTTCTGGACGGAATCGCCCGGGCGACGTCGCGCCAGGATGTCGAGGCGGAATCGCTGATCGCCTATGAGTTGGGATATCGAACGCGACTCTTCGAGCGCCTCGACGTGCGGGCGAACCTGTTCTGGCACGAATTCGAGGACATCACGACGCTCAGTCCGCGACTCGGTCCACCCGGCCTGATCAACCTCCTTGAGGACAACCGCGCCTCGGCCGGAATGTATGGGGCTGAGCTGGAGTCGCGCTTCCGCATCCTGCCCGAGCTGACGCTGGATGCGCACTACACGTACCAGGAGCTGGGCTGGGATTCGAGCGCGCGGATCCAGGAAAAGGACATGATGTCGCCGCCGCGGCACAAGTTCATGATCGGGCCGCGCTGGAGCCCGCGCGACGACCTGCATTTTTCGGCCCAAGCGTACTGGGTCGATGCCGTTGCGGCACCGAACCCGTGGAACCCGTTCCTGTCGCAAGCCATTCCGCCCTATTGGCGGCTCGATCTGCGTGCCGAGTACGAATTCTGGGAGCGGCGCGCGGCCGTGGCGGTGGGCGTGCGAAACCTGCTCGACGATTACCATCCCGAGGGCGCGACGCAGTTCCTGAACAACGTCGAGGTGCCCCGCATGGTGTACGCCGAGCTGCGGATTCGCTTCAAGTAGCGGCTCCGCGCCGAGTGGGCGGCCGCGTGTCCTTCGCTCGGTCGTCCCGGAGACGAGCCGCCATGAAACCGCGTCGGCGGCCGGGCTTCCCAAACCGCCGACGCGTAGCAACACTCTGAATCAGAAACGACCGCCGAGCCGACTCGTCAGCACGTAAAGCCGAAGTCGACGAGCAGCATCGACAGGTCGGTCAGGTCAATGTTCCCGTCGCCACTGAGATCGCCCTGCTGCGGGGTGCCCGCGCCGCCGAAGTTCACCAGCAGGATCGAGAGATCGTCGAGATCGACGTTGCAGTCGCCGGTCAGGTCGCCGGTCGGATGCGGGCAGTATCCGACGACCGCATCGTCGCTCGTCTGCGAGCCGCATGTGTTCGAGACGACGACCGAGTAGCTGCCGGCGGTGGCGGCGTTCACGCTGGGGATCTGGTAGCTCGACTGCGTCGCGCCGGAAATGTCCTCGCTGTTGCGGCGCCACTGATACGTGAGCGTCGGAGAGCCGTTGGCGACAACGCTCAGCGTCAGCGGGCTGTTCACGCACACGTTGCCTCCGGCCGGCTGCTGCGTGATCTCGACCTCGGGAATGGTCATGTCGCACAGCGCCACCGCGTTGGGATCGGCCATGTACGACAGCATGTACTGGTTGACGGTCTGCGGGTGGAACTCGAGGATGATGTTGACCATGCCGCCCGAGCACAGGTGGCAGTAACTCATGATCGTCCCGTTCGGGGCGACGCTGCAATCGCCGTAGCCGCAGCCGTCGATCGGCGGCTCACTCTGGTGCGTGTGCGGGGCGGCGAAGATGTGGCCGAACTCGTGGAAATAGACCATTGCGTCCCAGTTCTGCGAGTGGTTGTTCTGAAGCGGATAGGGGAAGAACCCGCTCAGGTTGGCCGAAAGCGCGTAGTCATACCCGGGATAGCACATGCCCGGCAGATACGCCACGCCGCCGCCCAGGCCGCGGCCCGACAGGAAGTGTGCCGCGTTGCGCTGGATGTGGGTCATGTTCGCGTTCCAGTAGTCCTGGAACTGGTACAACTGGTTGACCGTGTCGCCCTGATTCCACGGGTCGCTGCTTGTCGACCAGACCCGCAGAAAGTCGATTTGCAGCCGCATGTTGAGGTCGCGCATGTAGACGTCGGTGGCCGCCGCCGTCATCAGCGTCGCGTACGCGGTCGAGGCGGCCGTGTTGCCGCCGAACAGCCAGTTCGTGAACTCATAGTCGCTTTCGAGCGCAATCCGCGCCAGTCGGCATGGAGCGCCGCCGCGCACGTCGGCCGGCTGTCCGCCGATCGGCGCGAGCCGGCGCAGCTCGTCGGTGCGGCAGCGAAACTCGGTCCATTCAATCGCGTCGGGAGGGAGCATGCTGAGGTTGTAGATCACCGTCGTCCGCCCCGAGCCGAACGGACCGCTGGAGAGGATGAACTTCTGGCCGTCGACATCGACAGTGCCGTGGCTGCCCAGCGGCGAAAGCCCGAGGAAGACGTGCGAATCCGGCACGTTGACCACGTGCCCGCGCAGCGTCAGCAGATCGGGGCGGGCCAGCGGACGGTCGCCGTCCAGCAGCGTGACATCGCCGGCAAGCACGTCGAACGGCTCGACTTCGAGGTCGACGGACAAGCCGGGCTGGAGCGGGAAGTCCACCAGAACGGCCCGGCCGGCCGCGCGCAGGTCCGCATAGGCGGCGAGGTCGAGCTCCAGCGGAACCGCGTAGGCTGCGGTGGGTGCGGCGCTGACCGACAGCGGCGACATCATCACGGGGCCGGGCGGGTCTGCGATCGCCGCAGAGACGCTCAGAACCCCTCCGAAAATGA
Organism: uncultured Planctomycetales bacterium; assembly: GCA_964465125.1. GTDB lineage: Bacteria > Planctomycetota > Phycisphaerae > UBA1845 > Fen-1342 > CAYOHG01. The sequence continues at coordinate 114,868 of CAYXIO010000001.1, read as the reverse complement.
AAGCGAGGCTCGCCTGGAGCGAGCGGCGGAACGGATTGGACATGCGAAGAACTCCCGCTAGTGAATCGATGCGTTCGGCTCAGACCGACTCATCATACCGCGCCAGGGTCCGAATGCGCACCACGAATTGCGGCCGGCGGCGCACCCATACGGTTGCTGGAAACGCCCGCCTCGGCCCAGCGCGGATCGTAACGGCGTAGGGCCGCCAGTCGGACTTGCCGGTCGCCGAGAGGCCGCATAGCCTATTTCTAGACGTCCGTTTCCACCGATGGAACCTGGAGCAGCGCATGTCGGCGGTGGTTGCAGCCAGGTGGACGGCGATTTTCGGCGGAGTCGGTGCGGCGTTCTGGCTGGCCGGCGGCGTGCTCGGCGGGGCGGCGGCCGGCGTGGGCGTCTACACCTTTCACTACGCCCGCGGCGCTTCGTACTTTTCCAACGATCCGCGCGCTTGTGCCAATTGCCACGTGATGCAGTCGTACTACGATGGGTGGCAGAAATCGAGCCATCACAACGTCGCCGTTTGCAACGACTGTCACCTCCCGCACGATCCGCTCGGCAAGTACCTTCAGAAATCGCGGAACGGCGTCAACCACTCTTGGGCGTTCACGACGGGGCGCTTTCACGAGCCGATCGAGATCGGCCGGCGCAATCGGGAAATCACCGAGCAAGCCTGTCGGCATTGCCACCGCGACGTGGTCCAGGCCATTGACCCGAGCGCGTCCAGCGCCGGCGAGTTATCGTGCGTCCGCTGCCACGTGAGCGTGGGACATCTGCAATGACAAGCGGAAGGCGAGAACGCCCGAGCGCAGAGGTCGAGCGCGGCTGACAATGAGGAGGCTGCCATGACGGACCACATCCCCGGCAAGCCGGCGCGGCGCTGGGTTTCGCCGGTCCTGCTGATCGGCGTGATGCTCGTGACGGCGGGGCTGACGATCGGCGTGTCGGCACTGCTGGTGGACATCTTTGAGAAGAAGCAGGAGGCGCGAAACCCGTTCTTCCGCGTGGTCGAGCTGAACGATGAAACCGTCGACCCTGCCGTGTGGGGCAAAAACTTTCCGCTGCATTACGACGGCTATAAGCGCACCGTGGACATGCAGCGCACGCGCTTCGGCGGCAGCGAGGCGGTGCCGCGCACACCCAGCCAGGCGGATCCGCGCTCGATCGTGGCCCATTCGCGCCTCGAGAGCGACTCCCGCCTGAAGGCGCTCTGGGCCGGCTATGCCTTCCAGGTCGATTTTCGAGAGGAGCGCGGGCACGCCTACATGCTCGAGGACCAGGTGTTCACCGGACGCCAGACCGCCGCCAAGCAACCCGGTACCTGCCTGCACTGCCATGCGTCGGTGTACGTGGCGTACAAGCAGGCCGGCAACGGCGATCTCATCAAGGGCTTCGAAGCACTCAATCCGCTGCCGTATGCGGAGGCGCGCCAGCACGTTTCGCATCCGATCTCGTGCATTGACTGCCACGACCCGACCACGATGGCGCTGCGCGTCACGCGTCCCGGCTTCCTCGAAGGGATCAAGCCGGTCAAGGCGGCGGCCGGGATGCAGGATTACGACGTCAACACGCAAGCAAGCCGCCAGGAAATGCGCACCTACGTCTGCGCCCAATGCCACGTCGAGTACTATTTCAAGGGCCCGCAAAAGCGCCTGACCTACCCCTGGCACAAGGGACTGAAGGCCGACCAGATCCTCGAGTACTACGACGAGGTCGGCCACAAGGACTGGGAGCACGCGCTCAGCGGCGCCGCCGTGCTCAAGGCGCAGCATCCCGAGTTCGAGCTTTGGAGCCAGGGAATCCACGCACGCGCCGGCGTCGCCTGCGCCGATTGCCACATGCCCTACCAGCGCATCGGCGCGCTGAAGATCAGCGATCACCACGTTCGCAGCCCGCTGCTGAACATCGCCAACGCGTGCCAGACCTGCCACCGCGTCCCGGAAGACGAGTTGCGAGCGCGCGCGGAGACCATCCAGGAGCGCACCTATCAGCTTCGCGATCTTGCGATGAACGCCGTGCTGGCCTTGATCGGCGACCTCGAATCGGCGCGCCAGAGCGGGACGAGCGACGAAGCGCTGGCGAGCCCGCGCGCCTACCAGCGCCGCGCCCAGTTCCTGCTGGATTTCATCGAGGCTGAAAACTCGATGGGTTTCCACGCCGACCAGGAGGCGGCGCGCCTGCTCGCCAAGGCAATCGACTTCGCGCGGCAAGGACAGGTGGCGCTGCGCGACGGCGTTGAGCCGGCGCCGTCCACGCCGGTCACGCTGCAATCCCAGCCGTGAATCGCTGCGGCCGAACCGCCGGGGGCGCGGCCTGAAGGGGGATCGGCGGCCCGCCGCGCCTGGGACCTGGACGCTGTTCGTCAAGCACAGGGAGCCACGCATGGCCAAGCTATCGATGACCCGGCGGGAGTCGCTGGAGGTCGGCGACCGCGGCGAAATCACCAAGACGATCACCGAGCGCGACGTATTCGCGTTCGCCGACGCCTCGGGCGACAGCAACCCGCTGCACATCGACGAGGCGTACGCGCAGAAGAGCGCGTTCGGGCATCGCGTCGCGCACGGCATTCTCGTGGCCGGCATCGTGTCCAGCGTCCTGGGGGGCGAAATTCCCGGTCTGGGCACGATCTTCGTCGAGTTGCACGTGCGCTTCCTGCGCCCGGTCTACTTCGGCGATACGATCACCGCCACCGCCACGGTGATGGAAATCATCAATCCGAAGCGCGTACGGCTCTTCGTCGCGTGCCTCAATCAGAAGGGTGAGGACGTGGCGCTCGGCAACGCCGTGGTCATCCCCCCGCCCGAAACGCGACTGCTCGGCCTGCAAACCGATACGACGCGCGGCGATTCCACGCCGCGGGCGTAGCCGCAGGCCGCGTCAGTCGTCGGCCCGCCCCTCGGATTTGAGAAACGCGCGCAGCTCCGTGAAGCCGCGCACCTGGGCGGCCATGCGGCGCGCGATCTCAGGCCGCTGGAGCGCGCGGGCCGCATCGGCATGCAGCAGCAGCAGGGTCGACTCCTCGTTCGCGGGCGCCAGCACAACCAGCAGCGCGTGCACGGGTGGCCGGCCTTCGCCGTCGTCCAGCCCCGCGGTCGACAATCCGACCGCAACGAGCGGTCGGCGTAAGCCCGGCACGCACGCGTGCGGGATCGCGACGCCGTGCGAGGCCTCCACTTCGATCAGGCGTCGGCGCTCGGCGATGGCGTCGACCATCGGCTCCGGAGCGAGCCCGGCGGCAGCGGCGGCAGCGCGGATCAGCCGGTCGATCGCCGCCGCCAGCGCCGCGGGCTCCAGGGCCGCGACGAACGCGTGCGGATGCAGAAGATCCTCGAACTGCCACAGGCGCCGCTGCCCCAGGCTCCAGAAAATCCCCGGTCCCGCGAGCATGGAGGTCACCAGCGCCATCAGCACCAGCGCGACGAAGAGGCGTTCGTCGATGATCCCGGCCTGAAGCGCCAGCAGGCCGAGAATGATCTCCATCGCCCCGCGCGCGTTCATGCCGAACCCGATCGCCAGGGATTCGGACCGGCTGAAGCCGACCCACCAGGCCGACAGCCCGCAGCCGGCCAGCTTGCTGACCACCGCAAGCGCGAGCACCAGCCCGATCAGCCCGGCGTCAAAGTGCCGCACGAAGTCGAAACGCAGCCCGATGCTCACGAAGAACAGCGGCGCGAAGATGAAGGAGACGAATTGCTCGATCGTCCGCCGCATTCGATGGTGCATGTGGCGCGAGTCGCCCAGCGCGACTCCGACCAGGAAGGCGCCGAAGACCGCGTGCGCGCCGAGCCACTCCGTCAGGGCCGCGGCCAGCAGCGCGAGCGAAACGGCCAGCGCCATCACGCCGCCCGGCCAACTCGCGTTGGCCTGCACCCACGCCAAACCGCGGTCCAGCAGCCAGCGGCCGACCGAGAGCATGAACCCGGCGAACGCCAGCATCAGCAGGGACGTCAGCCACGGGTCGATGCGGCCCCCGCCAGCCCCCTCCATCAGCGTGAGCACGACCGCAAAGACCATCCAGCCGATCAGGTCGCTGAACATCGCCGCCGCCACGATCACCACGCCCAGATCGCTCCGCAGCAGCTTGAGGTCGATCAGAATGCGCGCGATGACCGGCAGCGCGGAAATGGCCAGCGCAGTCGCGATGAACAGTGCGAACGGCAGCCGCGACGCGGCGTCGGTCGCACCGATCGCCTTCGGGAAAAGCCAACCCACCGCCAGCCCGATTGCGAAGGGAGCGGCTGTCCCGGCCAGGCCGACGATGGCGGCGGCCACGCCGCGGCGCCAAAGGGCCGACAGGTCGATCTCCATGCCGGCGACGAGCAGAAACAGCGTGATCGACAGCGTGCCGATGCCGTTCATCGCGTCGGCGATGAAGCCTTCGGCCGGAAAAAGCGATTGATAGGCGGCGCGCGCGAGCGAGCCGAGGACCGTCGGCCCGAGCATGATCCCCGCGACGATTTCGCCAAGGACCGCCGGCTGCCTCAGGCGCTGCGCCAGTTCGCCGCACAAGCGGGCCGCGGCCAGCAGCACCGCCGTCGAGAGCAGGAACTGAGCGATCTCGCCATGCGAATGCACGCACAGTCCCCGTGGGCAGAAAAGGGGCGTCTACGAACGCGCCGGGATCAACTCCAGCCCGCCCATGTACGGACGCAGCGCCGCCGGCACGCGAATGCCGCCGTCGGCTTGCTGATTCAACTCGATCAGTGGGATCAGGAAGCGCGGCGACGCGACCGCCGTGCTGTTCAGCGTGAAGCAGACCTGCGGGCGGCCGGTCTCGTCGCGATAGCGAATCTCCAGCCGGCGCGCCTGGAAGTCGTGATAGCTGCTGGCCGAATGCGTCTCACCGTAGGCGTTTCGGCTCGGCATCCACGTCTCCACGTCGAACTGGCGCACTTTCGACTGCCCCATGTCGCCGGTGCAGACATCCAGCACGCGATAGGGCATTTCCAGCGCCGCGAGCAGGTCTTCGGCGTTCTGCAACAACACCTGGTGCCAGCGCACGGCCTCTTCCGTGTCCGCCCGGCAGACGATGACCTGCTCGAGCTTCTCGAAATAGTGGATGCGATACAGCCCGCGCGTGTCCTTGCCGGCGGCGCCCGCCTCGCGACGGAAACAGCCGGTCCGCGCCAGGTACAGCCGCGGCAGGCTCTCCATCGGCAGGATTTCCTGGGCATGGAAGCCGGTCACCGGCACCTCGGCGGTTCCGACCAGGCAGCGCTCGTCGCGTTCGCACAGGTAGACTTCGTCGCGATGCAGCGGAAAGAACCCCGTGCCCTCCATTAGGTTCTCGTTGACCAGCACAGGGACCATCAACGGCGTGAACCGCAGCTTGCGGGCCGCATCGACCGAGTCGTCCCACTCGCGCGAGAGCACCAGGTCCCACGCAAGCCGCAGCACGGCCTCGTGCAGCATCGCGCCGAAGCCGGTGAGGACATAGTTGCGCGCCCCGGCGATCTTCACGCCGCGCTCCAGGTCGAACAGCCCCAGCCGCTCGCCCAGCTCGATGTGGTCGCGCGGCTGAAAATCGAACTTCGGCAACTCGCCCACGCGGCGGATTTCCACATTGCCGTCGGCGTTCGCCCCGACCGGCGCCTGCGCATCGGGCACCTGCGGAACCAGGAGCATGAGCTGTTTGAGTTCCGCATCCACGGCGGCCCGCTCCTGCTCGATCTGCTTGAGGCGGCCCTTCAGCTCGCCCAGCTCGCGCGAGAGCGCCGCACGCTGATCCGCCGGGGCCTTGGCGATCGTCTCGCCCGCGACCTTCTGCTTGTGGCGCAGATCGTTGTATTCGGTTTCGAGCGATCGGCGGCGCTGGTCGACGGCCAGCAGCGCGTCGACGTCGACCTGCATACCCTTGTCGCGAACGGCTTTCTGGATCAGGTCGGGCTGCTCACGGATCCGTTTCAGGTCAATCATGTTCTACTCGGTATTGTGGTCTCAGCGCGCCCGGTCGGGCGAGGTCCGGCATTATACAAGCGAGCGGCCGGCCGAGGCCCGCTCAACGAACCAAGCCGTACCGGCTCAGCAGGGCGCGCCAGGACGCGTCCACGCCCGGCGCTTCGACCCGCAGCGGCCCGGGCGCGAACAGTTGACCCAACAGCCGCTGGCCTTCCACCGCGTCGAGCTCGTCGGCCAGGTCCCAGGGAGCATCGAGCCCGCGTGCCAGCGCATCGGCGATCGCTCGGGGGCCGTCCAGCTCGCAGATTCGATTCAAGCGGGCGCGTTCCAGGGCCGCTTCCAACGCGGCGACATCCGCAAGGGACTGTAGCCGCTGCAATCTGTCGAGCGGCGCAAGCCGCGTGTCCGCAGGCGGGGCCGCGGCGAACCGAATGCTGGCGTGCAGCGTCACTCCGTCCGGTCCAATCTGATAGCGCCAGGGCGTTGCCGCGCGAACCAAGACCTGGCTGCTGGTCGGCCATGGGACCAGCTCCCGCATCGCCGCCGGATCGCGAGCACATTGGCGTACGTCTGTCTCGTCCGCGCAGAGCGCGCCGGCGTCCAGCAACAGCGCGATTGCGGCGGGTCGGTCCACCGGCGGCAGGCGGAGGCGAAACGTCAGCCGCTTCTCGGCGCTCCCGTCGACCTCGACGTGCACCGCCAGGCGCGGGCCGTTTCGCGCGACAGCCGGCGTGGGGATCGGCGAATCGCCTGCGCGCGTCCCAAAGTCTGGATCGTCCTCCAGCAGAGTCGCGAGGGTTGATCCGAGCGCATCCGCCTGCATGTCGCCGACGACGATGATCCGCAGTGCCAAGCAAGCAGGCCGCGCCGCGGGCGCCGCACCGGAGTCCGCTGAGCGGGGCAATCCCGCGCGCAGCAACTCGAGCGACCGTTCAATCATCTGCGGCACCAGCTCCGGCGGACCGTCGGCGGCTATCGCACTCTCGTCTTGAGCGAATACAAGTCCGCGGTACCGGGCCACCGCCGCCCATTCGTCGATGGCGGCCTGAATGCGCCCGAGGGACGCGGCGCGATCCGCGACCGTCGAATCCCCGAAGTCAACGTCGACAAACACCGCCGCGAGCGGTGCGCCCGGCAGCGGACACAGGCTGACGCGGGCTGCGCCAGCCGTCCAATGCAGCACGTCCGGCGACGAAGCGGGCGTTGTCACCTTCAAGCGGGGGCGTTCCCAGGGAGCGTCCGGGTGATGAGAGTGGCGAACCGGGCCGAATCGGCTGAGCGGCTCGTGGGGGCCCGGGAGGCGGCTGACCGACCGGCCCGCCAGCAGCTCGACAGCCGCGCGGCGTACTTCGGCGGCCGGCACGTGTCGGTAGCGCGGCAAATCGAAATCCGCCAGCAGCAAGTTGCCGTCCACCATCTCGCGCTTCGCCAGATGCAGCGCGTATTCGCCAAAACGCGCCGCTCGCTCGCGCACGCTACGCTCGACCCATCGCACTGCCCGACGGTGATCGACCTGATCGACCGGCTCGGCTGCGATGCGCTCCAACCCGCTGCGCACCAACTGCTCAAAAGTATCGGCCTGGCTCGGGCCCCAGCCCGCGCTGCCGGGCTGCCAGCCTGGCGGAGGCGGAAGCGGCCAGATCGCGACGCGCGCCACGGACAGGTCGCGGAACGACTCGAATCGCCAGTCCGCCCAGACGCCCGCCGCCCGCAGCGCCTCCGACAACTCACCCTCCGGCCGGTTGAACAAGCGCTCGAACAGAACCTCGGTCGCGGCGAATTCGGCCCACGCGGCCGGCGGGATCGTCCAGCCCAACTCGAACGCGCGCAGGTACGGACCGGTCGGCGGCGCGAGTCGAATGTGCTCGTCCGGCGGCAGATCGCGGAGGGCGCGGACCGGCCGGGGAGTCGACGACATCCCCCCGAACAGCGCCGTGGCAAGTTCGAGCGCGCGCGGAGCCGAAACATCGCCGATGACGAACAGCGTGGCATTCGCCGGCGAGAAGTGTGCGCGCGCGAAGGCCAGCGCGGCATCGAAGGAGATCGCGGCGGAGTCCGGTGCGCTGGTCGGGGCGCTCGCGGGCGCCGGCGGCGTCGGGGTGACCAGGCGCCAGAGTAGCGGATCAAACTGCGCCACGGTGTACGCGGCGTGCCGCCCAGTGGAGGAATCGCGGAGTTGCCGCAGCGCTGTCAGCGTGCTTTCGAGGTCCAATCGCGCGGCGAGCCAGCGCAACGTGGGTTCGAAGTGCTGGGCAGGAACGACCGTGGCGATCCGGCTGGTGTCGCTCGCGGCCTCCGTTTCGATCGGCTCATCCAGCCGCGGCTCCGGCTTGAGCGACGCCAAGTCCGCTCCCACCGATAGGAGCAGTTGACGGCAGATCCCAGCGGCTTCCGCCGGCTCGTCGCGCCACCCGACGGCGTAGCCGACCTGAATGCTCACCAGCGGCAGCGTGTGATCCTCGACGACCACCACGCGCACGCCGTTCGGCAGCTCCTCCCAACGCGTGCGCTGTTCGAGGCGCGTCTGCGCGCCCTGCGTTGCCAGCACGGCCAGAAGCGTCAGCAGCGTCGGCATGGTCCCTCTCGGCGGCCGGTCGAGCGACGGAACTGGAACCCCGCTCCGGTCCGCCCGTATGCTACGCGGAACCGAAACCGCGGCACCCAAGCGGCGGCGAGGTGCGCGGCCGCGCGGCGCGTGCGGCGGGCGTGCCGCGGCCGCAATCGCGGGCCGGTGCATGTGTACAAAGGGTAGGGTGGGGTTGCGCAGCCGCGCCGCCATCCATTCATAACTCTCTGACCCGCAAGGGGTTGAAGTAATGCCTGTCGGCGATGCACTCGTAGCCAAGGGACTGATCACGCCGGAGCAGCTCGCACACGCTTCCTCGAGCGCCAACGGCGAGCGCATCGACCAGGTGCTCGTTCGCAGCGGCCTGGTGTCGGAGCGCGACATGCTCGGCGTGTACAGCGACTACTTCGCCATGCAGGTCGTGCAGCTCGCGGAGGGGGACATCGACCCGGCGGTCGTGCAGCTCGTGCCGAGCGCCTACGTGCACAAATACAACGTGGTTCCGGTCTGCCGCTCGGGCAAGGTCATCCGCGTCGCCACCTCAGACCCGTACGACATCTACGCGCTAGACGTCCTTCGCGCGCAGATCGACCTGCCCGTTGAGCCCGTCCTGGCCACCTCCGCCGAAATTCACAAGATGATCCGCGCCTTCTACGGCGTGGGCGGCAACGTGATTCAGCAGATGGTGGCGGAAGCCGGCGAGCTGGAAGTGCTCGACGAGCGCGAGGTGGACAGCAGCGACCTCGACGTGCAGATGGCCCAGGAGGCCTCGGTCGTCAAGCTGGTGAACGAAATCCTGCTCGAAGCGATCGACCAGCGCTCCAGCGACATTCACTTTGAGCCGTTCGAGCACGACTTCCTGGTGCGCTACCGCATCGACGGCATGCTGCACTACGCCAACGTGCCGCCCGAGATTCGCCGCTTCCGCAACGCCGTCGTCAGCCGCATCAAGATTCTGTGCGGCATGAACATCGCGGAAAAGCGCCTTCCGCAGGACGGCGGCTTCAAGATCAAGTGTCACGGGCGCGAGATCGATCTGCGCGTCAGCGTGATTCCGATGGCCTTCGGCGAAGGCGTCGTCCTGCGCATTCTCGACAAGTCCGCGATCCGGCTGTCGCTTCCCGATCTGGGCATGTCGGAGGGCGTGACCGCCCCGTTCCGCGACGTCATCGATCGTCCGCACGGCATCGTGCTGGTCACCGGACCGACCGGCTCGGGAAAGACGACCACGCTGTACGCCGCGCTCAACACGATCGTCAGCCCCGAGCTGAAGATCCTCACGATCGAGGATCCGATCGAGTATTACCTGGAAGGCATCAACCAGGTGCAGGTGCTGCCGAAAGTCGGGCTGGATTTTGCCCGCGCCATGCGCTCGTTCCTGCGTCACGACCCGGACGTGATCCTGGTCGGCGAGATTCGCGACAAGGAGACCGCCGAGACCGCGATCAACGCGTCGCTCACCGGTCACCTGGTCTTCAGCACGCTGCACACCAACGACGCGGTCAGCGCCACGACGCGCCTGCTGGACATGGGCGTCGAGCCGTTCCTGATCTCCAGCTCGCTCGAAGCCGTGCTGGCGCAGCGGCTGGTGCGCACGATCTGCAAGCACTGCCGCGAGCAATACGTGCCGGAGAATCCCGACACGCTGCCGCGCGACTTCGTCTATCAACCCGGCGAGAAGCTGTGGCGCGGCCACGGCTGCCGCGATTGCCGCAACACGGGCTACGCCGGCCGCCAGGGTGTTTTCGAGCTGATGGTGCTCAACGACGAGCTGCGCGAGCTGATCGTGCAGCGGAAGTCGGCGGCGCAGTTGCTGCCGGCCGCTCGCAGCGCAGGACTCTGCCTGCTGCGCGAGGACGGCTGGCGGCTGGTGCGCGACGGCCGCACCACGCCCGAAGAAGTCCTGCGCGCGACGAAGGTGTGACGCGTCCTTCTGGCCAGCGCGATTCCCCGCCTCTATGCTTAGTCGGTTTCGGGCGGAGACGAGCGCGGCACTTCCCGGCCGTGGATCGGCCGGGGCGCAAGCCGCCTGAACCCGACGGTAGACCTGCATGACCCTGCTTCTGTGGCTCGGCTTTCTGGCCCTGATCCTGACGCTGCTGGCGCTCGATCTGGGCGTGTTTCACCGCCGATCGCGCGTCGTCAGCGTCGGCAGCGCGCTGCGCTGGACGCTGACCTGGGTCAGCGTGGCGATGCTTTTCAACGTCGCCGTCTACTATCTGTACGAGCACAAGATGCTCGGCAGCGGGCTGATTCCGGGGCATGAGCTCTCCGGCAAGCAGGCCGCGCTTCAATTCCTGGCCGGCTATCTGGTCGAGTATTCGCTCAGCGTCGACAACCTGTTCGTCATCGCCGTCATCTTTTCCTACTTCAGCGTCCCGCGCGAGTTTCAGCACCGCGTGCTGTTCTGGGGCATTCTCGGCGCGATCGTGATGCGCGGCGTGATGATCCTGGCCGGCGCGGCGCTGATCCACCGTTTCGAATGGGTCATCTACGTCTTCGGCGCGCTGCTGCTCATCACGGCGCTGCGCATGCTCTTCGCCGGCGACGGGCAGATCGAGCCGGACCGCAATCCGTTCGTCAAGCTGGCCCGGCGGATGTACCCCGTGACGCCGGACTACGTGCAGGAGCATTTCTTCTCGCGGATCGACGGCCGGCGCGCGATCACTCCGCTCTTCCTGGTGCTCGTGCTCGTCGAGAGCACGGACGTGCTGTTCGCGGTGGATTCGATTCCGGCGATCTTCGCGATCACGTATGACCCGTTCATCGTGTTCTCGTCGAACGTCTTCGCGATCCTGGGCCTGCGATCGCTCTACTTCGCGCTGGCCGGCGCGATGGGCATGTTCGACTACCTGAAATACAGCCTGGTGTGCGTGCTGGCGTTCATCGGGGTGAAGATGCTGCTCTCGCACGTCTATCCCATCCCGATCGAGATTTCGTTGCTCGTGATCGCGACGCTGCTGGGCGCAGGCGTCGGCGTGTCGCTCCTGAGCCGGCGCAAGCTCGAGCAGCCGCCGGCGGATGCCGCCCAGCGCGAACACAAAATGGGAGCGCGAGGCCGATGACGCTCTCGCCGTCCTCGATGTTTCCGTCCGCGGAGCCGCCCCGAGCGCCGAACGCCGCGGCGCAGGGACCCCGGCCGAGCCTGGTCAGCGTCGTTGTGCCGGCCTACAACGAGTCGGGCAACATCGAGGCCCTGGCGGCGTCCATTGCGGAAGTGTTCGGGTCGAGCAGCGCGGTGCAGCCGTTCGAGTTGATCCTGGTCGACGATGGCAGCCGCGACGACACCTTTCAGAAGATCGAAGGGCTGTGCCGCCGCGATCCGCGCGTCTGCGGCGTGCGCTTCGTCCGCAATTTCGGTCAACAATCGGCGCTGCTGGCCGGCCTGCTCTACGCGCGCGGCGACGCCGTCGTGTGCATGGACGCGGACCTCCAGCATCCGGCCGCGCTGATCCCGCGGATGATCGACGCGTGGCGGCGCGGCGCACGACTCGTGCACACGAGGCGGATCGACCGTGACGACCTGCCGGCGCACCGGCGCTGGGCGTCGCGGCTCTACTATCGGATCTTCAGCTACCTCAGCGGCGTGCCGATCGGGCCGGGCATGGCCGACTTCCGCCTGCTGGACCGCTGCGTGATCGATGAGATTGCGCGGACGCGCGACCGGAAGCTCTTCCTGCGCGGGCTGATTCACTGGCTGGGCCATCGCGCCGAAGTTATCGAGTTCACGCCCAACGCACGCCGTAGCGGGCAGACCAAGTACACCTGGCGGAAAATGCTGCGGCTGGCCGCCGACGGAATCCTCTCGTTCTCGACCATGCCGCTGCGCCTGGGGCTGATCGTCGGCGCGGCGATGAGCGCATTCGCGTTTCTCGAGCTGATCTTCGTGGTCGCGGCCTGGGCACTGGGAAAGACGGTTCCCGGCTGGGCCTCGACGCTCGGCCTGATCTCGCTGCTGTTCGGCGTGCTGTTCTTGATCGTTGGCGTGCAGGGGCTGTACATCATGCGCCTGTACGAGCAGTCGGTGGTTCGCCCGCCGTTCGTGATCGATCGAATCGTGCGCCAGCTTACCGGCGCCGACAGCCGGCCGCAGAGTCGGACGCCCGGCGAAACGCGCCACGAGGGTTCCGAATCGTCCCTCGCCGAAGCGCCATGAATTCAACGGACGAGTTCCAGCCGCTTCGCTCGTGCCCGGAGGCGTGCCCGGCGTGCGGCGCTGCGAACACGCTTCGTCTGCTGTGGGCGGATGTTCAGATTCACCGCTGCGCTGCCTGCGGCCTGGGCCTCTCGACGCTTCAACCCGATGCGCCGCTGTATGAGCGCAGCTACTTCGAGGGCGGCGAGTATCGCAGCTACGAGGAGGACGCCGCCGCGCTGCACGCCAACCTGCGCCGCTTCCTGCGCTGGATTCGGCGACTGGTTCCCGCCGGCCGGCTGCTGGAGATCGGCAGCGCGTACGGCTACTTCCTCGACCTGGCGCGCCCCCACTACGACTCGGTGGGAGTGGAGATCTCCGAGCATGCGGCGGCGATGGCACGTGAGCGTCTGGGCGTTGCGGTGGAAAACGTGGATTACCTGACCCGAGCGGCGCCGCAAGACGGATACGACGTGGTCTGCCTGTGGGACACCATCGAGCATCTCCCGCGACCCGACGCAACGATCGCGAAAGCCGCCCGCGAGCTGGGGCCCGGCGGAGTGCTCTGCCTGACGACCGGCGACTTCGGCAGCCTGCTGGCACGCGCGCGCGGTCGACGCTGGCGGCAGATTCACCCGCCGACCCACCTCTTCTTCTTCACCGTGTGCTCGCTGACGGCGCTACTCCGCCGATGCGGTCTCGAACCGGTGCTCTGCCGCCGCGCCGGCAGCACCCGGCGGTACCGCAGCATGATTCACGGGCTGCTGCGCGGCGAGCGCGGCCCAAGCCGGGCGGCGAGGCAGATTCTGACCCTCGGGAATCGCCTGGACTTCCAGCTCTATCTGAACACGGGCGATTACGTCTTTGTCGCGGCGCGCCGCCCGCCGGAGCGTCCCCAGGCGCAGCCGTAAACACGCCGCCCCGAGTCGGCCGCGGGACCTCTCCGGGCAGAGACGCCCAAGACCCTGTCCGAACGCCGATGGGCTCGGTCGGCATCGCGCAAGCATGCGATGCGGGCATGGAAGGACGGGCTCGGCGCACAACTCGCTTGCTGGAATACACCTACGGAAACCGAGGCCGACGGGGCTCGAACCCGCAACCTCCGCCGTGACAGGGCGGCGCTCTAACCAATTGAGCTACGGCCCCCCTACAGTCGCACCGGCTCGACAGCCGGCGACATGGGAAGCAAGGCGATTGTACATATCGCCTGCGGCGTGTCAAACCGATGACCAAGAGGGGCAGCGCGGAAATGCCGCGTCACGCCAGTCGTTACGGGACGCACGGACGGCCCTTCCGGTAGCGGGCGGTACTCCGGAGTTCCCGACGATGACGACCGGCCCCCCATCTCCGCGCAGGGACTGAGTCATGGCCGAGAAAGCTGCCGCAAGCCGAAGCGTACGCGTCCTGATCGTCGACGATAGCGCGCTGGTGCGCTCGATTGTGAGCTCCGCCTTGCGGGGCGACCCGCAGATCACGGTCGTCGGCCAGGCCGCCGACGGAGCGGATGCCTTGGCGAAGATCCAGGCGCTGCGCCCGGACGTCGTCACGCTCGACGTCGAGATGCCGCGCATGAACGGGCTGGAGGTGCTGGAGCGTGTCGCCGGCAAGGTGCCGGTCGCGTTCCTGATGTGCTCGACCTTGACGACGGCGGGCGCGCGAATCACCTTCGAGGCGTTGCAGCGCGGCGCGGTGGACTACGTCCCCAAGCCGGACAGCGGGCTGGCCGCCAAACTCGAGTTCCAGGCAACGCTGCGGCAGAAGGTGCTCAACGCCGCCGCCGCCCGAACGCGCGTCCGCGCGCTGCTGCGGCCGGCCGGCGGCGCAAACGGCGCCCCGCAGCTCCCGCCGAACCGCGCGCGCGGCTGGGTCGTGGCGATCGGGATCAGTTGCGGCGGGCCGCAGACGCTGCACCAGATGCTGCCGGCGTTTCCGAGCGACTTTGTCCCGATCGTAGTGACACAACACATGCCGGCGCAATTCACCAGGTCGTTCGCCGAGCATCTGAACGCCGCCTGTGCCATGCGGGTCGAAGAGGCGCGCGAGGGTCAGCCGATTCAGCCCGGGGTCATTCTGATTGCGCCGGGCGGTGCGCACCTGCACGTCGTTCGGCGGGGCATCGAGCTGGCGGTGCGGCTGGTGGGCGGGCCGAAGGTGAGCGGGCACAAGCCGTCGGTGGACGCGATGTTCGCGTCGCTGGCACAGAGCTGCGGGCCGCGCTGCGTCGCCTGTGTCATGACGGGAATGGGCAACGACGGAGCCGAGGGAATCCGGATGCTCAAGCAGGCCGGTGCCAGGACGCTGGCGCAGGATCAGGCGACCAGCCTTGTCTACGGGATGCCGAAAGCGGCGGCGGAAACCGGCTGCGTGGATCAGGTGGCGTCGCTGGGCGAGCTTCCCGGGAGCATCGCGCGAATGCTTCAGAGCAGCCCGGGAGCCGCCGCGGCG
Organism: uncultured Planctomycetales bacterium; assembly: GCA_964465125.1. Lineage (GTDB taxonomy): Bacteria > Planctomycetota > Phycisphaerae > UBA1845 > Fen-1342 > CAYOHG01. The sequence goes on along the minus strand of CAYXIO010000001.1, from coordinate 99,827 downwards.
ACGGCCGGCGCAAAGGCCGCGCAATAATCGCAAGTCGGCGTCGCTTCGGTTCGCGCATCCGGAGCCGCCGCATGCGGTGCTCGCTTGCTCATCCGGGAGTTCGCAATAGTCGATTCGACGAGGGGGCGGTTGGTGTCCGCAGAAGGCCCGCGGACAGGTGAGCCTGCCGGAGCCCGGACATCGGCATCAAGCGTCTGTAGACGCCTACCTCGGAGTGATTCTTGTGGACGTTCGATACATCAACCCATTCCTCGAGAGTATCGACAACGTCTTCCAGACCATGCTGAGCCTGAAGCCAGCGCGAAGCCCCGTGAAGATCAGCAATGGAAACGGCGACGGCGGCGAAGTTCTCACGTCCCTGGTCGGCATCACGGGGAGCGTGCATGGAGTGGTCGTGCTGCGGTTTCCGAAGGTCACCGCAGGCCAGCTCGCCGGACGCATGCTGGGCACCGAGCTGGACCATTCCAGTCCGGAAGTGATCGACGCGATTTCCGAGCTTGTCAACATGGTCGCCGGGGCGGCGAAGGCGAAGCTCTCCTGCGATCCGCCTTTGCAGCTCGGGCTCCCCACGGTCGTCCAGGGGACGGGTTACCGCGTCAGTTACCCAAGCAAGTCGATCTGGCTGGAAATCCCGTTCAGCAGCGAGGCGGGCAACTTCTCGATGGAGCTCACGTTTTCGTCCAATTGAGGTGCGCGGATGAAGGCCTTGGTAGTCGACGATTCGATGACGATCCGCCGCATCGTGATCAAGGCGCTCAACCTCGCCGGGATCACGGAGGCACAGGAAGCCACGAATGGTCAGGAGGCCGTGAAGGCCACGGCGGGTCAGAGCTTCGACGTGATCCTGCTCGATTGGAACATGCCGCAGATGTCGGGAATCGAAGCCCTGCGCGCCATCCGCGCCGCCGGAAACAAGTCCCCGGTCATCATGGTCACGACCGAGGCCGAGAAGTCGCGCGTCATCGAGGCGATCAAGGCCGGGGCGAATGACTACCTGATCAAGCCTTTCGCGCCGGAGCAGCTCGCCGAAAAAGTCCGCGCCGTGGCCGCCGCGCCGACCGGCTGACGCGCGACCGCGGCGGCCCGAATTCCCCGGGCCCGTGATTGGCCAATCGGCGGTAACGACGGTACAGTCCGACGCTGCCGGCGGGTCTTTCGGGCCGGCGCGGTTCTCGGCGCGCCCGGCGACGGATCGCGGGCACGGCCTCGGGCCGCGGTTCCCCGCCTATCGGCGGGATGCTGAGCAATTCTGACACTTATGCGCCTGGTCGTCTACCGACAGGGTAATCCGTTCACTGAGCTGGTCGGCGAAGACGAGGCCGTATCGGTCGGGTCCGCGACCGCCAACCGGCTCGTGCTTCCTGACACGCGGATTCCCGCGCACGTGGCCCAGATCTTCCTCGAACACCACGAGATGTGGGTCATCGAGCCGTTGGACGAGAGATTCGAACTCCTGCTCAATGGGGTCGCGCTGGCCGCGCGCACCCCGCTGCGCAGCGGCGACCAGATCGGCGTGCTGGACTTCACCATCGAGGCCCAGTTCGAGCCGCCGCGCCGACCTGCCGAGGCCCCGCGAGCGACGACCTCGGTCGCCTCGATGACGCAGTTCGTGAAGTTCCAGTTGCCGCAGGGATCGCTGATCCGCAAGGCGGAGGAAACGCTCACCATCCAGCCCGCGCAGATCGCCCGGATCGGGCGCGTCAACCTGGCGCTGGCATCCTGCGAGACCGTCGAAGCCCTGATGGACATCGCCCTCACGGCCGTGTTCGACTTCTTCGGCGCCCACCGAGCCTGGATCGGCATCCGGCGCGTCAACTACGGGCCGATGGAGTACGTCGAGGGGCGCGTCGCGGGCGGTCAGTCAACCGATCTGCCCGAGTTGGGCGAGAACCTGAAGCCGCGCGCCCTGGACCGCATGCAGTACGTTCTGCTCCCGCTGGTGAGCCCGGAAGAGCGCCACAGCGTGATGGCCGGCCCCCTGATCGGCCCGGACGGCCCGCTGGGCATGATCTACATCGACACGCAGGGCAGCGAGCGGCGCTACGACGTCACCGAGGTCGATTTCTTCATCACCACGCTGAACTGCATCGGCGTGCAGCTCGACGCGATCTTCAAGTCGATCGCCAAGACCCGCGCGGCGACGCTCGACGGCGAGGTGACGGTCGCGCACGCGATCCAGGCGCGCCTCACGCCGCGGAAGCTGCCCCAGTGGGACAAGCTGCAATTCGGCGCGTTCCGCGAGCCGGGCCGCGAGCGTACCGGCGATTGCTACGACGTGGTGAAGCTGGCCCAACACACGGCGGGCGTAATGATCGGGCACACGGAGGCGCGCGGCCCGCTGCCCGGGATGACGATGTCGCAGGCCCAGGCGTCGTTCCGCTGCTCGGTGATGCACAACGACCCGCCGCACATCTTCCTGCGCTCGACCAACGTGCTGCTCTACGACGGGATCGCCGATCACGGCCTGGATTGCTTCATGGCCATCGTCGACCCGGAGAGCGGGCAGATGCACTTCGCCGCCGCCGGACGCATCGGCGCGTACATCATCGGTGCGCGCGGCGACGAGCGCCGGCTGGTGGATCCCGCGGCCACCCCGGCCCTCGGCATGGCCAAGAGCGTCAACGTCGCGACGCTCACGGAGCAGCTCGAACCGGCCGAGACGCTCGTCCTGTTCACGCCCGGGGTGGTTACCGCCAAGAACCGCAAGGACGAGGTTTTCGGCGAGGAGCGCTTCGTCAACATTCTGTGCGACGGGTTCGGCCAGCTTGCCAGCAACATGCTCAAGGAGATGCTCTCGGACCTGAAGCAGTTCACCGAGGGCGGCTCTCAACCCGAAGACATCACCGTGATCCTGGCGCACCGGGTCAGCGAGTGACGGCCGCTTTGGCGGGCCGGCTCACATCCGCTCGCTGACGTCGATCCCCAGCAGCCACAGCCCCAGCCGAAGCGTGCGCGCGGTCAGGTCGCACAGCCGCAGCCGGCTGAGCCGCAGGGCCGGGTCTTCGGCCCGCAGCACCGGGCAGGCCTCGTAGAACCGGTTCGTTTCCACCGCCAGATCGTAGAGGTAGGTGCACAGGATGTGGGGCATCAGCTCGCGCGCCACGGCCTCGATCGACTCTCCGAAGCGCGCCAGCCGCATCGCAACGGCCCGCTCGGCCGGCTCCGCCAGTCGCAGCGGCGCGGCGTACGGGTCGTTGGGACCAAAGCGCTCGATCGCCTCGCGCCCGATGCCGCGGGCGCGCGTGTAGGCGTACATGAGATAGGGCGCCGTGTTGCCCTTCAGCGCAACCATCTTCTCCTGGTCGAACACGTAGTCCTTGGTGCGCTCGTTGCTCAGATCGTTGTACTTCAGCGCCGCGATGCCGACCCGCTCGGCGATGGCGCGCTTCTCCGATTCGCTCAGCTCGCCCGTCACCAGCGGCGAGTCCGGGTCGGCGTCGCGGGCCGCAAGCCGCGCGTACGCCGCCGCGATCGCTCCGCTCAGCAGGTCGCCCAGCCTTGGCACGTCGCCTTCGCGCGACTTGAGCGGCTTGCGATCGGGCCCGAGGATCTTCCCGAAATAGACGTGCTCGAGCTCGATCTGCGGCCCGGCCCAGCCGGCCAGCCGAGCCGCCGCGAAGAACATCTCGAAATGCAGGCGCTGCCGATCGTCGGTGACGTAGATCAGCCGCTGCGCGCCGAGCTCCTGGATCCGGTAGCGCACGCCCGCAAGATCGGTCGTCGCGTACAGAAACGCCCCGTCGGACTTGCGTACGATCAGCGGCAGCTCGTCGCCCTCGGGATTGCGGAATCGCGGGGTCAGCCCCGGCCCGTAGAGGAAGATGCACTCGGCGCCCTCGTCCACGCGATACTCGGCATGACCCTCGTCGGGCGCCGGCGTCTGACCCGGCGCGAAGCGCTGCTTCAGCTCGGCCAGCGTCGCCTCCAGCCGATCGTGATAGAAGCTCTCGCCGCACACGTCGACCTCGCGGAGCAGCACGCCGAGCCGCTGATAGACCCCGGTCGCCGAGGCGAGCGAAATCCGCCGGGCGACACTCCAGACGTCGCGCTCGGCCTGATTGGCGGCCCCGCCTTCCTGGAGCATCCGCGTGACCTTCCGCGGAATCTCCGCGAGCTTGCCCACCGTCCCGTCGCGATTCCGAATCACGCAGCCGACGTTCGCATCCACTTCGAGCAGTTTCTGCACGAACTGGTAGCCGAGTTCGAGCTGCTCCAGGGTGATGTCCATGCGGGCCAGGTCGTCGAGCTCGAGCACATTAAGATCCGCCGCCCACTCGTCGCAGATCGTCTGGAGCGCCGCTCGTCGGGCCTCCTCCGACCCGCCGCCCGCGAGCCGGCGCAGCTCGCCCAGTCGCGCCTGGACGCCGGCAGCCTGCTCGTCGCGCCGCAATCGGCTGGCGATGTACCACAGGCCGAGGATGACCATGCCCATCGCGGTGCCCCAGTCGCCGACGTGATTCTGCCGAATCACCTCGTGCCCGAGGAAGCCGAGCACCCGCGCAAACGCGTCGCCGATGATCGTGCTGCGCAGGTGGCCCACGTGCATCTGCTTGGCGATGTTGGGCGAGGAATAATCCACGAGCACGCGCTTCGGCGCGTCAACGCGCGCAATGCCGACGCGGTCCGGCGGCGCGGCGGCGGTCGGGTCGCCGTCGGCGGTCTCCGCTGGCGGCGGCGCCGCGGCGATCGCTGCCAGGTAGCTCGCGATGAACTCGGTGCGCAGGCGAATGTTGATGAACCCGGCGCCGGCCACTTCCAGCGACTCCACCGCGTCCGCAACGCTGGCGGCCGCCGCGATGCGCTGGGCCAGCTCGCGGGCGGGAATACCCGCGGCGGTCGCCAGCGACATCGCCGCATTGCACTGGTAGTCGCCGAACTGGGCACTCTTGGCGGGCCGAATCAGCGGATCGGCCTGGGTCTGTCCGGGCAGCACGCGCGCGATCGCGTCCGAAAAACGAGCGCGCAACAGATTCTGAAGACTGTCGTGGTTCATACCCAAGTCAGGCTATCGGTGCGCATCAACGGGTTCAAGGACGCCCCGTAGCGCGGCGTGTCAGGGATCACCCAGCCGACGAATCAGCGTCGTATCCGTCGCGTCCGGGCGGTTCGGCCGCGTCGACGTCACCACGACCACCAGATCTCCCCGCTGCGCCAGCCCCTCCTCCAGCAAATGAGCGTCCAGCAGGCGGGCCGCCTCGGCGGGATTCTCGCGCGGCGGAATCCGCACAGGCGTCACTCCGTACAGCAGGTTCAGCTTGTGATAGAGCCGTTCGTCGGCCGTCAGCCCGACCACCGGCATGGGAAGTCGCTGATTGGCGATCGCCCGCAGCGTGTTGCCCGTCGCCGCCCAGGCCGCCACCAGCTTCGCACCAAGCGTGAGCGCGGCCTGCGCCGCACTCCGCGCGATCGCCGCCGCAACGCGCCCTGCGATCGGCACCTCGCCCAGCTCCTGCTCGCAGCGGTTCTGCGCCGCGTAGGCTTCGGTCGACCGGGCGATGTGGTTCATCATCTCGACCGTCGCGACGGGAAAGTCGCCCGTCGCCGTCTCGGCCGAGAGCATGACCGCGTCGGCGGCATCCAGAATCGCGTTGGCCACGTCGCTGACTTCGGCCCGCGTCGGCGTCGGCGCGGACACCATGCTCTGGAGCATCTGCGTCGCAACGATGACCGGCTTTCCGGCCCGCCGACAGCGCGCCACAATCGCCTTCTGCATCAGCGGCACCTGCCAGACGTCCATTTCCACGCCGAGGTCGCCGCGCGCTACCATCACGCCGTCGGACAGCGCGATCAGCGCTTCGAGTTGCTCGATCGCCTCCACCTTCTCGATCTTGACGATGATCCCGAGATCGCCGTTCGCTTGGGTAACCAGCGCGCGAAGCTGCTGGACATCTTCCGGCCGGCGCACGAAGGACAGCGCGAGATAGTCGAGGCCGTTCTTCACCGCCCAGGCGGCGTCGGCGCGGTCCTTTTCCGTCAGCGCCGGCAGCGTCAGCCGCGTGTCGGGCAGATTGACGCCCTTGCGGCTGGCGATCATCCCGCCCGCGGTCACGTTGCAGCGCAGCGCGTCGCCTGAGCGATCCGTCACCAGCAGCCGGACAAGCCCGTCGTCGATGTAGAGCCGATGACCGACCTCGACCTCGCGCAGCAGACCGGGGAGCTGAATCGTCAGGCGTCCGGGGCGCGTCGGCTCGCTCGACTCGACGAATTCGATCACCTGCCCGGTTTCGATGCGGAATGGCTCGGTGGCCACCGGGTTCAGCCGAATCTTCGGCCCGCACAAGTCGCCGAGCAGTGCCAGCGGGCGTCCATTCCGTTGGGACCATTCGCGCGCCATTCGCAGCACGCGGGCGTGGTCGTCCAGGCTGCCGTGGCTGAAGTTCAATCGACAGAGGTCCACGCCGGCGTCGATCAGGGCGTTGAACTTCTCCGGGGTCGACGACGCGGGCCCGAGCGTGGCAATCAGTTTGGTGCGGTTGAAGGAGCTGCCGGTTCGCGAACGCATCGAAGCCTCGAGTTCCGGCTCCGCCGGGCCCGCTGCCGCCGCTGGCTCGCGCCGGCGGTCGGCGGTCAGACGACAGGCGGAACGCGGGTATGCCAGTCGGTTTCGCGTTCATACAACCTGGCGGCCTGGAAGAGCCCAGCCTCACCGAACGCGGGAGCGTGAAGCTGAAGCCCGATGGGCAGCCTGTCCGGGCTGAAGCCGCAGGGAATCGAGATGGCGCAGATGCCGGCCAGGTTCGCGGCGATCGTGTAGATGTCCGCCAGGTACATCTGAAGCGGGTCGTCGGTCTTCTCTCCGAGCCGGAACGCCGGCGTCGGCGCGGTCGGCCCGGCGATGACGTCGCAGCGCTCAAACGCGCGGTCGAAATCGTCCTTGATCAGCCGCCGCATCCGCAGGGCGCGGTCGTAGTACGCATCGTAGTAGCCCGCCGACAGCGCGAACGTGCCCAGCATGATTCGGCGTTTGACTTCGGCGCCGAAGCCTTCCTCGCGCGAGTGGGCGTAGAGGCCGACGATATCGCGGGCGCCTTCGGCGCGGTGGCCGTAGTGCACGCCGTCATAGCGCGCCAGGTTGCTCGAACACTCCGCCGTCGCCACCAGGTAATACACCGCGACGCTGTACGGCGCGTTGGGGAGCGAGACCTCGATCAGCTCGGCGCCCAGCCCGCGGTAGACGTCCAGCGCGGCCCGCACAGCGTTTCGCGTCGCCTCCGACAACCCCTCGCCGAAATACTCCTTCGGAATGCCGATGCGCAGGCCCGCACGGCGTTCGGCGAGCTTGGAATCGGTCAGCGCCGCGGCGAAATCCCCGACCGGCTGATCGACACTGGTCGAATCGAACGGGTCCTTACCGGCTATCACCGCCAGCGCGAGCGCGGCATCCTCGACGCACGCGGCCAGCGGGCCGATCTGGTCGAGGCTGGATCCATAGGCGACCAGCCCGTAGCGCGAAACGCGCCCGTAGGACGGCTTGAGCCCGACCACGCCGCACAGCGACGCCGGCTGGCGGATCGACCCGCCGGTGTCGGAACCGAGCCCCAGCGGGGTCATGCGCGCCGCGACGGCGACCGTGGAGCCGCCCGACGAGCCGCCCGGCACGCACTCCAGGTTCCACGGATTGCGGGTGGGCTCGAAGGCGCTGTTCTCGGTCGAGGAGCCCATCGCGAACTCGTCGAGGTTGGTCTTGCCGATCACGATCGCGCCGGCGCGCTCCAGCCGATCGATCACGGTCGCGTGGTAGGGCGAGCGATACCCGGCCAGGATGCGAGAAGCGCAGGTCGTTCGCCCGACGCGCGTGCAGATGTTGTCCTTGATGGCCACCGGCACACCCGCCAGCGGACCCGGCGAACGGCCGGCGGCGACCTGCGCGTCGATGTCGGCGGCGCGGGCGAGCGCAGCATCGCCGAGCACTTCCAGAAACGCGTGCAGCCGGCCGTCCAGCGCCGCAATGCGCGCCAGCGACTCGCGGCAGGTGTCCTGCGCGCGCAAACGTCCGGCGTTGACTAGTGCGGCAATCTGGCTGGCGCTGCGGACATTCATCGCAAACTCACGCATGCAAGCCGGCGCGGCGACGCGCGCGGGCGCCGGAGTGTCGGTCGAATCTCATGCCAGAGCAAGAGACGGCTTCGGCCAAACCCGGCCGCCGGAATCCCCGCGACGGCGTGACGAGGGCGGCTCAGGCGCCGGCATTGGGGTCGAGCACGGCGGGGACTCGGAAGAAATCCCGCTCGCGCTGCGGCGCGTTGGCCAGCGAGACGTCGGACGAGAAGCTGGCCCGCGGCGCGTCCTCACGCAGCACGTCCGTCAGCGGCAGGGCGTGCGCGAGCGGCTCGACGCCGCTGACATCCACCTGCTCGATCTGCCGCACGTATTCGAGAATGCGCTCGAGCTGGCGCGCGAATACGGCCACCTCGCTGTCCTGAAGGCTCAGGCGGGACAGGTGGGCGATTCGGCGTACTCGGGACTCGTCAATGATCATGCGACGGTCCGGAATTCGACCTCAGGACGAGGCGGGGGCGGCGGCCTGCGGAATCTGGCGCTTCTGCGGCTTGACGATGAACCCCATGCGGATGGCCTTGGCGCTGACCCGGATTCGGCAGATGCGACCGTCGACGACCGCGCGTACCTTCTGAATATTGGGCTTGAAGCGGCGTTTGCTGATGCCGGTGACCTTGCGGCCGACGCCGCCGAGGTACTTGGCCTTACCGCGTCGGGCAATGGAGCGGCCGAAGATGGTCTTCTTTCCGGTAAACGGACAGGAACGCGCCATAGTCCACCTCTGCACAACCTGCACCCGCGTCATCCGTCGACCGGGGAATTCTGAAGGATACACCTTGGGTCTTGGGTGTCAAGGCGGTTTGGCCGCCCCGGCTCGCCCGCCCGGCGGACGCGCCAGTCGTGCGGGCGTTCCGCCCGTTGGTTGCGCGGTCGAAACGCCGGCCGTCAAATGGTCCCGCGGGGGCATTCGCACCACCAGGCGGCTTGTATGCCCGTGCCGAGCCGATATGATTAGCGGTTCGCGGTCAAACGACCGCTGGGCACGCCGGTCCTCGGCCCGGCACGATCTACGTGAAACGAGGTGGAGATGCATGCTTCGAGTTAAGGCCCGCGGAAACGAATCCGTTGAACAGATGGTGCGTCGCTTCAAGAAGTTGTGCGAGAAGGAAGGCCTGACGCGCGACATCAAGCGCAACAGCTATTACGAGAAGCCGTCCGAGCGCCGCCGCCGCAAGACCCGCAAGTCGCTGAAGCGGATCGTGCGCGACCTCTAGCCGTGCGCTTGCCAGCCCAGTCGTCCAGCATGTCCAATCCACCCCTCGCAGACCGTCCAAACCGGCCCAACCCGGTCGAGGCTGAGACCTTGGCGTTCGCGGTCGGCGCCGCACGCCTGGCGCAGGAGTACCGCGCCGAGGACGTCACCGTCGTCGACGTCCGCGGACTCAGCAGCGTCTGGGATTTCTTCGTGATCGGAACCGGCACGTCCGAGCGCCAGATGCACGCCGTCATCGACCGGATCGAGGACTGGGCCGTCAGCCAGGGCCGTCGGCCGTTCAAGCTGGCGGATTCGCACCAGGCGAGCTGGATTCTGGCTGACTACGTCGACGTCGCGATTCACCTCTTCGACGCCGAGCACCGCCGCTTCTACGACCTCGACGGCCTGTGGGGCGATGCGCCGCGGATCAGCGTGGCGCCCGGCCCGGACTCCGGCCCGCTGCCCTAGCCGCACCGCGACCGTTCGCGCCCGCGCCACCCCTTGCCTTCAAAAAAACACCCCGCGGACTGCCGGGGAGACACTCCGCGGGGCGACTGGGAGATGAGAAGACGACTGCTGGCGCGCGGCGGGACGGTCCCGCGCCGCGAGGATCATTCCTTGCCGGGATCCTGTTCGAGCATCTTGCGCAGGTAGGCGTTTTCGCGTCGAGTGGCTTCGAGATCGAAGAGTAGGTACTTCAGCCAGAGCCGCAGGAAGTCGAGACCTTCCTGCATTTGGTCGACGCTCTTTTTGATGTCGGCGTGTCGCTTCTGAGTTTCCGCCGCCAGGCCGCGGAGCCGCTCGCGCTCCTGCTCGGGCAACGTTTCGATCTGGGCGATAAGCTCACCGAGCTTCTGCTGAAAGACCGACTCGTCCACGTTCATCCCTCCGACGCAGAACCACCCCGGGAACCGGACGATCGCGCGGATGTGCTGCCCGCGTATCCGCCAATGCTAGTCATGCGTTTTTTCCAAGGCAACGCGAGATGCGCGGCCCGCCGCCGGCCGGGAATCAGGGCTGATACAAGCCCCTCGGGACGGGCTGCGGAACCGTGGATTTCGGACCTGAGCGCAGGGCTTGCCGGTCGCCGGCGGGATTTTTCCGCCGGGCTCTGCCCGCATCGAGTGGGCTGCGGTTGGGCGTTCCCCGAATCGGCCGCGCGGCGGAGGCGGACTTGAGAGTCCGGCTCCGTTCCGTTACCAAATCCGCACGAACCAGGGGTTTCGCACCATGCAGCTTCCGCCGGCCCAGCACAACGTGCTCAGTTTCCTCTCCCAGCAGACCGGCGCCGTCCGAGCGTCCGAGATCGCGTCGGCGTTGAAGCTGGATCAGTCGCCGGTTGCCGCGGCCTGCGCCGAACTTCGCACCCTCGGCGCCGCGACCGTCGAAGAGCGGCCGTTCAACGAGTACAGCCTCGGCAAGGAAGCCACCCCCTTCGTCGAGCAACCCCTGCCCGAGCGGGTCGTCGTTCGCGTGCTCGCCGCGCAGCAGGGATCGTGCAAGATCACTGAAATCCCCGCGCACAGCGGCCCGGACGCAGCCACCGTGGGCCAGTCGCTGCGCTGGCTGGCGCAGCGCGGTTGGGCCGAGAAGCGCGGCGATCAGCTCGTGCTGCTTGAAGCGGGCCGCGCCGCGGAGAACCAGCCCCAACCGGACGAGCGCATGCTGCGGTCCCTGGCATATGGCAGGGTGGCCCGGCAGGAAGAGCTGGCGGCGGAAGGCGTCGACGTTCGCGCGGCACTGGAGCTACTCGCGAAGCGGCGCGGCTTCCTGAACGTCAAGGAGCGCGTCGAGCGGCTCGTGCGGATCACCGACGCCGGGCGGACCCTGCTGGCCGCCAGCGCCAAGCCGCGCCCGACCGTGACACAGCTCACGCCCGAGCTGCTGACGGACGGCGCCTGGCGCAACGTCGAGCTTCGGCCGTACGACGTCACGCTCGCGGCGCGCAAGCTGTTCGCCGGCAAGGAGCACGCCTTTCAGCGGACGCTCGACAAGGTGCGGCGGGTCTTTTTGGAGATGGGCTTCACCGAGATCGTCAGCCCCTGGGTGGAATCGAGCTTCTGGGACTTCGACGCGTTGTTTCAGCCCCAGGATCACCCCGCCCGCGACATGCAGGACACCTTCTACGTCGCGCGGCCGGCGCGCTGTCGCCTGCCCGACCAAGCGCTCGTCGAGCGCACCCGCCGCACGCACGAGGACGGCGGCGACACCGGCTCGACCGGCTGGCGCTACCGCTGGTCGCGCGAGATGGCACAGAAGCCCGTGCTGCGCACGCACACGACCGCGGCGACGATCCGCGCGCTGGCGGCGCATGCAACGAAAAGCGAATTGCGAACAGCGAATAGCGAACCGGAGGCCGGCGATGTCAGCGTTCGGTCGTCCGAGCTGCACGTCAGCCGGCCGGGAAAGTATTTTGTCATCGGTCCGGTGTTTCGCCGGGAAACCGTCGACTACAAGCACCTGCCGGTGTTCCACCAGGTGGACGGCATCATCGTCGATCCGCAGGCCAGCCTGTCGACGCTGCTGGGCACGCTGGCGGCGTTCTACGCCAAGATGGGCTACCCCAGGGTGCGCTTCCGCCCGAGCTTCTTTCCGTACACCGAGCCGTCGGCGGAGGTGTTCCTCTGGTTGGAGCATCGGCGGGAGTGGGTCGAAATGGGCGGGTCAGGCATCTTCCGCCCGGAGGTCACGCTGCCGCTGGGCATTCGCGACCGCGTCCTGGCCTGGGGTCTCGGGCTCGAGCGCCTGGCGATGATGATCCACGGGCTCAAGAGCATCGGCGAGCTCTATTTCGCGACCATGCCGTGGCTGCGCGAGGCGCCGCTGAGAAGGGCCTGATCCGGAACTCGCCGAAACGTCTGATCGCTGCGCCGTCCGCGTATTCGAGGTGCTCATGCCCATCATCAACATGCCGCTCGATCTGCTGATGCGGCTTGTCAACGCCGAACGGAAAGTCATCGACCCGTCGCAGGTCGCCCAGACGCTGGACGAGATGGGCGTCGAGGTCGAGGAGCTGACGCACACCAACGCCTTCACCTGCAAGGCGTGCGAGAACGTGATCGAACGCACCGACGCGCAGGGAGAGCCGCTGCACTGCCCGAAGTGCGGCACCGATTTCCGCGAGCAGCCGGGCGCGTGCCTCTCGATCGGCGTCAATCAGGTCGCACGGCTCAACATGCTCGCCGTCCGCCCGGACATCTTCGACCCCGGCGGAATGGCCCGCTACATACGCGGCTTTCTGGGCGTGCGGACCGGCCTGATCGACTACCCGGTTGCCGAGCCCAGGCTCGCTGTAGACGTCGATCCGCGCCTGGCGCACGACGAGAGCTACCGCCCCTGCATCGCCTGCGCGGTTCTTCGGAACCTGCGCTTCGACAACGAGCGCATCAAGCTGCTGATGAACCTCCAGGAGGACCTGCACTGGGCCCTGGGCCGCGACCGCAAGCTGGCCTCCATCGGCGTCTACGATCTCGACAAGCTGAACGTCAGCGGGCCGGCATTCCGCTATCGCGCAGTCGAGCCCGATGAGCTGCACTTCGTCCCGCTGGGTTTCTCGCCCAGCGATCCCGCCGCCAGCCTCACGCCGCGCCAAATCCTGGCGCGGCATAAGACGGGCGTTGCCTACGCGCACCTGCTCTCGAAATTCAGCGCCTACCCGCTGCTCACGGACGGCGTCGGCACGGTGCTTTCCATGCCGCCGATCATCAACAGCGAGTCGACGCGCGTCACGATGGCGACCCGCCAGTGCTTCGTCGACGTGACCGGCCTGGCGCAGCGCACCCTCGACCGCGCGCTGAACATTTTGCTGAGCGGCTTGAAAGAGGTCATGCCGGAGCTGACGATCGAAGCCGTGCGCATTCAATACGCCGAACACAAGCTCGTCACGCCGAGCTTCGCGCCCGCCGAAATGGCGCTCGACGTGCAGACGGCGGCGGACACGATCGGCGCCCCGCTCGACGCCGCCGCGCTGATCGGCCTGCTCGGGCGGATGGGGCACGCCGCGGACGAGACGTCGGCCGGGCGGTTGCGCGTGCGCGTGCCGGCCTGGCGCAACGACGTGATGCACGCGATCGACCTGATCGAGGACGCCGCCATCGCGTACGGCTATGACAAGCTCGCGACCCGCCTGGTGCCGACGTTCACGGTCGGACAACCGCGCGCCATCGAGGAGCGCTGCGGGACTGTCCGGCGGATCATGACCGGCCTCGGCTTCCACCAGGTCATGACGCTGACGCTGAGCAGCGAGGCGGCGGCGTTCGACAAGTGGGGCGTGCCGCACGACCCGCGCGCCGTGAAGATCGAGAACCCGATCAGCAGCGAGCAGACCCTTTGCCGCGTTTCGCTGCTGCCCGGCATTCTCGAAACGCTGACGATCAACAAGCAATACGACCTGCCGCAGCACCTGTTCGAGGTCGGCGACTGCTCGTTCGTCGACGAGGGCGCCGAGACCGGGGCGCGCGAGGACCGCTACCTGGCGGCGGCGATGATCGGCCCGGGCGTCGGCTACGCGGACATCCGCGCCGTGCTGAACGCGCTGCTGCACGAGCTGGAGGTCTCGGTCGAGATTCGCGCCATCGAAAGCGTCGCGTTCATTCCGGGACGCGCCGCCGGGCTTTATCTCGCCAGCGACTGGATCGGAACGATGGGCGAGATTCACCCGCGCGGGCTGGAAGCCTGCGGACTGCGGCACCCGGTCGCGGCGCTCGAGCTGAACCTCGCCAAGCTCCTGGCGGACGGGCACGGGGAATGAACCGCGATTCCTCGCTGAAGCGGACCCCGTCGTGAGCGACCTGCCCATCGATTCGTCGCTGATCGGCCAGTGGGTGCGAAACCCGAGTTGCCTGCAATGGGGCAACGGGCGCGTCGTCGCGGTGCAGCCCATGCAGGTCAACGGTCAGCCGGCGCAGCGCGTGACCATCGACTTCTCCGTCGTCGGGCGCAAGACGGTGATGGTCCCCCCGGCCCAACTGCTGAGCCCGACGCCCGAGCCGGTGCGCGAGAAGGGCTGGCTCGACACGCTCGGCGGCAGCACGCTCGACGATCGGCTTCGCAAGCTGCCGGCGGGTGTCTCACAGGTGCTGGGTTCGCCGCGCGAGAAGCTGCTGGCGATTCTCGCGACCTACACCTTCCGCGACGAGCCGAATTCGCTGCTGCGCTGGGCCCGCGCGCAGGTCGGCGTCTCCGATCCGCTGTCGCACTGGTCGCGCGACGAGCTCGGCGAGGCGTTTCGCGTGTATTGCAACGAACGGGATGCGGAGCTGCGCGTGGCGGCCGCGCTCTACAAGCAGCGTGAGGGCGGTGATGCGCTCCGGTCGCTGCTGAATGATCTTCCCGCGGATCAACGCACCGAAGTCGATGCGGCGCTGCGGAAGATCGTCTGAGCGTGGGCTCGTAGGCTGCGGGCGAAGCCGCTCGCCATGATCGGCGACGCGGCGCACTCACCCAACAAGAGCCCCGGGCGCGGCGGGCCTCCGCCGATCGCCCGGGTAGCACGATTCAGCCTCCGCCTTTGCCGGTGGGAGCAGGTTGCTTGAACCCATGCAACAAGGTGGGAGACCGCGGTTGAGCCCGACCACGCGCCGCACGCGGCGCCTCCGTCGGCCATGAACGCCGTCCGGCTCCCTGGGTTCAGCGTATCGGTTCGAGCAACTGGTCCTCCCTGTCGAACAACGCAGAAGCTGACCGCTTATCGCTCTGCCGCGCGGAACGAGCACATGCTCGGGTCTGCGCCTGCCGGCCGACGACTGCCGAGTCCGATCTCGTCGGCGAAACGCGGCCCTTCGGCCGGTGTCAGCGCCCAAGTCAGTATAGTCCTGCGCGGTCCGATGTTGCGGGAAAATCCAGCGCCTATTCGCGCCAAGCGAGGGTTGACTTCCGCCGAAACCACTTACTCCGTTGCGTAGCAGGCCTGGAGCCCGCTTGCGGAGACCGCGCCGAGCGCTCCGGCGCACAGGACGTTATCCGCCCCCAGCCGGCTGACGGCCTCGCGTAGAAAGTCCGCGGAGGGATCGACGCCGCGCCCGCCCGACTGAAGGCTGACAGTCCAGCCCTCCGCCGAGTGAATTCGCAGAAAGAGCGGGCAGCGCCCGGGATGAGCTCGGCAGAGGCTCTGAAGCTGCGGCAGCAGCGCGCTGGACGAGCCGGTTGAGGTCAGCCGCAGCACGAGCTCGCGCGTCAACTCGCGCGGCGCGTCGGCCAGCGGAATCACGCGCTTGACACGGATGCTGGGCTCTTCGCGGCGTCCGTCGACCGTGCCGTCCACAAAGACGACCGCGTCGGGCCGCAGCAGCGTCTGGGCCTCCGGCAGTTGATCGGGAAAGACCACCGCCTCGATCGAGCCGGCAAAGTCCTCCAGCAGCGCGATCAGCAGCTTCTTCCCGGCGCTGCGGCCGTTGCGAATGGGCACGCTGCGCACTTTCGAAATCAGCCCGCCCAGGATCACCTTCTGGCCGTCGCCCAGCCGCGCCAGCGACTCGGTTGTGCAGTTGCTGAACCGCTGCACAACCTCGGCGTAGCTGGTGAGCGGATGCTTGGTGATGTAGAAGCCCAGCGTGGCCTTCTCGTAGGCCAGCATCTCCGAGTCGGTCCACTCGGCCGTGCCGAGCTGACGGCGCGGCGCGGGCGCGGAGGCGGCGAAGTCGCCGAACATGTCGAGCTGGCCGCTGCGCTTGTCGCGCTGCACGGCGTGGCCCGCCGCGATCGCATCTTCGAGCGCCTCGATCATTGCGCGGCGCATCGCGCCGGTGCTGTCCAGCGCGCCGGCCTTGATCAGCGCCTCGAGCACGGCCTTGTTGACGATGCCCAGGTCGATGCGCTCGCAGAAGTCGTAGACGTCGCTGAACGGGCCGCCCTGCTCGCGCGCCTCGAGAATGGCGCGGATAGCCTTGTCGCCGACGCCGCTGATGGCGCGCAGGCCGAAGCGAATCTCCGCTCGGCCGAGCGCGGCGGCGGCTTCGGAACCGTGCGCTTCCGCGCAGGCTGCCGTCTGCGTACGGCTCGATCCGTTCGGGCGCGGCCGCGCTGTGTGCGCGCCGGGCCGCCGGCCGTTGGAGCCGGCGTCCTTCGCGCCGGCCGCGGAGCCGGCGTCCGGCCGGCGATACACGACCGTGAACTCCGCCTCGCTCTCGTTGAGATCCGGCGCTCGGACCATGATCCCCTGCGAGCCGTCGCGCTGCCGCAGGCGGCGACATTCATCGAAATACTCCGCCACCTTCTCCGTGCTGCCGCTCTCGTACGTGAACAGCGCCGCCATGAACTCGGCCGGGTAGTACGTCTTCAGGTACGCCGTCTGAAACGCGACCACCGCGTAGCCCGTGGAATGGGCCTTGTTGAAGGCGTAGCCGCCGAACTGGAGAATGTCCGCGAAAATCTGCCCGGCGGCTTCCTTCTTCAACCCGTGCGCCAGACAGCCTTCGAGGAACGGGCCGCGCTCGGCGTTGATCATCGACTCTTTTTTCTTCGAGATCGCCTTGGCCAGACGGAACGCGCGGCGCAGCGGCACGTCCCCCAGCCGGTTCACCAGCCGCGAGACCTGCTCCTGGTAGACCATGATGCCGTAGGTCTCGTTGAGCACCTCGGTCATGATCGCATGAGGTGTGCTCCAGGCCTTGCCGTGCTTGCGGGCGCAGTACTCGTCGATGTAGGCCATCGGTCCGGGCCGGAACAGCGCATTGGCGGCGATCAGGTCTTCGATGCGGTTCGGCTTCATCTTCATCAGCACGTCGCGCATGCCGCCGGACTCGAACTGAAAGACGCCGCGCGTTTCGCCCCGCGCCAGCAGCGCGAAGACGCGCGGGTCTTCGAGATCGAGGGCGTCCAGGTCGATCCGCACGCCGTGATTCTGCGAGACCAGCGCGCAGCAGCGGTGAATCTGCGAGAGCGTCCGCAGCCCGAGGAAGTCCATCTTCAGCAGGCCGACCTTCTCGACGGTCGGCCCCTCGAACTGAGTCGTGACGTCGCGCGCGTCGGCGGGCTTGTGCAGCGGAATGAGCGTGTCCAGCGGCTGATCCGCGACGACGACCCCCGCCGCGTGAACCGAGGCGTGCCGCGCCAGCCCCTCCAGCCGGCGGGCGACGTCGATCACCTTGCGCAGCGTCGGGTCGCCGTCATAGATGCGCTTCAGCTCCGGCTCGACGTTGAGCGCCTTGTCGAGGGTCATCTTGAGCGCTTCGGGCACGAGCTTGGCCACGCGGTCGGCCTGCGCCAGCGGAACGTCCAGCGTGCGGCAGATGTCCCGGATCGCCGCCCGCGCCTTGAGCCGCCCGAAGGTGATGATCTGGGCGACGTGGCCGTACTTCTCGCGCACGTAGTCGATGACCTGCTGGCGGCGATCCTGGCAGAGGTCGATGTCGATGTCCGGCATCTCGTCGCGCTCGGGGTCCATGAAACGCTCGAAGTACAGCCCGTAACGCAGCGGATCGACGTTGCTGATGCGCAGGCAGTAGCCCACCACCGTGCTGCACCCGCTGCCGCGCGCGTTGGCCGGAATGCCGTTCTCCAGCGCGTAGCGCACGAAATCCCAGACGATCAGGAAGTAGCTCGAAAACCCCTTCGACGCGATCACCGACAGCTCATAGTCGATCCGCTCGCGCAACTCCGCGCTGATCTCGCCGTAGCGGCGGCGCGCCCCGTCGTACACCAGCTCGCGCAGATAGTCGTTCGGCGAGCGCGCGTCCGGCGGGCGGTAGACCGGCGCGTAGCGCTTCGTGAAATCGAACTCCACGTTGCACATCTCCGCGACGCGCAGCGTGTTTTCGACCGCCTCGCGATACTCCGGCAGCGCTGCCAGCATCTGCTCAGGCGTTTTCAGGAAGAACTGGTCGGTCGGAAACCTGAAGCGGTTCTCCTCGCTGACGCGAGCGCGGGTCGAGATGCAGCAGAGCACGTCGTGCGCTTCGACGTCGTCGTGCGTCAGGTAGTGCACGTCGTTGGTCGCGATCGTCGCGACTCCCAGCTTGCGCGCCAGGTCGAGCAGCTCGGGGTTCAGCTCCTTCTGCTCCGGCATCCCGTGATCCTGAAGCTCGATGAAGAAACGATCCGGGCCGAAGATGCTGAGATACCCCTCCGCGACGCGGCGCGCGGCGGCGTAGTCGTGACGGGAAAGCGTCTGCGGAATCTCCCCGCCCAGGCACGTGCTCGTGCACACCAGCCCTTCCGAGAACTCGCGCAGCACGGTCTTGTCAATGCGAGGCTTGTAGTAGAAGCCCTCCGTGTAGCTGATGCTCGATAGCTTCACCAGATTGCGGTAGCCGGTCAGGTTCATCGCCAGCAGAAGCTGGTGATAGCCGTACTCGCGCAGCCCGCGGCTCTCGCGCTCGCGCCGATCGCCGGGCGCCATGTACATTTCGCAGCCGAGGATCGGCTTCACGCCCGCTTCGATGCAGTTCTGGTAGAATTCGATCGCGCCGAACAGATTGCCATGGTCGCTGATGGCGATCGCCGGCATGTTCATCGACTTGGCGACGCGGGCCAGGTCGCGCGTGCGGCAGGCCCCGTCGAGCAGCGAGTACTCGGTGTGTACGTGCAAATGTACAAACCGCGGTACTGAATCAGACGGAGCTGACATGCCCACCTCTCCCCCGGATGAAGTCCCGTTTCAACAGCGATGCTACGGTCCCGCACTTCGAGCCGCAATCCGCACCACGGTCGCGCTGCTCGTGTTCATGACAGGCTCGGCGCTGCGCGCCGACGGCGTCAGCGAGCGGGAGCGGCTCGAGGCACTGCAACAGCGCCTGGAGCGCTCGCTGGCCGAAACCGACGCGCTCTCGACGCGGCTCGCCGGCTATTCCGCGCGCGGCGCCGACGACCTCCGTGACGAGATCGTGCGCGCGCAGTTGCGCGAAATCCTCGCCGACCCCGAGTTCGGCGGGAAACTGGCCGCCCCGGGCGCCTCCGCGGGCTACGACGGCGGCTTCTACATCCGCAGCGCTGACAACCAGTTCACGCTCAAGCTCTGCGGGCAGCTCGCCGCACGCTACACCTACGCCAACATCGGCCACCGCAACCGCGACCTGCGGCCGCGCATGGAGCGCGACGACCGCTCAGGGTTCGACCTGCCGCGCGCGCGGCTGGCCATCAGCGGCACGATCTTCGACGAGCGCCTGACCTACTTCATGGAGACCACCCTCGATTCCTCCGAGGACTACGACTGGCGCGTGCTGATCGAGTACGTGAACTACCGTTTCGCAGACGAACTACAGGTCCAGATGGGCACGTTCAAGCTCGCCAGCGTCCCGAGCTTCATGCGCGCCACCACCAACATGAGCTTCACCGACCTGTCGACGTACACGTACGCGCATCTGCTCGGGTACGGCACGGGCTTCCGCGTCTGGGGCCGCACGCTCGACGACCATCTCGAGTACTTCCTCGACATCGCCAACTCCTTCACCGGCCAACGCAACCGCACGATTACGACCGACCCGGCCGAGCTCGACGGCAACCCCGCCATCGTCGCGCGCCTCAACTGGTACGTCCTCGGCGACCAGCCCAAGACCGACTTCACCCTGGAGTCGGACCTGCCGAACCACGAAAGCCCGGCCTGGAAGCTCGGTATGCACTACGGCTTCAACGACGACGAAGGCGACCGCCGAACGCTGACGCTGTTCGCGCCGACGCGCGATTCGATCTTTGACTCGCGCGGGGGTTTCGAAGCGGTCCGTTCGACCGGATTGCAGATCCATCAGTTCGGCTGGGACACGCACTTCAAGTATCGCGGCTGGTCGCTGCTGGGCGAGTACACGCTGCGCATCGTCGACCCGCGCCGCGCCGGACGCAGCCCGTTCGCGCCCTGGTGGCTGCTGGCCGGCGAGGACAGCACGACCGTCCAGCACGGCGCCTACGTTCAGACCGGCTATCTGCTGCCCATCCCCGGGCTCGAAAACAAGATCGAGCTGCTGGCGCGCGTGGGCGGGATGGCGGCTGTGGCCGAGGGCCACGAGGGCGTGTGGGAATACGCCGCGGGCGTGAACTACTACATCCACAGCAACTCGATGAAGTTGCAGGCCGACGTCACGAAAGTCTACGAGGCCCCAATCCGCAGCGCGGGCGCCTCGTTGCCCAACGTGAACGACGACGCGCTGATCTGGCGCGTGCAGTTGACGACGTCGTTCTGACCGGCAGCCGCGTCCGCGAGGCGCCGGGCAAGCAGCCGGGGAATCGGAACCGGGGCAGCGCCCATACCGCCGCGGCACTCTACACCGGGCTGAGGGCGAACCAGTCGCGCTCGGTCCGCGCCGCGACCAGGGGCGCCTTCGGCTCGTGATCGAGAACGATCAGCCAATCCCGCTGCGCCGCCAGCGTGAGCATTCGCCGCTTGGACTCGCGGTTGTCGATCGGCAGCAGGTCGTAGCCCATATTCCACGGCGCGCCGAGGTGCGCCGCGGTCGGCATCACGTCGCCAGGAAACAGCAGGCTGCGATCGGACCCCTCAATCAGGATCGAATGGTGCCCGCGCGTGTGGCCGCGCGTCAGCAGGCAGCGCACCCCCGGAACGACCTCCTGCTCGCCGTCGAGCAATCGCCACGCGTTTCGGGTGTCGATCGGCGCGAAGTTCTCCTCGCGATAGGTCGCGTTCATGATGCCGAAGTTGGCGCGCGCATCGGCAAACTCCTGTTTTTGAACGTGCACGACGGCGCGTGGAAACGTCGCGACGCAGCGCGACAGCCCGCCCGCGTCGCCCGCTAGCCACTCCCCCTCGGGGCGGGTCAGCCCGCCCGCATGGTCGAAATGCAGGTGCGTGACGATCACGTCCTCGATCGTTTCCGGGTCGATGCCGACCTCCATCAGCGTCGGAAGCAGCCACTTGCCCGGCTCGATGCCGAACATCGCCTGCTCTTTCGCGGCATACTTGGAGCCGTGTCCGACCTCGATGATCGTGCGGCGGGCGGCCGGCCCGCGCGTCTCGATCAGCAGGCAATTGCAGGCCAGTTGGATTCGGTTCTGCTCGTCCGCGGCGGTGCGGCGCGACCAAAGCGGCTTGGGGACGATGCCGAACATGGCCCCGCCGTCGAGCCGCAGCGCGCCGCCCGCGAGCAGCAGAACGGTGCGGTCGCCGAGGTCTAGGCGGCGCGGCGGCAACGGAGCGGCGGAGTCCGCGGGGCTCATGCGACTATCGTAGCGGATCGGCCGGGGAGCTCGCCGGAAGCGCGGCCCAGCGGCCCGGCCCGTTGCGACCCGACCAGAATGCGCAGTGCCGCGCTGAGCGCCGAGCGTGAAAACCGGTATGATCCTGGTTGAGCCGGGCGAGGGAACCGTCATCGACGGTCGGCGGCGGTCCGAAGCTATCTATTGGCGCCACAAGGTGATGAGCGACATTCGCTGCCTCGTGCTCGACGTGGACGGAGTTCTGACGGACGGACGGCTCTACTACGGCGCCAGCCCCGAGCCCTTGCGTGCCTTTCACATCCACGATGGAATCGCGATGCGCTGGTTCCGGGAACTCATCGGCGACATGGTGATCCTCACCGGAAAGCGCTCTAACGCCGTCGTGCAACGCGCCCAGGAGCTCGAGATCGAGCACATCCTCCAGGGCAGCCACGACAAGCTGCGCGACCTGTCGGCCTTGTTGGAGCGACTGCGGCTGACGCTCGACAGGGTCGCGATGATCGGAGATGACCTGCCCGATCTGCCGGTGCTCACGCGCTGCGGGATGGCGATCTGCCCGTCCGACGCGGCCCCGGAGGTTCGGGCGGTCTGCCAGCGCGTTCTGCACCGCCGCGGCGGTGACGGCGCCGTGCGCGAGGCGATCGAGGGGCTGCTTCGCTCGGCGGGACGCTGGGAAGACGTACTCGCACGTTACACGGGCGCGGCCGAAGCCGCCGCCTCGGCGGGGACGCGCGACGAGCCGGGATGACGATGATCCGCAACCTGGTCCTGATGATCTCGACCGCCGGCGTGCTGGTGTTGCTGTACATCGGCTACACGCGCGTGCTGAGCGCCCCGGAACCTGAGGGCGGTGCGCGCGCCGTTTCGGCACTGGACCTCCAGGCCGCGGCGCCGCGAAACGCCCCCCCGCCTCTGCACATTCAGGCCGCGCAGGGCGAGGTCACCGTCGCGTCGGGCGAGCGCTTCGCCTACTCGCGCTATGACCCGCGCAGCGGCCGGGAGATCGGCCGAATCCGCGGCGAAAGCTGGCGACCGCTCGACGAATCCAGCAACCAGATCGAAATCTCCAAGCCTGAGCTTCAGCAAAGGCTCCCCGGCGGCGTCATCGTGGTCGTTGAGGGCGAGCGGGCCGTGCTCTCGGTCGACACGATCGACCCAGCGCGCATGACTCCGCGACGCGGCCGTTTCCTGGGTCCAACCCAGATCATGGTCGACACCTGCACCGACGACGAGCGAACGCCGCTGGCCGAACGCCCGGACGATCAGATCACGATCCGCCTGCCCGATCTCGAGTTCGATCTCGAGCGCGGAACGCTTCAGACCGCGGCGCGAATCGAGGTCGAATCAACCCAGGCGAGCCTGACCGGGCGCGGCCTCAGCCTGGTCTGGAACCAGGCCGACAACCGCATCGAGTCGCTGCGCATCGAGGAGGGCGAAGAGCTCTCATTCCGGCTGCGCAGCGGGCTGTTCGACGCGGGTACGGACGAAAGCAAACGGCCCGGCGAAAAGTCCGGCCGTCCCAGCTCCGCGGATGCCGCCGAGGATCCGCCGGCCGCGCCGCGCGCGGATCCCGCGCGCCGCGTCGTCACCTATCAGTGCGTGCTCGACGGAGGCGTCGAGGCCGACCAGATGCGGGGCGATACGCGCGTCGGCGGGCTGAAGGCCGATCTGCTGCGGCTGCTGGTCGATACGGGCAGTCGGCCGAGTCCATTCTCCGCCAAGTCGAGGTCCGCCGCCGCCGGCTCCAGCCAGCCGGCCGACGTGTCGAGCTCGCGAACATCGAGCGGACCCAGCGACGAGCACGAGCGGCTGGTGGTGCGCTGGCACGGCGCGCTGACGCTGCATCCGCTGGAGCCAGAGCCGCAGGCGACCGCCACGCGGCGGCAGTTCGAGGCCGTCGGGAAGAGCCTGTCGGTCGACATGGGCGACCGGCTGATCACCGGCGGCAGGCTGGTCTATCACGACGAAAGCAAGCGGCTCTGGCTGCAAAACGACGCCGGCCCGATTCACCTGACCGTCGGCAAACGGCTCTCTGTAGAGGCGGACAGCGCGTACATCGACAACGGCGGAGAGCGCATCAAGCTCGTCGGCGACGTAAGCCTCGGGCTGCGCGAAACGGGGTCGGCGCGCGACGAGAGCATGACCATTCGCTGCGGACTCTGGGCCGAGCTGACGCTGGACCGCGGGCGCGACGAGGCCGGCTCGGCCGTATCCACGCCGGAGGGCCAGCCCGTACCGGGCGCTGAGCTCTTCGGGTCGAGCCGGCTCCGCAGCGCGGTGTTCGTGGGCGAAGCCGCGATCGGGCTGGATCAGCAGTGGCTCAACGCCGACCGCATCGAGGCGTCGTTTCGCCCCGCGCAATCGCCGAATGAGCCGCTCGGGCAGTTGCTTTCGCGCGTCGTCGCGACGGGCGACGTGCGGCTGTCCGAGGCGATCGGCGAACAGCGCGCCGTGACACAACTGCGGCAGCTCTGGCTCGGCCCGCTGCTCGCAAGCGACCCGGTCCAGCAGCGCGAGCTGAGCTGCGACCAGCTAGACCTGGCGTTCGCCCCCGGCGACGCGGGCCGCGCGCGGCCGACCAAGCTGGAGGCCAGCGGGCTGGTCCGTCTGCTCGATCCGCACAACCACGTCGGGGCGAAGGGCCGCCGACTCGTGGCCGAGCTCGATCCGCGCGGACGTCCGCTGCGCGGCACGCTGTTCGGAACGGCGCAGCGCGCCGCGGTGCTCTACGTGCGCCCCCTCGCCGTGCGCGGCGAGCGGATCGAGTTCGACGACGACGCCGAGACCGTGACGCTCCCCGGGCCGGCGCGGCTGGCGTTTCGCTCGCAGCGCGGATTGCGCGGCGAGCAGCGGCGGGATTCGGCCCCCATCTATCTCCGTTGCCGCGACCGGCTGCGCCTGGACGGCGCCGCGAACGCCGTGCGCTTCGAGGGGAACGTCGAGGCGCACTCCGGTGCCGAATCGCTCTCGGCCGATGCGCTGACGCTGCTCCTCAAGGACGTCCCGCCGCCCACGGTCAACCCCGGCGTTGCAGACAGCCTGGCGCTGGCCTGGCGCAGCTTCCGCGATCGAAGCGCACCGCAGCCCGCCTCCGCTCAGTCGCCGGCGACCTCGGTCGCCCGCGGCGACGATCGACTGCGGCGCCGTTGGCGCAAGGAGCCGCTGCGGATCGTGGCGAATCAGGCCGTGGCGCGCAGCGATACGCGCCTCGACAGCGCCGGCCGAGCGCGGCAGCGCGAGTCGATCAGCGCGCCGGAGCTGACGCTGGAGATTCCGACGCGCACCGTGCAGACGGCCGGGCTGACCACGCTGCTGATCGAAAACTACGCGCTGCCGGGCGCCGCTGAGAACGCCACGGCGGATGTGCTGGGCCTGCCCTCGTCGCTGATCTCGGACGGCCCCAGCCAGACGGCGATGTCGGCGAGTCAATCGATGAAGTACATCCTGGGGGACGACGGGCCGGCGCGCCGCGACTGGGTTCTGATGGAGGGGACCGTTCGCTGCCGGCACGTCGCCGGCCGGGAGATCGTCGATCTGGAAGCGATGCTCCCGGAGGCGGCAGGCCGGCCCGATCTGCTGGCGAATCTGCGCGATCGCAACGCCTGGCTGGAATGCGATCGGCTCGAGGGGTATTTCGATGTCGCGCCCGAGGCGCGCTCGACGAGCGGTCGGGCGCCGATCCGCCTGGCCTGGATTGCGGCAAAGGGGCGCGTCTATCTGCGCGACCAGGAGCGCTCGGTGACGCGTTCCGTCTACGCCCAGGAGTTGGAGTTCGACCGGACCAGCGGGCTGGTCAAGGTGCGCGGCGGCGACAACCCGCCCTTGCCGGCGCGCGTCGTCGAGGAGAACGCCCAGACCGGGCGCGTCACCACGCCGGCGCTGAGCCGCTACATCGAGATTGATCTGCGGAACAGGACCGTCCGGGCGGATCGCACGAGCGGGACCATCAGCGGCCACTGACAACCGTGCTTGACGCCCTGCACGTCGTCCGAGCGGGCGCGGCGCGAGAGCGAGGAAGCGCGGCACGCGCCGTGTGCGGCTCTCACCCCTCCGCCGGTGACCGGCTTGGGGGCTGCCTCCGCTCTTGGCGCGTGCCGCGGTTTACTTCCGTCGACCGTTCTAGCAGGCCCTGCGGGCCTTCTTGGTCTTCTTGGCCTTCTTGGTCGACTTCTTGGCACCCTTCTTCTTCGCAGCCTTCTTCTTCTTAGCCATGGCGCACCTCACTGAAAAGAAACACACACGAAACACTACGCCCCGAGGGGCGTTTCCACGCGATCGTCGAAGCGGACGCTGACGCGCTTGCTCACGCCGGGCTCCTGCATGGTCACGCCATACAACGCATCGGCGCTTTGCATCGTCCGCTTGTTGTGCGTAATCACCACGAACTGGGTCTTTTCCAGAAACTCGTGCAGCATGCCGTTGAACCGGTCGATGTTCGACTCGTCCAAGGCCGCGTCGACCTCATCCAGCACGGCGAACGGCGACGGCTTGCTCTTGAAGATCGCGAACAAGAGCGCCACGGCCGCCATCGTGCGTTCCCCGCCCGAGAGCAACGAGATGGAGCGAGGTTCCTTGCCCGGCGGGCGAGCAATGATCTCGATGCCCGACTCGAGCGGCTGATCAGGCTGCTCCAGAATAATATCGGCTTTCCCGCCGCCAAAGAGCTTGCGGAACAGTTCTTGAAAATTCTCGCGGATTTCGACGAAGGCCTTTTCGAAGCGCGCCTTCGACTCCGTGTCGAGGTCGACGATCAATTGCTGAAGCTGCCCAATCGACGCAACCAGATCGTCGCGCTGCGACGCAAGCGCCTCGTAGCGCGGCGTCAGCTCCTCGAGCTCGCTCAGCGCGTCGAGATTGACGTTGCCCAACCGCGCGATGCGCCCGCGCAGCTCTTCGATTTCCGCTTCGACCGAAGCCCAGTCGCGCCCGATTCGCTCGGCGCTGCCCGCGCGGTCCGCCAAGTCGATTCCCAGCTCCTCGCGCACCCGCACCACCAGCGACTCGCACCGGATTTCCGCCTCGCGCAGTCGAAGCTCGAAATCCCGCACCGACGCGTCGACCAGCTCAAGCCGGGACTGTAGCTCGCGCACGGCTACGGCGCAGCCGTCGTGCCGGCGGCGCAACACCTGCCGCCGCTCGTTCAACTCGGCCACCCGCGCCCGCTGCCGGTCGATCTCAACTTCCAGCGCCTCGCAGCCGCCGCGCGACTGCTGCACCTCACGCTCGGCGTGCGTTCCCTGCTCGATCGCCTCGGCCAACTCATGCTCGGCCGAGCCGTGCGCGGCCTGGCATTGCTCCAGCCGCCGAACCAGCTCGTCGATCGCGAGCGCACGAGCGGCCACCCGCTCGGCGGCGCGGCCGCGCTCGATTTGGGCGGCGGTGTGTTCCTGAATGGCGAGATGGACGCTGCTCTCCAGCGCCGACAGGTCAGACACGATCTGCTGGACCTGCTGCTCGTGCTGCTGCTGCGCGGCCTGTGTCGTCTCACGCTCGCGCTCCACCTGGGCGGCGTGAGTCTGCACGTCGTCGATCAGCCGCTTCAGTTCAACGGCGTCGCGCTCGAGCAGGTCCGACTCGCGCGCGATCCGTGCGACGCGCTCACCGGCGCGAAGCCGCTCGATGCGCATTTCCGCTTGGCGCCGCTGAACCAGCGCTGCCTCCTGAAGCAGACCGTCGCGGCGCAGCTCTTCGTCGGCCATGCAGCGCTGCAGCGCCTCGCGATGCTTCGTCTGCTGACGCAAGTGGACCTCGATCTCCTCCAGCTCGAGTTGCAGGCGGCGGATTTCGGCTCGGCGGCTGATCAGCCCGGGGGCAGCCTGCTTCGCTCCGACGGTCATCCGCCCGCCGGACTCGACCGCGTGCCCGTCCGGCGTGAGGAAGGTCAAGGATTCCGGCGCGCCATCCGCCAGCTCAAGCGCGTGCGGCAGCGAACCCACCAGCACCACGCCCCCGAACAAGCGCTGTGCGAGCGGGCGATGCTCCGCGGCGCACTCGACCCAGTCGATCGGCAGGGCCAGCACGCCCGGCAGCGAACGATAGCGCTCGGCATCCGGCGCGTGGCCGATGCGATCGGCGGCGATGAGCCGCACCGGACCGGAGGGCTCGCCGCGCCGGTCGAGCTCCGCGAAGAAATCGAGCGCGGAGCGCACGACCACGGAGTTTTCGAGCCTCGACAGCAGCGGCTGGAGCACCTCGACGCGCGGATCGTTGATGGCCAGCAGGTCGGCGATCAGCCCGATTACGCCGCCGTCGCGGCCGGCGTCGTCGCGCCAGGCCAGCACGCCGCGCGTGCCCTGGTCGACGCCTTCGAGTCGGCGCTCCAGGTCTTCCAGCAGATTGAGCCGCGAGAGCAGCCCGCCGCGCGATTCCTTCAGTGTGGCGACGTCGTGCGCGGCCTGCTCGATCTCGTCCCGCAGCGACGAGATGCGCTGCTCCAGCGTGAGCGTCTGGCCGGCCAGGCTGCTGGAATTCGATTCGGCGTCCGCCAGGCGGGCGTCGAGCTCGTCGGCGTGCTGCGCGGCCTCGTCGCGTTCGCGGTCGAGCGCCGCGCGGCGCTCCGCCAGCGCACCGACCCGCTGCTCGCTGCGCTCGCGCTGCTGTTGCAGATTGGCAAGCTGATTCTGAAGCAGCGAGGCCGTCCGGACGGTCTCGAAGGTCGCGCGTCGCTGCTGCTCCAGCTTGACGCGCGTCTCACCCACGCGGCCCTGCGCGGCGCCTCGGCGATCGGCCAGCTCGGCCGCCCGCTCCGATTCCCGCCGCTCCACCTCGCGCAGCTCTCCCAGCGCGGCGCGCTCCTCGGCCAGCCGCGCCTCGATTTCCTCGGCCTCGCGGCGCGCTTCGGCCGCCCGGGCGATCTGCCGCTCGCGGACGGCGGCCAGGTCCTCCAGCCGCCGCAGACCGCTGGCGATGCGCTCCTGGAGCGTCAGCAGCTCGGCGCCGCAGCGATGCAGCGTCTCCTCTTCGCGATGCAGCGGGGCTTCGAGCTCGATCAGGTCGCACTGAATCGCTTCCTCGATCGCGCCGCGCTGCGCGAGACCGGCCCGGCAGGCCGCGGCCACCGCGCCGTGCGCTTCCACGCCCAGCCGCAGCGCACGAATGTCCTGAGAATGTTGCCGGTATTCGGCCAGCGCGTGCGCGGAGCGCAGCTCGCGCAGCCGGGCGTCGCACTCCTGATAGCTGCGGGCCTTGCCGGCCGCGAGCTTGACGCTGCGCAGCCGGCGCTCGAGCTCTTCCACCAGGTCATTGACGCGCAGCAGGTTGTTCTGGGTCCGTTCGAGCCGCCGCTGCGCCTCGACGCGGCGGACGCGGTAGCGACTGATGCCGGCGGCTTCCTCGAAGATCTCGCGGCGCTGCTGGGGATCGGCCTGGAGCATGGCGTCGACGCGGCCCTGCTCGATGATGCAATAGGCGTCCGCCCCGACGCCAGTGTCCAGCAGCAGATCGCGAATGTCTTTCAGCCGAGAGGTCTTGCCGTTGACGCGGTATTCGCTTTCGCCGCTGCGATAGAGCAGGCGCGAAACGGAGACGTCGTCCTGATCGGGCGTCAGCACGCGCGAGGCATTGTCGAAGACCAGTTCGACCTCGGCGCAGTTGCCGGGCTTTCGGGAGCGCGAGCCGGAGAAGATCACGTCCAGCATGCGCGCGCCGCGCAGGGATTTGGCCGACTGCTCGCCGAGCACCCAGCGGATCGCGTCCGAGACGTTGCTTTTCCCGCAGCCGTTAGGGCCGACAATGCCCGTCATCCCCGGACCGAACTCGAATTCGGTGCGATCGGCGAAGCTCTTGAACCCGTGCAGGATGATCTTCTTCAGAAACACGCGCTACGATTACCCTCGCTTCGACCTGACGCGTTCGCGCCTCGGCGCCGATTGACAGCGCTGACACCCACTACATATCGCGTCAGTCAAACAACTTAACACACGAAATCCGGTTGTGCAACCCTATTCTGACTTATCAGACAAATCCACCGGCAACCGCGGACCGGCCCGAACCACCTCCAAGGCGGCAGGCTCGGCGCGAACTGCGGCGACGTCCTCCGCGATCCTGGCACGCAGCGCCGCGACGTCAGAGAAGCGCTGCTGTCCACGCAACCGGCGCAGCAGATGCAACGCGAGCGGCCGGCCGCGAAGCTCCCCGCGGAAGTTGAGCAGGTACGGCTCAATCCGCACCACGGCCTGAGCAAACGTCGGCTGCGTGCCGACGTTCACCGCGGACAACGCCAGCTCGCCGTCCTCCAACTCCGCAACCGACGCGTACACGCCGGTGGCAGGAACCAGGTGCGGCACGCGATCGAGATT
This sequence comes from uncultured Planctomycetales bacterium, assembly GCA_964465125.1. Lineage (GTDB taxonomy): Bacteria > Planctomycetota > Phycisphaerae > UBA1845 > Fen-1342 > CAYOHG01. Next base: position 70,175 of record CAYXIO010000001.1, on the reverse strand, counting down.
CGCGGTCGGGAAACCGAGCTGCGCTCCGCGGCCGTCGCCGGAGACAACCTGCCCGACAATCCGGTAGGGCCGTCCCAACATGGCGTTGGCGTCTTCCAACGCACCATGAAGCAGCGCGGCGCGAATCGCCGAACTGTTGATTGCAACCTGACGGCCACTGAGGTCTGCTATCTGCTCGTCTACGACGTGCAGCGCGAACCGGAAACGCGACTCCGCCGCGCGCAGCGTGTGAACGGTGCCGACGCGGTCGCGGCCGAAGGTGAAGGTCGGTCCCTCGATCAACGCCCGGGGATGAAGGGACTCGCTCAGGTCGACCAGGAACTGCTCGGCGGTCTGGTGCAGCAGCCGCCAGTTGGACTCGAGGACGACAACTTCGTCCACGCCGGCGGATTCGAGCAGGGCCAGCCGCTCGGCGAGCGTCGTGAGGCGCGGCGGCACCGCGTGCGGAGCGAGCAGTGTCAACGGGTGCGGATCGAATGTCACCGCGACGACCGGAATCCCTGCCTGTCCGGCCAGCTCACGGGCTCGATCGATCAGCCGCCGATGACCGCAGTGCACGCCGTCGAAATTCCCGATCGTCGCGACACAGGGGGCGGCGGTTGACGCGCGGCGTTCGGCGAGGCCCCAGTGCGTGATCATTCCGCATCCGTTCCGAGGACCACGGCCGGCTCGTTCACCTGCTCCGTCAGGACCAGGTCCTCATAGGTCTCACGACGCCGAATCAGCCGCGCCGTGGCCCCGTCGACCAGCACCTCCGCGGCACGCGGCCGCGAGTTGTACTGGCTGGACATGGCCATTCCGTACGCGCCGACGGTGAACACCGCCAGCAGGTCGCCGCGTTTCGCGGGCGGCAGCGAGCGCTCGCGGGCCAGAAAATCGCCGCTCTCGCAGACCGGCCCGACCACGTCGCACGTTTGGAGTCCGTCGAACGGCTGGACCGCACCGCGCGATTCGGTGCTGAAGGCGCCGGCGTCCACCGGCCAGACGAAGTGATACGCGCCGTAAAGCGCCGGACGAATCAGCTCGTTCATCGACGCGTCGACGACCACGAAGCGTCGCGCCCCCTCCTTGACGTGCAGGACGCGCGTCAGCAACACGCCGGCGTTCGCCGCGATCGAGCGCCCCGGCTCCAGGATCACGCGCAGCTTCAGCGGCTCGAGCAGCGGCACGGCCTCGCGCGCGTACGCCTCCGCCGTCGGCGCCTCGTCGCCGCTGTAGTACGCCCCGTATCCCCCGCCGACGTCGAGCGTATCCAGGGAGTGACCGCGGGATCGCAGCTCGTTCACCAGCTCGACGGCGCGGGCGATCGCCGCGCTGTAGACCGCGACGTCATTCACCGGCGAGCCGATGTGCAGGTGCAGGCCGCGCAGCCGCAGCGCGCGGAGCGACTCCGCCCGCTTGAAGAATTCCGGCGCCTGGCGCCAATCCACGCCGAACTTGCTTGCGCTGGTGCCGGTGGTCGTATAGTGGTGGGTGCGGGCGTCGACGTCGGGGTTGATCCGCAGGGCGGCGTCGGCGTTGCAGCCGACCTCGCCGGCGAGCCGATCGAGCTGCTCGAGCTCGGAAGCCGACTCCACGTTGAACAGCCCAATGCCCGCGGCGAGCGCCTCGCGAATCTCGCGGTCGCTTTTGCCGACGCCCGCGAAGACGATCGACTCGGGTGCGGCGCCGGCCTGAAGCGCGCGGTAGAGCTCCCCGCCGCTGACCACGTCGAACCCCGCCCCGTGCGCGCGAAGCAGCCGCGCGATGTGCAGGTTGGGGCAGCTCTTGAGCGAGAAGCAGAGGCGCGGCTTCAGAGGCGCGAAGGCTAGCTGAAGCCGGTGCAGGTGCTCGGTCAGGGTGCGCGCGGAGTAGGCGTAGAGCGGAGTATCCCAGCGCTGCGCAAGGTCGCTGACCGGCAGACGCTCGCAGAAAAGGCGGCCACGTCGATAGGCGAAGCAGTCCATCGGCGTGCCTTCAGTCCTCAACCAGGCTCTCGAAGCCGAGCGATGGGGCTTGCGCCTGAAACTCCCGCTCGGTGAACCAGCGCGAGACGTACCTGCCCTGGTCGTAGAGAATGACGTATCGGCCATCGACCCAGACGTACAGGCGCAGGGCCGAGCGCGGACAGCACACCCCGACCGCCCCCCCCGCCATCGTCTGCGCATAGCGCACGTTGAAGTAGTACGCCCCGATCAGGTTCGCGGTGCGCGGTCCCATGTCGGGCAACTGCATCGGCGCCGCGCCGAGTCTCTCGCGGGACGCGGCCAGGGCCGCGGCGACGCGCTCGCTGCGCTCGCGGCTCTCGCGCATGGCCTGAACGTCCCGGTTGCCCGCGGCAAGCACCACCATGGCGAGCGTGAAGACCGTCCCCAGCGCCAGCCGTCGAACCAGACGATGACGGCGCTGCGTGTACGTGCGCAGACGGGCAAGCTCGACTGCGCGCGCGTCCGGCGGGTCGGGAGACATGGTTGTTAGAGCCACAGCCTCAGCTCCATCCATTGGAGCGCCGACGAGCGCTGTTCACCCTGTCACGCGCCTGAGTATTCTAGTGCGCCGATCGTGGCGATGTACACGCTTCGAAATCAGGGAGGCGCAGGCGGCCAATGCCCGCGGTGCTCGACTGGCTCTGGTTCGCGCTGGGCGGCCTGCTGACGCTGGCGATTGCCGTGGCGCTGATCGTCTGGATCGCCGACGACCTTCGTCGCCCGGGCGAGCGGCCGCATGACCGCAGCGACGATGCTCACGCGGCGCCGTTTCCGGCCCAGGCCGACCGCAGCGCGGAGACATCGAGCGATTCCGCCCCGCACAAAACGCGCTGATCCGCACGAGTCGACGCAACCGCGAAATGCGGCACACCCGCGAGCGCGTTTCGCAACGCTTCGGCATCGCGTGCCTCGACCACGTAGCCCGCGTTCCGCGTTTCAAACGGATCGATCCGCTCGAACGCCCCGGATGCCACGTCGAATCCGCACTCACCTCCGATCGCCATCTCGGCCAGGCCGGCCAGCCAGCCAGCCTCGCTGACGTCGTGACAGGCTAGAATGTGCCCGTCGCGAATCGCATCCGCAACCGCGTGGTGCACCTTCAGCGCATCGGCCAGCGGCATGTCCATCTGGCCCAACGCACCGACTAGAACCACGTGGCTCCCGGGTCGCTTCAGATCGGCGGTGACGCAGCGGCCGACGTCGTCGATCAGGCTCAGCGCGCTGATGAGCATGGTGCCCGGGATGGCCAGCCGGCCCGTCGTGCTCAGTCTCTGGTGAGCGGCCGCCCAGCCGGCCCGACTCAGACAGCCGCGACCCGCGACGCCGGGCTGGCCCTCGGCATACGCGCGAATCGCCTCCAGCAGCGCGGCAACGTCCGCGCCGTCCGCCGCGAACTGGTTGTTGAGCGAGTCCTTGCCGGAGATGAACGGCGTGCCGTAGGCCAGAGCGGCGTCGTGGCAGGCCTGGCAAGCGCGAACGAGCGTTCCCATGGCATGCGCGTCGTCCACGCCGCCCCAACAGAAGTTGTCGAGGATCGCGGTGCGGCGCGGGTCTCCGCCGACGCACACGACGTTTCGAAGCGCCTCGTCGATCGACGCGACGACCATCCAGTAGGGATCGACGTCGAACAGGGCCGGCGCCAAGCCGCAGCCGATGGCAATGCCGCCGGTCCGATCGAGCCGCGGCCGCAGGACGGCGGCATCGCTCGGTCCCAGCCCGCGGCCGGACAGCGACTTCACGACACTGCCGCCCTGCACCTCGTGGTCGTAGGCGCGGATGATCCAGGCATTCGAAGCGGTGTTGGCCGAGGCGAGGCAGGTTTGCAGCCGGGCCAGGACGCCATCGTTGACCCGCACAGCCGGCCGATCGCTGGAAGTCATCGGCCGCGTCCAGGTCGCTTCGCGAAGCCGGCGCGGCAGGCCTTCGTGCAGGAACTGAAGGTCCAGATCGCCGACCACCGTCCCTTCGTACCGCACCATGAGTCGCGCGGCGCCGGGTGCTTCTTTCCGCAGTCGTGTGCCGAACTCGCCGAGGATCGTCGCCTCGGCCTCTTCGGCGCGCATGATCGCGAGGAAGCGCTCGAGGTTCTCGGGCGGGACGGCGAGCACCATGCGCTCCTGGGCCTCGCTGATCCAGATTTCGTCGTAGCGCAGCCCGGCGTACTTGAGCGGTACGCGTTCGAGCTCGAGCGTCGCGCCGATCTCGCGCGCCATCTCGCCCACCGCGCTGCTCAGCCCGCCCGCGCCGCAGTCAGTGATCGCGCTGTACAGACAGCCGCCGAAGACGTCGCGGGCGCGCAGCACGGCGTCCATGACGCGTTTCTCGGTGATCGCGTTGCCAATTTGGACCGCGTGTGAGAATTCGTCGGCGTGCGAGTCGGTGAGCTCTGCGGAGGAGAACGTCGCGCCGTGGATGCCGTCGCGGCCGGTGCGCCCTCCGACCAGGACGACCGCGTCGCCGGGCCGCGGGGCCTTGTGGATCAGGCCGCGCGGGATGATCCCGATGCAGCCGCAGTAGACCAGCGGGTTGCCCAGGTAGCGCGGGTCGAACACGACCGCGCCGTTGACCGTCGGAATGCCCATGCGGTTGCCGTAGTCGGCGACGCCGCGGACGATTCCGCGCAGGACGCGCCGCGGATGCAGCACGCCGCGCGGCAGCTTGTCGAGCGGCCAGTCGCCCGGCGCGACGCAGAAGACGTCGGTGTTCGCGATCGGCCGGGCGCCGAGGCCGCATCCCAGCACATCGCGAATGCACCCGCCGACGCCCGTGGCCGCCCCGCCGTACGGCTCGATCGCCGACGGATGGTTGTGCGTCTCGACCTTGAAGGCGATTCCGAAGTCGCCGTCGAACGCGATCACGCCGGCGTTGTCCTCGAAGACCGACAGGCACTCGGGGCCGCGGCCGGCCGCCATCAGCTCGTGCGTGGCGCGGGCGATCGTGTCCTTCAGCAGGTTCCCGTAGCGCCGCTCGACGACCTCGGTCCCTGCCGGGCCCGAAGCTCCCGGCGCGTCGCCGGCCGGCACGCCGAACGGCGCGCCGCGATAGTGCACCCCGCTCTTGAGCGTCTTGTGCACGCAGTGCTCGGACCAGGTTTGCGCGATCGTCTCGAGCTCAAGGTCGGTCGGCTCGCGCTTCAGACCACGAAAGTAGTCGCGGACAGCGCGCATCTCCTCGAGCGACAGGAACAGGTGTCCGTCGCGGGCCAGCGCTTGAAGTTCCGCATCCTCCAGTGCACAGATCGGCACGCGGCGAACGCGAAACTCGAACACGGGCGGCTCCGCGGCAGGCCGAACCCCCGCCGTCCCCGGCACGACCGACTCGATGCAGTCGTTCGCAACCGACCGCGCCAGGGTCTGGCGGGCGCGCTCGGGCGGAAACTCGCCGTCCAGCAGCAGCCGCCGGCCGGTGCGGACGGAATCGACGCGAAAGCCCTCCGCGAGCAGCTCGGAGAGCGTCGTTTCCGCCACGGGGTCCATCACGCCCGGCCGCGGGTGAATCTCGAAGCTGGACGACGCCAGCGGATGGTCGGGCGCGGGTGGGTCGCTTTCATCGTGCAGCGCGAACGACTCGATCACGGAATCGACCAGCAGATCGCGCGCGATGCTTTCGGCGTCATCGCGCGAGAGCGCGCCCTCCAGCAGGAAAAGTCGCTCCTGCCTCGCGCCGCGCAGCGCATCGAGCCCGGCGTCGCGCAACTGCGCCGTCAGAGCAGCGTCGATCGGACGGGACCCGTCCGCGTGCTGCGCGAAGATCGCAATTCGATACACAGCCATGGGGCGAATCCTCGAGTGGACCGGTTCGGGCGCCGCCGGTCGCGGCAGGCAGTTTTTACCGCCGACCGCCGGCACCGCCAAGCTGCGCGAATCGCCGTTCGAGGCGTTTGCGCATACACTAGGAAATGACCTGAGCCGCGGAGGTGTCGTAGCGTCGCCCCTCGGCGGGCGACGACGAATGCGAGACCAACACCGGCCACGGAGTGCCGACGCGACGGGATGATCGAGCCCGCGCGAGGATCAACATGGGTCGCTGGACATACTACTCGCCGTTCTTTCTCGGCCTGCTGCTCGTGGCCGCGCTTTCCGACAGCCTGATTGCGCTGGAGGACGTGCAGAATCTCGCGCCGGCGATGCGCTGGACGGTCATCACCGGCGTGGCGCTGCTGGCGGGGCTGGCGCTGCAAACCGCGATGGTCGGCGCGCAAGGCGCATTCGCGCAGGTGCTGCCCGTGCCCGGCGGACGCTCGATCCGAGGCGGCGGCGCGCAGGCCGCGGGCACGCTGCTGCTGCTGGCCGCGGCGCTGGGCATCGTCGGCGGGCTGATCCGCTCGCCTGAATCCTCGCTCCCGTCCAACGTCGTCTGGGGCCTGGCCGGGGCGGCGCTGATCTCCTCAGCAATCGTCTACTTCTGGTGCTGGCCGACCGCGGTGCGGGACTTTCCGGCCAAGTAGCGCCCTGGACCCGCGTCGCACGCGCCTGCCTCGCGCCGCGCGCCCAGCCCCGCTGGAGTGTGCGGCGCGATCAGCGGGGATGGCAGACTTCGCACAGGCCGCAATGGATCGGCGTTGCCACACAGCCTGCCGCGGACCCTTTGAAGCCATCGATGGTGGCATACCCGGCGACGCCCGCGCACCCATTGTCCACCTGCCATTCCGTCCAGTCTTCTCCTGGCCGCTTGATGCGGACGTACCAGAGGTGTCCCAGTGGAACGCGCGCATCCCGCTCCGCGCGGTACGAGTACAGTCGATAGACGGTCCCCGTGCACGGCTGGATCGAATCAGCGCCGCACTCGACGCAGTATTCGCTGCTGATCTCCGTCGTACTGGTGTAGCCGACCGTGAACTCGGCGGTCGTCTCGATCTCCACCGCGCCGGCCAGAACGGTGTTGATCTCCGATTTGAGCGCGACCGAGAAGCCGCCTGTGCCGCTGACGCTGCCGCTATCCGTCTTCGTGACACAAAGGGACTGAACGCAGTGCATCGCGTTGCACGGTTCGGCGCAGTTGTTGCAGGAAAGCTCATCCACCTCGCTCACCTGATTTTCGCCCGCCAGCATGAGCTCTGCCGGACCCATGCGGTACGCCGCGCACTGAAACTGCACCTGCGTGCCCGGGTTGACCAGGACGAGCTGCTGGAGGCACGTGCACTCTCCGTTCGGAATGAACGAGGCATTCTCCCCGAATGCCACGATGCCGAACCCGCACATCAGCAATACACAGCCGTATCGCATGACGGTCCTCCCTACGTGTGTGTTAGCCTTACTCGTCCGTTGGTTGGTCGTCGCCGGTGGGAATCTCACACAATTGCCGGAGCGCCTCGGCCACGCCCAGCGCACGCGGGTGCGCAGGCGACTCAATCAAGAAGCGTTCGTAGTACTCAACGGCGCGCTCGCGATCGCCCAACGGGTGCATGTAGAGACGCGCCAGGTCAAGATAAACCAGGAACTTGACACCGGATTCCGGAGACGCGCTCAGCAGCTCCTCGTAGTAGCTGATGGCGCGCTCGGTATCGTCCACGTCCGGCCGCTGGCACGCCTCGGCCAGCCGGAGCAATGCATCCGCGCGGAACCCGCCATCGCGATTCACAAAGGCCCGGTCAGCGAGATCGTCCGAGCGAAGCAGGGGCTCGACTCGATCCAGGAACGGAGCGCCGAATCCATCCTCCAGGTATGACCGGGCAATCCGATAGGAGAGCGAGCGCGACCACTCGTCCGCCGGCAGCGAGCGTTCGGCGGCCTCCAACGCCGCCCGATACTTGTCTCCGCCCTGCGGAAACTCCGCTTCCGCCGCCCACGCGGCCAGCAGGGTTACGGGGTTTGCGCGATCGGGCCGCCGCATCAGCTCTCGATAGAGCTCGGCCGCGCGCTGACCGCGCCCCTCGCGTGCCAGTGTCCTTGCCAGGGCCTGGAGGATGCTCGCCTCGCCGGGCAGCATGGGGTGGGCGCGCTGCGTTGGCGGAAGGTCGAGGTACGCCTGGTAGTAATCCGACGCGCGCTTGCCGGCGTCCTCGGCAGGCAGCCAGCCGATGGCTTTTCCCATGCCCTGATACGCCGCGAGCAATTCTCCCTTCTGCCATAGCATGCCGTCGATCTCGTGCTGCCATTCCTCCCGCAACCCGGGCCGCAGCGCGCGAACGGCGTTTGCAGTCTCATTGAGGTGGGCGAAGGCCTCACCCACATCCCTGCCGATGGCGTACGAGGTCAGCCGCTTAAGCGCCAGAATTCGGGTCGTCGGTTCCACCCGCGGATGCCGCACGCATTCGCGCAGCAGTTCTTCCTCGGCGCGCGGCTCGTGCAGCCAACTCGAAAGCGTGGCGGCTTCGAAAAGCGCGTCGGGCGCGGCTGGATCGTCGGGATCGGCCCGGAACCCATCCACCAGCAGATCACGCCACACGCGGCGCGCGGCCTCGTCGAGAAGTCGTTCCTGTTGGGCGCGAACGCATTCGACCACCTGCTGATCCAACCAGGACCGGTACAGCGAAGCATCGGCGCTGCCCTCGGGGCTGGATGCGTCGGCTGCGGGGGGTTCCTTGGGGGGTTCGCGGTCGACGGCGACGCTCGTTGAATCACTCCGTGCACCCGCCGGTGTCCGAGCAAGACCCTCGTTCGAGGCGTGATCCAAACCGGTGAGTTTGGGTGGCTCATCAGCCGTGGGCCCGGTGTTTGGAGGCGCGCTCGGCCAAGTCTGCCCGGAATGGCCGGAATGCCGCACATGGCCTGTGTCAGGCCTCGAAAGAGGTGGGGGTGTCGCCGGAAGCGAATCGCGGGGAACGTTGCTGGTTGCCAGCCAGATTGCCAGCGCAGACATCGCTGGCAAGCCGAGGGCCGCGAGCGTGATGGCAACCGGGCGCTTCATTCTCGCCGCGCCTGAGGCAAGCCGTCCGTCGGGTCGGGGGGCCGGTACTCGCGCTCCGAGTCACGTGGCCACCGTCCACGAGAACACGTAAGAAGCGTCGTACGCGTTTAACCGAAAGTCAAGAAAATCGGGGTACAATCTCCCGCAAAAATCAGGAAACTGACCCGGGGTTGCCCCGCACCTCCACCCATGGACGACCCACCAGGAAGCCTCACTACCTACCTTGTCCCGCTGAAATCGAACCGAAATACGCAGTCAAACAGCTTGCCGCCGACATGCGCCGCGACGCCGGCGTCCTTGAGGGTCGCCGTCCGCAGCACGTCGCAGGAAAAGGCCGTGTCCCAATTGCTCTCCACCGCCCGGCCCATGCCGTGCAGCAGGATCAGATCGGCATCGGCCAGCGCGGTCACACATTCGTCCGCAAGTTCGCTCAGATCAATCAGCGCCGTACCGCTGCCCGACGCGACCACGCGCAGCCGTCCGTCGCGCCAGGCGTTGGCCAGCACTGCGTCGCAGCCCACCGCGCGCGGCAGAAGCGCCTCGAGCTCGTCGGCGATGATGTCGTTGAGCTTCGGCCGCGCGTTGCCCACCAGCGTCACGCGTACGCCGCGATGCAGCAGCCACACCACGAACGGCAGGCATCCGAGCCAGAAATCCGCGCCCGCATTGTCGATGAAGTAGCCTGCGTGGCGCGGCCGGTAGCCGCTCTCCCAGGCCGACCGCCAGCGCTCCACGTCGTCCCAGCGCCACGGCCGCGCCGGAACCTGCGCCGAGCGCGCCTCCGCCGAAAGCTGCCCCGACTCATACAGGTCGATCGTCGCGATCGCGCCCAAGTCCCACAGGTTGCCGATCATCAGTTGCCGCGCGAGCCGCTCGAAGACCTCTCCGTCGGCCTCCAGCGACAAATCGCGCAGCGTCGCCGGCAGCAGCCGCAGCGCGATCTCGTTCTCGCGCTGCTTGACGGCGGCGAAGGCGTCGGGAAACCCGTGCGAGGTGAGCAGAGCGCCGCGCATCCGCTCGAGCGTGAGAATGTCGATCTGCTCGAAGCGCTCCGGGTGCCGCGCGATGCGCTCGAAGGCGTCGTGGTCAGCCTGCTGAAAAGCCTGGATTCGGGCGGCGTCGGCGTGCGGATAGGACGCGCGCATGTGCCGCAGCAGCGCGACGCGATGTTCGTGGAAGACGCGCACCCAGTACTGCCGGCCGGCATCGTCGCGCTTCAGATCCCAGCGCGTCGGACGATACGCGCGCGCATCCGCCAGTTGCAGCAGCGCCGCCACGACAGGCTCCGCGATTACGCTTCCACGATCCCCAGTGCAGGCCACTTCTGCCACTGGCCGCGCGTGAAGTCCGGAATGTCGATCGCGGCGCTACGCTTCGCGTTCGAGAGCTCGGTGCACTCCGTAATGCAGCTCCAGGCCGCCGCGTCGTAGACGTTCATGTCGGTCGGCTGCCCCGCGCGCAGGCACTGGATCAGGCGATAGCTCTCGAGGTAGTCCATGCCTCCGTGCCCGCCGCTCATGTTCTTGATCCTGTCCGACTTCCACAGCGGATGCTCGAACTCGTCGGCGAGCTTGTCGAGCGGCTCCCAGCCGTGCCCCTCACCGCGGCCTTCGATGTGAAACCGCGACGGGTAGCCGACGTAGACGCCGCGCGCGCCCTGGAAAAGGTTGTAGCGTGCGTAGGGGCGCGGCAGGTTGGTGTCGTGGACGAGATAGATCGTGCGCCCGAGCTTCGTCCTGATCAGGCAGAGGTTCACGTCGCCGAGCACGTATCTCTCATTGCGGCGCGGATCGTCGGCCGCGAGCTTCTCCTGCTGATAGAGCTGGAGGCCGCGCGACGGGCCGCTCATAGACACGAGATAGTCGAACTGGTCGCCGCGGTTGATGTCGAACGCCTGCGCGACCGGCCCCAGTCCGTGCGTGGGATACAGATTTGCGTTGCGGCGGGTGGCGTGCGCGCGGCGCCAAAGACCCTCACCGTCGGTGCTGAACTTCACCTCGCGCAGGTCGTGCTGATAGCCGACCTCGGCGTGCATCACGTCGCCGAAGACCCCCCTGCGCACCATGTGCAGGACCATCAGCTCCGCGCGGTCGTAGCAGCAGTTCTCCATCATCACGCAGTGCCTGCCGAACTTCTCGGCGTGCTCGACGAGGGCCCAGCATTCCTCAAGGGTCATCGCCGCGGGCACCTCGGTGGCCGCGTGCTTGCCGTTCTTCATCGCCGAAGTGCACACGGGCACGTGAAACTCCCACGGGGTGGCGGTGAAGACCAGGTCCAGGTCCTCGGTCTCACACAGCCGCTCGAAGTCGCGCTCGCCGCGGGTGTAGAGCGCGGGCGGCTTCCGGCCCGCGTCGGTGATCATCTTCGCGGCGCGCTGGGCGTGGGGCTCGCGAACGTCGCAGACGGCCGTGATCTCCGCACCGTCGATCTTCAGCAGGTTGGCCACGTGCACGCTGCCCATCCCGCCCACGCCGACGTAGCCGATCCGCACCACGTCCATCGGCTTGCAGGCGAAAGGTTGCTGCGCGGCCGGCTGCTGGCGCGCGCCTTCAGGTTTTCCGGCGGCTGTCTGCCCGAGTGCGGCGCCGCCGATCGCGGCCAGCCCCGTCGCCGCCGAGAGCCGGAGAAAGTCGCGACGGCTGCTGTCCGCAGCTTGAGAATCATGTCTACCTTGGGCCATGAGACCCTCCGTTCTGAGTGGATTCGCGCCGGCTGGCTAGCCCGGGCCGCTTGCCGGAACAGGAGGATGATAAGCGAAACCGCGCGCGCGGCAGCGTTTGGCTGCCGCCGGAAGTTGGGTGTTGCGCCGTCCCGCGTCGCGAGGCGCCTCAGTCGGCGACGACACGGTCCAGGGCCCGGCGGCGCGACGAAATCGCCAGCAGTGCGACGCCGGCCAGCGCCGCCGTGCCCGGCTCGGGGGTGATCGCCGGGTCGACGTACATCGCGAGCAACTGCCCGCCTTCGACGAGTTCCCCGCCGAGGCCATAATGCGCCTGCGAGTCGAGCAGGAACCAGCCGTCGCCCAGCAGCGCGGCGGCGTCGATGATGCCCGACGACTCCTCGTTGGCGGTCAGGTAGTCGGGGCTGGTGGGATCGAAGAACCGGCTGTTGTGCTCGGCGATGGAGGCCAGGCCGCCGCTGTCGATGTCATAGAGCCAGATCCGCGCGCGGCGCGAGTGATTACCCGGGTCTTCCTGAATGAGGATGCGGCCGTGCGCGTCGATGGTCAGGTTGTCGAGCATCTCCGCGCCCTCGCTGCCGTCGAGCAGCGCGGTGACGCTGCCGCCGGCCGCAGGGTTCTCAACATCCGCGAAGCGCAGGCGATACAGCCGGCTCCGTCCGCCGCTGGACGTCTGCGCGTCGGTGGTCACGAAGTAGAAGTCGTTCTCATGCCCGGGACGAGGGTCCCAGTGCCCATCTTCGGGCCGCAGAAAATTCGTCACCGCGTTGCCGTTGCTCCAACTGTTCAGGCTGGCGCCCGACAGGCTCGAAACGTCCCCGAATTCAAACAGGTCGAACGCACCCGCCGCCGGAGCGCTGCGCTGCTCGCTGGGCAGCCCGCTGACGCGAACGCCGTACAACGAGCCGTTGGTCAGCCCGGCTCGGTCGATGTCGGTGCCGCCAGCGGTCTTCGTGCCGACGTACACATAGACCTGCCCGGGAGAGGAATCATCCGTGCCGATCACAACGGTCTTTTCCTGCGCGCGCGGGCTGGCCACCGAATCTTCCCAGGAGAATCGGCCCAGCCGCGGCAGTTGCCAACTGGTGTTCTGCCCCGAGCCGGTGACGAGGTGCGCGAACGCCCGGCCCTCGTTGCCGTTCTCCTCGCCGTTCATGAAGATGCGGGCGTCCGTGCCCAGCGTCCCGAAGCGATACGCGCTGGGGGCGGCCAGGTCGGCCGAGCAGAAGCGCGCGTAGTTCGTCGTCGCCGCGGTATAGCCGCTGCCGTTCCACAGCTTGATGTCGGTCGGCGCGGTGTTGTGATCGCGGCCGTCGACCACAGCGAACGTCGCGCGGTCGATCTCCCAGCGCGAGACGAACGCGCCAGTCCGGCCGTGCGCCCGCACCGCGCCGGCTCCCGGGCTGAGCTCGTGATTCATGAACAGCGTCAGCCGATTACCGGGACCTTCCAGCGCGCCCAGCCCGTCGGGCGAACCCACCATGCGGTAGCCGGCGGCGCTGTCGCCGACCGTGAGGATGGATGTCGTGGATACCCCCGGAAACGTCGGCAGCACGTAGGGCTCGCTGGACGAGCTGGGGCCGGTGAACTGCGCGCGCGCAGCGGCGACGGCCGTCAGTGCGAAGAGCATCGCAGCGGCGCGCCGCGCGGATAAGGTGTGCTTCACGTTATTCCTCCGGAACGCCACGGGATCACCTCGCGACGGGCAACGGCCGAAGGGCGGGCGCCGCGCGCAATCGCCATCCTACCCGTGGCGCTCCCGGGGGCGCATCCGCATTTCCGCCGACGGGCGTTGCGTCCGCGATCACGGCTTCCTACAGTTTCCGTCGCTTTGTCGCAACATGAGGGCAGGCAATGACTAAGACGCTGGTCGTGCTGGCGGCGGGTATGGGCAGCCGCTACGGTGGGATGAAGCAGGCCGAGGGGATGGGACCGGGCGGAGCCACGATCCTCGAATATTCGGTCTTCGACGCGCTGCGGGCGGGATTCGAGGAGCTTGTCCTGCTGATCCGGCCGGACATGGAGGCGCTGTTTCGCGACTCGGTCGGGGCGCGGATCGAGCCGCGCATCGCCACGCGCTACGCCTTCCAAACGCTGGCGGACGTGCCCGACGGGTTTGAAGCTCCGGCCGGGCGCACCAAGCCGTGGGGCACCGCCCACGCCGTCCTGGTCAGCGCACCGCAGGTCCACGGTCCGTTCGCGGTGATCAACGCCGACGACTTCTACGGCTCCTCCGCCTTCACGGCGCTGGCGGCGCTGCTCGATCGCGGCGCGCAAGACGATGCGCACGCAATGGTTGCCTACAACCTGCGCGACACACTGACGGAGGCGGGAACGGTTTCTCGCGGCGTCTGCCGCGTCACACCCGAAAGCTGGCTGGAGTCGATCGTCGAAACGGTAAAAATCGAGCGACAAGGCGGGGATGCGCGGTATCCTGATGCGCACGGCCGGATGCAGACGCTATCCGGGGCCTTGCCCGTTTCGATGAACTGCTGGGGGTTTCAGCCCAGCCTGTTTGCGGCGCTGCGAGACAGCTTCGGGGAATTCCTGCGCGAGCACGGACAGTCAGCCCAAGCCGAATGCTACCTGCCGAGCGTCGTGCAGGGGCTGATCCGCAGCGGACGGGGACGAGTACGGGTGGAGCGCAGCCGCGATGTCTGGTGCGGCGTGACCCACCCGCAGGACAAGCCGCGCGTGCAGGTATTTCTGGAAGAGCAGGTACGTCTCGGGAAGTACCCCAGGGAGCTTTGGACATGATTGTTCCCCCGAAGATCCGGGCGATCGCGCAGCAGTTTGAGCTGGACTGCGAAGTGGACGGGATCGAACCGCATCTTCAGGGGCACATTCATGAGTCCTATCGCATCCGCACGGTCGATGGAGCGAACCGGCACAGCTACCTGCTTCAGCGGATCAACCCGCACATCTTCCCGGACCCCCGGGCGCTGATGGAGAACATCGACCACGTCAGCGCTCATATCCGAGCGATGGTGCGCGCGGCCGGTGTGCCTGCCGCGGATCGGCGCTGCCTGCGCGTGGTGCATACCTGCTTCCAGGAGCGCTACTGGCCGGACGAGCACGGGACCGCGTGGCGGATGTACTACTTTATCGAGAACACGCACAGTCACACGCGGATCACGCGCCCCGGGCAGGCCGAGACGGCGGGACGGGCGTTTGGCGCGTTTCAGCGCCACCTGACCAGCCTGCCCGCGCCGCGGCTGCACGAGACGCTGCCGCACTTCCACGACACCCCGCTGCGGTACGAGGCGCTGCACGTCGCCGCCCGGCTGGATCCCGCCGGAAGGGCGTCGTCCGTCGCCTCCGAGCTGAGCTTTGCCGCCGAGCGCCACGGCGGTGCCGGCGTGCTGGCGGAGCCGCTGCGCGACGGGAAACTGCCCGAGCGCGTCGCCCACAACGACGCCAAGCTGAGCAACGTGCTCCTGGACGACCAGACCGGCGAGGCGCTCTGCGTGGTCGATCTCGATACCGTCATGCACGGGACGGTGCTGTCCGACTTCGGCGACATGGTTCGCTCGATGGCCACGCCCGCGGCCGAGGACGAGCGCGACCTCGCCCTCGTAACCCTCGATCTCGAACGCTTCGAGGCGCTGGCGGAAGGCTACCTCGCCGAAGCCGCCGCCTTCCTGACGCCGGCCGAGCGCGCCCTGCTGGTGCAGGCCGGCTGGGTCATCACGCTCGAGCAGGGTGTGCGATTTCTGACCGACTACCTCAACGGCGACAAGTACTACCGCACCACGCGCCCGGAGCAGAATCTCGACCGCGCCCGCACGCAGTTCCGCCTCGTCGAGCAGATCGAGGAGCATCGCGGCGAGCTCGAGCGCCTGATCGCCGCGCTGTAATCAACCACATTTTCGCTGGACGGTCGCGCGCGCGCGTGATACGCTTAGTCATGTCTGAGCGAGGAGCGAATTGTCATGGAAGACACCAGCATCTTGTCGGCGAGCATGGATTGCGCGCCCGCCCCTGCGAGTCATTCCGAAACCACCTCGAGTTCGGACCGTACTTCGGTCGAGGCCACTGCGGAGACCGACCCGGCCGGTGAGGGATTGAGCACGACGCCTCGCCGCAACGGACGCGGCCGCCGATTGAGAAGCCGAATGACCGTGCCGATGGACAACTCGAATGGTGACGTGCCCGACGGCAGCGCTGCGGCGGGAGAAGCGCCGCCCGCGCCGGATACGGCGAACGGCGAGAGCGCCGAGCTTCCCGTCGTCGCTGACGCGAGCGGTTCCGTGAGCGGACCGTCGCTGGAGCAGCGCATCGAGGCCGTCCTGTTCGCGTCCGATGCGCCCGTCAGTCCGTCGCGACTGGCAGAGGCCGTCGACGCCGCCCCGGGCGACGTCCGCCTCGCCGTGGCCGAGCTGAACTGCAAGTACGGCTGCGTCGGGCTGTCGTTCCGCATCGAGGAGATCGCCCGCGGCTACCAGATGCTCACACTGCCGAGCTATCGGCCCTGGGTCGAGCGCCTCAACAACAAGCAGGCTGAAACCCGGCTCACCGGGGCTGCGCTGGAAGCCCTGGCGATCGTCGCCTACAAGCAGCCTGTCATCCGGGCCGAGATCGAGTCGATCCGCGGCGTGGCCTGCGGCGACGTGCTGACCCGCCTGCGCGACTCAGGTCTGGTGCGCATCGTCGGTCGGGCCGAGGTCGTCGGCCGCCCGCTGATGTACGGCACCACCAGGAAGTTCCTCGACGTCTTCGGGCTGGCCGACCTCAAGGACCTGCCGTCGATGGAGGAGTTCGGCGTGCGTACCGCGGCGGCCATAAGCCGCGGCGCCGCGGACGCCGACGACGCGAAGCCGGCCGGCCCGGTGCTGGATACGCCCGCAGCCGATCCCGCCGGCGCCCCGGCCGAAGCGCCGATCGCCGACACTGAGGCGGCCTGAGTTCGCTTCACATCTCCCTGCCGCTTCGGGAAACCGCCGGAGGCGACGGCGCCCGCATCTGCGCGCCCGGGTAAGATGACGCCAATGCCGTATCGTTCGCTCGTCCTGCTGATCCCGCTGGTCACCGGTCTGCGAGGTGCATCGGCCATGGCGCTGCCCTTTCGTGAAGAGCTGACGCGCGTGCAGTTCGTCGCTGTGATTCCCGATCTGCTCGAGGAGCTGCCGCCGCGAATCTACGTGGCCCTTTCCATCGACGGCTGGAGCGAGCAGGGCCGCGCGCTAGAGCAGGTGGCGCCGGGTATTTACAGCGGCGTGTGGCCGTTCGTGGTCGGCGCGCGCATCGAGTACAAGTTCATCCGCGAACCGGCCTGGGCGACGGTGGAGAAGGCTGCCGGCGGCGGCGAAATTCCGAACCGCGTGCTGAGGGTGGCGGCCGGCCTGCGCGAACAGGTCGTCGTGCACACCGTCTCGCAATGGGCCGACCGCGGCGCCGACCAGACGCGCCGCGTCGAGCAGAACCGGCCCGGAGACCCCTATCTGACTCCCCCGAGCACCTGCACCGGCATCATCCGCGCGCACCACCGCTTCGTCGCCCCGCAATTCAACAACGCCCGCACCATCCTGGTCTACCTGCCGCCCGCATACGACGATCAGCCCCAGCAACGCTTCCCCGTGCTCTACATGCACGACGGGCAAAACGTCTTTGACGCGCGAACGTCCTTCGGCGGGGTCGAATGGGAGGCCGACGAAACCGCCGAGCGCCTCATCCTGGCCGGTGAAATCGAGCCGCTGATCATCGTCGCGATCTACAACAACGAGGCCCGGCTCGACGAGTACACTCCCTTTCGCGACCCGGAGCGCGGCGGCGGACAGGGCGATGACTATCTCGCGTTCATCGTCGAGACGCTTAAGCCCGTCATCGACCGCACCTACCGCACGTTGCCCGGCCGCGAGCATACCGCGATCGCGGGCTCGTCGCTTGGCGGTCTGATCTCGCTCTACGCACCGTTCCGCCACGCCGGCGTCTTCGGCAAGGCGGCGGCACTTTCGCCCTCCCTGCAATGGGCGGAACAGCGGATTTTCGACTACCTGGAAGAACATCCAGCGCCCGGCACGCTCAAGCTCTGGATCGACGCCGGCAGCGAGGAGACCCTGTCGCGCCGCGCCGAGGAACGTGCCACCCGGCTCGCCGACTACTGCCTGCCGCTGGTGCGCATGCTTCGCAAGAAGGGCTACGAGTCGGACGCCGAGCTGCACTTCGAGGAAGTCGCGGGCGCCAGGCACCACGAGCGCGACTGGGGCGCACGCTTCGACCGCGTGTTGAAATTCCTGTTTCCACACAACGTGAAGACGAAATTGCCGGGATCGGCCGGCGAGGATAAGGACAAGGCCGTTCAGCCCGAACCGCCGCCCTGCCGCGAGGCGCCGCGCGGGAGCGGAGCCGAGCCGCGCGCGGATGTCGACGACGTGCGCGCGCGACAGACAGCTCGGCCGATTTCCGGTCGGCAGGCGACGTTTCCGCGACCCTGACGCGCGGCAGCGGCGCATGGTTCGCCCGGCGACAGGTCCAGCCTGCAACGCCGCCGTTCGAGCATGCCCCCGGGCTTTGACTCCCAGACGCCGGCGAGCCAAACTGTCTGAGCCACGCGGCCTGGTGGCCGTCGAAAACGGCCCGGCCGTGAGGTTGCCCGCGCACTGCCCCGAGACCGAATGCCTCCCCATCTGAAGGGTGAGCTCTGCGCGCTGCTGGCCGCACTCGTCTGGGCGCTCGCGCTGATGCTCTTCAAAAAAGGCGGGGAGACGGTCGCACCCCTGCCGCTCAATCTCTTCAAGAACACCGTCGGACTGATCCTGCTGGTTGTCACGCTTCCATTCGCCGGGGCCTCGTTGCCCGAGGACGGCGCGCAGCCGAATGACCTGACCATACTCGTCATCAGCGGCATCCTCGGCATCGCCGTCGCCGACACACTCTTCTTCGCCGGGCTTAATCGCATGGGCGTCGGGCTGATCGCGATCGTCGACTGCTCCTACACGCCGCTCGTCGTTCTGTGCTCATGGCTGCTGATCGGCGAAACGCTGACGGCGCAGCAGGGTCTCGGCGTGGCGATGATTCTGACGGCGATCCTGATCGCGTTCGGAAGCCCGCGGGCGGTGGGTCACACGCGCTCGGAGCTGGCGATCGGCATCACGCTCACGATCGCTTCGCTGGCGCTGATGGCCTTCGGCATCGTCATGGCCAAGCCGGTTCTGGAGCGCTGGCCGCTGATTTCGGCGACTACCGTCCGCCTGCTCGCGGGCAGCGCCGCCCTGGCCGCGATCGGCGCCCTGCTTCCCGGCCGACGTCAACTGTGGCAGGTCTTCAAGCCCGCGGCCGTCTGGCAGAAGATCGTCCCCGCGAGCGTCCTGGGCACGTATGTGTCACTGGTTCTCTGGGTGGCGGGATTCAAGTACGCCCAGGCATCCATCGCGGCGGCGCTCAACCAGATGTCGACGATCTTCGCGCTGATCCTTGCGACGCTCGTTCTGCGCGAGCGGCTTACGCCGCAAAAGATCATCGCAGTCTGCCTGGCGGTCGCCGGCGTGCTCACTGTGACGCTGGCGAAGGTGGCGTAGCGGCGGTAGCCTCCGCACCGGGGGATGGGGGCGCTCCCGCGACGTCAGCGGCCACGGGCCGAGGATGGGTGTCGATCTGCCATTGCCGCTCGCCTGTGTCCGTCGCAAACGAGTCGATGCGGCCCGACCACAATCCGCCGACGACGCGCGCCCCGCCGGAGGCGAACGCCGCCTCGTACACCCAGTCGTCGAGCCCGTCGAGATTCCGCTGTGCGGTTCCGTCGGCGGCCCACAGGCGAAGCAGGTGGTCGGCTCCGCCGGTGAGGATGCGGTCGCCAGACCCAAGCAGCTCGCCGGCGCGCCGAGAGGAGTGCCGCCATGCGACTTCGTAACCGGACAATCGTCTTCTCGTGCTGCCTGGCCACGCTCTCGTGCGGCTGCGCCGCCAAGATCGCCGTCCCGATGCCGGAGCGCCTCAGCCTCGAGCGGCAAACGGCGATGGATGATGGATGGACGCACCTCGTGGCGCACCATTCCACGGCGAGCCGCGAGGCGCTGATGGACGCGATCCTCCTGCATCAGGCGTGGCAGCGGGGCGTCGACTCGCTTCGGCTGACCACTGAAAAGCAGGTCGGTGACGTGCGGGTGCGCATGCAGAGCCGGTTTGATCGAGACGCTCCGGATGCGGACGAATTCAGAGTCGACTTCATTGCGGCGGATGGATGGGTGCTGCGGTCCGAGTCGATCAGCGGACACGAGATGGACGCGGCCCTTCAGTTGTACCTCGCGCAGACGCCGCCGATGAGCGTTGATCCGAACGAGCTCTCGCCTCTCGACGCGACTCTGCGCGACGCGCTCTATGCCGAGCGCGAGCGGCGGATTGGCACGGCCGCGTCCTTGTTCCCAATTGCGCAGACAGAAGCGGCAGCCGAAACGGCGCC
Source organism: uncultured Planctomycetales bacterium (assembly GCA_964465125.1). Classification (GTDB taxonomy): domain Bacteria; phylum Planctomycetota; class Phycisphaerae; order UBA1845; family Fen-1342; genus CAYOHG01. The sequence goes on along the minus strand of CAYXIO010000001.1, from coordinate 50,281 downwards.
GAGTGCGGAAATGATGCGCATGCCAGAGCCGCAGAGATAGGCTGCCTTGCCGTGGCACGCTGCCGTGGCAACGCTTCATTATTCCAGCATTTCGCAGCCCAACAGAATCGACGCCAGGCGATCGCGCGCGTCCGAGAGGGACACTCGCACACGCATCGACGGAGTGCTGCCGTCAGCCGGCGAGATTCGAGCCGCCTGCTGCCACACTTCGAGGTCCGCGAGAATCGTCGGGCAGTCGTTCGCGGCGTCACGCACCGTCGCGCCCGGGCCGATCCAAAGCGAAAGCACCCGCTCGCGCAGCAGCACCGCTCCGAGACGACGCGTCAGCTCGAGCCCGTCGAGCTCGCTCAAGCCCGGGCCCGCGGCCGGCGGCGCCAGTTCAACCGAAAGCAACGACGCCAGCTCCGCATCGCTCGCCCGCAGCCGCACGCTGCGCTCGCTCGGCTCCGGCCGAACCGCGCCGCGACAGTAGCTGCGCGGCGGAGGCGCCCAGCCGTGCCCGCGCAGCACGATTCCGCGATTCAGCAGCACCAGCTCACGCGGGTCGATCGCTTCCTGAGCTTCGCCCGGCGGCAGTTGCTCCGCGAACGCGAACAGCAGCCGCTCCAGCTCGGCCAGCGCGAGCGAGGCATCGGCTGTCGCCACCGGGCCAAGCCGCGCCGCGCTGCGAAGCGTGGCCCGCTGCGCAAGCGCACTCAGGAAGGCGCTGTCGGAATCCCCGCCCAGCGGTATCCAGTCGCGCAGCGTGCGAGCCGTCCCGACCCGCAGCGCTCCGGCCTGCTCGCGAAGCATGTGCAGCGCGTCGGCGGTGGCTGCCCGCTGCGCCAGCTCCAGCCCGGTTGTTGAGACGTCCTGCCAGCCGTCCGGCTGGTCCGTGGGCATCGCTTCGCCGCTCCAGGCGGTTCCGGCGCCCCACTCCGCGTCGAGCCAGCCGGCCGCGAGCGAATCCCGGCCGCCGCGCGGATTGCCCGCGGAATCCGCGACGTCGACTCGCTGTCTTCGCAGCCAGCGCACGCACTCCGCGCGACGCACGCGAAGATCCAGCTCGCACGACCCGTCGGAATAGACGCGCAGTGCTCGGAAGCGCGGCAGGCCGGCGATCCACTCGTCAAAGCGCGCCGCGAATCGCGGATCGGCCGCGAGCCGCGTTCCCAGCGTTTCGCCGGCGCCTAGCGGGAACTGCCAGAGCCCCTTCGCGAGCCCGTTGCGGGCCCGCGAGAAGGCCAGCGACTCGGATGCTGGCGCGCGCTCCACAGGTTCCGCGGGCTGGAACCGTATTCGGCGTGGTTCCACGACGGGCGCAACCTGGTTGGGCTCGCCTAGCGGCGCAGTCGACGGCTCGACCGGCTGGGAAGCGGGCGGCTCAGGGATGTCCGCGTGCGGCGTCGAAGTCGGCCGGATCGCCGGTGCCGAGGCCGGCTGCGACTCGGCTGGCGGCTCGTCCACCGGAATCTCGTCGCGCGGGTCGGTCAGCGGCTGGTTGGGTTCATCGGGTTCAAGCGACAGCCGAAGCGTCGGACACGCCGCGAGCGATGCGCCGCGTACCCACGCCAGGCAGAGCCCCGCCGCCAGCAGCAGCGCCGCCGCGGCCCCGATCGAGTTGCGGGTCGCTTTCCGCCGAGCACCCATCAGCGCCACACGAACTCGCCCCGCTCCACGCTCCAGTCGTTCCCGAAGAAGCCCGCGGCTCGAACACCCTTCGCCCCGTCCCGCAGCATTTCCACCCCGATCAGGCAGAAGTCCGGAACATGGACGCCCGAGACGAAATACGGCAGGCGATCCGTCAGCCGCATACCGGGCAGCCCGCTGCCGCTGACCACGCCGACCAGCGCGGTTTCGCTGCCGGGCCGGGGCCAGAGGAACAGACACGCCATGTCGTCGCCGGTCAGGGCCCGGTCGCCCACCGCAGCACGCCCCGGCTCGATCCTCACCGGGCAGCCTTCCAGCAGCCTGGCCCAGGCGGCGTTGGTCGCGGCGTTGCCATAGAGGATTACGCCGCGGTCCGGCTCGGCGGCCGGGTCAAACGCCGTATCCGCGACGACATCCACCGATCCATTCCCGCGATAGCCGAACGTCTCGGCGTCGTAGCGGGCCTTTTGCAGCGCCCAGGCGTTTTCGTCGGCGCCGCCCTGCGTTCCATACACCAGCACGAAGCGGTCGTTGAAGGCCTGGCGAAACGGCCCGGCGCGGCGCGCGTTCTTCATCGTCGCCGCCGGACGCCGCCCAGCCGCCCAGGCACCGTCGGTTTTTTCCAGCCACAGGCGCGGCTCGTCGGCGGGCCACTCCACCGGCGACAGCGTCTGGCCGTCGATCTCGATCACCAGCGCCTCGCCGGCCTTCAGCACGGTCGCATCGACGGTCTTGTCGCCGTCCTTCCGCTCGCGCGGCCTGCTCAGCTCCGACAGGTCGAGCGCCAGCCTGGCGACGTTGGCGGTTTTTCCGAAGAAGCGCCGGCCGGCCGGATCGAGGCTGAGATCGACCGAGCTGGGCGCCAGCGACTGCTCCTGCGCGTCGATCAGCGCCCAATCGCAGCGCGACGAAACCGCCGGGTTGATCGTCACGAACTCGACCTGCCGGACGTTTTCGGCCGCGGGCCTGGTGTTGTCGTGCAGGAAACGGAACAAGGGCGGCCAATCCATGCACTCCGCACCCCACCAGTGCCCGGCGCCCGGCCGCTCGTAGTACGCGAAGTTGGGGTGAAGCTGGCCCAGGTGAGCGCGCATCGCGCGGGCCTGCTCTACCGGCACGTTGTCGTCCTGGTCGCCGTGCAGAATGTAGACCCCGAAATGCAGGCAGTTGCGCAGCATGGAGAGCGTGTCGCTCTGGGTCGCGGCACGCCTCAGCATGGCCTCGATCGGGTCGCTCTCGCCCGGACGGTCATCCCCGACGTACGATGCGAAGCTCGTCCAGCCGGCGCTCGGCGCGATCGCCGCCCATTGATCGGGGTAGACCGCGCCGAGATACCACGTTCCGTGCCCGCCCATCGAGTGCCCGGTCAGGTAAGTGCGGGCCGGGTCGATTTCAAAACGCGCGCGCGCGAGATTCAGCACCTCGAGGGCGTCCAGGCGACCCCAGTCCTCCCAGTCAAACCCGTAGGGCCGGCGGTTGGTCGGCGCGACCACGTGCCCCCAGTCCTTCGGCGCATACGAACCGGCCTGCCCGGTCGCCTCGACGCTGGCCCCGTGCAGCGAGAGGAACAGCGCCAGCGGCCCGTCGTGAGGGTCCGGCGGATGGGCCGGGGTGACCGCGTAGTACTGCACGCTGCCGTCGATGCCACTGACGAACGTCGCACGATAGGACTCGCGCGGTCCGCGCAGCGGGAGCTTGAGCGCCGTGGAATCGAGCTCGGCGTCGTCGCCGCGCAACAGTCGAACGCGCACCTCGGCCGACTCCGCCGAGAACGTGTCGGGAACCGGAATCTGGAATCCGATCTTGCGGGCACTGCACGCGAGGATCGGGCCGACCGGCGTCCGCAGCGGATCGCTCCCGCCGCAGCGCGTCTCGACCACCAGGCCCGCGAGCGCAGCGGGGGTGGCGTTGACGACGGGAATCGCCGCCCAGACCGGCGCATTGTCGCCGACGACGAAGTCGGGCAGCGTGTTGTCGTGCGGGCTGATCGAGACCGGCTTGAGCGGCTCGATCAGCCTGGCCGAGAGCCGCCCGCGGCCGCACGAGAACACAAGCGTGTTGGGGCCGGCCTGAAGCGCGATCGGCAATCGCAGCAGATTCAGGCCGTAGGGGTCCCCGGCGCGCGGCGCGCCGTTGACGTAGACCATGCTGTCGCCGGAGGCTTCGAGCCAGACGATTCCGGGCTGATCGCGCGTGACCGTCGCGCAGGCGTAGCCGCCGCCGAGCGCGGCATGCTCCAGCACGCCGTCTTCGTTGGCGGTTGCCGCCTGCCAGGCGTGCGTCGATCCGTCCGGCGCGGTGACCGCGTCGCCGGCCTTGGGCGGCTGAAACGTCCCGCGCACGATCGACTCGACCAGTGCATCGGTCTGCACAAGCGCACGGGCCGAGCGACCGACCGGCTCCAGCACAAGCCACTCGCCCAGGACAGTTTCCGCCGGCGGCGGAGCCTGCCCGCCCGGCGCCGCCGCGCTCAGGAGCCCGGTGAAAACTGCCAGCATCAATGACCGCGATGGCTGCGCGCTCACGGCGATTCCTTCCTGGATGGAGTCTGCCGCCGCCCGCGGGCGCCACGCACGTCGGCGTGGGATATTGCGCCGAAGCTCCGCGAGACCGCGGCAAGAGATCTTGCGCCCGGACGATACACGCACGACGCTCGGAGCGGCAGGGCGCCGACCGCCCGGAGGGCCTGCTCCCTCGCGCAGCCCGGCGGCGTCAGTGGTATGCTGCCGTCCGGTTTGCCGGCCATTTCGGGAGGACCAGTCATGAGTCGCCGATCGCTCGTTGCACTCAGTTTCATGCTCCTCGCCTTGAGCTGTCTCACCGCTTCGGCGGGCTGGGCCCAGGCCCAATCCGCCCCGGCGGCGGAAACCCCGCGGCAGCGCGACACGCGCATGAACTGGTGGCGCGAAGCGCGCTTCGGCCTGTTCATTCACTGGGGCCTGTATGCGGTCCCCGCCGGACAGTGGGACGGCAAGCCCGCCAGCGGCACGGGCGAGTGGATCATGCGAAACGCGAAGATCCCGGTCAGCGACTACGAGAAGCTCGCGGCCCAGTTCAATCCGGTGAAGTTCGACGCCCGCCGCTGGGTGCAGATCGCCAAAGACGCGGGCATGCAATACATCGTCATCACGAGCAAGCACCATGACGGCTTCTGCCTGTTCGACACCAGGCAGACCGACTACGACGTCATGGACGCCACGCCGTTCAAGCGCGATATTCTCGCTGAGCTGAGCCAGGCCTGCCGTGAAGCCGACATCAAATTCTGCCTGTATCACTCGATCCTGGACTGGCACCATCCGGACTTTCTGCCGCGCCTGCCCTGGGACACGCGGCCGACCGAAGACGCCGATTTCGACCGCTACACGAAGTACATGAAGAACGAGCTGCGCGAGCTGGTGACGCAGTACGGGCCGCTCGGCGTGCTCTGGTTCGACGGTGAGTGGGAAGGCACCTGGACGCACGATCGCGGCGAGGACCTCTACCGCTACGTGCGCGAGCTGCAACCCGGCATCATCATCAACAACCGGGTCGACAAGGGCCGCGCCGGCATGGCCGGCCTGACGGTCGGCGAGTTCCTGGGCGACTTCGGCACCCCGGAGCAGGAGATTCCCGCCAACGGCCTGCCCGGAGTCGACTGGGAAAGCTGCATGACGATGAACGATACGTGGGGCTTCCGCTCGGACGATCACAACTGGAAGTCGGCCGAGACGATGATCCGCATGCTGATCGACATCGCCAGCAAAGGCGGCAACTTCCTGCTGAACGTCGGACCGACCGCCGAAGGCGAAATCCCCGAGCCGTCGGTCGAGCGTCTGGCGGCGATCGGCGCCTGGGTGCGGGAGAATGACGAGAGCGTCCGCGGGACGACCGCCAGCCCGTTTCGGCGGTTGCCGTTCGACGGCCGCTGCACCGTCCGCGGCCATCGTCTCTACCTGCACGTGTTCAACTGGCCCGCCGACCACGCGCTGAAGCTGGAGGGCGTCCGCAACAAGGCGGTTTCCGCCGACCTGCTCAGTCGCCTGCGTTCGCCGTCGGCGCGGCGCTCCCAGGGGCTGCCGATCCGCCAGGACGGAACCAGCGTTCGCATCGAGCTGCCGCCGCGCGCGCCGGACAAGGTGGCGACGGTCGTGGTTCTGGACCTGGACGGACCGCCCAACATCGACAACACGTTCTTCATTCGCTCCGGCGCCGATGGGAGTTTCGAGCTTGCCGCGAAAGACGCCGACGTGCACGGCCAGACCGCCCGCTACGAGCACGGCGGCGGAAAGGACAACATCGGCTACTGGACCGACGCCGGCGATTGGGTGAGCTGGACCCTGCGCTGCGAGAAGCCCGGAGAATACGACGTCGCGATGACGGTGGCCGCGGCGGCGGACAGCGCCGACGCCGAGTTCACCGTCGAGGTCGGACCCCAGCAGCTCGAAGGCCGAGTTCCCGCGACCGGCTCGTGGACCGAGCGAAAGACGCTCGAACTTGGCCGGGTCAAGCTTGCCGCGGGCGACCAGGTCCTCACCGTCAAGGCCAAGACGAAGCCCGGCTACGCGGTGATGAACCTGTTCGGCGTGAAGCTCACTCCGCGCTAGAGGGACGACGGCAGGCTCATCCCGCGGCGAGCGCTCATGCGGCTGCCCGACGCACTGCGAGCCAGTGTCCATAGAGGCTCTGGAGCGCAACGTAGGCGTAGCCGAAGATGAACAGCCCGAGGAACGGAATCGCCGCCGACACGCGTTCCACCCAGTTGTCGAAGAAGAAGAACGAGCCCAGGCAAACCGCCAGGTACGCGGCGATGCCCAGCTCGGCCCAGGCCTTCCACTGACCGCGGAAGCGCAGCCCGCCGACCCGCGCGCGCCAGGCGCGTCGGGACGGTGAAGAAGCCGAATCGGTCTGCGATACGCCGAACTTGGGCGTCCGCACGAACTCGCCGGACTGGCGCAGCAGGCCCTCGACGGCGGCGATCGCATTGTTGACCGCGATGCCGATGCCGATGGCCATCAGGCCCGGCAGCGAACGCGCGATCACCCACCAGGGCTGCGTAATCTGAATCTGGCTTACGACATAGAAGCACAGCGCCGACCCGGTGCCCACGAAGAACAGCAGAAAATCGAAACCCAGCCGCCAGAACGAGTGGTCCGGCTCAACCGCCAGTTTCGCAATCATGGCCGGTCCCACCAGGATCGAGAGCAGCACCATCAGGACGTAGACCATCCAGCTCGTCAGGTGGAAAAACGCTTCCAGCTTCACCCGCCAGTTGGGCGCTTCGCGCATGACCTTCGGCAGCAGCTTGCGGCAGGTCTGCGCGCCGCCCTTGGTCCAGCGGTGCTGCTGGGCCTTGAAGGCGTTCATCTCCGGCGGGAGCTCGGCAGGCGCGGTCAGCTCGGGCACGAAGACGAAGCGCCAGCCGCGGAGCTGCGCGCGGTAGGAAAGGTCGAGGTCCTCGGTGAGCGTGTCGTGCTCCCAGCCGCCGGCGTCCTGAATCGCGCTTCGTCGCCAGATGCCGGCGGTGCCGTTGAAGCTCATGAACCGGCCGGAGCGGTTGCGGGCGGTGTGCTCGATCAGGAAGTGCCCGTCGAGCAGGATCGCCTCGGCCTCGGTCAGCAGCGAATCGTTTCGATTCAGATGCTCCCAGCGGCACTGGACCATCCCCACCTGGGCGTCGGTGAAGTAGTGGACCGTGCGCTGAAGAACATCAGGCCGCGGGAGGAAGTCGGCGTCGAAGATGGCGATGAACTCGCCGGTCGCGGTCTTGAGGCCTTCTTCGAGCGCTCCGGCCTTGTAGCCGACGCGATTCGTGCGGTGAACGTAGATGATGTCGTGTCCGCGATCAACCAGCTTTCGTACGCACTCGGCGGCGATTCGAGCGGTTTCGTCGGTCGAATCGTCCAGAACCTGAATCTGGAGGAGTTCCCGCGGATACTCGACCCGCGCCGCCGCCTCGATCACGCGCTCCGCCACGTGCCGCTCGTTGAACATGGGGAGCTGGATGGTGACGCGCGGCAGAGCGCCAAACGTCCCGCGCGGCTGCTCGGTGGGACCGCGCAGGCGATAGAACGTGAGCACCAGGAAGTAGCGATGCAGCCCGTAAACGCACAACAGCGACAGCACTACCAGGTACGCTGTCAGCGTCATGCGCCCCAGCCAAAGCCAATCCATGCCGACATGATACCCGGCGGGGGCTGCGCGCCAAAACGCCGGCAAGCCGAGCGCGTGTGCGGCGGGCGGGCGGACGGCTATACTAGCGAGTTCGACCAACGCCGGAGGAAGCAGCTTGGACCCATTCACGCCGGAGCTGAGCAGCGAGGCATCACAGACCGACCGCGACCTCGCGATCGACGATTTCGCAACTCGATGGCTCGGCGATCAGAACCTTGACCTCTACAAGCAGATGCTGTTGACGGTTTGTCGTCTGGCCCGCGACCGCGCCAGCCGCGGCGACCTGAAGCTGATCCAGAAGGCATTCGCCGAGCTGCGCTACGGGCTGAAGACCTTCGCCCCATTCCGCTCCGTGCGCAAGATCAGCATCTTCGGCTCGGCTCGGACCCCCGAGGACCACCCCGATTACCTCGCCGCGCACGAGTTCGCCCGAATCATGTGCGATCGCGGCTGGATGATCATCACCGGCGCCGGCGGCGGCATCATGAAGGCGGGCCACGGCGGGGCCGGCCCCGCCGCCAGCTTCGGCGTCGCGATCCGCCTGCCGTTCGAGCAGCAGACCAACGAGATCATCGCGCAGGACAAGAAGCTGGTGAACTTCCGCTACTTCTTTACGCGTAAGGTGATGTTCATCAAGGAGGCCTCCGCCGTGGCCCTGTTTCCGGGGGGTTTCGGCACCCAGGACGAGGGATTCGAGGCCCTGACGCTGGTGCAGACCGGGAAATCCGAGGTGATCCCGATTGTCATGTGCGATCAGCCCGGCGGAACCTACTGGTCTTCCTGGCTGAAGTACGTCTCCGACGAGCTGCTCGGCTCCGGGATGATCTCCGAGCCTGACCTGGCGCTCTTCCGCATCACGCACAACGTCCAGGACGCCGCCCGCGAAGTCCTGGATTTCTATCGGGTCTTCCATTCCAGCCGTTACGTCAACGACGACCTGGTCCTGCGCTTGCAGCGCCCGGTGGGGGACGCCGCCTTGGAGCGGCTCAACGACGAGTTCGGCGCGAGCATGCTCTCAGCCGGCCGGATCGAGCGCACCACGCCGCTGCCGGAGGAGAACGGCGAGCTGGCCGAGCTGCCGCGGCTGAAGCTGCGGTTCAACAAGAAGAACTTCGGCGTGTTGCGACGGTTCATCGACACGCTCAACACGTACGCGGCCGGAGCGGAGGGCGCGGCGGGCGGCGCGGCCTAGATCGGACCGCGGCGCGGCGACCGCTCCAAACTGGCGGAAAACGCAAGGAATTTTGCACGTTTTCGCGCCGCGGTGCTTGACGAACCCCTGAAAACCTGCGAGATATTAGCGCAAGCGTGCGCTGCGCCCTGCAAAAGCGCGGCCGCACGACGCCACGGTACACAGTCGCCGTCCGCGCGGTGCGGCGGCGCGAGGATGCACCGCAACGGTGCGGAGCGCCAGCGGCGCTTCACGCAGGGAGGTTGAGAATGGCGAAGATGGCGAAGGCGAAAAAGGCTGCCGCCCCGGCTGCTCGCAAAGCGACGCTCGCGAAGCCGAAGAACAGCACGCAGTACACCCAGAGCGAGTTCTACGACTGCTTTCGCGAGTTCGGGTGCCTCGAGAACCGCAAGCAGTCCAAATCGGTGTACTCCGGCTTCTGCGACATGATCCACGCGGCCCTCAAGAAGGGCTTCAAGGTCGTGCTGCCCGGCATCGGCAAGCTCCAGGTGCGCCAGACCAAGGCGCGCATGGGGCGCAATCCGAAGACCGGCGAGATGATCAAGATCTCCGCCAAGAAGCGAATCCGCCTCACGCCAAGCAAGGCGTTCAAGGAAGCCGTGCTCTAGTTGAAGCGGACGCCAGCATCGACGACCAAGCGCGACGGCCGGGGCTCTGCCCGGCCGTCGTGCGTTTCACGCGGTCATCCCCGGCGGATTCGCAGGCCACACCGCCTCACTACCGGCTCTGCGAGACCAGCCACACGCCCAGCGCGACCAGCGCCGCAAATAGCAACACCGTCGCCAGGATCTTCACCCAACTGTACGGCCGCTCGCCCTGCACCTCGCCGGTCCGCGCGTTCACCAGAAACCGATAGGTCTTGTTGCGGTAGCGATACGCGTTCAGCCAGGTCGGCAGCAGCAGGTGCTTGAAGGTGATCCCGTCATAGCGCGTCTTGACGGAGTGAATCTGCTGCTCGTCTCCGCCGATGTCACGCCGCACTTCCCGCCGAATCTCCTCGTCCATGATCTCCCGGGCGATCTCGAAGCCCGCCGGAAGATCCACCTGGTAAGCCTCGGCCGCGAAACCGCTCAGGTAGGCGTCGTCATAGGGAACCAGGTGGTCGAGATCCCACGGCTCCAGCCGGTCAGCGTGCTTGCGCGGCAGCGAGCGGCTGGCCAGCACCAGCAGATCGTCGAACCGGTTCCAGACCCTGCCGCGAACCGGCCGCCAGCGCGTGCGGCGTTCCTGCCGACGGTTCTTTCCCGAGCCCACCGTCACCCAGTAGTGGTCGCCGCGCATCCCGGTGTACGAGCTGGTCGTACGCGCGTCGTAGGTCCAGTACGGCACGTACATGCCGTGGATCGGCTGCTCGAGCCGCGCCTGTCGCTTGAGCGCGTTCGGCGCGAACCAGCGCGTCCGCAGCCACCGGCGGTAGCGCGCGTCCGCGTCGTCGCGCGTAATCGCGAAGGGCAGCAGCGACTGCGGCTTGAGCAGCCGCGCGCTGGCCGCGGTCGCGACGATGTTGGAGCCGCAGAACGGACAGGCGAGCGAAGTCTGCTCCTCGCGGCGGTTGAATTCCGCGCCGCAGGCGTCGCATTTGAGCGTGCGCGGCTCGATCGTAGGCGCTGCGTCCGCGAGCCGCGCCAGGGTAGCGCGGAAGTCGATCTCCTCGACTTCCGTGTCCGCGGCGGGAATCTCGTTGTGTTGCCCACAGTAAGGGCAGACCAGGTGCGTCGTGCCCGGCTCGAATTCGAGCTTTGCTCCACATTGCGCGCAGGGGAACCGCTTCACGGCAGGCGGCAGCGGAGTCCCCGGCTTATGTTCGCTTGTCGGCTCGTCCGTGACGTTCATTCAGAGAGTCCGCGCCCCCGTGCGACGTCTTGATTCGCCCCGCGCGGCGCTGCGCCTACTTCGGCAGCGGCGGGGGCCCGCCCGCGCCCAGCAGGGCCGCCAGCGCAGGCACCTGCCCGGCGGGCAGCCACTCCTTCATGCCCGCGCTCCATACCAGCGTCGCGGCGGTCAGTTGCCCCGACTGAACCTGTCCGCGCACGGCCGCCAGGTCGAAGGGTCCGGTCTGCTGGTTGCCGATTGCGAGGTAATACTGCACCGCCCCCGGCAGCGGCGGCGGGGCCGCGCCCGGCGCGGGTGTCGCCAGCGTCTGCCCCATCTGCTGGGCCATGGCGAAGCCCATGCCCATGCCCATCCCGCCGGCGGCCATCCCGCCGGGGTTCTCGGCGGCCGCCTCCATCGCCTGCGCCGCCTGGAACTGCGCGTACTTCGACAGATCGCCGATCACGCCCATGCTGGTGCGCTTGTCCAGCGCCTGCTCCACCTCGGGCGGCAGCGAGATGTTCTCGACCAGCAGCTTGGTCAGGTCCAGGCCGTAATTGTTGAACTCGCCCCGGATGCGCGTCAGCACGAAGTTGCCCAGCTCGTCATAGTTCGCCGCCAGGTCGAGCACCGGGATGCGGCTCTCGGCCAGGATGTCGGTGAAGCGCGACACGATCATGTTGCGGAGCTGGTCGGCGATGTCGGCGGTGGTGAAGTGTGCGTTCGTGCCGGCGATCTCGCGGATGAACGTGCCGGGGTCGTTGATCCGCAGCGTGTACGTGCCGAACGAGCGCAGCCGAACCGGCCCAAACTCCGCGTCGCGCAGCATGACCGGGTTCTTCGTGCCCCACTTCAGGTCGGTGAACTGCCGCGTGTTGCAGAAATAGACTTCCGCCTTGAACGGGCTCTCAAAGCCGTGATACCAGCCCAGCAAGGTCGAGAGAATCGGCAGGTTGCGCGTCTCGAGCGTGTGGAGGCCGGGCTGGAACACATCGGCGATCTTACCCTGGTTGACGAAGACGGCGGCCTGGCTCTCGCGCACGACGAGCTTGGCGCCGTACTTGATCTCGTTGTTGTAGCGATCGAAGCGCCACACCATCGTGTCGCTGGTGGGATCGAGCCACTCGATGATGTCGACCAGTTCGCCTTTGAGTTTGTCCCACAGGCCCATGGACGTCTCCTGCGCGCCGCCCGGTTGGTGCTGGCGCATCTGGAACCATAGAAATGCGGCGCGGGCGCGTCGCCTACAAAAGCGCGGGTGAATTATACGACCGCAGGGCCCATGACGACCCCTGCTCAGCCCGAATCCTCCGGTTTGACGAGCAGCGGCACGCGCAGCGTCCGCAGCGGTTCGTGCAGCTCCGCGGGCAACGCCGTCAGGACGACCGGCTCGGCGGGCGAAATCGCCGGCTGGTTCGCCAGCACCGGCCCGCACAGCGGCGCGACGCAGGTTGCGAGCCGCAGCGGCAGCGACGCACGACCGCTGAGGCGCACGACCGGGACCGCCTGACGATCCGCGTAGTAGAGCGATTCCCAGCCCTCGGGCCGCGGCGACTCCTGCCCGCGCAGCAGCTCGGCCCGTAGCGCCGCCGTTCCCGCGAGCTGCATCCGCGGCCCGCCGGCCACGTCGGCGGCGATCCATCCATCGGGCTGCTCCGCCCAGCGCGCCTCACACAGTCTCCAGCGCAGCGCGACCTCGTGCTCCCCGCTGCCCAGCAGGTCATCGATGATCACGTACGAGTCGCCGAGGCGAAGTATCGTGCGGCGATGCACGACGTCTCCGGGAAGCCGCGTGTAGCCGTAGTGCTCGCCTGAGAAGACCGCCGCGCGCCCGTCGGGCGAGCGGTCGAAGCGCAGCAGGCGCGCTTTCGTCCAGCGCAGCCACAGGAAGCGCGGCCCCTTGATCATCTGGTCGGCCCCGTCGACCTCAACCGTGTTGTGCGCCGCGGTGGAGAAGAAATGCGAGTGCCAGGGCTCGTCGGTGTAGTAGAAAAAGGAGCCGGCGTCGCGCAGGACGTTGGTCGCACCGTGCCAGAGGTCGAAGTGCAGCATGTCTGCCTGGCCGGGCCGCGCGCGATAGGTGTGACAGCGAACCATTCCCCACGACGACGGGCCGGACAGTACGTAATAGCCGCCGGCTGGAAAGGCGCGGTCGCACTCCCGGCGGACGACCGATGGCCCCCCGCTCTGAGCGTCCCGCGCCGTCGCCCTCTCGCGCGGGATATTCGGCCCGCCCGCGTCGACCAACCAGGCCGACAACTCGTCCCACGGACCCGCTTCGAACGCGGGCGCTCCGCGCAGCGCGCGGTGCAGCGCCTGGCCGATCGGACGGAAGTCGGTGTAATCCACCGTGCTGAGCGGCAGCACCCAGGCTCCGTCATTGTTGCCGTAGTTCGGCACGCCGCCGCCGGTCGGCTCGGTCATCTCCAGCAGCCAGTCGAGTGCTCGGGCGACGCGGTCGAGCGCGTCCAGCGCGATCGGGTCGTCGCACACCCGGCCCAGGTGCATCGCCCACAGAACGTCGTCGAGCATGACCCGCTGGTAGTTCAAGCTGTGCTGCACGTACGAGCCGTCGTCGAAGATCTGCCGGCGCAGCTCTTGCTCGAGCACGCGCTTGCCCATTGTCCGCCAGACCGCCGCCCGTTGAATTTCGGGAAACAGGCTGCCGATCGTCCATAAGCCGATCGCTTCGCTGATGGCGTGGTTGTTCTTCTGGCTGCGGGCGTAGTTGATGTTGCCTTCGATGTGCCGGCCGGTGTACCAGACGCGCTCGGTCAGCCGCGCGAGGCGCGCGGGCGCCGCGGCGGGATGATCCAGCGTGGCGCACGCGGTCAGCAGCCACGCGAACATGCGGAAGGTCGCTTCCTGTCCGCAGGCCCACTGCGGCGTGAGCCCGTACGGATTCTGCGAGTCCCAGGCGTCGAACGCGGCCCAGAACATCTCCGCCGGCGCGGGTGCGCCGCCAGCAACAGGCCACGAGGCTCCGTCGCGAACGTGCGCGCGGGCGAGCAGAAAGGCCCACGAGAAGCGCGACGGCTCCCACACGCATTTCATGTCGCGCAGCTCGGGATGAAACTGCGCGTAGGTTGACCAGTGCCGCGGATGCGGCCAGGCCACGCCGTGCAGCGGGTCGCGATTGAAATCCGGCGGCCAACCGGTCTGCCCGACGCGATGGTTGAACTGGACCATCTCGCCCCGCGCCAGGGCGGCGACCGGCTTAAGGACCGCGCTCCGCCAGCGCGCGTCGTCGACAAGAGCGCCGATCTGCGCGCGGACTCGTTCGAGCCCGGCTCGATCCCAGCCGAGCCGCCGGGCTCGCTCGGCCCAGCGTGCCGTCGCCGAATCCGGCAGATAGCCAGGGATGAAGTGGCTGCGCAGCTCGGCGGGGCTCAGCTCGCCGCCGGGCAGCCGGGCTTTGCTGATCCCCAGCCGGCCTTTGGCGACCTGCCAGACCCGCCGCGGCAGGTTTTCCCAGCCGAGGGCCTGTGCGGTGTAGTACCAGCGCTGCAACGAGTTCATGGTTGGATGCTACGGTACCGTTTGAGCCGCGTCCTACCGCCGCTCGCGGCCGCGTTCATTCCGCTTGGGCCGCAGGCGGCGCCGTGCCTTCATCCACGAGCTGAATCGTCGTTCGCTCGCGCGCGGCGCGCATCGCCGCAAACGTCGCCACGGTCACCAGGTCCTGCTCGGCGAACGGGATCACCTGATCGCCGCCGCAGTGGACGCGCTGAATGAACGCCTCGAACTCGGCGAAATGCCCCTTGTCGACGCGCGAGCGCATCCGCGGCATGCCGCGCCAATCGTAGCTGGTCAGGAAGCGCCAGTTGTTGATGATCGCGACGCGGTTCTCGCTGAAGACGGTGACGGTCTCCTTGGGGAACACGCGCGGGCCGTTGGCCCAGTAGTGCACCGTTGCGATCGAGCCGTCCGCAAAGGTCATCGAGATCGAGAGCTTGTCCTCGCGCAGCCGGCCGGCCTGCGGCCCGAACATCACGGCCGAAACGGTGGTGATCGGATGGCCGACCAGGAACATGGCCAGGTCGATGAAGTGGCAGCCCTCGCCGACGACGCGGCCGCCGCCGACCTCGGAATCCTGCGCCCAGTGCTCCGCGGGCACGTCGCCCGCGTTGATCAGCATGTCGATCGCGATCGGCTGCGAGCGGCCGCGCAGCATCTCGCGCAGCTTGATCGCGTGCGGCGCAAAGCGCCGGTTGAACCCGACCATCAACTGCAGGTGCGGGTTGCGCCCGTGCGCGGCGCGCACCTCGGCAAGCTGCTCCTCGTCGATCGCCAGCGGCTTCTCGCAGAAGACGTGCTTGCCGGCGTCGAGCGCGCGAACCACCTGCGCGGCGTGCAGCGAGTGACGCGTCGAAATCAGCACGGCGTTGATCTCGGGGTCCGTGAGAATCGCATCCAGATCGCTGACGGCCTGCTCCGCGGAGAACTTTCGCGCCGCGTGAAACGCCGAGGCGCCCCCGGCGCTGGCGACCGACTTGATCCGCGCGCCGGCCTTCTGCACGCCCGGCAGCATGAAGTTCTTGGCGAACGACCCCGCGCCGATCACCGCCACAACCGGCGACGTGCCCGCGCTGCGGGCCTTGGGCGAGCGCGGTACGCGCAGCACGCGCTGCATCGGCGGAGCCGCCTCGGGATAGGTCATCACGATGCCGAGCGCCGACGGATCATGCAGCAGCGCCTGGTAGGCTCCGGCGGCGTCGGCGTGCGGCACGCGGCTCGAAATCATCGGCTGAACCGCGAGGTCTCGCTTCGCGAGGGCAGCGAGAATGGCCTCGAAATTGCGCGCGACCGTCCAGCGCACGTAGGCGCGCGGATAATCGCGCCCCTTGGCCTCGTAATCGGGGTCGTAGCGGCCCGGACCGTACGAGCACGACACCTGAAACGTCAGCTCGCGCTCGTAGAAATCCGCTCGCATCAGGTTCAGGCCGATCACCCCCACCAGCACGATCTTGCCGCGCTTGCGGCACATCTGCGCCGCCTGGTGGATGATCGCGTCGTCCTTGCTGGAGGCGCAGATCAGCACGCCGTCCACGCCGAAGCCGCGGCTGAAGGCCCGTGCGGCCTCGACGGAATCCGTGCCGTCGCGCAGGCAGACCGTTTGACAGCCAAAGCCCTGCACCCGCTCGCAGCGGGCAGGGTTCACGTCGACGCCGAGCACGTTGCACCCGCTGGCTTGCAGCAGTTGGGCGGCGACCATGCCGAGCAGTCCCAGCCCGAGCACGACGTACGATTCGCCCAGTTGCGGGCCGAGCAGCCGCACGCCGTTCAGCGAGATCGATCCCAGCACCGTGAAGCTGGCTTCGTCGTCGCTGACGGATTCAGGGATTTTCGCAGCCAGCGTCGCGGGGACGCAGACCATTTCGGCGTGCTGACCGTTCGAAGCGACGCGGTCGCCGGGGCTGAAGCCCTCGACGCCGGCGCCGACCTCGATCACCTTGCCGACGTTGCAGTAGCCCAGCGGCAGCGGTTCGTCGAGGCGGCTGAACACGGCTTCGAGCGTCGGGAGCAGTCCGTCGGTGCGAATCTTGGCCAGCACCTGCTTGACCTTGTCGGGCTGGGCCCGGGCCTTGGCGAGCAGGCTGGCCTGGCCGAACTCGACCAGCATGCGCTCGGTGCCGGCCGAGATCAGCGTGCGGGTGGTCTGAATCAGCAGATGGCCCGGTCGAGCGGTCGGGCAGGGTACGTCGGCCAGCTCAATCTGGCCGGTCCGCAAATGCTGCAATACTTGTCTCATGTTCCGTCCGCCCCGAGCACCGCCGCGCCCCCGCCCGCCTCGCGCAATCCCGTGTCCGGATGCCTTCATCCCGTTGGCGGGAGCCCGCCGCGGCCCTGGGCAGGGCCGGCCGGATTGCGGAACACCGACGAGGAGATCGCATTATCCGGATCGGACGGTTGATGTCCACCACGTCAGAACGCCGCAACTCGCCCCGCTCGATTCACGCGTCCTGCGCGACAAAGGTGTAGTTCCAGCCGTGAATATGGACGAGTTGCAGTCCGGCGGCTTCGAGCTTTCCGACCGCGGCGCGGGTCCGGGAAAACGGGGCCGGCTGGTCGAATTCCAGGCAGAAAACGCGCGGTCGAACCTGGTCCGCGAGCATCGAGTCGATCACATCGTACTCGGCCCCTTCCACGTCGATCTTCAGCAGGTCGATTCGCGCGTGTCCATGCGCGCGCATCAGCGTGCTCAGCCGCTTGCACGGCGCTTCGACGAACTCGTCCGTTTGTTGCAGGTTCGCAATCGAATACGAAGCGTGCTGCGGATTGCGCGGCACGTAGAACTTCATCGTGCAGTCTTCTTTCCAGATGCCGACCGGTTGGAAATGAAAGCGCGGCTGGTCGGCGCAGCGCTTCTGCACGTGCGCCACGGCTTTCGGGGTGGGATCGAAGGCGAACACCTCGCAGCCGAAACGCTGAATCAGTTCAAGATCAAAGGTGACGTCTTCGCCGACGCCCACGCAATAACAGACCGACTTCGCACCGAGGAGCCGCTCGGGAATCACCCAGCCGCCGCCGCTGCTGCCGAGGCGTACCAGGTCGGAGCGCCCGCGCGGGCGGAGCGTCAGCTTCGCCAGCTCGGGCAACAGTTTGATTCGGACGCTCGCCAAGAAGCTCATGACAGGGGAGTTTCGCGGAGGGGCTGCGGTTTGACCAGTGCCGCCAGCCGATCCACGGCGGACTTCACGATCTCGTCCCAGCTTCGGACCATGGTGTTCAATCGATGTTGCCCGAGCCGCACCAGCTCATCGCGCCGATCCGACGAATCGCGCACGCGCAGGATCGCGTCGCGAACGGCGGCGGGATCGAACGGGTCGAAATACTCCGCCGCGTCGCCGCACACGTCGCGCGCGAAGTCGAGGTCGCTGGTGAGAATGGGCCGGCGATACTGCATGGCCTCGAGGTAGGTTCCGCTGAACGACTCGAGCAGGGTGGGCAGGATCAGCCCCTGGCTGTGACCGTAGTAGCCCGCCAGCTCGTGCTGCTCCACCGGTCCGACGTTGACCAGGTGGTCGCGCAGCTCCGGCGTCTCGATCGCGCGCAGAAACGCCCCAGCGCGCGAGTGCTGATCGGCCCGCACCGTGAAGATCACGCTGACGTTGCGCAGTGCATCCGCATGCCGCCGGAAGACCTCCGGGAAGATCTCCAGGTTTTTGTGCCCGTAGAACTTGGTGAGGCAGAAGAGCACGAAGCGCCCGCGCAGGCGCTCGAAGACCGCCGGGGCGGCCGGCGGCACGTCGGCCGTAACAAAGCGCGAGACCGCGTTGGGCATGATCGCGATGTCGCCGGTGTATCCCAGGAACCTGCGGAAGCGCTCCGCCGCCGTCTGCGTCTGGCAGAACACGAGCTGCGTGGCCGGCAGGGATCTCAGCAGCCGCCGGCGCGCGAAGCCGTTGGCCAACCGTGAGTGAAACACCTCAACGCGCGTGTAGCGCGGCTCGTAGATGAACTGGGGCTTGTGAAACAAGATCGCCTGCGCCGCGCGTGGATCGCGCAGCCCGAAATTCCCAAGCCCCCAGACGACGTCCGGTCGAAAGGCGTGGATCCGGCCGGGAACCGAGCGCTGCTCGTACCACCACTGCCCGAACGGCCCCCCCCGCCGAACGAAATACTCGCATTCGCAGAGGCCGGGCTTGGGGGTCGCCTCGTAGCCGACGCCCGCCGGCATCAGCAGCAGGTATTCGTGCTGGTCGGCGACGCGCCCCAGCGCTGCGACGACGTTCCGCCCGACGGACAGTCCGCCCGCCACGCGCAGCGGGTACGCAATCACGGCGATTCGCATGCCCTGTCTGCTTTCCGGATTCACTCGGAGGATGCGCCTCCGCGCGGCTCGCCGGCGGCCCGCGGTTCACCGCCGCCTCCGTTCGCGCGGAAATGGTAGATGCGGAACACGGCGCGGACCAGCGCTGCGCTGCGCCGCCGAAAAGCCGCGGAGCCGGCTCGCTCGTGCGGACCGAACGGCTGAGCTATGCTTCGCCGGCGGCACGAACCTCGTGATGGACGGAACGAATGCCCCCGGCGTCCGGCGAGCCACCCTCTGCGATCGAACTGCGGCGCGCCCGCGTCCTGATTTTCCAGCCCGCCCTGCCGCACTACCGCGTGCCGCTCTTTCGCGCGCTGGCCGAGCGCGTCGGCACGCTTCGACTGGTGCACGGCACGCCGGACAAGCGCGCCGCGTTTCACGAGTCGGCGCAGTCGGGTTTGGAGTCCGTCCCGGTCGCGCACGGCCGAGTCGGCCCGCTGCTCTGGATGCCCAGCCTGCTGACCGAACTGCGGCGCGGCGAGTTTGAGCTGGCCGTGTTCTCCTGGAACCTGCGCTACGCGCACCTGCCGTTCGCGCTGAATCGCTGCCGTAAGTGGGGAATCGCCAGCGTCGTCTGGGGCCACGGCTATTCGCCGGATGATTCGTGGGTCGAGCGGCGGCTGCGGTTCGCTCTGGCCCGCATGGCGGACGTCGCGATCACGTATGCGGAGCGTGCCCGTCAGGACGCGATTCGGCACGGACTTTCCGCCCAGCGCGTATTCGCGGCGCCGAACGCGATCGACCTGTCGCGGATAACAGCCCTGCGGAAAGAGCTTGCCGCTCAGCCCTGGCGGCTGGCCGCGTTTCGAGCCGAGCAGGGCCTGGCCGATCGGCCGATCGCGCTGTTTGTCTCGCGGCTCGCGAGCGCGGAGGATTTTCGCGAACTGTTCGCGGCCTGGACGACGGTGCAGCGGGAGGTGCCGCAAGCGCTGCTGGCGATCATCGGCGCTGGAGTTGCCCGGCCCGGGATCGAGCGCGAGTGTCAGTCGCTGGGTCTCGATTCGGTGCGTTTTCTCGGCGCCATCTACGACGAGCCGCTGCTGGCGCCGTGGTTCATGAGCGCCTGCTGCCTGGCGATGCCGCGGCGCGTCGGGCTGAGCCTCAACCATGCGTTTGCCTACGGTCTGCCGATCGTCTCGTTCGACACGCCCGCGCGGCACGGTCCCGAATTCGAGTCGGCCGTGCACGGTGAGACCGCGCTGCTGGCCCCGGACAACGACGTGCACGCGCTCACCGCGCACTTGACGGCCGTTCTCACGAATCGCGAGCTGCAAGCTGCGCTCCGCGCTGGGGCGCTTGGCCGCGCCGAGCACCTGACGCTGGATCGAATGGTGGACGGCTACTGCCGCGCCCTGTCGGCGGCGCTTCAGGCGCGCGGCTGACTTCGGGCTCCGAAGGCCGGCCTGATCACGAGGTCGGCGCGGGCCGGGCGGCCCGGCGGCCCGGAGTCTGCTGCGCCGCAGCCAGCCGCGCCTGGGCGAACATCAGCGCCTGCATGGCCTGCTGCTGAGGCGTCACATCCGGCATCGAGCGCGCGGCGGCAACCAGCCCGAGCGAGAGGTAGTACAGCATCGCGGTCGGATTCGCCGTGTCGGCCATGCCGGTTTCGACCAGCCCCTGAACGGCACACATGGCGATCGCAGTGAACGTGAAGACGCCGATGCCGCGGATTTCGGGCGCCTTGGATCTCAGCAGTCGGACCGCGTTCGCGGCTCCGACGGCAAGCATGCTGACGAAGACCAGGAGCCCGGCGAATCCGAAGTCGTAGAAGACGGCGATGTAGGCCTGGTGGAACTTCATCCCGAACAGGCCCTGCGAGAAGAAGGTGGCGGCTCCGCTGCCGTGGCCGATGACGGGCGAACGCAGGCACTCCTGCAAGGCGGTCTGCCAGATGGTGGATCGGCCGGTGGTGTCGAACGAACTCAGCCGGTTGGCAAGATAGTCCTGCGAGACGAGCGACCCGATGACCGGGCCGGCAAACATGACCATCGCGCCGCCCGCCAGAACGCCGATGGCCAGCGCCCGGCCGCGGTAGAACAGCATCATCAGCGCCGCGGCGCCGGCGAGCGAGAAAAGCCCGGCCCGCTGCGTGGAGGCGATCAGCACGATCACATTGACCAGCATGCCGCCCAGGATCACCAGCCAGTACTTGCCGGCGTTCTTACTCAACAGTGTCCAGATCATCGCCAGGGTGATGTCCGCGGTGGCGATGGACATCGCCTGCGGCGCTTCGAAGAAGCCCGTGATGCGCTGCGAGCCTCCGTGCTGCGGAATGATCAGGATGAAGATGAAATGCAGGATCGCCATGCCCACGCCGACCAGCGCCAGCGCGCGGATAAACCGGATCAGGGTCTGGGCGGTCGTGTTCGGCGGCGCGATTGAGAGCATGAAGGCCGGCACCACCAGCCCGAAGTACAGGCCGCGGATCATGCCCGTGGAAAGGTCGGGCGAGTGGAGGTTGCCGGCCAGGTTCACGCCGGCCCACAGGCACGCGAGCCCGAGCATGGCCGCCTGCGGGCGCCCCGCGCTGACAATTCCGCCGAAGGCCGCCAGCGCGAGAAAATACCAGCGGCCGACCAGCGCTCCGCCGGACACCGCGGGATTCGACGCGACGGTCAGCAGGCTGAGCGCGTACATGCAGAGCAGGGCGACAAGCGGCTTGCGGGCGATGGCGACGTAGAACGACACGGCCAGAACAATGATCAGGACAAGAATGTGACCGGCGGTGAGGTTCTCAGTGAACTTGGTGAGAACATCCTGCAGCGCCCCGGTCTGCCCCAACAGCCACATGCGCTACTCCTCGATCACCGGCGAGGCTTCCGCAGCGCTCGCACCCGATCCCGCGCCGCGCCCCCGTTTCCGCCGCACCGATCCGACGCGCTCGACCAGCAGGCGCGCGTCCGAAATCCGCGGCAGATAGGCCTCGGCCCAGCCCTGTCCGGTCAGCCGGCAGAACGTCGCTGAGATCGCCAGGCAGCCCGCGCCGAAGGCGAGCAGACTGGCCCACGACGCGCCGAGAATGCCGAATCGCGGAATCCAGAGAATGTCCAGCACCGTCACGGTCGTCGCCGTGAGAAAGGTGCAGACGCTCACTCGGGCCGGCATCCCGCGACCATCTATATCGGATGCGATCAGACGGAAGATGCCCAGGAACATCAGGGCCGGTATCAGGATGTAGAGCGGCTTGATCGCCTCGGCAAACTCCGGGCCGTAGAGCGCCCAGATCAGCCAGCGGCCGATCAGCGCCATGAATCCGCCGGCCAGCAGCATCACCACGCCTGCCAGCCGGATCAGCCGGGCCGTCGCCGGGCCTGAGCCCAGCTCGTTGGCCGAGGTTCGCGCAAAAACAACGTGCCCGAGCAGGTTCGGTATGCGAATGATCTGCGTCGCGAGGCCGACCGCCGCCGTGTACACGCCCACTTCGACGGTCGAGGTCT
Source organism: uncultured Planctomycetales bacterium (assembly GCA_964465125.1). Lineage (GTDB taxonomy): Bacteria > Planctomycetota > Phycisphaerae > UBA1845 > Fen-1342 > CAYOHG01. Next base: position 28,245 of record CAYXIO010000001.1, on the reverse strand, counting down.
CCGGGGGCCGCATGGCGCTGATGAAGAACACGTCGACCTTCACGGACAGGACGTCGAGCAGCACACCCATGTACACCAGGCCGCTGTACTGCGCCATCCGTCGCATGAGCGAGAAATCGAGCGTCGGCCGGACTCGGCCGCGCATCAGCAGACCGGACAGCCAGGTCACCGACAGCACCGCGAAGCCGGCGAACTGAACCGCCAGGTACCAGAACACGTCGACAACACCCAGCGCCCAGAGGACGGCCAGCGGCAGGACCTGCACCGTCGCGACCGCGACGGAATAGCGCGCCCGCGTGCCAAACTCGCGCATGCCGGCCTGAAGCGCCAGCAGTGAGTTGTGCGAGAACATCGTAAAGATCATGCTGAGCGACAGGATGACGATGGATGCGGGCGCGCCCCCCAGCAGCTTCTCCTGGATCAGGCCGGGCCAGAGGAACCACAATCCGAAGCCCAGACTCGCGGCCAGCAGCCCCATCAACAGGACGGAGCCGGCGATCGGCGCGAGATAACGCGGATCGCGCGCTTGAAAATGCCCGACCGCCCGTTCCCAGCGCAGCCCCAACGCCGTCGACGACAGGATCGCAAGCGAGATCGCCAGCGTGTAGACGCCGCGGCCTTCGGCTCCCGTCGCCCGCGCGATGATCACGCCGTTCAGCAGCGCCGCCACGGCGCCGGCGATCTCGGCAATCGACACAAGCGCGGAGTCTCTCAGCAGGCGTGACAACCGATGCTCATCCTCGTGCGAGTTCGCCCGCAGCCCCCAACGGCTTGCACCAGCTCGACTGGCGGGTCGGCATTGTGGCGTATCCGGTTAATCCGCGAAACAACGCGGCGACCGCTTCTGCCGCCACCGCCGGCCTGAACATGGCGATCCGCTCGCGACTGGCGACCCGCATCGCCAGGCATCGTTCCCGGCTCTCGACGAGCTTGGCCAGGCATTCCGAAAGGACGCTCAGGTCTCCGGAAGGAAATACGAAGCCGTTGGTGCCGTGTTCGACCAACATCTCGGCACAGCCGCAGGAATCGCTGACCAGCACCGCCAGGCCGTACTCCATCGCCTCGTTCACGACGGCCCCCCAACCGTCGAAGCGACTCGGGAGCACAAGCACGTCGGACGCCCGGTAATATCCGTCCATGTCGCCTAGCGGCACCATTCCCGTGAACCGAACGCGCGATTCAAGCCCCAGCGAGACGGCGAGCTGCTTGAGCTCGGTTTCCTGCGCTCCGGCTCCCGCGACGGTCAGCTCCCACGACGCCGGTCGTACGCGCGGGTCGGCCAGCGCCCTCAGCAGCAGGTCTACGCCCTTGCGGGGATTCAGCGCCCCGGCGAACAGAAGCCGAATCGGCCCCTCCGCACGCGGCGTCTCCGGCACGTCGATCGGCCGGACGGCGTAGCCGAACTGCCAGAATGTCCAGCGGGTCGCTCCGAAGCGCAGGTAGTCCTCCTCGGCGCCGGTTCCAAGGGTCATCAGGTGCATGCTCCGGCTGTTGAGCATCTTCACGACGGCCCAGTTCAATTGCGTATTCAGCCAGGATCGCGCACGCCGCTGAGCGAACCGCTCGGCCCAGATGATGTTCAGCCGGCCGCGGAGGTTGCGCCGCAGGATCATCGGGACGCCGCCGGGGTGCTTGAGTCCAGGCCAGATCACGACGTCGGCGTCGCGGGCGAGCTGGTGATAGCGTTTCTTCTCGCCGGGGCCGCGATAGACCCGCAGCAAGGGCGAGTCTTCGGGAAGTTCCGGCCACCCGAGCTCCACGCGCCAGGGCGGCTGCGTCCGCAGCACGACGCCCTGAAACTCGATGTCGTCGCGCTTCGCCAGTTCGTCAAAGATCGGCAGGATGTGCGGGTTGTTGACCCGCTCCACGCCGAGCACGAACGGACGACCGCGCGAGGTGGATGAGCTGGGCATGGAACGATCGTACTGGGCTGAAGCCGCACCGTGAAACCAGAGCCCAAGCGACTCCGCCGACGGTCGCCGGCTGGGCCCGGGGCGGCGCAGCCAGTGCGGCGTCGGCGGAGGCTCGCGTAGGACCTATCGGCGATGTCGCGGACCGCGCCTCGCGACTAGGGATTCTCCACGGTCGCGATCATCATGTGGTACTTGCCGTTCGTGAAGGCCTGGAGGTCTTCACGGGCAGCCATGGCTTCGGCGGACATCAGCGCCGCCTTGATCGCCTCGCGGTCGGCGAAGTACATCTCGGCGACCAGGTAGTAGCGCGGCTCGCCGCCCGGCGCGCCCCGCACCCGGCTGACTTCAAGCTTCTGAAGCCCTGGCATCTTCTTGACCAACGGGATGTGCACCTCGTTGTAGTGCTTGTCGAAGGCGGCGGAATCCTCGGGCTTGTCGTAGACGGCAATCAGCTTCAGCATGGGCCGCTCCCCCGGGGGGCGCATCAAGCCGCCGCCCGAAATCGAGAACTTGTGGATACATCGGGTCGAATTCTACGCGACCGGCGTCGTCGGGCAACGCTGCGCCAACCGATCAGTCGCGCGTGAGCACGATCTTCCCGAAATGTTCGGCGGATTCGAGCGCCCGCAGGGCCTCGGGAAGCTGCGAAAACGCGAAACGACGATCCACCACCGGATGAATGTGCGACTCGACCAGGAACTGGTTCATCCGGGCGAACGCAGCCCGCGAATCGACCATGATCCCCACCAGACTGAGGCGCTTCATCATGATCGCCGCCAGGTTGATCGCACCCTGCAAACCCGTCAGCGCGCCCAGGAACGCGATCGATCCTCCCGCGCGCGTGGCACGCATCGACTGGTTGATCGTCCCAGCGCCGCCATTCTCGATCGTGCGGTCGACGCCGGCGCCGCCCGTTCGTTCGAGCACGACGCGATCCCATTCGGGCTGCGACTTGTAGTTGATGCACTCATCCGCGCCCAGCTCGCGAGCGCGTTTCAGCTTGGCGTCGCTGCTGCTCGTGATGATGACGCGCGCCCCGAGCGCCTTGGCGATCTGTAGCGCGAAGATCGACACGCCGCCGGTGCCGAGCGTCAGCACGGTCTGCCCGCGCTCGATGCGGCCGATGGACACCAGCGCGCTCCACGCGGTAAGTGCGGCGATGGGAAGCGTCGCCGCCTGCGCGAAATCGTAGTCACCGGGAATCGGCACGACGGCGTTGGCGGGAAGGCACACCTTCTCGGCGGCCAGCCCGGGACCAGGCAGACCGAGCGTGGTCGCGGGATAGTCGCCACGGAACGGGCCGTCCTGCCAGCCCGTGACGAAGTGCGCCACGACCCGATCCCCGACGCGCACGCCGGTGACGTCGGGCCCGCAGGCGGCAATCACGCCGGCGCCGTCGCTGATGGGAATCGCAGGCAGCTTGAGCTTCGGGTTGTACTGGCCGCGAATCACCAGCAGGTCGCGGAAGTTCAGGCTGATGGCGCGAACGTCGAGCAAGACTTCGCCGGGGCCCGGCTGCGGCTCCGGGCGTTCTTCCGCGCGCAGTCCGTAAACGGAAAACTCGGTCAGCGCGAAGCATTTCATGCGGCGACTCCGTTGCAATCCACCAGTAGGGCAGTCTTCAGCCTACGCAGCGGGCCGCGGGCCGCAAGAGGCACCGACCGAGCAGATGCAGCCCGACTCGCGTCGGCGCGCGAAAACGACCTCTGACGCATTTGCGTCAATCTCCGTGACAACAACAATCCGTGCGCAATTGCTATAACCTGTTTGTACACAATTATTTATACATGACGACATGATCATAACGGACGGAACAGCGACAGATCATTGGCGCGACCGGCGGACACTAACGAGCGTGCGATCTGAATCATAATATGTTTCCATATAGCATGTTACACAATCAAACCTGATTTTTATTGACTTGGTACGCACCATGCTACGCCTGAGCAGCATGCTGCGGGGAGAGTCTATAGCCGCAGTCTGACGGCTCTCCGTAGTGGGTTTTGCGTGCGAGTCGGCGGAGCCGACGCGAGCGGAGGCTGGCGAGTCCGGCCGGCTCGGTTCAAGGAAGTGACCGCGCGAGTGGGAGTTGCCGTGCAGTCCGCATCGCTGCACGGCTGTCTTTCCGAATTACTCCGCAGCCCCCCTTGATCGCTCTGCCCGTTGTGGCGGCACCAGATCGGCTGTATTATCCGGTCCGTCGCACGAGATTTGGGCTGATCGGCTGCCGGCGTCGGCGCCGATTGGTGTCGCGGTCTTCGAAAGCGGTTCTCTAGGCGCGGTCTACGCAAGGAGATGGTTACATGACCAATCGGAAGGCAGCCTTCAAGCGGGCTCTGGTGTTGCTGGGTATGGGCGGCATGACGTTCCAGTTCTTCCTCGGTGGCTGGAACGCCGCGAGCTGCATCTCGAACGACGCCCTCACGGCCTTCTACTCGGCGGTCGGTGATGCGTCGATCGAGACCTTCACAGCGCCGGCGGCCGCGGTGGGCACCGACTTCGACAACATCATCGTGGGGCCCACCACGGGCTTCCTCCAGTCGATCTGGAACGGCTACGTGTTCACCCAGATCCCGCAGGATCCGGACTTGACGCTGCTGACTCAGTAGCCGGCACGCCGAATACGCCGGCAACGGCTTGTCAGATTCAAAGCGACCGCTTTCCCTTCACCGGGCAGGCGGTCGCTTTCATATCTGCCCGGAACTCCGCAGTCGCAATCGTGCCGATGCGGGCGGCGGCGCGGACGGATCCCCCGGCCGCGCATGCCCCACGGTCGCCGCACGTCTGATAGCTCAGCCTGCGCCCCGGGGGCTTCCGTGCGCACCGCGCAGAATCGCGCGGCTTGGCACCTCGCCTCAGCTAGAATCAGACGGGCCAGGCAATCGGTCGTCTACTGGCGCACTTTGCGCCGCTTATCTCGTTCACCTGTGGGGAGAGAAGCTCGAATGAACCGCACCCGCGCTCTGCTGGCCGCCGCATTCGCCGCGATGCTGATCGGCCCGCGCGCCCACGCCACTTGGTCCATCGTGCTCGTGGATACGCGCACGCGCGAGATCGCGATCGGGTCGGCCACGTGTCTGCGAAACACGAATCTGCTCAAAACCGTGCCGGTCGTGCTGGTGGATCGCGGAGCGGCGGCGGCCCAGGCCAGCGTCGACCCGACCGGCAATAACCGCGTTCTGATCTGGGGCGAGATGCTGGCGGGCAGCGATCCCGCGGCGATCCTCCAGTTGCTCGAAGATTCCGACCCCGCGTTCCAGACGCGCCAGTACGGAATCGTCGACGTGCTCGGCCGGGCGATATCCTTCACCGGCGACGAGGACCTGGATTTCGCCGGCAGCATCGTCGGGCGTTCCGGCAGCCTAGTGTGGGCCATCCAGGGCAACATCCTGACCTGCTCGACCGTCATCGAGGACGCCGAGATCGCGATTCTCACCGAGCCCGGCGGCCTGCCGGAGAAGCTCATGGCGGGGATGGAAGCCGCCCGAAGCTGGGGCGGCGACGGCCGCTGCTCGTGCTCCTCCTCCGACCCGACCTGCGGCTGCCCGCCGGACGGCTTCACCAAGTCGGCCCACGTCGGGTTCATGGTCGGGACGCGCCGCGGCGACGTGGACGGCACATGCAGCTCCGCCGGCTGCGCCACCGGCACGTACTACATGCGGCTGAACTTTCGCGGCGACACGGCCGACCCTGATCCGGTGATTGCGCTGCGCGAGATGTTTGACGCGTTCCGGCTCGGGCTGGTGGGCCGCGCGGACGCGGTCGAATCGGGCGTCATGCTCTCCCCGTGTGCGCTCCCGCCTGACGGCAGCTCCACCGCAACCATGACCATCGAGCTGCGCGACTGGCAGGGGAATCCCGCCGCCGGCGTCACCAACGTGAGCGTGGTTCACGACGTTGGCAGCGCCGGCGTCTCGTCGATCGGCCCGGTTGCCGACCTGGGCGGTTCGGTCTACGGGGTCACCCTCACCGCCGGCTCGATGGGCGGACAGGACATCCTCGCCGTCCAGGTCACCGATGACGCGGGGAGTCGCTACCTGATTCCCAGCGCGCACCTGGTGAGTCAGGATCTTCAGTACGACCTGAACGGCGACTTCAGCCTGGACACCGGCGACTTGGCCGTGCTGCTCGCGCACTTCGGCATGCCGGACGGCGCGCAATTCAACGACGGCGATCTCGACCTGGACGGCGACGTCGACCTGAGCGATCTCTCCACGCTGCTGCTGAATTTCGCGGAGCCTTGCGCGCCGTAGCGGACCCCGCCGCGCGGCCAAGCGGTGAGATCAAGGGTCGCCGGGCGGCGCGCCGCGGGTTGCGGGCGCTTGGGGCGCCCCTTCGCGGCGCACGCCGTACTCAGGATCGGCCCAGTACTTTCCGATCAGCCGGCCGTGCTTCAAGTACACGCGCGCGGTGATCCCGCGCGGATCGTCGCGATAGACCCAGGTGTGATCCTGCTGCTGCTGCGGCTCGCCGAGCCGGGCGCTGACCGCATCGGCGGTGGCGCCGATCCGCAGCCCGTCCCAGCGTTCGTAGGTCAGCGGTCGCGCGCATCCGCAGGTCAGGCCGAGCAGGATTCCGAACCTCCACAAGCGACGCAGGCGGGGTGACATGATGGGTCCCCAATCCTCCTCGACGCCGCAGCGCTGCATCGAACGGGCGTCTTCGCGGCGCGACCGTAGTTGCGGGGGTCATTCGCTGTCAAGACGCTGCGGGTCGCCGTAGGGTCGGCGCGCGGCGGCGGCGGCCTCGCTCTCGACGATCAACGACGCGAGGAACCCGGCGGCGAACTCGCGCGACGCCCAGCCGATGTGCGTTCCGCTCGCGCCGGCCCGCCGCAGGCGCGGGTCCCACGCGACCTGGTGCAGCTTGCTTGCGTACAGTCCGCGTGACGCTTCCCCGAGCCCCGCCGGCACGCTGAATCCGGTCGCCCCGGCCGACGCGCCGTGCTCGCGGTCGACCGAGCCAAAGATCGTGGTGCCGACCCTGAGCAAGCCGACGTCACGCTCGGAGTAAAAGTTGACGATGCCGCGACGGGTGCGGCGAAGCGCGGTCGTCAGGTCGTAGCCGGGCGAAATGGCCGGCGCCAGCAGGATAGCCATGTCGATCTGCCGGCCGGGAGGAAGCGCCTCCAGCGCCATGATCGCGATGGCCGCCCCGCCGGAATGTCCCACCAGGTGGACCGGCCGTCCGGGTCGCAGGGCGCGGTATTCGACGATTCGGTCGGCGAGCCGCTGCGCCTGGGCTCGGTTGCGCTCCAGGTAGGCGAGATTGACGATCATGGAGCCGGGCACGCCGACGGTCCAATCGTAGATCTCGATCGCCGAGGAAACGCCGCCGTCGTCGAGCCCGAGCGCGACATCGCGATTCAGCGGGCTCGGCCCTTCGATGCCGGGCAGCACGAAGACCACGCCGCGAGCATACCGCGCCGCGGTATGCAGCCGGCCGGGCGTCGCGCAGCCGCACACGGCGAACAGCGCCGCCGCCAGGAGCAGGCTACGAACGGGCGGACGCAGCGCAAGTCGCGCCGGCCGGTTCACCAGCGTGGCGACGTTGGAGGGTTGGATCATTGTCTCTCAGTCAATGGGTCAGCGGTCGAGCGCGGTGCCGCCGAAACCGCCGTACGCTCAGGCGCGGCGTACTCGTCAGCGCCACCATCAGGGCGCTGGCGAACAGGGCCGCGAACCCGGCTTGTGCGGTCATCGCCAGCCAGCCGAGGCTTGCGTCGTTCATCCAGACCGCGCCAAAGAGATGATAGGCGAAGTGCCCCACCAAAGCCGCCAGGAATCCGCCCACGCCGCGCGGCCACCAGACTTCGACGTTGAACCGCTCGCGCAGACGCGAAAGCACCCAGCCGGTCAGGCCCTGGCAGAAGGCGTGCAGCCCCAGCGGATCGACGCTGCCGATGTCCTGAGCCAGGCCGGTGATCCATGCGGCCAGGCGCGCCTCGGGAGTCGGCGCCAGCATCCCGACCAGCAGCACCAGCACGGTAAACAGATCGAGCGGCCCGAGCGGCAGCAGCGGCACGATCACCGTCTGCACGACGTACACGGCCAGCAGCGCAAGACCGAAACGCGTCCAGGTCATTCCGGCTCCACGGGCACGGTCTCGATCGGCGCCTCGCGCTGCGGAACCTCGAACTGCTTGGGCGGCGCCTGAATCTCGCGGCCGTCGAGCCGATGGTAGCTGAACTCGAGCTCGATCGTTTGTCCTTCGAGCCGCAGGTCTGTCGGCCAGATCAGCAGCAGCCCGTAGTAGTAGCCCCCGATGGCCCGTTTGCGAACGCGGTAGTCCATGGCCTGACCGCGGTCGAGCACCCACTCGTGCACCGGCCGCCGAACGCGCCGCCCGTCGCGCAGGCGCTCAATGACGCGCAACTCGACGCGAATGTCGCCGGGCACGAACACCCCGCGCTGCGTCTGAGCCGAGACGAAATAGGTCGCCACGCGCACGCCGGCGATGCGGCCGTCGCGAAGAATCCAAGGCGTCTGCGACCAGAAGGTCACGATGCTGGTGATGTCGTCGCGCGCCTCGACTTCGGTCGGCTCGATGACGTTCTTGGACGGCGGCCGCTCCGTCGGGCCGCTCGACCGGGTCGGAATCGCAGAGTTCGGCTGCTGGCTCTGACAACCGCACAGGCCAAGCACCAGCACGAGCGCCGCCAGCCCGGCGCACCGCACGCCGCCGGCCCACGATCGTCCACGCGGACCGCGAGAACCCTCGATCATGTTTGCGCCTTCGTCCGACCGCCGCTGCGCGCCGGAATCGGAACATCGTAGCTGTTGCCGGCGGGAGTCGCCTCGGGCTGGCGCGGCGGCGGGCCGTACTGCTGCGAGGCCGGCGGAGCCGCGCGCGTGTCCTCGGGCCTGGCGCCCGGCGCCGCCCCGTTCTCGACGCTGCCGTTCTCCAGCGGGAACGGCCCGAGCAGCTCCTCGCTGGCGGTGACCTTCAAGTCTTCCGGAGCCACGCGCAGACCCTGCATCAGCGGATGCGAGAGAATCTCCGGCGGAATGACCTCCAGCCGGTCGCGCTCCGTGATCGACCGCTCGTTGAAATCGTCGACCGTGCGGATCACATGCGGGGTAAGCACGAGCAGCAGCTCGCTGCGGGTCTGCGTCTTGACGTCGTTGCGGAAGAGCAGGCCGAGACCGGGAACGTCTCCCAGCAGCGGAACCTTGGTTTCGCGATCCTCGTCGCGTGTCGTGATCAGGCCGCCGAGCACCACGGTCTCCGCGTCCTTCACCGTGACCACGGTCTCCGCGATGCGCTGGAAGAAGACCGGCGATGTGACGCCGGGGCCGACCGATACGGTGCTGCCCGAGAAGTCCGAGACTTCCTGGCGAATCTCCATCCGCACCAGGCCGTCGGGGTTGATGTGCGGCGTGACCGTCAAGCGGATGCCGACGTCGCGGCGATCGACCGAAGTCGTCACCTGGCCGGTGTTGGTGATGGTGCTCTGGCCGACGAAAGGCACGCTGTCGGTCACCTCGAAGCTCGCCTCCTGGTTGTCCATCGCCGTGATCTGCGGGCGGCTGAGCACGCTCAGGCGGTTCTCCTCCTGGAGCGTGCGGAACAGGAAGTTGAAATCCGCCCCCGTGATGGTGAACGTGAAACCGCCCAGGTCGGCGCCGGCGGCCCCGATGTCGGTTCCGCCGACATAATCGAAGGTCGTCGTATCCGACGGTCCGGCGGCGGTGAACTGGAGGTCCTGGAAGGCGAACTCGACGCCCAGCTCAAGCGAGTTGTCCATGCGCAGCTCGAGGATCAGCACCTGGATGAGCACCTGCGGCGGGGGCTGGTCGAGCTCCTTGACCAGGTTGAGCACCTGGTCCTCCTTGCGCGGGTCATAGTTGATGATGACGCGGTTGGTGTCCTCGTTGGCGACGGTCAGGATTTCCTCCTGCTGCCGCGCGGTGGCGGAAAGCTCCTGGCCGACTTCGTCGAGGACGCGCTTGTTCTCGTCGTTGAAGCTCGACATGGCGTCCTGAATCGCAAGCGCGGGGTTGTTCCGCGGGTGATAGACGATCGTGCGGCGCTCCTGGATCGGCTGGCTGTCGAGTTGGAGGACGAGCTGATCGACGATGTTGAGGTAGCTTTCGGTGCCGGCGGCGATGACCGAGTTGGTCCGCCGCTCGGTGGTGAAGCGCAGGACCTGCCGGCCGCCGGGGCCGTCGGTCAGCACGAGTTCGCGCTCGCCGCCCTCGGTGGTGCTGGTTCCGCCCGTGGTGCCCTGCGTCTCGAAAAGCTTCTCGAGCATTGTGACCATTTCTTCCGCGTCGGAGTTGCGGAGCGGGAAGACGCGCATCTGCAGCGCGTCGGGCGGCAGGTCGATCGCGGCGACAAGCTGCTCGACCAGCGGCATACCCTCAGGCGGCGCGGTGCAGATGAGCGAATTGGTGCGCAGGTCGTCGATGACGGTGATCTCGTTGCGCAGGGCCTTGAACGTCTGCGCGCCGAGCTCGGGATGCTGCGCCTGGTAGACGAGCACGACCTGCTCGGCGGCGAGGTCCTGGTTGGTCGCGCCGCCGCCGCCCGCGCCCGTACCGCCGACGCTGCCGCCCTCGCCGGAGAGAATCCGCCGCAGCAACTCGCCGGCGTCCTCGGCGTCGGCCTGCTTGAGCTTGAAAATCCGGACCATCGCGCCGGCGCCCGCCTCGTAGGCGTTCAGCTTGTCGACGAGGTCTTCGATTTCCTTGACCACGGCCGGCGGGCCGACCGCGATCAGCGAGTTGGTGGCCGGGTCGGCGAAGACCGTGACATCCTGCCCGGCGCCGTCGCCGCTGGACTTGAACAGCTCCGAGGCGCTCTGCGCGATCTCCTCGGCCTTGCCGCGCTTCAGCGGGATGATCTTCTGCACGCGGCCCGGATCGGTCGGACGGTCGAGCAGCTCCACCCAGCGCTCCACCATCAGTAGATCCTCATTCGAGCACGCGATCAGCAGGCTGTTCGAGCGCGCGTCGGCGGCGATGTGGATCGGCGTGCCCTGGGTCGCCTCTTCCTGGTTGCTGCGGCTCTTCTCGACCATGTCGGTCAGCAGCGCCGCGATGGTGGTGGCGCTGTTGAGCAGGATCGGCCGCACCTTGAAGACGACGGTCGGGTCGAACTGCTGGTCGAGCCGGTCGATCAGCGCCTCGGCCTCGCGCAGATAGTCGCGCGTGCCGGTCAGCATCAGCGAGTTGCTGCGCGTGTCGGACAGCACGAAGAGCACGTCCTTGGTCTGCGTCTCGGTCTCGCCAGCGGCTTCCTTCTTGCGGTCGAACAGCTCCTGCATCATGCCGGACAGCTTGCCCGAGTCGGCGAACTTCAACCGGCGATAGAGCGTGTCCACCACGCGGTAGCTGTCCGCCGTGTCGAGCTTGCCGACCAGCCCCCAGACCATCTCGTACATGTCCGCGGTGGCGACGACCAGCAGCGAGTTGGTGCGGTCGTCGGCGGTGATGACGGCGCTGTCGCGGGCCTTGTTGTCGGCGTCGCCGAGCGCTTCGAGCCGTGCCTGGAGCATCTCGTCGAGCTGCTCCTTGAGGCGTGTGGCCTGCGTGTTCTTCAGATTCACGACGTACGGCTTGACGTCCAGCTCGCCGGCGGGCTTGTCCATCTCGGCGACCAGCCCGGCGGCCAGCATGACGGCGTCCTTGTGCCCGACCGCGACGATCACGTTGCTGCGCGGGTCGTTGGTGATGCTGATCTGATAAGGCAGGCCGCGGGCCGCGGCGCCGGCCGGCTGCGGCGGCAGAACCCCCTGCTTGATGCCGCTGTCGCCGTCCGAAGGACGCTTGAGCACGTTCTTGCGGGCGTCGTCAAACGTCTTCTGGAGCATCTCGGTCAGCTTGGCGGCGCTGGCGTATTGCAGCCGGAAGGACTTGATCTCGTACTCCGCCGCCGCCGGCAGCGCGTCGAACAGCTTCACGATCGCGGTCAGGGCCTCGTTGTTCGTCGGGTTCGAGCGGATCAAGAGCGAGTTCTTGCCCGGCTCGGGCTGAATCTGAATCGGCTTGTCCAGGTCGAGCGGCGGCATTTCCTGGCCGTCGGCGGTCGTGATGAGCAGCCGGCGGATCAGCGCTTGCGTGGCCCGCGCGCCGCCCGGGCCGCCCCCGCCGCCGCCCGCGCTCGTCGCGCGCTCCACCTCGATCAGACTATTGAGCGTCTCGGCCAGCTTCTCGGCGTTGGCGTTGACCAGGTCGACGACGACCAGCCGCGCGGTCGTGAACGGGCTGTCGACCGTCAGCTCCACGTCGATGGCCTCGATCTGCTGCTCGATCTCGGCGATGTCGGCGGCCGTGCCGATGATGGTCAGGCTGTTGCTGCGCGGCTCGGCCTGAATCGACGGAATCGTGCCGCCTTCCTCGTTGCGGAACTTGGCCAGGGCTTCGAGCATCGGGCGCAGCAGACTGACGGCCTCGGCGGCCTGCACATGCACGAGCGGCACGAGCTTCATCGAAGCGCCGAGCGCGGCCGCCTCGACGTCAAGCTGCGCGATCATCTGCGAGATGAGCTGAAGGTTCGAATCGGACGCCGCGACGATCAGCGAGTTGCTGCGGGCTTCGGCCACGATGCTGAAGCGGTCCAGCCGCTCGAGCGTGCCCACGTTGGCCTCGACGAACGCGCGCACCGCGTTGTCGATCACCGGGGCGATCACGGCCGCCTTGGCGAACTTCAGGTTGTAGACTTCGATCGCCGCCTGAGGCGTCGCGCCGTCCATCTGCATCAGCAGTTGCTGAATGAAGTCCACGTCGCTCGCGTCGCCAACGATCATGAGCTGCCGGCTGTTCAGCGGCTGAGCGACGACGCTGCCGCGCAGCTCGCCCAGCACCGAGCCGACGGGCGCGCTGGCGGTCGCCGCCGGTTCAGCCGGCCGGCGAATCTCGGTCGCCGGCGGCTCCCCGCGGCGCTCGACCGCCACCGGCGGCTGCGCAGGCTCCGGCACGCGCTGCTCGGGCTCGGTATCGGGAGGCTGCGACGCCGGCGGTTCCTGCCCGGGCGCTTCCGCCGCGGGCTCGTCCTGTCCAGCGTCCAACGCATCCTGGGCGGCGCGCGCCATCCAGATCGCGTTGATCAGCGAATGTGTCACGAACGTGCCGATGAACGGCCGGCCGCCGACCGACGTCTGCTCGGCCGAATCGTCGGAAAGCAGCCGCTCCCACATCGGCGCCATCCACAGGGCGCCGGGCGTGCCGCTGGGGCGCTGTTGCCCGCCGCCCGACGGACGCGCGCCGCCGCCGCTGGGACGGTTTCCGGACCCGCCGCCGCTCGGCCGGTTGCGCGGCTGGGACGGCTGCTGCGGATTCTGCGGCTGAATGCGCGTGCCGCCGGTGGAGGTTCCCGACGTGCCGCGGAAGCTGGGCTGACGCGGGCGTGTTCCGCTGCCGCTGACGCCGCCGCCGCGCTGCTGCATGCTGTCGATGATCTGCTGCGCTTCGGTCGCGGAGAGGTTCTCCAGCGTGATGACCTGCGTGACCGGCTTGAACAGCCGGCCCTCGGTCAGCTCCTGCACAACCGACTCGACCACCGCGTACTGCGACGAATCGCCGTAGACCAGCAGCGACTGCGTGCGCTCGTCGGCGGCGACGGTAATCAGACGCGGCTGGCGCCCGTTGGCGCGAGCAATCTGGTTCTCGCCCTCATTGATGACGCGCTCGAGCGTCTGCGCCAGCGCGACCACGTCCTGGCCGTACGGAACGCGCACGACGCGCACCGGCGACCCGGCGTCGGCGTTGTCAAAGCGCTCCACGAGCTCCTTGATCTCGGCAATCTGCGTGCGCGTGCCGCGTACGACGATCTTCTTGCCCAGGTCGTTGGGAATGATGGTGGGCGGCTGGCCGCCGCGCGCTTGTCCGCCGCGCCCGCCGCCGCCCGTTCCGGTCGGCTGGTCCATGAACTGCATGACGGAGGCCGCGACCTGCGAGGCGGTGGCGTTGTTGACGGGCAGCTCGACGATGCTGCGCTGAGAGCGGTCGAGTTGCTGAATGATCTCCTGATCGACGCGTTCGATGTCGGCGGGCCGTCCGAAGACCATCACGGAGTTGGTCAGCGGCTCGGCCACCGCGCTGACCTCGAGCTTGTCGGAAGCTTGCAGGCTGGCCCCGCCGGCGCCGCCGAAGCCGCTGAAACCTCCGCGGCGACCCGCGCCGCTGCGCGTCGAACCGCCGCTGGTCGACGTCACCTGCGCCGCCCCGCCTGATGCGAAGCTGTTGATCGCGTCGGCGACCGTCTGCGCGTCCGCCCGGTCGAGCACGAAGATCTGGAAGGTCTTGCGAAGGTCCGGCGGCGTTTCGCGGTCGACCTGCGAAATCAGCAGCTCGACAAAGCCGAAGGTCTGCTCGGAGCCGACCACCAGGATGCTGTTGGTGCGCGGATCGGCGACGGCGGTGAAGGCGTCTAGGCCCATGTCGCCGCTGTCGCCGGTCATGGCGCGCATCTGGACGAATTCGGACAAGGCGCCCTTCACTGAATCGACCACGGTCTGCGAATCGACGTAGGTCAGCGCGAAGCGCCGCACCTGGAGCGTCTCGTCGGGCGTATCGAGCGTGGCGACGACTTCCTTGATCTGCTCGAAGAGCGCGTCGGGCGCGCGGACGAGCAGCTTGCCGGCGTTCTTGTCGCCGACGATGACGAGTCGGCCGGCCGTCGCGGCCATCGCCGACCCGGCGCCGCGCCGCCCGCCCAGTCCGCCGCCCCCGCCGGCCTGCGCCATCACCGACGTTCCGCCGAACATCTGCGCCACGCGATCGGCGAGCTTCTGCGCGTCGGCGTGCTTGACGTCGATCTCGCGCACGCCGCGCTTGCTCTGCTGATCGAGCTTGAGAATGTCGTCGATGATCAGCTCGCGCGTCGCCTTGGGGGCGAAGACGAGGATCGAGTTAGTGACGGGCTCGGCGGTGATGCGCACGTCGGTCTGGGAAGAGGCCGCCGAGCCGCCGCGGCCGCCGCGCGGACCCGCGCCGCCGCCGGACGCGCCGTAGATGGCCGTCACGGTGTCGGCGATGGACACGGCGTCGCCGTAATCGCAGATGATCATCTCGGCGTTCGCGAGGGCGCCGTCCTTGTCCTCGATGTCGAGCATGCGAATCTGGGCTTCGACGGCGGTGACGTCCTTGGCTTGGGCCGAGTAGATGATGCTGTTGTTGCGCGGGTCGGCGGAGACGGTGACGGGGCCCATGTCGCCGGGCCTGGCGGCCGCACCGCGACCGCCGCCGCCGCCCCGCCCGTCGCTCGTGAAAATCTCGCGCAGCAGCGGGACGACCTCGTCCACCTTGGCCTTTTCGAGCGCGACGTGACGGATGACGGTGATGTCGTGGCCTTCGAGCCGTTCGAGCCGGCCGATCAGGTCCTCGATGATCCTCATCACTTCCGCCGGCGCGGAAACGAGGATCGAGTTGGTGATTTCGTTGGGCACGATCTCGACCAGCTCGATCTTGGCTGAGGTGCCCTCGCCGCCGGCGATCGAAACCTGCTGCTGCTGAAACAGTTCGAGGAACTGCGACCCGAGCGGGTTCAACGGGTTGCGCATCATCGCGCCGAACGGCGACTGCTGCTGCTGGCGGCTCTGCTGGCTGCGATCCACGCCCAGCAGCGCCTTGATGTTCTCGGCGGCTTCCTTAGCGGCGACGTTCTTGAGCTGGAACACCTTGACGTCGACCTTCGCGCCGGGGATGTCCAGCTCGCGCAGCAGTTGGCGAATCTCCGGCAACTTCGACTCGTCGCACTTGATAATCAGGTAGTTGTGGCTGGCGTCGGTGGCGTAGCGCACCCGCCCGCTGCCGCCCGTCATGCCGCCCCTGCCGCCCGTAGCATCCGCGCCTTGGCCCATGAGCTGGCGGGCGAGATTCATCATCTCGTCTTCCTCGCCGCCTTCGCCGCGCTGCCCGCGCCGGCCGGCATCGGCGCCGAAAGCGGCCCCGAACGCCCCGGGCAGCCCGGGGATCTGCCCGCGGCCGCCACGCTGCCCCGCCTGCTGGCCGGCCTGCTGCACGCCGGGAATCTGGGCGATGCCGCGCTGCTGCTCATTGAACATCAGGTCGATGACGCGGGCGGCGGCGTTCACGTCGCCGTACTTGAACTTGAAGATGCGGATGACTTCGCCTTCGCCCATATCCTCTTCGAACAGCTCGAAGGCGTCCTCGATGTCCTCCACGTCATCCTTCAGACCGGTGATGATCACGCTGCCGTCCGGGTGCACGCGAACCTGCGGCCGCTCGCGCTTCGAGCTGCCGGCCGGCGGCTCCTGACCCAGCGCCGCCGCTGCGGCTTCGTCCACCCGATTCTGTGTGTCCGCCCTGGCGGCGCCGCCCGATGCCGGCTGGTAACTGGCCAACTGGAACTGCGGGCGCGGCACGACGCGCGGCGCCAGCGCTCCCGTGGTCGCGGCACTGGTCGGCTGCGGCCCCGCAGGCTTCGGCCCGACGGCCGGGTGCTCGCTGCCCTCTGGCCATAGCTCTTCGATCATGGACTCGGGCTTGGCGCCCTCGGCCGGCAGCACGATGTCAGCATCGAGCTCGCGCGCCTTGAGGAATTCGATGTAACGCGAAACGTCACCCTTGGGCTTGTAGCGCGTGATCTTGAATTCGGGCTTGGCGCGGGCCTCGAACTTGCGGATCAGCTCCTCGATCTTCGGATATTCATCCTTGCGGCAGACCACCGTGATCCAGTTGCCGAAGAAATCGGCATCGATCCTCGGGCCGCCCTCGGACTCGGGCGGGAAGAAATCCTCAACGTCCATCTCGATGTCGAGCGGGTCGCCGCGCGTGATCTCGATGAAGTAAATGTCCTTGCCGCCGGGCAGACCGGTCTCGCTGCTGGGCGGCGCCGCGTCGTACTGCTTGATCACCGCCTCGACCTGCCGCATGCGGCGCTTGTTGGCGGTCACGTACAGCCGGCTGTAATACGAGTCGGCGTTGACCGTCACCGTGTCGCCGGGGCCGCGGGGCGGGAACATGGCCGGCAGCGTCTCGGCCAGGTCGTCGGCGTTGGCGTAGTCAAGCTGGAAAATTTGCAGCTCGGGGACCGAGGCCGCGTCGGTATCGAGCTGGGCGATGGTCTTCTCGACGTTCGCGACGTCCTCGATCCGGCCGCTGATCAGCAGCGAGTTGCTGGACGCATCGACGCTGATCTGCACGCTCTGAGCCGCACCACGCTGCTGACGCTGCTGCAAATACGTCATCAGAGTCTGCTGCAACTGGGCGGCGTCGGCGTTGTCGAGGCGGATGATGTGCAGCACGTCGCCGGTCTCGACCGACTGGTCGATCATCCGCACGATTTCGGCCGCGAGGTCCTGATACTCGCTGGGCGCATAGACGAACACGCGGTTCGAGTACGCCTCGGGGATGACCGAGACCTGCACGGCGTTCTGCCGCGCGCCTTCGCGCTCGATCACCTTGGAGCGCAACATCTGCTGAATGCTCTGCGCGACCTGGTCGGCGCGGACGTTCTTGAGCGCAAAGGCCTTCGGCTCGCTGGTCGGAAGCGGCGTGGCCTCGATCTTCTCGACCAAACCGTCGATGAACGGAATCTGGTCGCCCGGCGCGATGACCACGAGCGTGTTGGTGTTCGGCTCGGCGAAGGCCGCCGGCTGAAGCTCGCCGCGCTTGGTGTTCTTCTTGATGCCCGCCAGGAAGAGGTTGACCTGGCCGGCGACGGTCTGCGCGTTCAGCACGCGCAGCGTATAGAGCTTGGTCTGAAGCTGGTTGGTGTTCTGCGCGTCGAGCTTGGCCACCAGCGCGGTGATCTGCTCCAGCTTGCGCTTCGGCGCCTTGATGATCAGCGTCATGTTGCTGGTGGTGACGTAGACCTCTTCGGCCGGGTTCTGGTTGCGCTTGCTGCCCTTCACGCCGAAGACTTCGTTGAGCATGCGCTGCACGTCGCCGGGGTCGGCGTACTTCAGGTCGATCGTGACGACGTTGTCGTCCGGACCGGGCACGTCGACCTGCTTGACCACCGTACGCACGTCGGCCAGCACCTGCTCGGGCGCGGAAACGACCAGCCGGTTGGTGCGCAGGTCGGGCTGTACGGTGAAGTCGCGCAGCGTCTGGCTCTTCGATCCCGGCGGAACGCCGCGCAGCGCCGCGACCATGTCGCGGACAAGCTGCACGACCTGGGATGCGTCGACGTAGTCGAGCTGGAAGAACTCGATCTTGCTGCGGGCGGTGGCGGACTGGTCGAACTCGACCGCCCAGCGCTTGATCTCGTTGAAGTCGTCCTCGCGGCCGCCGACGATCAGCGAGTTGCTCAACGGCTCGGCGCTGATGCGCAGCGTGCGGGCGCGAATTTTCTCGTCGTAGAGCGAGCGCAGCGTGTTCAGCACGGTGTTCGCGTCGGCGTTCAGCAGCGTCACGGTCTTCAGCGAATCGGCGGTCGACGGCTTGTCGAGCTGCTCCAGCAGCCTGGCGACCATCTCGTGCACGAACTTCGGCGCGTTGACGATCACCTCGTTCAGCCGCGTCTCGGGCGTGATGCTGACCTTGGCCCAGACGTCCTGGCCGCGCTTGTTGCGCACCTGCGTCCCCAGCACCGAGTTGAGCTGGTTGGTCAGGTAGGTCGCGTCGGTATTGCGGATCGGGTAGTTGCGCTGCTCGGGCATCAGCTCGGCGGACTCGGCCGTGAACTTCCCAACATTCTCGTCCACCCACGTAATCGAGTCCTTCGGGATCGTGTAGATCAGCGTCTCGGTCATGCGATCCGCGCCGAACACAAAGCGCAGCTTGTCCGGCCGCGGCGGCAGCGCGGCGGCGGCCTGCGTCAACTGCTGCGCGAGGTTCGCCACATCGAGGCCCGGAAGCTTGCGCACGATCGTCTCGACCGGCGGGGCGGACGCCTCCGTCGCCACCGTGATCGGCACGTCGTATTGCTCGAGCAACTGCTTTGCCGCCGTCACCGCCACCTGGGGTGCGGACACGATGATGCGGTTGGTGCGCGTTTCGGGCGTGACGCGGACGCGCTCGGCGGTCGTTCGCCCGAATTGCGCGATCATGCGGTTGACCAACTGCTCCTGGAGCCAGGCCGCGGCCTCGGGCGCGGCCGCGTGTTGCAGCGCGAGAAACTCGGTCTGCTGCACGATCGGCTCGCTGGCGGCTCGGTATTCCTCCAGCAGGCGGCTGGCTTCGTCAGCCACGTCCTTCGAGACGGTCATCAGGATCGTCTCGGTGGACGCGTCGGGCTGGAAGCGCGCCACCACAGCCTGCGTCCGCATGCGATCCTGAAACGCGCTGGCCAGCCGGGCCGCGATCGCGTTCGTGTCCGCGCCCGGCAGCTTGACCAGCAGCGTGGTGATGCCGCGGTCGTTCAGCGAATCGAGCTGATCGATCAGGGACTCGATCTCGGCCTGCTTGCCCGCCGGCGCGTCGACCACCACCTGGTTGCCGACGATCACCGTGCGCACCTGCGCGCCCACCGGCCCGCGCCCGCCGCGCCGCGACAGCGCCGCTGCGTCAAACAGCGAGCTGATCGCCGTGACGACCTCCTGCGGCGTCGCGTTCTTGAGGGTGTAGAACTTGCGCTCGGGCTGCTGGCCTGCGACCTTCGAGTCCATCTCGCGGGCAAAATCGGTGATCTTCTTCACGGTCAGCTTGTCGGCCTGGATGATCAGCGAATTGGTGACCGGCTCGGCCCGCACGCTGGTCGGCGCCGCCCCGCCGCCGCGCGGCCCGCGCTGCGCGGCCGGCAGCAACCCCTGGGCATAGTCCGCGACCGTGGTCGCGTCGGCCTGCTCCAGCGGCAGGATCGTGAACGGAACGTCAGCGACCTCGCGGTCGAGCGTGGACACCAGCGCGGTGATCTCTTCGATCGCTGGCTTGACCGATTGCACGACGATCTGGTCGCCGAGCGTGTCGATGAACACCGGCACCTGGCCCAGCACGGGATGCCGATAGGTCGGGTACATCTGCCGCAGCGTCGCGACGATCGCGTCCACGCTGCCCTTGGTGACCGGAATGAACTCCAGCTCGGGCTTGGACGACAGCGCGTTCTGGTCGGCCTGGCGAATGGTCTCCTCGACCTTGGCCCACTCCTCCTCGCCGCAAACCACGATCAGCATGTTCGCTTCGCGCAGCGGAATGACGCGCGCGGTGGCCGGCACGACGGCGGCCCCGCCGCGGCCGCGCCCGCCGGCGCGCGGCCGGCTGGCCTCGCCCGACAGGACGGCATTGGCGAGTTCCGCGGCGCGGTCGGCGGTGATCGTGACCAGCTCGATCACGTGCCGGGCGTCGTCCTCGGCCGGCACGTCGAACTGGGCGATGATGCCCGCGATGCGCTCCATCTCGCTGCGGTCGGCGAGCACGTAGAGCGTGTCGGTGGAGGGATCGGGCAGAATGGTGATCGAGCGCGATCCGCCGGTGTTGCGGCCGGGAGTCCCTGAGGAGGTTCCGCCGCGGGCAATCTGCTCCACCAGCGGCTGAATCTCGGTCGCGGAGGCATGCTCGAGCTTGAACGCGCGGTAGTTGGAAGGCGTGGGCTGATCGATGCCTTCGAGCATCTCCTGCACGCGCTTCACGCCGTCGTCGTTGGCGTACACGATCAGCGAGTTGGTCGGCTCGTGCGCGAACAGGCGGATGGTCTTGCGGGCGCGCTCGTACAGATCCTCAACCACGATCTCCTCGGGGTTGGGCTGGTTCTGCTGCGTCGGCGTGCGGCGCGTCCCTGGACGCACCTGCGGCGCTACGGTCCGCGTCAGGCTGCGCGAGGCGCTGCCTTGCTCCTGCTCGAAAATCTTGTTGAGCAGGTCGGCGATTTCGCCGGCGTTGCCGTGCTGAACCGGCAGCACCGTCGTCTTGAACTCGCCGATGTCCGGCTTGGCGTCGACCTTCTGGATGAACTCCGCGATCTCGTCGAGCTTGTCCACCGGCGCCTTCACGATCAGCGTCTTGGTCCGCTCGTCGGCGACGAACTGCACCGCCGGCTCCGTCGAGGCCGGCTGCTCGAAGCGGCGCGTCTGCGGATTGAACACGCGCTGCGGCTGGTCGAGCGAGAAATACTCGCGCACCATCTGCTCGATCTGCCGCACGTTCGTCTTGATCTCGATGAAGCGCGTCTCGCGCGGATCGAACCGCCGCGTGGAGGTGATCTCCATCAGGCCGACGAAGCGGCGGACGTCCTTGGCCAGCCCGCTGATGCGAATCTTGTTGGTTTCGCCCACCACGATCGGCAAGGCGTAGTCCGGCATGCTCGGGCTGAGCAGGTCGCGGACTTCCTCGGCGTTGCGGCCCTTGATCTGAATCTGAACCGAGCAAAGCTGGTAGTCGCGCAGCTTGGCGGTCTCAAACGCCTCCAGCGTGTCGAAGATGAAGCCCAGCTCGAGCACCTTCGTCAACTCGCTGAGCGGAACGACGTAGACGTAGTTCTCATCCTCGGCGAAGAACGCGCCCTGCTCGACCAGCAGGTGGTTCAACTCGTCGATCGCCTCTTCCTTGGTGTAGCGGCGGCTGCTCTCGTACGTAAGCGTGCCGGACACCAGCGTGAGCGAATCCTCACCGGACATCAGCGGCTTGCCGATGCGCTCGATGAAGTGCTGGATCACGTCCTCCCACTGCGTGTCTTTGAACGCGAACCACTCGGTGCGTCCGTCCGCCGGAGCCGGAGGCGCCGAGACGGTCAGATCGCCTTCGCCCGCGGCGCCCGCCTCTTCCGAAGGCGGCCCGCTCTCGCGCCGGTTCTCACCGCCGCCAAGACGGCGCGCCGTGCGGGGGGGCGTGGTGCGCGGTTCTTCGCCCGTCTCCGCGCCGTCTTCTGCGCCGTCCGGACGCGACGCGGCCTGGCTTGCCGCGCGACGCCGCTCTTCCATCTCGCGCAGCCGCTGCTCGCGCAGCTCCGCGGCGCGACGCCGGGCGTTTTCGCGCGCGATGCGGCGGACTTCGGCCGCATCGGACGGCTGCGACGCCTGGCTGGTCGCGGGCTGCGACTGAGCGCCGTCGGGCGACGGCATGGGCGATTCGGCCGATGCGGTTTTTGTCGCGGGGCTCGTCTCCGCGCCAGGCGACGGAGGCGTCTCCGCGCCGGGCGACGGAGGCGTCTCCGCGCCGGGCGACGGCGGGGTCTGCGCGCCGGGTGAAGGTGGAGTCGGCACGCCGGGTGAAGGCGGAGTCGGCGCCGGATTCGATGCGGGCGGCTCCGTCGGCTGCGCACCAGGCGACGGCGGATCCTGGCGCGTGTCCGCCTCGATCGCGCGCGCCAGCGCCTGGGCGCGCTGCCAGTCGGCCAGCGCAGTGTCCGGGCCAGAGTCCGAGTCAAAGCGGACCGGCTGAGCGGTCGTGCTCAGATTCGCAGCGCCAGCATGGGGAGCGTCAGCGCCCTGATCCTGGAGCAGCACGAAGCCACACAGCAGCCACGTGGTGGCGATGACCAGGATCGGGCTCCACGGTCCGCGGAGCGGAATCAGCGGCGACATAACACATCCTCTACGGCGTGATACGAGCGCACCTGGAACGCGCCAAACGGCACGCCCGGCAGTCGAGCGCCGAGCGTCGCAAGCAGCCGCGACCGGTCGGGATACGGCCCCGGACCGAGCCGCCCTCGCGGGCCGCCGCGGCCAGAAAACCCCTGCTTCACCCGCTCCGGTCGCCGAGTGCACCTCATTTATACCCGCTTTCCGCCCGGGGGTAACGGGGAGGAATGGGATCGCATCTGTGCTCGCCGCGAATGGTGACGGACCGCGGCGGGAGGGCGCGCAATCCGGGCTGCTGTAATGAGTTTAGCGCGGGGAGTGCCGCGGAGTGCGGCGGCGGAGGCATCGGGCAGCGCGGGCGACTCGCCCGCCGGGCCGATTCGCGCGCCAAGGGCTAGGGTTTGGCGGCGTCGACCGACTTGGCCAGCTCTTCGAGCCGCTCCTTGGCGCGCTTGGCCGCGATCGTCTTGGGAGCCTGTTCCAGAATCCTGCTGAACTGCTCCTTGGCCTGCTCCGGCTGCTTGATGCTGAGGAAGCGGTCGCCGATGTCGAGCCACACCGCCGCCAGCTCTTCGGTGCGCGCCTGGGCCACCTTCTCGCGCGCCGCGGGGTCTTTCAGCAGGCGGTCGAGCGACTTCTGAGCATCCTCGGCGGGCTTCGAGTCTTCGTACTTCTCTACGATCTGACGATACGCGTCGATTGCCTCGTCGAACTGGTTGAGCTCTTCGAGCAACTCAGCCTGTTCGAGATCGACCTGCCCGCGCACGTTTTTCAGCGCGTCGCGGATCTTTTCCTTCATCTCGCGGCTGGCGTTCATGCGGCCGATCTCGTTGTCGGCGGCTTGCCGCGCCGTGCGGTCGCCGGAGTTCTCGTTGCTGCCGCTGCTCGGCTCGGAGGGGCGCGGGTCGCCGTCGCACATCGGCTTGCCGCGCTCGAAGCGCACGCTGATCTCGGCGACGATGCGGGCGGCCTCGTCGGGGTTGCCCTCGCGCTCCATCTTGACGGCCTGCTCGAGCCAGGTCTTCGCGCCGTCGCCGGCCTTCTGCATGAGCTGCACGGCCTTCTCGCGATCAGCGCTGGAGCAATCCGTCGAGAGCGCCACCTGATGCGCCAGCGTGAAGCCGCGCGCCAGCTCGCCGCCGTCGATCGCGCGCTCGGCGTTCTTGAGCATCATGCCGACCCAGGCGGAATTCGCGCCGTACGCCGGCGTGAGCGCCAGCACGTCGAGCATGCGCTCTTCGAGCCGGTCCGCCGGGTGACCGCGCCAGGCGATGCGCCCCAGCGGATCGATCAGCACGATGTACGGCTGCGACAGCGCCGCATACGCGATGTTCGCGCCGCGCGTCCCGGTGCCGTACCAGGTTCGAGAAACGTCAAGCTGAACCTCCGTAAGCGCCTTCTCGGCCGACTCCTTGCTCTCCAATGCGAACGTGACCAGCCGCGCGCCTTCGTCCTTATGCTTCGTCACCAGTCCGTTGACGTCCTTGAGCCACTGCATGGCTTCCTGGCTGCTGCTGCGCCAGAACATCATCACGACCAGGCGCCCGCGCAGGTCCGTCGGGAAGGGCACGCGCTCGTTGTCAACCGCCTTGCCGTCATCCTTGAGATACATGAACTCCGGAGCGCGCTGCCGGATCGTTCCCAACTCGTTGCCTTGGGCAAACACGATGGTCGCAGACAGACCGGTCAGCACGGCCGCGATCCGCACGCGAATCCGGGTCATCTCGATGCTCCTCGCCAATTCGGGCGGCCTCAACATCCGCAGCGCCAGGCGCCCATGTGTACTGTATGCGGACCGCCGGTGGATGCCAAAATGATTCCCCCGCCGCACGCTCCCGGCGGACAACCCGCATCCTCGCCGCTGGAACCGGCCGAATCCGCCGCTACAGTATCGGTAGGACGGTCGGCACCGGCGAACGCTGTCGTTCCCTCCGACGGATTGAGCACCCGAGCCCGACGCACGGAGACGCGGCATGAAGATCAGCATCACCTACTGCACGCAGTGAAACTACTATCCCCGAGCCGCCGGTCTGGCGGACGCGATCCAGGACAGGTTTGGCGTGGACGCCGAGCTGGTGCGCGGCAGCGGCGGCATCTTCGACGTGGCGGTCGACGGTCAGATCGTCTTCAGCAAGAAGCTGGCGGGCCGATTCCCGGAAGTCGACGAGGCGCTCAAGCTGATCGAGGCGAAGAAGGTGAAGCAAGGCTGAAGGCCGAAGGCTGAGGAGCTGAGGGGTCCATGCCGCAGCGCGCAGGGCACAGCACCCATAACGCCGCTCCAGGCACTTCGTCTCTGCGTCTCCTTGTCTCTCGGTCCCTTCGTGCCTCCGTACCTTCGTCCCTTCCGCTGAGCACCACAAGCCGCCGCCCGCTTGGCACGGGCGGTTCGGACAGCCACCTCCGCGCCCTCGACCCCTTGCGCCCTGATTGAATAATTTTCACTCACCTATCTGCACTTCCGATCCGGCCCACCGGGCGTGACTATCTCAAGCCATGGGGTGCGCGTCTCCGTGCGACGCGCTTCGCCCGAACCGACGCGCTCCGTGCGGCAGCCGTCGATCGGGCCCATTCCCGTCCAACGCCGGTTCGGCGTTGCCGCGCGGGGCGTCTGCTCTGAGATGGAGGCCAGCCATGCTCGCATTCGAATCGGCCGTCGACGCTCCGCAGGCGCCGTTCCGCAAGTTCGCCCGGGTCGTTCTGATCTCGAGCGCCTGCTACGCGTTCGCCGCGGCCGCGATTGCGCAGGACACCCTGCCGTTCAAGCACGCCCTTGAGACCTTTCGCAACAAGGACGGCGACGTCATCGTCTTCGCGCTGCGCCTGGAGCAGCCGTTTCTCGCCGAGGAATTCGAGCAGAGCAACTACCTGCGGATTCAGACGCAGGACGAGCGCGCCCACCTGATCTACCCGCGCGAAACGCGGTTCGTTCAGAAGCACGCCGCCTTCTACGGCCGGCTGCGCGGCGAGGGCGTCGCGCGGCTGCGGCTGGAGTATGAAATCGTCTCCGAGAACCCGGACGGCTCGCGCCGCATCGACGCACGGCAAGGGGAATTGTCCATTCCGATCCCGAGCGAGCGCGGCGGACCCGAGGCGATCTTCGCCGACTGGGCGCGCCAGCAGGCGCAGCATTTCAGCGAGCTGCTCACCTACTACCCGCACGAGACGTTGCTCGAGTATTGCCTGCTGCAATCCCAACAGCGCTACGGAGTCAGACCCGCCTCGCTGCCGAGCACACGCATCGACGAGGAACGGCTGGAAGCCCAGATGTACGGCCTGACGGACAACTCGCTCGACCTTCAGCAGACGCTTCAGCGCAAGCTGCTGACGAACGAAGCGCTCCGCGACGATCTCGATACGCACATCAGCCTGCTCGATCCGCCGCCGTTCAAGTCGCTCGACTACGAGGCGCTGCTGCGCGAGCGGCGCGCCTCGGGCGGATCGGAGCCGGCGCCCAGCGCGCTGGCGGTCGCCGTCCCGGAGAACCAGTATTTTCTGCACTTCCGCTCGGCCGCCGCAGCGGACGAGCTCTTCGCCGCGCTGGGCGACTGGGGGCGATACGTTCAGCCGCTCGTTTCGGCCTACGCCCGCGACGACAGCCTGCTGCGCAAGTTCGAGCGGCAGCTCACGCTCGATCGCGATGAGCTTAAGCAACTGTTCAAGGACGGCGCGTTGTCCGAGCTGGCGCTGACCGGTTCCGATCTCGCGCTGGCTTCCGGCACCGACGTGTCGATCGTGCTGCGGATCGGCGACGCAGCCCGCTTCGATGCGGCCTTCGCGCGCTGGCGCGGGGCGGCGACAGCGGCCGGCACGGTCACCCAGCGCGACTTCAACTACCGCGGCGAGACGGTCTCCGTCGCATACAGCGATGATCGCACCATCAGCTCGTTCGCCGTTCGCAGCAACGACGTGGCGATCATCTCCAATTCGCACGTCACGCTGCGGCGCATGGTCGACGCGCTGGTCGGCTCGGCCCGGCGCCTGTGCGACGCGCCCGACTACCGCTACGCCACGTGCCTGCTGCCGCCGGCCGACGAGGATGGTTCGGGCTATTTCTTCGCTTCGGACGCCTTTCTGCGAAGACAGACCGCGCCCGCGACGCGCATCTCCGAAAAACGCCGCAAGCAGTGCTTCAACAATCTCGTCATGCTGAACAACGCGTCGCTGTTCTACCGGCTGGAGAACGGCCGCTCGCCCCAGTCGCTGGGCGAGCTCGCCCAGAACCGCTTCGTGGACGCGTCCCGGCTGATCTGCCCGCACGGCGGAGCCTACGCGTTCGACCCGCACGACGACGCGGCGACCTGCTCGCTGCACAACCGCCTCAAGTACCTCACGCCGAACGCGGAGCTGGAGGTGCTGAAGATCTCGGATCGCGAGCGCGCGGAATACGGCAGGGTCAGCGAGCGCTTTCGGACAACCTGGGCGCCGATGTTCGCGCCGATCGCCTGCCGCATTCGCACCGGCGAGCGGATGCGATTGGAAGGCATGCTGCTGCCGCTGGCCAATTCGACGCTCGATCGCGAGCTGCGCGAGCAGACGTTTGCCGGGCCGGCGCTGGTGCTGGGGACCGGGCCGGTCGAGCCCGCGACAATCGCCACGCTGGGAGCGTCGCTGGGCCGCGCGCGGATCGGCGAGTACGTCCGCGCGGTCCCGGGGATCGCGGAGGTGCTCGCCGCCGACCCGACCCTGACGGACCTGAACTGGCTGGGCGACCGCGTTTCGATCTGCCTGGCCGACGCCGACAGCCTCTTCGAGGTCGATCCGCTGCTGTTGCGGCCGATCAACCTCTTCGGCGAGATTTCGGTGCGGGCGCAGTCGCTGGCCGCAGCCGGCATGCTGATGGCAAGCCTGCCGGCCTACGCGGCGATCGACGTCGAGGATTCCGATCGCGCCGAACGTTTCCTGCGATTGCTCAGTTCGCATGTCTTTCTCCGCGGGAAGTCGTATCTCGGCTTTGAGACCGCATTCGACGGCTACCGGCTGCCCGCGCACGCCGACAAGGAGGTGTTCGTCTTCTCGTTCCGCTGGTACTCGCTGAAAGTGCGGCTCTACGCCGCCCGCGTGGACAACCGGCTCGTCGCAGCCACGAGCCTGGCGGTGCTGCACCGCGTGATCGACGCCGCCGCCGCTGCGAATCGGCCGGATGAGGCGCCGGCGCACGCCCGGCTGCAACTCCGTCTCGAAGCGCTGAACGCATTTCGCCAGAATCTCGAGGTGTACTGGGCCGAGCGCTCGCGCGTCGCCTGCCACAACAACCTGATGACGATTTCGAGCCTGCGCGGCCTCTACGGAGTGCCGATCGAGAAAGTCAACGCGCTGGCGGAAGCGAAGTACGGCGTCACGTATTTCTGCCCCGACGGCGGTACCTATCGCGAGGATCCCGGACCCGAGCCGGTGGTGTGCAGCATTCACGGCACGCGGCAGCGCTCCAGCCAGGACACGACGCCGGAGCAGTCGCTCTTCTCCCGTCTGCTGAGCGACCTGAAGGAAGTCACGGTGACGGGCAGGTTCGAGAAGGAAGCCACGTTCGTCACGTTTGAGCTGCGGCGCAGCAGCCCGTGAGGACACGTCACGGCGCTCGGCCCGTCAGTCTGGCTGGACGGAGGGCGCCGGGCGCGAAGAACGCCGCTCCGCGCACTTCGTCTCTTCGTCTCTTCGTCTCTTCGTCTCTGCGGCTCTTCTCTCCATCACGGACATTCGCCGCCGAACGCGATCAGCATCTCGCTCAGGTCGAGCAGGTCGACGGTCGCGTCGAGGTTGAGGTCGCCGTCGAGCCAGGCCACGTCGCCCGTGACGCCGAAGCTCACGAGCAGCAGCGACAGGTCGGTCAGGTCGATGCGCTTGTCGCCGCTGAGGTCGGCCGGGCACTCGCAGATGTCCATCGCGCCGTTGAGGTCGCGGTCTTCGCTGACGGCGAAGACGTAGGCCGAGCCTGGGTCAGGCGAGTTCTCACCCGGCCGTGTGCCGACG